>NZ_JBZCNH010000020.1:0-582 GCF_058269215.1 Arthrobacter sp. TJ-238 | reverse complement strand
CATGACTTTTGTGCCTGTTGAGAATCGTTATGCTTCGATGCCGTATCGGCGGGTGGGGGCCAGCGGGCTGCTGCTGCCGGCGGTGTCGTTGGGGTTGTGGCACAACTTCGGTGACGACAAGGCGTTCGAGGTGCAGCGCGACATCCTGCGCCGGGCGTTCGATCTGGGGGTGACGCATTTTGATCTGGCGAACAACTACGGTCCGCCGGCGGGGAGCGCGGAGACGAACTTCGGCCGGCACCTGAAGGACGACTTCCGGCCGTTCCGTGACGAACTGGTCATCTCCACGAAGGCCGGCTACGGGATGTGGCCGGGCCCGTACGGGGAGTGGGGATCGCGGAAGTACCTGCTGGCGAGCCTGGACCAGTCGCTCACGCGGATGGGCCTGGAGTACGTGGACGTCTTCTACAGCCACCGCCCCGACCCCGATACCCCGCTGGAGGAGACGATGGGTGCCCTCGATACCGCGGTACGGTCGGGGCGGGCCCTGTATGCGGGGATCTCCTCGTACTCGCCGGAGCGCACGGTGCAGGCCGCGGCGATCCTGGCGGAGCTGGGGACCCCGTTGCTGATCCACCAGCC
>NZ_JBZCNH010000002.1:0-612865 GCF_058269215.1 Arthrobacter sp. TJ-238 | reverse complement strand
CCCCGCCGACACCGCCCGCCGCCTGGCCGCCCACGCCCCCTCCTTCACCCGACTCCTCACCCACCCCGAAACCGGGGCCGTGCTCAGCGTCGGACGCACCACCTACACCGTCCCGGCCGACCTCAAACAATGGCTACGCGTCCTCTACAAGACCTGCCGCCACCCCGGCTGCAACACCCCCGCCTCCCGCTGCGAACTCGACCACACCGTGCCCTGGTCCCACCACGGAACCACCAACCACGACAACCTCGCCCACCTCTGCCGCACCCACCACATGCTCAAAACCCAAGGCATCTGGCACTACACCCAACACACCCCCAGCACCCCCAGCACCCCCAGCACCCCCAGCACCCCCAGCAGCCCAGGCACCCTCACCGCGACCTCCCCCACCGGCCGCACCTACACCACCACCCCCGACCCACCACCCTTCTGACCCGCCCTTCCAATTGCGCGTTACCCATCATCCCCACAGGAATATGCCGCAAAAATGAGAGTGATGTTGTTGAAGAAGTCAGCTGGGAATCGCATCGATCTCGAAGAACGCGAGCCATGCAAATGCGCGGCCGCCAGTGCGGATGAGCCCTGCGAATTCCATGCCCTTTATGCATTCAGCGCAGTTCCAGCAGGATCACTCATTCGAATACCGCCCCGACGCCGGCAGGAACACCACCGGCGATGCCTGCCCGCGTGGGCGGACGACGTCGTAGCCCTGGACCGCCGCGGATGTGACGGATAGGCTCCTCGCCATGATGACCAGTCAGGCCCGATCGGGCCGCTCCCGGATAGGCAACCTGGTCGGCACCTGATCCGCGCTCCTCCTTGCGTCGCTGTACAGCAATCCCGACAGCCCACGCACAAGGAGATCCAATGACAGCGCACTTCAACCACACCATCATCGCCTCACTCGACAGCTCCGCCATGGGCGCGTACTACCGCGACCTGCTCGAAGCAGCGGAAGCCCCCGCCTGGGGGCCGTTCGTTAACATCCAGCTCCCCGACGGGGTGCTGCTGCAGTTCGCGAGCCCGCCCGTGGAGTTCCCTCCCCAGCACTACGCCTACCTGCTCGACGACGACCACTTCGATCGCGCGTACGCCAGGATCGTCGCTGCAGGTACCGAGCACTGGGCCGACCCGCAGCGCACTCACCCGGGAGAGACGAACACGGAGCACGGCGGCCGCGGCGTCTACCTCCTCGACCCGTCCGGCCACTATCTGGAGCTCATCACGCGGCCCTACCTCTAGGCAGGACGGGGTGGCTGTGGCCTCGAGCAACGGCCTGACGCTAGGCTCGACAGGTGACCCACGACACTTCGTCCTCCGACGCTCCCGACACTCCCACCTCCCCCGACGCTCCCCCGGCACGCCCTGCGACGGCGATCGACGCCGTCGCCACGTCCTACTACGAGACCCTGCTCGAACTGATGCCGAACTTCGCCACCGAACTGGGCATCCCCGGCCACGAGACCGAGTACCAGGACTATTCACCCGCGGGCATCGAGGCCCTGGCCGAGGCCACCCGGGAGACCCTGCTCCGCCTCGACGACCTGCAGCCCACCGACGACGTCGACGCCGTCACGCTCGACGCCATGCGGGAGCGCCTCGGGCTCGACCTCGAGATCCACGCGACGGGCCTCGCCTACGCCGAACTGAACAACATCGCGTGCCCGGCGCAGAGTATCCGTGCGATCTTCGACCTCATGCCCACCGACACGGTAGAGCACTGGACCTACATCGCCGGCCGCATGGCGAACGTGCCCGCCGCGATCGACGGGTACACCTCGTCACTCCGTGCAGGCCGCGAGCGCGGCCTCGTCGCCGCACGCCGGCAGGTTTCCATCGTCATCGAGCAGTCGACGAAGTACGCGGAGGACGGCGGCTTCTTCGACGCGCTCGGCGCCACCACGAGCGCGGGTGACGTCGAGCTTCCTGAGCCCGTGCGCGAGCAGCTCCGCGCCGGCGCCGATGCCGCCCGTGCCGCCTACCGCGCCCTGGCCGCCTTCCTGCAGGACGACCTGCTGCCCACCGCACCCGAGAAGGACGCCGTAGGCCGCGACCGCTACGCCCTGATGTCCCGCGTCTTCCTCGGTTCCGCCGTCGACCTCGAGGAGACGTACCAGTGGGGCGTCGAGGAACTCGACCGCGTGATCGCGGAGCAGGAGGCCGTGGCGAACGAGATCCGCGAGGGCGCGAGCATTGAGGAGGCCATGCGCCTCCTCGACGAGGATCCCGCCCGCCAGCTCCAGGGCACCGAGGCCCTGCAGGCGTGGATGCAGGAACTCTCGGACAAGGCCGTGGACGCCATGGCCGGGGTGCACTTCGACATCCCGGAGATCATGCGCCGCCTCGAGTGCAGGATCGCCCCGACCAACGAGGGCGGCATCTACTACACCGGGCCGAGCGACGACTTCTCCCGCCCGGGCCGCATGTGGTGGTCCGTGCCCGAGGGCGAGGACTCCTTCACCACCTGGAAGGAGACCACCACCGTCTACCACGAGGGCGTGCCCGGCCACCACCTCCAGGTCGCGACCGCCACCTACCAGCGGGCCCTGCTGAACCCCTGGCGCCGCAACGCCATCTGGGTCTCGGGCCAGGGCGAGGGCTGGGCGCTGTACGCCGAGCGCCTCATGCAGGAACTCGGCTTCCTGTCCGACCCCGGCGACCGCCTCGGCATGCTCGACGCCCAGCGCATGCGAGCGGCCCGCGTGGTCTTCGACATCGGCGTGCATCTCGAACTCGAGGTGCCCGAGCGCTGGGGCGAGGGCACCTGGACCCCGGAGAAGGGCTACGACTTCCTGAGGAAGAACATCGCCATCAGCGAGGGCCAGCTGGACTTCGAGTACACGCGCTACCTCGGCTGGCCGGGGCAGGCACCGTCGTACAAGATCGGCCAGCGCCTGTGGGAGCAGGTCCGCGACGAGGTGCGCGCCCGCGAGGGCGATGCCTTCGATCTCCGCGCCTTCCACACGCGCGCGCTCAACCTCGGCTCCGTCGGACTCGACACGCTGCGCCGCGCCCTGGTGTCCTGACCGTCCGGCCGCGATGTAACATTTCGCAACTCCCGCTTCACTTGGGTATAAAGCTCCCCCTAGTGTTTCGGGCGTGTCTACTGGAACCAGCTCCCCGCCCTCGCGGCGCCGGTTGCCCCGCTGGGCGACCTCCTTTGGCCCGCAGATCATCGCGGCCCTCCTGGTCGGGCTCGCCCTCGGCCTCCTCGCCAAGTACACGGGCCACACCAAGGAGACCCCGAACGGTCTGGGCACCACGCTCGCGACGCTCGGCTCGAGCTACGTGGCCCTGCTTCGTGCCGCCGTGGTCCCGCTGATCTTCACCGCGGTCGTCAGCTCCATCGCCAACCTCCGGGCGGTCAACAACGCGGCACGTCTCGCGGGGCAGACCCTGCTCTGGTTCGCGATCACCGCGCTGATCTCCGTGGTCATCGGCATCGGCCTGGGCGTCCTCTTCCAGCCCGGCGCGGGCACCGGCGCCACCCCGCCCGCCGAGTACACCGGCAGCACGGGTAGCTGGTGGGCGTTCCTGACAGGACTCGTCCCCGCGAACTTCCTCGGCCTCCAGGCGTCGTCGTCCGTCGCCGAGTCCGGAGCTGTCACCACGGCACTGAACTTCAACGTGCTGCAGGTGCTCGTCGTCGCGATTGCCGTCGGCATCGCGGCCCTGAAGGTCGGCAAGCAGGCCGAGCCCTTCCTCACCTTCAACGCCTCGGCACTGGCCGTCATCCAGAAGGTCCTCTGGTGGATCATCCGGATCGCCCCGCTCGGCACCGTGGGCCTGATCGGCAACGCCGTGGCCGTCTATGGCTGGGACACCATCGGCTCGCTCGGCAAATTCACGCTCGCCATCTACGTGGGCCTCGCGCTCGTGCTGTTCGCCGTCTACCCCGCACTCATCAAGGCGCACGGCCTGTCGGTCCGTCAGTACTTCTCGGGTGCCTGGCCCGCCATCCAGCTGGCCTTCGTCTCCCGCTCGTCGGTGGGCACGCTCCCCCTCACCCAGCGCGTCACCGAGCGCAATCTCGGCGTGCCGCTGGGCGCGACGACGAAGATGGACGGCTGCGCCGCCATCTACCCGGCCATCGCGGCGATCTTCGTGGCCCAGTTCTTCGGCATCGAGCTGACCCTGGCCCAGTACTTCCTCATCGCCCTGGTCTCGGTGCTCGGCTCCGCGGCGACCGCCGGCACCACCGGCGCCGTCGTCATGCTGACGCTCACGCTCTCCACGCTGGGACTCCCCCTCGCCGGCGTCGGGCTGCTCCTGGCCGTGGATCCCATCCTCGACATGGGCCGCACCGCCGTGAACGTCGCGGGCCAGGCGCTCGTGCCCACCATCGTGGCCCGGCGCGAGCAGCTCCTGGACCTCGACCTCTACAACGCCCGGCGCACCGGCGACCCGTTCGCCGACGACAGCGCCATCGACGAGGTCGACGCGGCTGCACCGAACGACGGCATCTCGGCGTCCGTCACCCGCTAGCCGCCGCCCGTCCTGCGGCCCGTCCCGGCATCCCGGGGCGGGCCGTCGCGCGTCTCCGGCTAACGATTCGGCGCCGATCCGCCGGATGGCGGCGCTTTCCCTCCCCTCCGGGAGGACCATTGGTGCACCTATCCAGTTCGACCAGGTGGTGCGCCATGATCACATCGCGCCTGACGGAGAAACTCTCCGCCACACTCGCCGCACTCGCACTTGCAGGTGGCCTCGGCCTTGCAGGAGCGCCTCCGGCGTCCGCCGCGTACTGCGGCATCTCCTGGGGCTCGACGACGAAGGTCGTCGGCTCCTACTCCTCCGGTCCCATCACCGATGTGCGCTCCGGGCGGCACGAGTGCTTCGACCGACTCGTCGTCGATGTCCGGGGCCTGGCACCGGGCTACATCGTGAGGTACGTCGGGAATGTCCACCAGGACGGGTCCGGGCACGTCGTCCCGCTCCGTGGGGGCGCCCGGCTCGCGGTCATCGTCCGCGCCCCGGCGTACCGCAACGGCCACGCGACATATCTCCCCTCCAATCGCGCCGAAGTCGTCGACGTACGCGGGTACTCGACCTTCCGCCAGGTCGCCTGGGCGGGGAGCTTCGAGGGCCAGACGACGATCGGACTCGGGGTACGGGCACGCCTCCCGGTCCGCGTCATCGTCCTGCCGGGCCACGATGGCGGATCCAGGGTGGTGATCGACGTCGCGCACCGCTGGTGAGACTCCTGTCGGTCACTGCCGAAGGGGCCTCTAGGCTTGGCGTATGACGGCCCGCCTGATCCTCGCCTCCAAGTCCCCCGCCCGCACCAAGCTCCTGGCCGACGCCGGCATCGGCCACACCATTCTGGTCTCCGACGTCGACGAGCCCGCCGTCGTCGCCGCGTACGGGGAGATCGAGCCGCACGACACGTCCCTGCTGCTCGCGCGGGCCAAGGCCGAGGCCGTCGCGGCGCTCGACGACGCCGACGACGCCCTCGTGCTCGGCTGCGACTCGGTGTTCGAGTTCGACGGCGAGGCGCACGGCAAGCCCTACGAGCCCGCCGTCGCGATCGAGCGCATCAGCCGGATGCGCGGGCGCTCCGGCGTCCTGCACACGGGCCACTGGCTCGTGGACACGCGCGACGGCGGATCGGGCGCCACGATCGGTGCAGTGTCCTCCGCGAGCGTGTACTTCGGTGCGATGTCCGACGCCGAGGTCGCGGCGTACGTGGCGAGCGGGGAACCCCTGCACTGCGCCGGGTCGTTCACCATCGACGGTCTCGGCGGCGCGTTCATCGAGCGCGTGGACGGCGATCCGCACGCCGTCGTCGGGCTGAGCATCTCGACGCTGCGCGGCCTCCTGCAGGCGGCCGGCGTCTCCGTCACTGATCTGTGGGCGCACGCGAACGCGTTGTAGGTTCTCTACAAAGGATGGGGGTACAACACTCCCCTTCAGCACGATTCATGGGCGGAAGACGCCAAACCGGGCTAGGCTCCGAACTGAGAAAAAGGAGTTCACGCCCCATGAGCCAATCCCCCCTCGCACCATTCGTGTCCACGGATGCCAGCAGCTCCCCCGATGCCGACGTCCCCGCCGGCCAGCGTCGTCCGGTCACGAAGGTCCTGGTGGCTAACCGCGGGGAGATCGCCGTCCGGGTCATCCGCGCCGCCCGGGACGAGGGCATCGCCTCGGTCGCCGTGTACGCGGATCCGGACCGCAACGCCCTGCACGTACGCATGGCGGACGAGGCCTTCGCGCTCGGCGGGGACACGGCCGCGGAGTCGTACCTCGTGGCGGACCGCCTGCTCGAGGCGGCCGAGCGCAGCGGCGCCGATGCCGTCCACCCGGGCTACGGGTTCCTGTCCGAGAACGCCGAGTTCGCGCAGCGCGTCATCGATGCCGGCCTCACCTGGATCGGCCCGTCCCCGCACTCCATCGCGCAGTTGGGCGACAAGGTCCAGGCCCGCCATATCGCTGAGCGAGTCGGCGCCCCGCTCGTCCCCGGCACCAAGGATCCCGTCGGGTCGGTGCAGGAGGTCATCGACTTCGCGGAGGAGTTCGGCCTGCCCATCGCGATCAAGGCGGCGTTCGGCGGCGGCGGCCGCGGCATCAAGGTGGTCCGCAGCCACGAGGAGATCCCCGAACTGTACGAGTCGGCGGTGCGCGAGGCGACGGCGGCCTTCGGCCGCGGCGAGTGCTTCGTGGAGCGCTTCCTCGACGCCCCCCGCCACGTCGAGACGCAGTGCCTGGCGGACGCCCACGGCAACGTCGTCGTCGTCTCCACCCGCGACTGCTCCCTGCAGCGCCGCAACCAGAAGCTCGTCGAGGAGGCACCCGCACCGTTCCTGTCCGAGGAGCAGAACACGCGGCTGTACGAGGCGTCGAAGGCCATCCTCCGGGAAGCCTCCTACCAGGGCGCCGGCACCTGCGAGTTCCTCGTGGGGCAGGACGGCACCATCTCCTTCCTCGAAGTCAACACCCGCCTCCAGGTGGAGCACCCCGTCTCCGAGGAGGTCACGGGCCTCGACCTCGTCCGCGAGCAGTTCCGGATCGCCCGCGGCGAGGAGCTCGGCTACGGCGACCCCGAGGTGCGCGGCCACTCGTTCGAGTTCCGCATCAACGGCGAGGATGCCGGCCGCGGATTCATGCCCGCACCCGGCACGGTGCAGACTCTCACACTGCCCAGCGGCCCCGGCGTACGGGTCGATTCCGGCATCGAGGCAGGTGAGATCATCGGGGGCAACTTCGACTCCATGCTCGCCAAGCTCATCGTCAGCGGCGCCACCCGCGAGCAGGCCCTGCAGCGCGCCCGGCGCGCCATCGACGAGATGGTGATCGAGGGCATGCCCACGGTGCTGCCCTTCCACGCCGCCGTCGTCGCCGATCCCGCCTTCGCTCCCGCCCACGGCCCGTTCTCGATCCACACGCGCTGGATCGAGACGGAGTTCAGGAACACCATCGAGCCCTGGAAGGGCGCGGTGGACCCGGCGCCCGAGGAGGATTCCCGCCAGCGCGTGGTCGTCGAGGTCGGCGGACGCCGTCTCGAGGTGGTGCTGCCGGCCGGGCTCGGTGCGTCGACGAACGGCAAACCCAGCGCTCCGGCGAAGTCGAAGAAGTCCTCGCGGGCCCGCGCCGGCAAGGCCACCATGAGTGGCGACGAGCTGACCTCCCCGATGCAGGGCACCATCGTGAAGGTCGCAGTGTCCGACGGCGAGGTGGTGGCCGAGGGCGACCTCATCGTGGTGCTCGAGGCCATGAAGATGGAGCAGCCCCTGACGGCGCACAGGGCGGGGACGGTGACCGGGCTGGCAGCAGCCCCGGGTGACACCGTCTCGGCCGGCTCCGTCATCGCGACCATCCGGGAGTAGCTCCCGCCGGAGCCGGCCGCCTGCCCTGTCGTCCTTCAGCTGGCTCCCGGGCGTATCCGCCCGGGACCCAGCTGTCGGCCCCGGACCGAGCGGAACGGTTCCGGCCCGGCCGTGGATCAGCCGCCAGGCGACCGTGCCGGTCGCCCGGCCGCCCTTGCCCTTGTTGCCCGCATTCCCCGGGCCTTCCCCGCAGCTCCCTGCTCGGCCGCCGTGCCCGCTGCCTGCCGTGGCACCTGGGACGAACCCTTCACGGGACCCTTCGGTGCCCGTGTTCCCGAGCCCCGCATCCTCCCCCTCGCCGTCCCCCTCGCCGTCCCCTTCGCCGCGCCCTTCACCGTGCCCTTCGCTCGCGGGAGCAGGCACCGGCCGGACCGGAGCCCGGGTGGATTCTCCGGCGTCGGCTGCCCGCGCCAACCTTTTTCCAAGGTCCACTTCCTACGGTCGTGACAGTTCAGTGCCCGTTCCGCCGATGCAGCGGGAAGCTAGCAACGCCTAAGGAAGAAAAATGACAGACATCTTCGCATCCTTGGAGTCAGAGGTCCGCAGTTACAGCCGGGACTGGGACACAGTTTTCGACCGCGCCGCTGCAGACCACTTGTACAGCGAGGACGGCACAGAGTATTTGGACTTCTTCTCCGGAGCAGGTGCACTCAACTACGGGCACAACAATCCACTCCTGCTGGAACCGCTGATCGACTACCTGCGCTCGGGGTCTGTCATTCATTCGCTGGACATGAAGACGACGGCGAAGCGGCGCTTCCTGGAGACGTTCCGTGAACTCATCCTTCTGCCCCGAAACCTGGACTACAAGGTCATGTTCACCGGCCCGACCGGAACCAACAGCGTTGAAGCAGCGCTGAAGCTCGCTCGGAAGGTCACCCGCCGGCACCACGTGCTGGGATTCAGCAATGCGTTCCACGGCATGACCCTCGGCGCACTGGCCGTCACCGGAAATTCGATGAAACGCCACGGGGCAGGGGTTCCCCTCAACAACACCTCGAGCATTCCCTACGAGGGGTACCTCGGCCGGGGGACGGACGACCTGCTGTGGTTGCAGCGCGCGTTGGAGGACAGCGGGTCCGGACTGGACAAGCCGGCTGCTGTCATCGTGGAGACCGTGCAGGGCGAGGGAGGGCTCCGGGCAGCCAGTGCAGGGTGGCTGCGCCGTCTTTCCGCTCTCTGCCAGCAGCACGGCGTGCTTCTCATCGTCGACGACGTCCAGGCCGGGTGCGGGCGTACCGGCACGTTCTTCAGTTTCGAGGAAGCGGGCATCCAACCCGACATCGTCTGCCTGTCCAAATCGCTCTCCGGCTTCGGCATTCCGCTTGCTGTGACGCTTTTCAAGCCCCAATTCGACATCTGGAAGCCCGGGGAGCACAACGGCACTTTCCGTGGTCACAACCCGGCCTTTGTGACCGCAACTGCCGCGCTCGAGCATTTCTGGGACGGCCGTGGATTCGAACGGCAGATCGCTGCTCGGTCCGTCCAGTTGCACGGGGGTCTGGCCGCGATTGCTGACAGCATCGAAGGCGCCCACGTCCGTGGCAGAGGACTTCTGGCCGGTGTCTATTGTCCGGACCCCACCATGGCACGGAAAGTCGCCGCCGAATCCTTCGCCCGCGGCCTGCTCGTGGAAACCTCCGGGCCCGTGGGAGAAGTGGTCAAAGTCATGCCGCCGCTGACCATCAGCGCGGAGAACCTCGCCTATGGTCTCGCCATTCTTGCCGACGCGGTCCGTTCGGTCAGCGGTGAGCCGGCGGAGGACTTACCGGGCGTCCTGAGCGAGGAAGTCCTCGAATCAGGTTCACGATGAGAGTGCTCGAGCTCCCGCATGAAACTGCTGTGCGTGAGGTGGAAGGCGCAGTGTCCCTGCCGCACAGCGCCCTTCCGATCCCCGGTCTGCTGCAGCCGGACAACCTCCCCGTAGGCACGAAATGACCGGCTCACCGGGGAACGTCATCGTGCAGAAGTACGGTGGCTCGTCCATCGCCGATGCCGCAGGGATTCGACGCGCTGCGATGCGGGTGGCAGAGGCACAGGCGTCGGGATATCAGGTGGTCGTGGTGGTGTCCGCGATGGGCGACACCACCGACGAGTTGTTGGACCTGGCGGCAAGCATCTCCCCTCACCCCCGTGCCCGCGAACTCGACACCCTCCTGACGACCGGCGAACTCGTATCCGCGGCTCTGCTGGCGATCGCGCTGGCAGACCTTGGAGCCGAGGTGCGGACGTTCACCGGCAGTGAGGCCGGCCTCATCACCGACGACTGCCATGGGAAAGCACGCATCACGGACGTGAATCCAGGCCGGTTACGGGCCTGCCTGGAGCGCGGACGGATTGCGGTGGTGGCAGGGTTCCAGGGCATCAGCGGGACGGAAGGAACGGTCACCACGCTCGGGAGGGGAGGCTCGGACCTCACCGCCGTCGCGCTTGCAGCGGCTCTGGGAAGCGTATGCGAGATCTATACCGATGTAGACGGTATTTATACGGCAGACCCGCGGATCGTTCCCAGGGCCCGCAAGATCGAGATGCTCTCCAGCGAGGAGATGCTCGAGCTCGCGGCCTCGGGAGCGAAGGTTCTGCATCTTCGATGCATCGAGTACGCTCGTCGCTTCGGTGTTCCGATTCACGTACGGTCCTCGTTCGTGCAGAAGCGGGGCACCATGATTCTGCCGAGTTCGGACCAGTCGGGCCCGGACGCGCGCGCAGGCGAGCGAACCGTGGTTTCCAGCGTGGCAAGTTCCAACTCTGCTGCGCGTATCACTGTCACGGGCGTCCCGGACCGCTCCACGGCCACGGCGAGGTTGCTCGAGAACCTCTCCGCATCGGGTCTGCACATCGAGATGATCACCGGAAATCCTCGACTTGCAGGCGGCCGGCTCTCGGATATCACCTTCGCTCTCCCTTCCGCGGAGCTGACGGCAGCCATCGGCGTACTGCACGCAGCCCAGAACCACGTCGGCTTCGAGTCCCTCCACCACACCGATGAGATGGGAAGGGTTTCGCTCAACGGGCTCGGCATGCGCTCCTCCCCCATACCCTTCTACACGTTCTTCAAGGCTCTGACCGAAGCAGGAATCAGCGTGCAGATGATCTCGATGTCCGAATTGTCCATCGTGGCGGTGACCCCTGCCGATCAGCTGGCTGATGCAGTCCGCTCGTTGGAGACGGCGTTCGGGCTGACACCACCGCCAAGGGCGACGGCGACCGAACAGCGCGTCAGGCGCACTTCCACCGCTCGGGTTCGGACGGCCGCGGCAACGGGATAGGGGCAGCTCGCGTGGCATCCAGAGGAAAACGTAGGCGGTCACACAATGACGCCATCGCCGATCCGGCACAAGTACCCCCATATGACCAAGAGCACCACGGAGGGAGACACGGAGTGGCTCTGCTCGACAATTCTTCTCCGGAGCCGGGCAGCACCACCGTGCCGGTCCGGAAGCTGCCGGCGCACGCACCGGCGACAGGGGCCCACCGGGTCGTCCACAACGGCTTCGTAACCGCTCCCGCCCCGCGGGCCATGGCAGCGGCCGATGAAGAGGCCGGCAGCATCGCCGTGTACTCCGGAGGCCCTGCACCGGCCCCTCGCACGCTGCTGGACATCCTCTTCCACACCGTCGACGAATACCCGCACGCGTCAGCTTTGGATGACGGCACCACGTCCTTGAGTTACCTCTCCCTGCTGGGGCGGATCGAAACGCTGGCCCTGGACCTGCGCGACCGCGGGATCGCCACCGGAGACCGGGTCGGCGTTGTCATGGCGCCCGGCACCGTCGATCTCTACATCGCCGTGCTGGCCGTGCTCGCCCGGGGAGCGGCCTACGTGCCGGTTGATCCTGACGAGCCCGAGGGCTGGGCCGCCACGGTGTGGGAGCAGGCCGAAGTCTGCGCCATCATCGACGCCGGCCTTCAGGTCCGCACCGTCGTCGAAGCGCCCCCGCAGGGCGAGGATCGGCCGCCCACGGTCGACGACGATGTGCTCTCCATCTTCACCCGTGGGACGTCCGGCGGGCCGCAGGGGGTCGCCGTTTCACATCGCTCCGTGGCCGCACGGGTGGACGCACAAGCGTTCGTCTTCTGCACGGCGGAGCCGCTCGGGCCGGGAGATCGCGTGCTGGGCGGCCTCACCGCCGGGTTCGATGTCGGATGCGACGAGATGTGGTTGGCCTGGCAGTCCGGCGCCTGCCTGATACCGGCTCCTCGGGAGATCGTCCGCTCCGGCGAAGACCTTGGCCCCTGGATTGCCGCACGGGGCATCACAGTGGTGTCGGCGGAGCCTGCCCTGGCTGCGCAGTGGTCGGCGGAATCGCTCCAGAACGTCCGTCTGCTGATTTTTCGCGGTGAGGCGTGCCCCCCGGCCCTTGCAGCGCGACTGGCGAGCCCGGAGCGGGAAGCCTGGAACACCTATGGGCCCGTCGGAGGCCCTGTCGTCGCGTGTGCTGCAGCAGACGGGGCAACCCCGGTACGCATCGGTCTCCCGCTGCCCGGCTGGCAGCTGGCCGTGGTGGACAAGGACGACCGGCCTGTCGCCTGGGGCGAGAAGGGAGAACTGGTCATCGGCGGGGTCGGCCTGGGTCGGTACCTCGATGCAGGTGAAGACGCCGTGAAGCAAGCACCGATTGCCGCCCTGGGCTGGCCCAGGGTGTATCGCAGCGGAGATCTCGTGCGCGCCGACCGGGACAGCCCCGCTTATGCCGCGGCATCCGATGAGGCGGAGACGGCGGCTTTGAACCCTCTGCTGCTGCAATCCCCGCACCGCCAGAGTGTGCGCTGGTCACCGGGCGAACGTCTGGAAGCGCTCTTCGAAGGCCAATGCGACGTGCTGCGCCGCGACGGCCGAGCGGGCCAGTTGGCCGTCGAGTCGAATGATGCGACGTTGACCTACGACCAGCTCGACGCGCGGGCCAATCAGCTGGCCCGTCACCTACTGGCCGACGGAGCGACGGCCGGCGACCGCATCGCACTGTTGTTCGACCACGCGGTATGGTCCTACATCTCGATGCTGGCGGTGCTGAAGATCCAGGCAGCCTATGTTCCGTTGGACGCCGGATTTCCCACGGACCGCATGGGCTACATCATGGAGGACTCCGAAACCAACCGGGTGCTGACCCTGAGCCACCTGGCCGACCTGTTGCCGGAGAACGGACCCCGAGCTCTGAGTCTCGATACTGCCGCCGCGGACATCGCGGCCCAGCAGGACTCCCGCCTCACAGATGGCGAGAAACCCGATCCTGTCGAAGACCTGGCCTACATCATCTACACCTCCGGGTCCACAGGCCGCCCCAAAGGAGTGGCCATCGAGCACGCCAGCATCTGCAACTTCGTGCGGGTCGCCGCCGAGGTGTACGGATACAGGAACGACGACCGGGTCTATCAGGGGCTGACGATCGCCTTCGACTTCTCCGTCGAGGAGATGTGGGTGCCCTGGATGGTGGGGGCAACACTGGTGCCGAAGCCGAGTTCCAAGAGCCTGCTCGGCGCCGACCTCGAACGGTTCGTGATCGACAACCGAATTACCGCCATGTGCTGCGTACCCACCCTGCTGGCCACCCTGGAGAACGAGCTCCCTGACCTGCGTTTCCTGCTCGTCTCCGGTGAGGCCTGTCCTCGTGACCTGGCCGACCGGTGGCACCGGCCGAACCGGCGATTCCTGAATGTCTACGGACCCACCGAAGCGACCGTGACTGCCACCTGGGACGTCATGCACCCCGACAAGCCGATCACCCTTGGGCAACCCCTGCCGACCTATACAGCCATGATTCTCGATCCCAGTGAGCCGCGGGCCCTGCCGCGGGGCGAGATGGGTGAGATCGGCATAGCCGGGATCGGACTCGCCGTCGGGTACATGAATCATCCCGAGAAGACGGGAGCAGCCTTCATCCCCGACTTCATGGGCATCCCGAACAATCCTTCCGGCCGCATCTACCGCAGCGGCGATCTCGGCCGTATCACGGAGGACGGCTTGATCGAGTACCACGGGCGCATCGACACCCAGGTCAAGATCCGCGGATACCGGATCGAGCTGTCCGAGATCGAGTCAGTGCTTCTTCAGGTCGCCGGGATCGCCCAAGCCGTGGTGGAGACCCATGCATCCGCACCGGGGATGACAGAGCTCGCCGCGTTCTACACGTTGCGCCAGGGCGTCACGGATCTTGCGCCGCAGATGATCAGGGAGGAGCTTCGCGACCGGCTGCCGAGCTACATGATCCCCGCATTCTACGAGCAGCTGGACACCATGCCGATGCTGCCCAGCGACAAGGCCGACCGGAAGAACCTGCCGACACCAACCACCCGGGTCAGCACCTCCGTCGATGCCGAGTACTGCGAGCCGGCAACGGACACCGAAGCGGCTCTCGCCGAGCAGCTCGCTGCTGTCCTGGGAGTGGAGAGGGTCTCCGTCGACGCGGATATCTTCGACCACCTCGGGCTCAGTTCCCTTCTGGTCGCCCACTTCTCCGCTGCGCTGCGGAAGAACACCGACCTGCCGCCCGTCGGTCTGCAGGTCATCTATGAGCATCCGACGGTCAGGGAACTGGCGGCTGCCATCACCTCACCGGCCGCCGCCGGCCGGTGGGCGGATCCGGAACCGTACGACCGGCCCAAGAGAGAGTCGGTCGGCACCCTCGAATTCGTGCTCTGCGGTGCCCTGCAGGCTGCGCTCGCCATCGGCTACTCCTACGCCCTCATCACGGCGATGGTGGTCGGCTTCCTCTGGATCATTGAAGCGCCGAACGTCCTGGAGATGTGGGGGCGTTCCATCGGCTTCGGAGTCGGCTTCTTCCTTGTACTCAGCCTGGTGCCGATCCTGCTCAAATGGCTGATCCTTGGCCGGTGGAAAGAGGAGGAAGTGCGCATCTGGTCCCTGGCCTACGTCAAGTTCTGGTTCGTCCGCACCCTCGTCAGGATGAACCCGCTGGCCCTCTTCGTCGGCACGCCGATCCTCCCGATCTACCTACGTCTGCTGGGCGCCAGGATCGGCCCGAACGTCGCCATCCTGTCCCCCCACCTCCCGGTGTGCACTGACCTGTTGACGATCGGCGGCGGGACGGTGATCCACAAGGATACGTATTACCTGTGCTACCGCGCCCGCGACGGATGGATCCAGACCGGGAGGGTCGCGCTGGGCGAGAACACCCAGATCGGCGAGAAGTGCGTGCTGGACATCGGCTCCGCGATGGGGGACGGAGCGCAGCTGGGGCATGCGTCCTCCCTGCAGCGGCTGCAGTCGGTACCCGCGGGCGCGAGCTGGCACGGATCTCCTGCGGTGCCGAGCGAGGTGAACTACCGGCTGGTCGACCCCATGCCGTCGAGCCGGCGGCGGCGGGTCACCTACGGTGCGCTGGTTGTGGTCAGCAGGCTGGGGCTCCTCGGTCCCCTGCTTCCGTTCTCCTTCGCACTGCTCCTGCCCGCCTATCTGGAAACCGGTCATCTCGATTATGCGAACCCGGTGTTCTACGCGGATCTGGCGATCGTCTCCTTCGGATTGGTCTTCGGTGGCCTGTTCCTCGTTCTTGCCGCCGTGCTCACGATTCCCCGGCTCCTCAACCTGTTGATCAGACCGGACCGGGTGTACCCGCTCTACGGGTTGCACTATGCGGCCCACCGGCTCATCTTCCAGATGACCAATGTCTTCCAGTTCATGCACATCAGCGGGGACAGTTCCCTGGTTGTGCACTACCTCCGCCTTCTGGGCTACAAGCAGCCCAACCTGGAGCAGACGGGGTCGAACGTCGGGACGGAGCTCGACCACGAGAACCCCTACCTGACCAGCCTGGGCTCCGGAACCATGGTTTCCGACGGCGTGTCGATCATGAACGCCAATTACTCGAGTACGTCCTTCCGTGTGTCCGAGGTGAAGATCGGAGCGAGGAACTTCTTCGGTAACGACATCCCCTATCCCTCTGCAGCCCGCGTCGGGGACAACATTCTCTTCGGCAGCAAGGTCATGGTTCCCATCCATGGCGAGGTCCGGCAGGACATCGGCCTGCTGGGTTCGCCCGCGTTCGAGATCCCGAGGTCGGCCGACCGGGACACATCGGCCCTCAAGATCACCAGCCGGGAGGAGATCCTCCGCCGGCTGCCCGCCAAGAACCGGCACAACGCGGTCTCGATATGCCTTTACCTGGCGAGCCGATGGATCCTCGCCTTCGCCGGCCTGCTCGCGGTCGCGCTCGCCATCACGTTGTTCCCGGGGATTCCGGGGCTCGGACTCTACATCGGCGTTGTGGGCTTCGGCGCCTTCACGATTGCCTTCGTCATCGTGCTGGAACGTGCGTCCCAGGGATTCAAGGCGATGGTGCCGCTTCGATGCTCGATCTATGAGAGGAAGTTCTGGCAGCACGAACGGTTCTGGAAGTTCATCGCGTATCCGCTGCCGCTGTTCGATGGGACCCCGTTCAAACCCCTGTTCTGGCGTTTGCACGGCGTGCGGATGGGCAAGCGCGTCTTCGACGACGGCTGCGTCATTCCTGAGAAGACGCTTGTGACCATCGGCGACGACACCACGCTCAATATGTTCAGCGTCGTGCAGTGCCACTCGATGGAGGACGGTGTCTTCAAACGGGACGCCATCACCATCGGCCGGGGAGTCACCCTGGGTGTCGGCTCCTATCTGCTGTACGACGTCGTCATGGGCGATGGTTCGGCCCTGGAGCCGGATTCCTTCCTGATGAAGGGCAGCCACGTGCCGGAGGGTGCCCGGTACGGTGGCAACCCCGCGCAGGAGATCGTTTAGAAAGCGAGAAACAGACCGACCATGAGTGAACTCCAGAACGAGCAGGGGCAGGAGACCGGCCCTGCCGGCGGAAAGCCGAAGCAGGGTCGGGCGCGCCTGGTCGGCATAGACGCGGCACGTGGTCTGGCGTTGATCGGGTTGATGGCCGTCCACATCCTTCCGGACGAGAACGAGGACACCGGTGATCCGTCGTTGTCCTTCAACTTGTTCTATGGAGACTCGGCGGCACTGTTCGCCCTTCTCGCCGGAGTGGGTCTGGCGCTGGCCTCCGGTGGGAGCAAACCGCATGTGGGACGCAGGATGGCGGGAGACCGTCTGGGATTGGTGGCGAGGGCCCTTCTGATCGGGGTTGTCGCACTGGTGGTCTCAGCGTTCATGCCGCAGAATGACGACCCGCCGGCCAACGGTATCCTGCTCTATTATTCGGTGTTCTTCCTGCTTGCCATTCCGTTCCTGCACCTGAGAGCCAGGACACTCTTCCTCAGTGCAGCGGCCTTCGGTATCGTCGCGCCGATCCTGCTGCAGAACCTGGGTCCGCTACTGCCCCCGGGATCGTCCCTCAATCCCACGCTGGGGCTGATCTTCTCCGAGCCGGCCGGCGTGGCCTCGCAACTGCTGCTCACCGGTTCCTATCCGGCGCTGGCATACATGGTCTACATCCTGGTCGGCCTGGGGATAGGTCGCCTGGACCTGCGGAGGAGCCTCGTACTGGTCTGGATCGCCGGAGTCGGAGCCGGCCTGGCCATCCTGTCCAACGTCGTGTCGTCGCTCCTGCTGTACTCCGTGGGTGGTGGCTACGATCAGATGCTCGACGCCGGGATCGACGAAGACTTTCTGGACGAGTCCATCCTGTTCGGACTCGCGTACATTCCGGATACCTCGGCCTGGTGGCTCGTCGTCCCGACTCCACACAACAACACGCCCTTCTCGATCGCCAGCAGCCTCGGCATCGGCCTCCTGGTGACCGCCGTACTGATCGCTGTCGGCCGGAAGGCGGGACGTTGGCTGACCCCCCTTGCCGCGATGGGGTCGATGACCCTGACCCTGTACTCCGCGCACCTACTCGCGCTCAGCACCGAGATGCACTACGACGACCCCGGCCTGTGGTTCGTCGTGCATGTAGCGGTCGCCATGGCGTTCGGCATGATCTGGAGCCGGCGGATGGGGCAAGGACCACTTGAACGGATAGTCGCTGGGGCCGCGAGGAACTTCCGGCAGATCGTGGACGAAGAGCCCGCAGGCGGTGCTGCCGGGGCCTCCGGGCCGGTTTCCCGGTGAGGGGCCTTCTTCCCCCGGGCACCTACGCGGAGGAGTGCTTCGGCGATCTGGTGCCCAGCGCGGTTCTTCCGGAGGAACTCGCCGCAGTCAGGACCGCCACTGCCGCACGCCGACGTGAGTTCCACACGGTGCGAACCCTCGCTCGCCGTGCCCTCGCAGAACTCGCGCCGGAAGGCGGCCCACGATACCAAGCCCATGCGCTGCTGCCGGACGCCAGGGGCGCCCCGATCTGGCCCATCGGCGTCGTCGGCAGTATGACCCATAGCCGGAACTACCGCGCCGCCGTGGTGGCCAGGTCGAGCACCTACTCCGCCATCGGGCTGGATGCGGAGCCGGGGCGTGCACTCCCGCCGGGAGTGTACGAGATCGTCTGCCGCCCGGAGGAACGGGTGATGATCGAGGCACTGTCGCGGAAGGAGCCGGGGCTGCCCTGGTCCTGCGTAGTATTCAGCGCCAAGGAGTCCGTGTACAAGGCCTGGTACCCCCTGACGGGGGCATGGCTGGATTTCGAGGACGTATCGGTGCGGATCGAGCCCGGTTCGCGGACGTTTCGTGCTCGTCTGTTGGCGCCCGTCGGAACGGACCGGACCAGCACGGTCGAGGAACTGGAAGGACGGTGGACGGTCACGGGTGACTTCGTCCTCACGACCGCGTACTTGCCGACGGGAAGTCCATGGGCAGCAGCCCGAGAACGCTAGAATACTCCTGATGTGATGCTGTTACGCAAAAAAGGACACCATGAATCGGCACCGGAAGCGGCATCGGAAGCGTCACCGACGCCGGCGCCGGATAGCAATAGCCGCGATTGCGGGGTTCAGCGCGGTCACCCTGCTGCTGACGCTTGTCACGGCCATCGGGCTGCTGGACCGTTTCGGGCCGCCGCCGCCTCCGCCTCCGCAGGACCTCGGCGCGTACGGCCATCTGGAGGCTTTCCAGGCACTTGCCGACGAGCATGGCGATCGTGCTGCCGGCACCGCCGGATACGAGGCCGCCGCTCAGTACGTGGAACAGCAGCTCGAGAGCGCGGGCTATCGCACCAGCCGCCAGTACTTCACCGTCGGACGTAGTGGCGAGGAATTCGAGACTTTCAGCGTTATCACCGAGACCGCCGGCGGCAGTGCGGACAATGTGATCATGCTCGGCGCGCACCTCGACGGGGTGTCGGACAGTCCGGCGATCAATGACAACGCCTCGGGCGTGGCTGCACTGCTGGTGGCCGCGGAGGAGCTCAGTGAACGGGACGAACCCACCAACAAAGTGCGCTTCGCGTGGTGGGGAGCCGAGGAGTACCGGGGGACGCCCGGTTCCAGATTCTACGTCGATGACCTGGCGGATCATGACAGCGACGAGCTCGACAACATCGCCGCCTACCTGAATTTCGACATGGTCGCCTCACCGAACCATGTCATCGGGGTCTACGACGCGCGGGAATCGAACGGCGACTCCCGGAATGAAGTGCCCGACGGTTCGCTGGAGATCATGGAGTTCTTCACCGACTACTTCGACGCCCGCGACCAGCCGTGGGTAACAGTCAGCTGGGATATCGTTTCCGATCAGGTGGCGTTCACGGAGGAGGCCGTCCCGGTGGGAGGCCTGTTCACCGGCAGCAGTGAGCGGAAATCGGCAAGGCATGCGGACCTGTTCGGCGGCGCTGCGAACCAGCCACGGGATCCCAATTACCACACCTCCGGCGATGACATCAGCAACGTCGATCGGGAGGTGCTGGCCACCATGACCGACGCCATCATCCATGCCGCCATCAGCCTGGCCGAGGACAGCAGCGCCCTCGGGTAGGCCGGGCAGCCGAGCGTAACCGCCGCGATCGACGTCCGGCGTCACTGGTCGTCGGGCTTGCCCTTCCTGCCTGACTCCTCAGCTTTCTCAGCAGCCTTCTCAGCGGCTTTCTCAGCAGCCTCCCTGGCCTTCTCCTCGGCCTTGCGCTGCTGTTCGGCCGCCTTGTCCGCGGCCCTGCCGCCCTGTTCGCCCGGTACGGCATCCTCACCCGCTGCCTCCTCACCGGCGTCCTCCGATCCCGTATCCGGGCCGTCCTCCGCATTCTCCTCCGGGATCGGGGCGGGTGCAGGCTGGACCGGAGCAGGGGTGGGTGCCATCGGCGTGGGTTGCGCGGGAGGAGCGTACGTCGCATCCGGCGCCGGCGTGTCGGCCGACACCTCGACCGGCGCTTCGGTCGGTCCCGCCGGCTCCTTGCCGGGCACTCCGGTCGATGCATCGTCGGCCGGTACCCGGCCGGCCTCGAGGGAGGCGATCACCGCGTCGATGCGCAGACCGATCGTGGTGGCCCGGTCCTCGGTGACGGTGCCCGCTGCGCGGGCCGCGTCCACCTCCTGCTTCAGGCTCTGCGCGAGGGCGATCGCTCCCACCGCGTCACCTGCGGCAGCGGCCGAGGCGATGCTGCGAACCTCGGCCTGGAGGTCGCTCGCCGTCGCGGTATCGATCGCTGGCGCCCCGCACCCCGTCAGGAGGACGGCGGCAGCGACCAGCACCGCGACTCGGGACCTCGTGGTACGGCTCATGGCTTCACGCTTTCGTAGAGTTCCTGCAGTCTCTGGCCTGTCTCGCCGGTCACCGTGGGCAGGGGCTCGACGGCGGGGGCGGGATCGCCACCGATATTCAGGACGACGGCCCAGAGCGCCACCGCCAGGACCACGACAGCCAGCACGGCGAGCAGCCAGAAGGAACGACGGCGGCGCCCTCGTGAGGCGGTGCCTCGCGGCGGAGCGTTCCTGGCCGCTGGAGTGCTCGGCCCCGATCGGGTGACGGCGTCTGCGGCATCGGTCTCGGATTGTTCCGGCGGCAGAGGACGCTCGGCGCTGATCGGGGACGACGGACGAACGGACGGACGAACGGACGGCCGATCGAGCGGCGCGGACGCAGCGAGCGCCGTGGCGTCGGCGTCGGCGTCGGCGTCGGCGTCGGACATCCGCGCCGCGTCGTCCTGCTGGACCGGCAGGCCCTGCGGAACCGGTACGCCGGAAGCCGGCAGAGCGGTGGTCGGCACGGTTCCACCGAAAGCCGGCATGGCCGCTGTCGGGGACTCCGCGACGGGCAGGACCGTGGTGGTCCCGTGATCGTGCTGCTGCGGGCCCATGGCCGTCAGGGCCCGGACCACCTGCGCGGCATCGGGTCGGTCGGCAGGCTCGTCGAGGGTCATCGACACCAGGAGCGCCGACAGCGCAGGACCCGCAGAATGCGGGATGGACGGGCTACGGTGCAGGCGCGCCAGTGCGCTCTCGACCCCGGTGCCGGGGAACACCCGGTCTCCGGTGAGGGCCTCGATCATCACCAGGCCGAGCGAGTAGATGTCCGAAGGCTGCCCCACGCCGTCGCCCCGGGTCTGTTCCGGGCTGAAGTAGGCGGCACTCCCGATGACCTGGCCGGTGGCCGTGACGCGGGTGCCGTCGAAGAACCGGGCGATCCCGAAATCGGTGAGGAGGTAGCGGAACTGGCCGCTGTCCGGATCGGCCTGCCGAGTCAGGATGTTGGACGGCTTGATGTCGCGGTGCACGATCCCCCGGCCGTGGATGTACTGCAGCGTCCGCGCGAGGTCCAGCGCCATGACCCGGACGTCCTCCTGACCGAGCGGCCCTCCGGCCTTCAGCAGGTCCCTCAGATCGGGGCCGTCGACGAGCTCCATGACCAGATAGGCGGCGCCGTCGTGCTCGCCGCTGTCCATGTCCAGCACGCGGACCAGACCCGGGTGGTCGAGCCCGGCGAGCATCCGGGCCTCCGCGGACCCGCGCTCCAGACCGTCGGCGGTGCCGGGCCGGAAGATCTTGATGGCGACGTCCCGCTCGAGCCTCGTGTCACGGGCGGAGAAGACGTCCGCCATACCCCCGGCCCCGATCCGCTCTCCTACCGCGTACCGGCCGGTCAGTGCCTGCTTCTCCATGCCACCCGCTTCTACTACCCCGTCGACCCGCGTCCGGGCACACGAAGTCCTCGCGCCGCACCGGAACCGGTATGCCACCGGTCCTTCCAGTCTACGATGCGCCCCGATGACGGCGCCGGGGCCGCGGCGCAGGACACCCAGGAACGACGGCGGCGCCGCACCCGGGCGGGTGCGGCGCCGCCGAACGGGCTGAGGAGCCCGTGATCGGGAAGCCGGGTCAGGCGACGTTGTTCTCGTAGTCGTTGTCCCGGGTCTCGCGCGAGATGTACAGCGCGATGAACGTCAGGACCGCGGCGACCGTCAGGTAGGCGCCGACGAGGACCGTGCTGCCGCCGGCAGCCTGCCACAGGGCCACCGCGATGAAGGACGCGGGTGCTGCGCCGATCATGCTCGACACGTTGTAGGCCACGGCGGATCCGGTGTACCGGACGTTGGCGGGGAACAGCTCGGGCAGCACCGCAGCCATGGGTCCGAACGTGAGTCCCATGAGGATGAACCCGATGATGAGCAGGGCCATCGCGCCGGCAGTCCCCGCGGCGAACAGCGGCGCCCACAGGAGACCGAAGACGGCGATGCCGACAGTCGTGGCGAGCAGCATCTTGCGGCGGCCGAAGCGCTCCGCGAGCGGCCCCGACACGATGGTGAAGATGCCGAAGAACACGACGCCGATGATGAGCATCCACAGGAAGTCGGTCCGTGCCATGCCGAGGCCGGGCACGAAGGCGGCCTCCTGCGCCGCGGTGAACTGCTTGCCGGCTGCTTCCGCGCGGGCCTGTGCCTGCTCGAGGCTCGACGGCGCCGTCCCGTAGGTCAGCGTGAAGGCCGTCATGAAGTAGAACAGCACGTAGGTGGCGAACATGATGAAGGTGCCGAGGATCAGTGCACGCCAGTGGAGGCGGAACGTGGTGCCGAGCGGGACCTTCACCACCTTGCCCTCCTTCTGGACCTTCTGGAAGGACGCGCTCTCGATCAGCTTCAGCCGAACGTAGAGGCCGATGACCACCATGACGGCGCTCAGCAGGAACGGAACCCGCCAGCCCCAGTCGAGGAACGCCTCCGGGCTGAGCGTGCTGCTCAGCAGGACGAACAGCAGGTTGGCCAGGATGAAGCCGATCGGCGCTCCGAGCTGCGGGAACGTGCCGTAGACGGCGCGCTTGCCCTCGGGCGCGTTCTCGGTGGCCAGCAGCGCGGCGCCGCTCCACTCACCGCCGAGGGCGAGCCCCTGGAGGAAGCGCAGCACCACGAGCAGCAGCGGCGCCAGGAAGACCCACCCCTCGTTCGTGGCCGCCGGGAGCAGGCCGATGAGGAACGTGGCGATACCCATGGTCAGCAGGGAGGCCACGAGAGTGGCCTTGCGGCCGATCTTGTCGCCGAAGTGGCCGAACACGATGGAGCCGAGCGGGCGGGCGACGAACGCGACGCCGAAGACGGCGAAGGAACTCAGGAGCTGGTTCGCGGACGTCTGGTTCGGGAAGAACAGCGCCGGGAACACGAGCACGGCGGCCGTGGCGTAGATGTAGAAGTCGTAGAACTCGATCGTGGTCCCGATGAGGCTGGCGAAGATCACCTTGCCCCGGGAGTTCAACGGTTTCGTGGTCCCGCTGGCACCAGCGGCGGTGGAGGAGGTCATGGTTGCGGCTTTCTCATACGAGGCACCGCCACCGGGTGCACGAAGCTCCCGCGGCACGGCGCCCGCGCTTCACTTGAATCCTGATATCAGACCACCGGCGTCCAGCACGTGGATAAACGTGTCCACATGTTGGACGCCGGGAACCGGGCAGGGCCGGGAACCGGGCAGGATCGGTGTGGGGCGGGCGGCAGCGCTGCGTCAGAGCCGCACGTGCAGGCGCCGCGCCGCCTCCGAGATGGACCCGGTCAGCGACGGGTACACCGTGAACGTGTTGGCGACGTCGTCGACGTGCAGCTTCTTGGTCACGGCGAGCGCGAGCGGGAAGATCAGCTCCGAGGCACGCGGGCCGACGACGACGCCGCCGATCACCGTGCCGGAGCCCTTGCGCGAGATGACCTTCACGAAGCCGTCCTTGACGTTCATCATCTTCGCGCGCGCATTGGTGTGCAGGGAGAGCTTCACGATGTCGCCCTGGTACCGGCCGGACGCGATGTCCTCCTCCGTCACGCCCACCGTGGCGATCTCGGGGGACGTGAAGATGTTCGACGCGACCTGCTTGAGCTTAATGGGGCTCACGGAGTCACCCATGAGGTGGGCGATGGCGATCCGGCCCTGCATCGCGGCCACCGAGGCGAGGGCGAAGACACCCGTGCAGTCCCCCGCGGCATACACGTTCGACGCCGTCGTCCGTGAGACGCCGTCCACCTGGATGTGCCCGGACTCGCTGACCGCGACCCCGGCCTCCTCGAGGCCGATCCCGCTCGTGTTGGGGACGGCCCCGACGGCGACGAGGCAGTGGCTGCCCTCGACCGTGCTGCCGTCACCGAGGGTCACGATCACGCCGGTGTCGGTGCGTTCCACCGAGTTGGCCCGCGAGCGGGACAGCACGGTCATGCCGCGGTCCTTGAAGACGCCCTCGAGCACCTCCGCGGCGTCGGCGTCCTCCCCCGGGAGCACGCGGTCCCGGCTGGAGATGAGGGTGACCTTGGAACCGAGACCGTTGTAGGCACTCGCGAACTCGGCTCCGGTCACACCCGAGCCGACGACGACCAGGTGCTCCGGGATCTCGCGGAGGTTGTAGAGCTGCGTCCAGTTGAAGATACGTTCGCCGTCGGGCATGGCGCTCGGCAGTTCGCGCGGCGTGGAGCCGACCGCGAGCAGCACGGCGTCGGCCTCGACGATGGTGGTCTCGCCGTCGGCCTCGACCTCGAGCCGGTGGTCGTCGAGCAGCTTGCCGGTGCCGATGAGCACCCGCACTCCGAGGCGTTCGAGGGTGGCGCGGATGTCCGAGGACTGCTCGAGCGCGAGCTTCAGCAGCCGCTGGTTGACCTTGTCCAGGTCCGCGTACACGGCGCTGTCGGCGGAGAAGTGCACCCCGAGGCCGCTCGCGTCCGTGAAGCGCGTCATGGTGTCCGCGGTGGCGATGAGGGTCTTGGACGGCACCACGTCCGTGAGCACCGCGGACCCGCCGAGGCCCTTGCGCTCCACGATGGTGACCTTCGCGCCGAGCGACGCCGCAACCATCGCCGCTTCGTAGCCGCCGGGGCCGCCACCGAGGATCGCGAGGCGCAGTGAACTGAAATCGAGTTGGTTCGTCACCGTCCGATTATTGCCCATACCACCGACATGCCCGAACGGCGCGGGCGCGGCGCGCGGACAGGACGGCGGGGCGTCCCGTCCAGCGGCCGCAACGCACCGGGCAAGTGGTAGCGGGTAAGTTGTAACGGTGACTTCTGATCCTTTTGACCTGGCCCGCGACGCTGCCGACCACATCGCCCGAGCAACCGGCATCGACCGGCACGACACCGCCCTCGTCCTCGGCTCCGGCTGGGGCGAGGCCGCCGAGCTGATCGGCGAGACCACCCACACGCTCGACGCCGCGGAGATCCCCGGCTTCTCGGCTCCCGCCGTCGTCGGCCACACCGGCACCATCCGCTCCGTGCTGACGCCCAACGGCAAGCGCGCGCTCGTGCTCGGGGCCCGCACCCACTTCTACGAGGGCAAGGGCGTGCGGGCCGTGGTGCACGGTGTACGCACCGCGGCGGCTGCCGGTGCGACGACGATGATCCTCACCAACGGGTGCGGCGGCTTGAAGGAGCACTGGCAGCCCGGCACACCGGTGCTCATCAGCGACCACATCAACCTCACGGCGTCCTCCCCGCTCGAGGGTGCGACGTTCGTGGACCTGACGGACCTCTACTCCTCGCGCCTCCGCGACCTCGCCCGCAGGGTCGATCCCACCCTCGAGGAGGGCGTGTACGCGCAGTTCACCGGCCCGCACTACGAGACGCCCGCCGAGGTGCAGTACGCCAGGCGGATCGGCGCCGACCTCGTGGGCATGTCCACCGCGCTCGAGGCCATCGCCGCCCGGCATGCCGGCATGGAGGTCTTCGGCATCTCGCTCGTCACGAACCTCGCCGCCGGCATCAGCCCCGTTCCGCTCTGCCACACCGAGGTCCTCGAGGCCGGACAGGCAGCCGGGCCGCGCATCTCCCGCCTGCTGGCCGACATCGTCGCCGCCCTCTGACCCAGGTCACCAGCGCACCAGCGCACCAGCCATCTGCAGCACGCGGGCCCTGACCGGCGCCCGTCGGACTTCCTCCGCCGACCCACGTTAGGGGCCCGCATGACCACCTCGGAACTGGACACCCTCCTCACCACCGCGGATGCCTGGGCCGCCGCGGACCCGGACCCGCAGACCGCGGAGGAGCTTCGCGCGGTCGTCGCGCACGTGCGCGCCGGTGACTCCGCCGCCGCCGCCGCAGAACAGGACCTGCGGGACCGCTTCTCCGGTCCGCTCGCCTTCGGCACCGCCGGCCTGCGTGCCGCCCTAGGCGCCGGGCCGAACCGCATGAACCGCGTGGTGGTCCGTCGGGCCGCCGCGGGCGTCGCCGCACACGCGCTCGATCTCGCCGCCGGTTCCTACGCTCCCCGCGCCGTCGTCGGCTTCGACGCACGCCACAACTCGCGGATCTTCGCCGAGGAGACCGCGGCGATCTTCACCGCCGCCGGGATCGAGACGTTCCTCATGCCGCGCGAGCTGCCGACGCCGGTGCTCGCCTACGCCATCCGCGCCCTGGAGTGCGAGGTGGGCATCATGGTCACCGCGAGCCACAACCCGCCGCAGGACAACGGGTACAAGGTGTACCTCGGCGGGCGCGCCGTGGAGGAGGACGCGCGCGGCGTCCAGATCGTGGCACCGCACGACGCCGGCATCGCCGCCCGCATCGAGGCCGCGGACCGCATCGAGCTCGCCTCCGACGGCTGGACCGTGCTGCCGGAGACCATCGAGACCGACTACGTCGCCGCCGTCTCCGGCCTCGCCGACCCGTCCAGCCGGGACCGCGACCTGAAGATCGTCCTCACGCCCCTGCACGGCGTGGGCGGCCGCACCGCCCGCGCGGTCCTCGCCGCGGCGGGGTTCGACGACGTCACCCTCGTGGAGCGCCAGGCGGAGCCCGATCCGGACTTCCCGACCGTCGCCTTCCCCAACCCGGAGGAACCCGGAGCGCTGGATCTCGCGCTCGAGACCGCCGGGCAGGTCGGCGCGGACCTCGTGATCGCCAACGACCCTGACGCCGACCGCGTGGCACTCGCGGCGCTCGAGCCCGCCACGGGCGCGTGGCGCATGCTGCGCGGCGACGAGGTGGGCACGCTCCTCGGCCTGCACCTCGCCGCACGCCTCACCGCGGCGTCGCGGGACGGCGGCGGAACCGACGCTGCCCGCCCCGACGCCCTGCGCCAGGGCGTCTTCGCGAACTCGATCGTGTCCTCGCGCCTCCTCGGACGGATCGCGGGCGTCTCCGGGATCGGCCACGCCCAGACCCTGACCGGCTTCAAGTGGATCGCGCGCGTGCACGACCTGGCCTTCGGGTACGAGGAGGCCCTCGGGTACTGCGTGGCACCGGAGGTCGTGCGCGACAAGGACGGCATCTCCGCGGGACTGCTGCTGGCCGAGCTCGCCGCCGCCACCAAGGCCGCCGGCCGCACGCTCTTCGACCTGCTCGACGACGCGTTCCTGGTCCACGGGCTGCACGCCTCCGACCAGCTCTCGGTGCGGGTGGGCAGCCTCGGGCTCCTCGGCGCGATGATGAACCGGCTGCGCGAGAACCCGCCGACGTCGTTCGCCGACTCCACGGTGAGCGCGGCCGAGGACCTCGCCGGGGGCTCCGCGCAGCTGCCGCCCACGGACGGGCTCCTGTACCTGACGCAGAACGGGACCCGCGTGATCATCCGGCCCAGCGGCACCGAGCCGAAGCTGAAGTGCTACCTCGAGGTGGTGGAGCCGGTCGGGTCCGCCGCCGAGCTCGGTGCCGCCAAGGAGACCGCCCGCGCGCGCCTCGATGCCGTGCGGCGCGACGTCGGCGAGGCGCTCGGCCTGTGAGGCGCCGGGCGACATGGAAGGATGGAGGACATGCCTAACGACGTTTCCCTCGCCTCCTACATCGACCACACCCTCCTGAAGCCCGAGGCCAGCCGTGAGCAGATCCTCACCGTGTGCCGCGAGGCGGTCGAGTACTCGTTCAAGTCCGTCTGCGTGAATCCCCTCTGGGTCAGCACCGTGCGCACGGCCGTGAAGGGCTCCGGCGTCCTCACGTGCTCGGTGATCGGCTTCCCCCTCGGGGCCACCACCACCGAGTCGAAGGTCTTCGAGGCCCGCGGCGCCGTGGCCGACGGCGCCGACGAGATCGACATGGTCATCGACATGGCCGCCGCCCGCGCCGGCGAGAAGGACGTGCTGCTGGCGGACATCCTCGCCGTCGCCGACGCCGTGCACGAGCAGGGCGCGATCCTGAAGGTCATCATCGAGACGGCGATGCTCACCGACGAGCAGAAAGTGCTTGCCTGCGAGGCCGCTGTCGAGGCAGGGGCCGATTTCGTGAAGACCTCCACGGGCTTCAACGGTGGAGGCGCCACGGTCGAGGACGTCGCCCTCATGCGGAAGACCGTCGGCCCGGACATCGGCGTGAAGGCCTCCGGGGGCGTCCGCTCGCTCGAGGACGCCCGCGCCATGATCGACGCCGGGGCAACGCGTATCGGTGCCAGCTCGGGAGTCGCTATCGTTAAGGGTGAACAGGGCGCGTCAGGCTACTGACGGCGCAGCAGATCCAGCACGCAAGGAGACCGTAATGTCACACGAAGCCAACGCCAGGGCCGAGGCCCAGCCCGCCCACGCCGGCAAGGGCCACCTCGTCGGGAACATCCTGGTGTTCGTGATCATGTTCGGCCTGTTCCTGCTCGGGATGTACCTGATGACCTGGTTCACCCCGCAGGACGTGTGGCCCATGGCAGCGATCATCGTGCTGGCCTTCATCGCGTTCTTCGTCCCGCAGGGCATCCTGGGGCGCGCCGACACCGGCTACAACCTCGCCCAGGGCAACCGCACCGACGAGAAGGAGACGTCCGCGGGCGTCAGCTCCTAGCAGCGGCGGCACACCGCCGCTCCCCCATCGCAGAAGAGGCCGTCCCCGAGGGGGCGGCCTCTTCGCGTGAGGGGCGCGTATCCGGCCGGCGGGGGCCGCAGGGCTAGGGCGTGAACACCGTCTCGAGCACGTCCTTCGCCCAGCCCAGGATCTCGGCGTCCACGAGGTCCCTGCCGCCGATCCTCGCGGTCTTCGGTTTCGGCACCAGCACCGCGTTGAGCGCCGGCTTCACCGCGGCGCCCGGGTACATGCGCGTGAGCCGCATCTGCTTGGACTCCGGCAGCTCCGCCGGGGCGAACTTGATGAAGTTGCCCTGCAGCGCCACGTCCGTCAGCCCGAGGGCACGGGCGCTCACCCTGAAACGCGCGACGGCGATGAGGTTCTCCACCGCGGCGGGCGGCTCGCCGTAGCGGTCCTTGAGCTCGGCGACGACGGCGTCGATCGCCTCGTCCGTCACGGCGGCGGCGAGCTTGCGGTACGCCTCGAGGCGCAGCCGCTCCCCCGGCACGTAGTCGTGCGGCAGGTGCGCGTTGACGGGCAGCTCGATCTTCATCTCCGCCGCCTTCTCCTCCGCCTCGCCCCGGAAGTTGGCCACGGCCTCGCCCACGAGGCGGATGTAGAGGTCGAACCCGACGCCCTGGATATGGCCGGACTGCTCGCCGCCGAGCAGGTTGCCCGCCCCGCGGATCTCGAGGTCCTTCATGGCCAGCTGCATCCCCGCACCGAGCTCGTTGTGGGATGCCACGGCCTTCAGCCGCTCGAGGGCCACCTCGCCGAGCGGCTTCTCCGACGGGTACAGGAAGTACGAGTACGCCCGCTCGCGACCACGGCCGACGCGGCCGCGCAGCTGGTGCAGCTGGGACAGTCCGTAGGAGTCGGCCCGGTCCACGATCAGCGTGTTGGCGTTGGAGATGTCCAGCCCGGTCTCGATGATCGTGGTGCACACGAGCACGTCGAACCGCTTCTCCCAGAAGTCCACGATGATCTGCTCGAGCCGCGACTCCGTCATCTGCCCGTGCGCGACGGCGACGCGCGCCTCGGGCACGAGCTCCTTGAGGTGCGCCGCGGTCCGGTCGATCGACGAGACCCGGTTGTGCACGAAGAACACCTGGCCCTCGCGCATGAGCTCGCGGCGGATGGCGGCGGACGCCTGCTTGTCCGTGTACGGGCCCACATAGGTGAGCACGGGGTGGCGTTCCTCCGGCGGGGTGGCGAGCGTGGAGGTCTCGCGGATACCGGTGAGCGACATCTCGAGCGTGCGCGGGATCGGTGTGGCGCTCATCGCGAGGACGTCCACGTTGGTGCGCATCTTCTTCAGCGCCTCCTTGTGCTCCACGCCGAACCGCTGCTCCTCGTCCACGATCACGAGCCCGAGGTCCTTGAAGGAGATCTCCTTCGACAGGAGCCGGTGCGTGCCGATCACGACGTCGACGGCACCCGAGGTGAGCCCTTCCGCCGTCTCGCGCGATTCCTTCGCGGTCTGGAAGCGGGACAGGGCCCTCACGCGCACCGGGAAGCCGGAGAAGCGCTCGGAGAACGTCTCGAAGTGCTGCTGCACCAGCAGCGTGGTGGGCACGAGCACGGCCACCTGCTTGCCGTCCTGCACGGCCTTGAACGCGGCGCGGACGGCGATCTCGGTCTTGCCGTAACCGACGTCGCCGGAGACGAGCCGGTCCATGGGGACCTCGCGCTCCATGTCGGCCTTGACCTCGTTGATGGTGGTCAGCTGGTCGGGCGTCTCGACGTAGGGGAACGCCTCCTCGAGCTCGCGCTGCCAGGGCGTGTCCGGTCCGAAGGCGTGGCCGCGGGAGGCCATGCGCGCCGAGTAGAGGCGGATGAGCTCGCCGGCGATCTCCTTGACGGCCTTGCGCGCCTGGTTCTTGGTCTTGCTCCAGTCGGAGCCGCCCATCTTGCTGAGGGCCGGCGCGTCGCCGCCCACGTAGCGCGTCACCTGGTCGAGCTGGTCGGTGGGCACGAAGAGCCGGTCCCCCGGGGCGCCGCGCTTGGACGGCGCGTACTCGAGCACGAGGTACTCGCGTGTGGTGCGGGTGGGCCCGGCGCCGGTGGAGCGCTGCATCAGCTCGACGAACCTCGCCACGCCGTGCTGCTCGTGGACCACGAAGTCGCCCTCCTTGAGCTGCAGGGGGTCGACGGCGTTGCGGCGGCGCGAGGGCATCTTGCGCATGTCCCGGGTGCCCGCGGCGCTGGTGCGGCCCAGCAGGTCGGCCTCGGTGAGCAACCCGATCTTCAGGCCGTCCACCACGAACCCGCGGCCGGCGCACGCCGTCGTGATCTCGATGATGCCCGGCTGCGGAGTGCCGTCGAGGGAGTCCACGCGGCTCGCAGGGATGTCGTTGTCGTGGAAGAGCTCGGCGAGGCGCTGGGCCGGACCGGGGCCCTCGGTGGCGACGACGACGCGCCACTGGTCGCGCACGCGCCCGCCGATGAACTCCATCATCTCGGCGACGTCGCCCTGGTAGCCGCGGGGCTCGCGAGCGTGGAGCGTGAAGCTGTCCACGTCGCTCAGCTCCTCGTCGGCGCCGAAGGACGTGATGCCCCACCACGCCACCGAGTTGGCGAGCGCCGTCGAGCGGGTGTCGGTGAGCGAGCGGAAGCTCGCCTCCTGCAGGTCAGTGCCCAGGGCTCCGCCGAGATCGAGCGGCGCCGCGCCACCCTCGGACGCCGTCGACCATGCAGCGGCGAGGAACTCCTCGTTGGTGGCGGCGAGGTCGTGGGCGCGCGCCCTGACCTTCTCGGGCTCGATCACGACGGCGATGGACCCGGGCGGCAGCTCCCCGGCGAACGGCACCATGGCGTCCACGAGCACGGGGGCGAGGGACTCCATGCCCTCGACGGCGATCCCGCCGGCGATCTTCTCCAGCATGGCGGCGGCGGCCGGGAGTTCGGACTGCAGCTTCGCGGCCCGGGACATGACCGACGGCGTGATGAGGATCTCGCGGCACGGCGGCGCGTACAGGGCGGCCGGCGGCTCCCCCGACGTGAGGGAGCGCTGGTCGGCGACGGCGAACCACCGCATCTGGTCCACCTCGTCGCCGAAGAAGTCCACGCGGATGGGGTGGTCCTCGGTGGGCGGGAAGACGTCGATGATGCCGCCGCGCACGGCGAACTCGCCGCGGTGCGTGACCATGTCCACGCGCGCGTAGGCGGCGTCGGAGAGGGCCTTGACGACGTCGGAGAACGCCACCTCGTCACCGACCTTCAGCGCCACGGGCTCGAGATCACCGAGCCCGGCGACGAGCGGCTGCACGACGGCGCGGATGGGCGCCACGATGACCTTGACGGGCGGACCCTCCGGGTGGGCGAGCCGGCGCAGCACGGACAGGCGTCGGCCCACGGTGTCGGAGCGGGGTGAGAGCCGTTCGTGCGGCAACGTCTCCCAGCTGGGGAACTCCTCGATGGCGCTCTCGGGCAGGTAGCTGCGCAGCGCCGAGGCGAGGTCCTCCGCCTCGCGCCCCGTGGCGGTGACGGCCAGCACCACGGGCGCCGCGTCGTTCCCGGGGGTCCCCGGACCCGACGACGCGAGCCCGTCGACCATCTCGGCGATCAGCGGGGCGCGCAGGCCCGCGGGGGCACCGATCTGCAGATCCGCGCTGCGCTGGTCCACAGGTCGCGACGCATTGGTGCGCACGCGGGCGTAGGACGCATCCTCGGCCAGGGCCGCGCGCAATCCGTTAAGGCTCATCTGTTCGGGACTCCTCAGGCGGTGGTTCCTCCGTCCCGTCCCGTCACCGGCGAAGCGCAGCGGCAGCGGTGCTGGGACAGCACGAAAGCCCGGAAAGACGAATCGTTCCCGGGACGTCTCCACACTACCAAGGGGCCCTGACGCTTTCCCGCCCGGGCAAGTGGTCCCCGGGCTGCCGTGGGGCAGGCCGTAGGATTGCCGGAAGACCCCTGCGTACCGCTCCCTGCGGTCAGCGCGCCGAAATCCCGGAGGAACCATGGCTTTGAACGCGTCCACCACGCTCCCCTACGACGCCCACACGGTGCTCGGCGTCTTCACCGACGAGGGCTTCGTGCGTCACATGAGCGAGTACGTCGGCGGCACCCTGGAGTCGCTCACTGTCGACGGCGACACCGCCGGGGCGTTCACCCTCACCGCAGTCCGCACCATGCCGACCACCCGCCTGCCGGACATGGCCCGCAAGTTCGTGGGCGAGACCCTCTCGGTCACGCAGACCGAGCACTGGGAGGCGCCCGCAGCGGACGGCTCCCGCCAGGCCTCGCTCGAGATGACCGTCGCCGGCGTGCCCCTGAACGTGTCCGCCGTCCAGCGACTGATCGCCCAGGGCACCGACACCGTCGTGGACCTGCAGGGCAACGTCACCTCCTCCATCCCGTTCCTCGGCGGCAAGATCGCCGGCGCCGCGGAGCCCATGATCGGCAAGGCCCTGAACGTGCAGGCCGTCGAGGCCCGGAAGTGGCTCGAGAGCCGCTGACGCACGATCGTCCAGCCCCGCCCCCGAACCGAAAGACCCGCACGCCATGGAACTGCCCACACCCCTCGCCCTCATCCTGATCCTCGCCGGCGTCTGGACCCTGATCGTCTGGCCCCCGTTCCTGCGCCGCATCCTCAAGGACCCGCGCGCCCGCGACGAGAACGGAGCGGCCACCCGCTTCCTCACGGTGCACGTCATGCTGATCTCCACGTCGATGATCCTCGGCGCGGCCACCGCCGTCATCGGGGTCCGCACCCTCATCGGCTGAGCCCCGCAGGGCCGTACCTCCCGAGGAGCAGACCATGTCCCGCCCCTGGCTTCCCGCCGGTTTCGAGCACCCGCTCCTGGTCGAGTGGACGGAGGGCGTGCACCTGCGTCCCATCGGCCCCGACGACGTGGACATCGACCTGCCCGTCGTCCTCGAGAACCGGGAGATGCTCTGGGCGATGTACGGACGGGCCTGGGGCTGGCCGCCGCCGACCATGACCCGCGAGCAGGACCTCGAGGACCTGCAGCACCACGCCGACGACATGGACGCGCACGCGTCGTTCAACTACGCCATCCTGCCCGCCGACGAGAACACCCTCCTGGGCTGCCTCTACATCGACCCCGTACCCACCGACGAGGGGGCCGAGGCCGAGGTGTCCTGGTGGCTCGCCGCCGGCGCGCCCCCACGGCTCCGGGACGAGCTGGACGCCTTCGCCCTGTCCTGGCTCCGGTCCGACTGGCCCTTCACCCGCCTCCACACGCCCTTCAACGACGTCCTCCGCCCTGCGGTCGACGAGGACTCAGGCGAGGGAACGGACGGGGTGACCGGTGGGCGCTGAGGACTCCCCCGCGGCGGCTGCGGACGGGCACGGTCAGTGACCCGCGCAGCCCGCCACAGGGACCCGCCGGGCTACGACCGGCCGTCCTGCTCGTACACGTCGGGGATGCCGTCCTGGTCGGCGTCGATGGTCTCCTCGACCGCCAGCGCGCGGTAGTGGCGGTTGCGGAGGACCAGCACCGCCGCTGCCAGGAGAGCGGCCAGCAGCGACGCCGTGAGGATGCCCACCTTGGCGTGGTCGTCGTGGATGCTGCCCAGCCCGAAGCTGAGCTCCGCCACGAGCAGCGAGACCGTGAAGCCGATCCCGGCCAGGAGCGAGACCCCGAACACGTCGACCCACTTCAGGGACCGGTCCAGGGACGCCCGGGTGACCTTCGTGACGAGCCAGGTGGTCCCCAGGATCCCGATGGGCTTGCCCGCCACGAGGGCCACGATGATGCCGACGGCCACGGGATCGGTGACGGCCGAGAGCAGCCCGTCCCAGCCCCCGATGGCGACGCCGGCGGAGAAGAAGGCGAACACCGGGACGGCGAAGCCTGCCGAGATGGGCCGGAACCGGTGCTCGAAGATTTCCGAGAGCCCGGGGCCGGCCGTCGGGCCGCCGCTCGCCTGCGAGCGGATCACCGGGATGGCGAAGCCCAGGAGCACGCCGGCTACCGTGGCATGGATGCCCGAGGCGTGCACGAGCGCCCAGGTGACGATGCCCAGGGGCAGGAGGATGATCCAGGCCGCCCAGGGCCGGGTGCCGAAGAACCGGCGGTACCGCTGGGCCAGGAACGTGAAGACCGCCAGGGGCAGGAGCGCCAGCAGCAACGGACCGGCGGAGAGATCGCTGGTGTAGAACACCGCGATGATGGTGATCGCGATGAGGTCGTCGACCACGGCCAGGGTGAGCAGGAAGATCCTCAGTGCGCTCGGCAGGTGTGAGCCGATGATCGCCAGCACGGCCACAGCGAACGCGATGTCCGTCGCCGTGGGGATCGCCCAGCCGCGCAGCGCCTCCGGGCTGGCAAGGTTGATCAGCGCGTAGATGACGGCGGGAACCACGACGCCCCCGACGGCGGCGGCGATCGGCACCACCGACCGGCTGAAGCTTCGGAGGTCGCCGGCCACGAACTCGCGCTTGAGCTCCAGGCCGACGAGGAAGAAGAAGATGGCCAGCAGCCCGTCGGCAGCCCAGGCGCCGAGGGACAGCTCGAGGTGCCACGGCGCGTAGCCGACACGCAGGTCGCGGAGCGCGAAATAGCTCTCGGAGGCCGGTGAGTTGGCCCAGACGAGGGCGAGGACGGCCGCGGCGACGAGCAGGATACCGCCGACGGTCTCCTTGCGCAGGATCTCGCCGATCCTCAGCGCCTCGCCGTAGGTGCCCCTCCCCAGCACGGAGGAACGCGGCGGAACGGATGGGGTCTGGCTCATGGTGATGTCCTCACAAGGGGTTGACGAAGAAACTGCCGACCAGACTTCCCGGCTCACCTCCGTCCAGTCTACTGGGCCTCTGGCCTAGGATCAGCCCATGGGCGAAACCGCACACGCACCGACGGCGGGAAGCCTCCAGGGAACGGGCCGCAGTGCGCGGCGCTCGCGGCACCGGCGCCGCATCATCTACAGCGAGCTCGCCCTCACCATCGCGTTCACCCTCGCCACGGCGCTGGCCTTCACCGAGCCCGACGCCCTCGCGTCCGCCCCGGGATTCCTCGCCGGCTGGGCCCTGAATCTCCTCGTCCTGGCCCTGTGCTGCACACTGCCGTGGTCGCGTATCCCGAGCCGCTGGGTGATCGTCCTGCCGCTCGTCGACTTCGTCGCGGTCGGCTTCTCCCGCGCGTCCGCGGGCGAGAGCCTTGCGGGGGTCGGCCTGCTGGCGGCGTTCCCCGTCGTCTGGATCGCATCCCGGGTCCGCACGGGTACCGCCGTCGCCGTCTCCGCCCTCGCGTCCCTGACGATCATCTGGCTGCCGCTCGCGTTCCGCGCCGAACCGCTGACCTTCGACGAGCTGGTGGACCCGGTCCTTCTCCCCGTGATGCTCTCCGGCCTCGCCTGGTTCGTCGGCGCGCTCACCAAGGAGAACCGGCGGCGCCAGGAGGCGCTGAGGGCCTCCCAGGAGGCGCTGCGCGAGAACGTGGAGGCCGGCCGCGCCCGCGAACGCCTGCTCGGCACCATCCTCGACACGGTCAGCGTGGGGCTGCTGGCGATCGACGCCGAGGGTCACGACATCCTCATGAATGCCCGTCAACGGGAGGCCCACGCCGCTGCCGCGCCTCCCGGCAACGACGATCCGAACGAGTCCGACCTGCTGATCTTCGGCGCGGACCGGGTCACGCCCGTCCCGCTGGAGGAGCGGCCGGTGCGCCGGGCGATCCGCGGTGAGGACCTCGACGCCGAACAGGTGTGGGTGGGCAGCGGGCGGGCCCAGCGCGCATTCAACATCTACTCGCACGCCATGCACGACGACGACGGCGCGTTCGCCGGCACGGTCGTCTCCTTCAACGACGTGACCGAACTGGTCCTCGCGCTGCAGGCCAAGGACGACTTCCTGTCCAACGTGTCGCACGAGTTCAGGACGCCGCTGACGTCCATCCTCGGGTACCTCGAGCTGACGCTCGAGCGCGAGGAGGACCTGCCCGACGGCGTCGCCAGACACCTCCAGGTGGCGCGCCGCAACGCGGTGCGGCTCGAGCGTCTCGTCGAGGACCTCCTCGCCATCAACGCCGGGTCCTTCCGGGTGGACCCCGTGCCCACCGACGTCGGGCGGCTCCTGGCGGACGCGACGTCGTCGGGGTACGTCCGCGCCACGCGTGCGGGTCTGCGGCTCGTGAACCGCGCGCCGTCGTGCCTGCCCGCCGTGGTGGACCCGGTGCGCCTCGGGCAGGCCGTCGACAACCTGCTCACCAATGCGGTGAAGTACAACCGGCGGGGCGGAAGCATCACGCTCGACGCCCGCCGGGACGAGGACGGCCTGGTCATCGAGGTCGAGGACACGGGGATCGGGATCGACTCGGAGGACCTGCACCGGATCTTCGACCGCTTCTTCCGCTCGCCGACGGTCCGCGCGACGGCGGTGCCCGGCGTCGGGCTGGGGCTGCTGATCACCAAGACCATCGTGGGCGAGCACCAGGGGTCCATCACCGTGACGAGCGAGCGCGGCAAGGGCACGTGCTTCACGATCCTGATCCCGCAGCCCGCGATGAACGGCGTCCGGCCCTGACCGAGTGCCGATGCGGTGGAATCCGGGCTGCCGGCGGGCCGGTGGCAGTGCCTACTCGTGGACGGGTTCCCCGGTGACGCGGTGGTCGGCGTGGTTCATGCCCTCGAGGATGAGCCGGGTCAGGTGCCCGTCGACGATGCTGTAGACGACGTTCCGCGCCTCCTTCCGCGTGGACACCAGCCCGGACAGGCGGAGTTTGGCGAGGTGCTGGCTCACCGCGGTCCGGTTGGCGCCCGTCGCCGCGACGAGGGTTCCGACGTCGGCCGCCCCCTGGGTGAGGAGCCACAGGAGATGCAGGCGGGTCGGGTCGGCGAGCATGCGGAAGGTCGCGGCTCCCGCTTCCAGCCGCGCCGCGTCGGGGGCGACGGGATGCACCAGGCTCGGCCGGGCGGGCTCGCCGCCCGAGGCGGTGGGGGTGCTGATCTCGACCACTCTCCTCGTCCCGGCGTCGTGTCCCGTGCCGCTCCTACGCTACCGCCCCGGGACGGCGCCCGGCCTGGCGTGGGCCGCCCGGGCGCCGTCCCCTGCCGGTCGCCAGACGGCGAGCGCGGTGAGCGTGCCGGCCAGGGCCAGCCCTCCCAGCACGAGGGCCGCCGTCGGCTGGCCCGCGGCGGCCCCGACCCACCCTGCGACCGGGTACGTGAGCATGAAGCACGCATGGGACAGGGAGAACTGGGCGGTGAAGAGGTAGCTCCTGGTGTCGTCGGTCGCCGCGCGCCGGAGGAGACGCGAGGACGGCGTACTGATCATGGAGGTCCCGATGCCGAGGACCGCCCAGAGGCCGAGGAACAGCGCCCACGACCCGCCGGTCCCGGCGACGGGGGCCGCGCCGAGCAGGCCCAGCGGGAGGATGGTCCCGCCGGCGAGCATGAACGTGCGGTCCGCCACGCGCTCGAGGACTGCGGGCGCGACGAACGCGACGAGCATCGACCCGGCGCCGAAGGCGGCCAGGGCGATCGCGACGCCGGTGTTCGACCCGCCGAAGAGCTCCCGGACGTAGACGACGGTGTTCACCAGGACGAGCGCCGTTGCCGTGGCGACGACGAGGTTCAGGGCCATCAGCCCGCGCAGGGTCGGGTCCCGCAGGAAGATTTTGGTGCCGAGGGTGGTGCGGCGCAGGAGCGGTCCCTGATGCTGCGAGGGCGGGATCACCGGGAGCCGCGTCGCGAGGACCATCGCCGCGGACACGAGGAACCCCGCCGTCGTGCCGGTGAACAGGTCGGAGTACGACACCACCGTCAGCAGCGCGGCGGCCAGCAGCGGGCTGAGGAGGGACTCCAGGTCGTAGGCGAGCCGGGAGAGCGACAGCGCCTTCGTGTAGTCCTTCTCCTCCGGCAGGACGACGGGGATGAGGGACTGGAACGCGGGCGTGAAGGTCGCCGACGCCGACTGCAGGACGAACACCAGCACGTAGATCTGCCAGACCTGGTCCACGAAGGCCAGGCCCACCGCGATCGCGGCGCGCACGAGATCCGCACCCACGAGGACGCCCTTGCGCGGCAGGCGTTCGACCAGGGCCGCCATGACGGGGGCGACGAAGACGTAGGCGATCATCTTGATCGTCAGCGCGGTGCCGAGCACCGCGCCTGCCCGGCCGCCGGCGAGGTCGAAGGCCAGGAGGCCGAGGGCGACGGTGAGCAGTCCGGTACCGAGCAACGCCACGACCTGCGCGGTGAAGAGGGTGCGGTACGCGGACCGCCGGAGGACAGAGAGCATGGGAGGCCCGTCTCGTGCAGGGGTGGGTTCCCCCACCATAGGTGCACGAGTGTGCACCTATGAACCTGCTCGTGGGACAGGCCTCGGGAGGCCCGGGTCAGGCGTTCGCGGCGAGCAGCGACTCCTCGAGCGCCACCCACGCGAGCATGGCGCACTTGACCCGGGCCGGGAACCGCGAGACCCCGGAGAACGCCGCGGCGTCGCCGAGGACCTCCTCGTCCGCCTCGATCTTCCCGCGGGAGCGCAGCACCTCGCGGAATGCGTCCACCAGCGTGATGACCTCGTCCCGCGGCAGCCCCTGCACCAGGTCGGTGAGCACGGACGCGGAGGCCATCGAGATGGCGCAGCCCGCGCCGTCCCACGTCACGGTGGTGAGCGTGCCGCCGGCCACGCCGGCGCGGAGGGTGATCTCGTCGCCGCACACGGGGTTCAGCTGGTGGGACTCGCCCACGCGGCCCGCGCCGTCGTACTCCCGCAGCGGCGAGCCGTGCCGCGCCTTGGCGTGGTCGAGGATGATCTGCTGGTACAGCTGTTCGAGGCCCGTGCTCATGTCAGTTCGCTCCGAAGAAGGGACGGACTCCGGCGACGGCCTCGAGGAAGGCATCCACCTCGTCCGTGGTGGTGTACAGGTAGGTGCTGGCGCGTGTGGTGGCGGTGAGGCCGAAGCGCCGGTGGAGCGGCTGCGCGCAGTGGTGGCCCACCCGCACCGCGATGCCGCGGTCGTCGAGGAACTGGCCCACGTCGTGGGCGTGGACACCCTCGACGTCGAACGCGGCGAGGCCGATGCGCGGCTCGCCCGCCCGCGGCCCGAGGACGCGGATGCCCGGGACGGCGTCGAGGCCCTCCACGAGCCGTGCGCCGAGGGCGGACTCCCAGGCCTCGACGCGGTGCATGCCGGTCTCGGCGAGGTAGTTCGCGGCGGCACCGAGGGCGATCGCCTGCGAGATCCGCTGCGTCCCCGCCTCGAAGCGGTTCGGGGCGGGCAGGTACTCGGCGCGCTCCATCGTGACGGTGGTGATCATGGAGCCGCCCGTGAGGAACGGCGGCATGGCGTTCAGCAGCTCCGCCCGCCCGTACAGTGCGCCGATCCCGGTGGGCCCGAGCATCTTGTGGCCGGAGAACACGAGGAAATCGACGTCGAGGGCCTTCACGTCCACCGGGAGGTGCGGCACGGACTGGCAGGCGTCCAGCAGGGTGAGGGCGCCCGCGGACCGCGCGAGCGCCACGAGATCGGCCACGGGGTTGATGGTGCCGAGCACGTTGGAGGCGTGCGAGAACGCCACGAGCCGGGTGCCGGCAGTGATCACCGCGGCGGCGTCGTCGAGCCGCAGGGCGCCGTCGTCGGCCACCGGCAGGAAGCGCAGCTCGGCGCCCGTGCGCGCGGCGAGTTCCTGCCACGGGATGAGGTTCGCGTGGTGCTCCATCTCGGTCACCACGATGTTGTCGCCGGGCCCAACGGCGAACCGGCGCGCCGCCGCTCCCCCGCGTCCGGCAGCGGCGTTGGACATCGCGTAGGCCACGAGGTTGATGCCCTCTGTGGCGTTGGAGGTCCAGACGAGCTCGTCGGTGCGGGCCCCGATGAAGCGGGCGACGGCGGTGCGCGCGTCCTCATAGGCGTCGGTGGCCTCGACGGCGAGCGTGTGGGCCCCGCGGTGCACGGCGGCGTTGCGCTGCTCGTAGTACTCCTGCTCGGCCTCCATGACGCTCAGCGGGTTCTGCGAGGTGGCCCCGGAGTCGAGGTAGACGAGCGGCCTGCCGTTGACCTCGGTGCCGAGGATCGGGAAGTCGTTGCGGATGCGGTGCACCTCGGCGTCGGTCAGCACCGCGTGGGACGGCGTGAGCGTGACGGGCGTTTCGACCACGGGCACGTGGGACTCCTCAGGATCGGGCAGGCCTCGCGGCAATTACGCAAGGCTTCTCTGCTCTAATCCTGCCACCGGATGCGATCCGGGGCACCCCAGTGGTACCTAAGTTCCCTGCGCGAACAGGTGCAGGTCCTCGCGCCGGCTGATGCCGAACTTCATGAAGAGCCGGTAGAGGTGCCCCTCGACCGTGCGCACCGACGTCCCGTGGCGGTCGGCGATCTCCTTGTTGGTCAGCCCCTGCAGCACGAGGGTCACCACAGCGGTCTCCCGCGGGGTCAGCTTCACGGCCGCGGGGAGGCGGATGGCCTCCGTGGAGGAACCCTCGAAGCCCGCGGTCGCGGCCGAGAGCTTCTTCTGGGCACGGCGTGCGGCGGCGGGATCACGCCGCTTGTCGTGCACCTCGCGCGCACGCTCGAAGCATACGGCGGCGAGCGGCCGGTAGCCGGCGTCGAGCGCGGCGTCACCGGCCTCGAGGAGCCGGTCCGCGTCCGAGGCGGCGCCGGCACCGGCGAAGGCGTGCAGCAGCGCCTGTTCGCGGCCGTCGAACGTCGCCGTGAGGGCGGCCAGGCGCGCGAAGACCGTGCGGTCACCCAGCATGAGCGCCTGGTTCAGCGCGGTGGCGGCGACGAGCGGAAGCCCGGCCTCCTCGGCCTCGTCCGCGAGCCGCACGAGCCGCGGGATGCCGTCGGCGTCCGTCTCGAGGACGGCCGTGACGGACTCCGCGTGGACGCGGCCCAGCATGCGCGCCAGGCGGGTGCCGCCCGTCCACTCCGTACCCTGCTCCACCAGGAGCGCGGCCTGCCGCTGGTCGCCGGCCAGGAGGGCGGCGTAGGCGGCCAGCCCGGTGATCCACGGGAGGACGTGCAGGTGGTCCGTGGTGCGCAGGGCATGCACCGCGAGGCTCAGCCGCGACTGCGCGGTGGGGAACCGGCCCTCCTGCAGGGCGTGGACGCCGTCGAGCAGGTCGAGCCACCCGGCCAGGAAGTGCGTGCGCCGGGCGTCCAGCCGGAGCCTGGTCATCGCGGTGGCGCGTGCCTGCTCCCACTCCCCCGCGACGGCCAGTGCCAGGAGTTCGAGGCAGATCGCGTGGGTGCGGTAAGCCACGGTGTCGGCGTCCGTACCGGTGAGCTCCAGGGCCCGCCCGGCCAGGCGGGCCGCTTCCGCGGGTCTCCCGGCCCCGGTCGCGTCGACCGCGAGCGCGAGGAGGGCCGCCAGCCGTGACGGCACCGGGGCGCCGTCGTCGTCGGCCAGCGCCCGGAGTGCGACGGCGTCGAAGGGTTCGTCGTCGACCGCGAGCGCCGCGATGCTGCGTCCCACCGCCACCGTCCGGGGATCCGACGCCGACTCCGAGCGGGTCAGGAACTGCTCCCAGCGCCCGGCGTCGGCGTCCATGCCGTCGGCTGACGCCGCCCGGCGCATCCTCACCTCGAGCGCGAGCAGCGCGCCGCCTTGAAGGACATCGGGCGGGGCGGGAGCCTCGAGGGCGTCCCCGAGGAGGTCGAGTGCCTCGTCGAGCAGCCCGCCGTTGGCCCGCGCCCAGGCGAGTTCCACGAGGCAGTGCCGCTCGAGCTCCGGAGACCGGATGGCGCGGATCGCCCGGACGGCGAAGGCGCTGTCGGAGCAGCGGTTGGCGCTGGTCGCGGCGGACAGGAGGATGCGGTCGTCGAGCGGCATCCCGGCGTCGAGGGCCAGTGCCGCCCGCTGGCGGACCTCCTCGACGTCGCGCGGCGGGGTGGTCGCGGCGGCCAGGACGCGTCGCTGCAGCAGCACGCGGCGCGCCGTGGGGATCGAGGCGCGCAGTGCCTCTGCGTGCAGCGGATGCCCGACCGTCAGTGCGCCGTCGTCGCGGCTCCTGATCCAGGAGCCACCGAGCAGGCGCTGCAGCACGCCGTGGCCGATGAGCTCCCGCGCCTGGTCGCCGGGCAGCGGGCCGCCCACCGCGAGGAGCTCCATCGCCTCCCGCTGGGCGGAGTCGAGCGGGGCGAGCGCGGCCTGCACGAGGTCCGCGAGGTGCGCGCCGAGGGGCGGGAGTTCGGGGGCCGACTGCCAGACGCCGTCGGTCTCGGTGATGAAGCCGCGCGTGAGGCCGTCGCGCACGAAGAGGCGGACGAACTGCGGGTTGCCGCGCGTCAGGTACGCCACGGTGTGGACGAGCCCGGCACCCACGGGCCCGCCGAGGAGCGCGGCGCACAGCTCCTCGACGTCGGTGAGCGTCAGCGGTTCCACGGGCATGCTGGTGACGATGCCGTCGGCCACGAGCTCGTCGAGGCCCTGCGGCAGTCCGGGCGCGGGACGGGCGAGGAAGAGGGCGCGGGCGCGGCGCATGCCCAGGAGCTGCGCGACCAGCGTCACGGAGCCCGGGTCGAGGTCGTGCGCGTCGTCCACCACGAGGAGCGGGAGGTCACCGCCGGACTGCGGCACCCCGCCGAGCTGCGAGGGACCGCCGAGCGCCTGGCCCACGCGCCGCAGGACGGCCACGGGCTGCGCCATGTCCTCGGACCTCAGGCCGGCGAGCCACGTGGAGAACGCTCCGTACGGCACGGTCCCGAGGACGGCGCTGCCGCGGACGCGCAGCACCCGCGTGCCCTCGGCGAGCTGGCCGACGACGGCGGCGGCCAGGGCCGTCTTGCCGATCCCGGCCTCGCCCAGCAGGAGGATGCCGGAGGTCGAGGGGTCGGAGAGGTCCCCGATCAGGCGCGCGAGCTGGTCCTCGCGTCCGATCAGCAGGTGCGGGGCGTCCCTGGGCGCGCTCATTGCGTGAACACCGTGGCGAGCTGTTTGCGGCTGGAGACGCCGAGCTTGCCCATGGCCTTCAGGATGTGCCCTTCGACGGTGCGGATGGAGAGGTGGTGGGTGGCGGCCACTTCCTTGTTCGTGGCGCCCCGGGCGGCCATGCGGGCGAAGGCGCGCTCCCGCTCCGTGAGGATGCGCCGCGCGCTGGTGTTCCTCCGGGGTACGTGCGTGCGCCGGAAGATCTGCTCGGCGCGGATGAAGTGCAGCGGCTCGTCCTCGGTGTCGTGCAGGCGCATGGACATCAGGGCGGCGGAGCCGGCCAGGTCCAGGTGCCCGAAGGCGAACGCCGCCTCGGCGGCCTGCAGCAGGATCATCGGGTCCCGGGCCGCCACGCCACGGGCCAGGAGCTCCCCGGCTCCGGCGAGGGGAGTGTCGATGCCCCGCGCGAGCTCCAGCAGGAACGGGGCCTGGGACTGCTGGCCGAGCCGGACGGCGTGCATGCGCAGCAGCAGTTCGGCGCCGGTGTTGCCGGCCTTGCGCTGGGCGCCGGCCATGACGACGAACCGGCGCGCGGCGGCATCGCTGTCGGACATGAGGGCGTCCGCGAGGGTGCGGAGGAGGCCGATCGTGGAGCGGTGCAACCAGGGAAGGTGCTCGGCGGACCCGGCGTCGCGGCCGTCCCGCACGTCGGTCGGGGACGCATCGGCGTCGTCCTCGCGGCCCAGCGCGGAGGCGTAGGCGGCCGCCGCGACGGCGAGGGGCAGCAAACCGCTCCGGTTGTCCTCGCGCAACTGCTCGAGCGCGGGCCGCACCACCGCGCTCGCGGCGTCCCTGTGCCCGAAGGCGGCCAGTGCGGTCCCGGCGAGGGTGTCCGCCACCGCGGGGTCCTGCCATTGCCCGGCGGCGAGGGAGGAGCTGCCCGTGAAGCGCAGGGCATCCTCGAGGTAGCCCTCCTGGACCAGCGCCGCGAATCCGTTCTCCTGCAGCAGGCGGGCCGCGGTCCCCGTAGGGGCGGGCAGGCCGAGGCCGTGGAGCCGGGCGAGGGACCGCCTCGCTCCCGGCCCGGTGCCCGTGAGGCTGCGCGCCAGGACGAGCCGTGCGGCGCGTTCCGCGGCGAGTGCGCCCGTGCGGAGCACGCCGTCCCGGGGTGCGGCGAGCTGCAGGACGTCCGTGAAGCGTCCGTCGTTCGCGGCCGCCTCGACGGCCACCGTCAGGGCCTGATCGGCCGCGCGGGCTGGATCCGACGCCGGCGCGTCGCCGGCCACGATCCGTTCGAGGAGCGCGCCGGCTTCGCTGAACCGCAGGCGCAGCAGGCATCCGCGCACCTCCGCGAGGTCCGCGGCGTCGACCCCCGCGAGGTGCCGGACGGCGAGCAGGGCGAGACGCGGCTCACCGGCGTCCGTGGCGGGCCGGGCAATGTCCCGGAGGTATGCCTCCTGCAGCGGGATCTCGGCGTCCAGGAACCATCGCAGCAGGTTCAGGCGGCCGGTGACCGGCAGGCCGCCGGCGTCGAGGCTCGTCAGCCGTTCGAGGAACGCGGGCAGCGGGTTGACGGCGAGCGCAGCGCGCAGGCGATCGCCGATCACCCCGTTGGCGACCGAGACCGCGTGCGGCGCCTCGGGGTCGACGACGCACACGCCTGCCTGCTCGAGCTCGTCCACCACCTCCGCGCTGCAGGACGGCAGGAGTGCGTCGAGGGGTACCGGTCCGGCGACCGCGACCACGTCCAGGACCTGGCGGGCGGCGTCGGTCAGGCCGGCCGGCGGGCCGGGCAGGCCGTCGTTCCCGTGCGCGGTGGCCGGGTCCACGCCGTCGTGCCATATCCACGCCTCGGCGCTGCGCGTGAGCGCACCCGCCGCGACGGCACCGCGCACGGCGAGCTGGAGGGCGCGGAGGTTGCCGCGGGAGGCATGCCAGAGGGCGACGGCGGCCGTGCCGGAGAGCGGCCCGTCCAGCAGCTGCGCGAGCAGGGTGCGCATACCCTCGAAGGTCAACGGTGCCACGTCCACGCGGGCGAGCCGGCCGGTGCGCCAGAGGTCGAAGAAGCGGGCTGCGGACGGGGCGGGGCCGTCGCAGGCCACGAGGAGGCGGGCGGCGCCGACCTCCGCGAGGTAGGAGAGCACCCGGACGGAGGGGTCGTCGAGGTGGTGCACGTTGTCCACCATGAGGATGGCGGGGCGGTTCCGGGCTCGCACGCGCAGCGCGGCCTGGAGGGAGTGCAGGACGGGGAGCGATTCGATGTCCCCGGCGGGGTCCACGTCCATCAGCAGCACGCTGAGCGCACCGTAGGGCGTGGAGGTCATGGCGGCGGAACCGCGGATGAGGACCACCTGCGCGGTACTCTCCAGCTGTGCCGTAGCTGCGCGGGCGATGGCCGTCTTGCCCACTCCGGGTGCTCCGACGATCAGCACGCCGGCCGAACCGGGTGCGGCGAGGCCCGCCAGGATCGAGGAGACCTCCCCCGAGCGCTCGAGCAGCGGCCAGGCACCCATGTAGTCGTCGGTCATGACGGCGGGTCTCCCCTGTCCATCAGCAGAGCCATAGCCAGTCCCCTCCAGCCGCCTTGCCCGGGCATTCACCCCGACCGTTGCATCGTCGACCAGGTCGTTTTGCCGAATCCTACTCGATTATGCGCCGTTATCGCAGTGGGAACGCCCTCCGACACAAGTAATCTTCGCCGTGGGGCGAGTACCGGCACGCGGAGTGGGCGGGGCCGGATGCGTAGTTGCCACACCTCCGCTGCAGCGACGCCGCAGCATCCCGAAGGAGTAGTCCGCTCTCCCACGAATGACACGGGCGTGCGGCAGATCCGCGCAATGCCCCTACGCCGGATTCATCGCCGGCTTCATCGCCGCCTGGTTCTCCGCTGCTTGCTCCGATGCCAGCCTGCGGGCGGTGTCCTCGCGGATGACACGGAGTGCCTCACGTGTCTCCCGGAGCATCCGGCGTTCGGCGATCACGAACCTGCAGGCCCCATACAGACCGGGCAACGAGAACAGCACGCCGTACAGCATCCATGGCCTGGCCCGCCTGAATTCATGCAGATCCCGCTGCACGCGTTCGTGCTCCTCAGCCTTCACAACGCCCCCTCGTGTCGCCGAACAATGGCCTTGAGCATACGATGCCCGCGGCTCTTTCCAGCGTCTGCTGGAATGCCGATGTCGCGGTGCCCTGGAGGAGTTCCAGGGCACCGGGACCGGGGACTAGCGGCTGGTCGCTGCGCGCTGGGTGGCGTTGAAGGCGAAGTTCACGGTGCTGGTGAGCCCCTGGAACGTGTTGCCGGCCGTGGTGGGGAGTGTCGCGGTGACGGGCCCGCGGGCGTAGGCAAAGCCGGGCTGTATCGTTTCGGTACAGCCGCTGGCGCAGGACACGATGGTGATCTTGAGACCGTTGAAGGCGTCGATTGTCAGCTCCGAGGCGGGGCCGCTGCGGTCGTGCTGAGAGTTCTAGTTGCCGGTGCTGTTCAGGTTGGCCCGTATCCGTTCGGGAGGACTGCAGGTAGTGCTCGCCCGTTGCTGTGCAGTCGACCCACTCGTGCCATCGGTCGCCCGGCGGCACGCATGGAGGTATTTGTTCGAGTCAGGGCTTTGGGTAGCGAATCCAGCACCTGAAGCACCTAGACCGGGGCGTGGAATTCCTGCTGGGCAGCCGTCAGGCCGTCGCGTATGAGGAGCTCGACGGCGTCCGCGGCGTCATCGAGGAGGAACGGCAGTTCCTTCTTCTCCACGGTGCCGAAGTCCTTGAGCACGAAGTCCGCGGGGTCCTGGCGTCCAGGCGGGCGTCCCACGCCGACCCGCACCCGGTAGTAGTCCTTGGTGCCCAGGGCCCTGCTGATGTCGCGCAGGCCGTTGTGTCCGCCTTCTCCACCGCCGACCTTGAGCTTCAGCGTGTTGAAGGGAATGTCGATCTCGTCGTGCACGGCGATGACGTGGTCGGGCGCGACGTCGTGGAAGCGGGAAAGCGCCGAGACCGGACCGCCCGTGATGTTCATGTAGGTCAGAGGCTTCGCCAGGACCAAACGCGGACCACCGATGCCCATCCGCCCCTCGAGGGTGACGGCTTGGGCCTTCGATGAGGTGAAGCGGCCGCCCATCCGGGTAGCGAGGAGGTCGAGGACCATCTGGCCGACGTTGTGGCGGTTGCCGGCGTAGCCGGGCCCGGGGTTGCCGAGCCCGACTACGAGCCAGGTGTCAGTGGACACCGGTTGCTTGCCTACTTCTCGTCGGCGTCGGTGATGACGGCGTCGGCGTCGGCGTGGCCGGCGGTCGCGCCCTCGGAGGTACCCTCGACGTCGGCGTCGGTCTCGGGGGTCTCGGGGGTCTCGCCGAGGTCCTGGACCGTCGGTGCCATGAGGTTGACGATGAGGGTCTCGGCCTCGGTGAGGAGGATGACGCCCTGGGGCAGCTCGATGTCGGAGGCGTGGATGTGCTCCCCGACCTCGCGGCCTTCGATGTTGACAGTGAGGGTCTCGGGCAGGTGCGTGGCGTCGGCCTCGACGAGGACCGTGTTGGCCTCGAGGTTGAAGGTGACGTCCGCGGCGGGCTCGCCCTCGACGTGGATCGCGACGTCGACCTGGACCTTCTCGCCGCGGCGGACGGTCAGGAGGTCGAGGTGCTCGACGATGCGCTTGAGCTGGTTGCGCTGGATGTCCTTGACCAGGGCCAGGTGGTCCTCGCCGTTGATGTCCAGCGTCAGCAGGGCGTTGGGGGTGCGCACGGCCAGCGTGGTCGCCTTCGCGGGCAGCAGGATGTGGATGGGGTCCGCGCCGTGGCCGTAGATGACGGCGGGGATCATGTTGGCGCGGCGGGCCTGGCGAGCCGAGCCCTTGCCGAACTCGGTACGGACGTGTGCTGCGAGCTTCTGCTCGGACATGGTTTCTCCTGAACGGTTGAGGCTCTTTGCGGTAGGCGAGAGCACTGGGACGTTACCGGGGCGGAAGGAACACGCGTGAGGCAGTCGTCTAGAAACCAGTAGAGTCGCTAGCCACCGTCGATCACGGAGTACGGCCGGATAGTGCTTCCTCCGGCCCGCTCCCTCGCCTAGGCATCGCCTCCAATCCTACAGGAGAGCGGACGGTCGGCTGTTCCTCAGGTTCGTGCGGCCATAATGGAGCAACTCCCCCACTGCCCGTCAGTCTTCTTTCTCGAAGGACTTCCCGTGAGCACCGCGCCGCTCCCCTCATCCCGGTACAGGGACGTGACCGCGGGCTTGTGCGCGGCATGGCTGCTGGCAGTAGCGCTGATCGTCCTGTGGCCGACGCCGGTGGACCGTACGGGCGGACCACTGCTTCAGCGGGCACTGGCGTATCTGCACGCACACGGTTTGTCCGCGTCCGTGACCTACAACTCGGTGGAGTTCCTGTCCAACGTGCTGATCTTCGCGCCGTTGGGCCTCTTCTGGTTCATTCTCGCCCCGCGGGGTTGGCGGTGGGCCGGGCCGCTGGTCGGGATGGGCCTCTCGTTGCTGATCGAGGGGACGCAGGCCGTCCTGCTGCCGCTGCGGGTCGCGACGCTGGATCACGTGCTCGCCAACACCTTCGGTGCAGTGTGCGGCACTCAGGTGGCGTGGATGCTGATCTCTGTGCGCCACCGCCGGCGGACGCCATAGGTTCACCGACTGTTCAGTTAGTCCCAGCCTGCGCTCACTGGGAGTCTTCCGGGCCTCGTTAGCGTCATCCTCGGATCAGTCCCTTCCCCGAGGAGCACCAGAATGCGCATTTCCATCATCGGCTGCGGTTACCTGGGTGCGGTCCATGCTGCATGCATGGCGAAGCTGGGGCATGACGTCGTCGGCATCGACGTAGACCCGTGGAAGATCGGTGAGTTGCAGGCGGGCCGCGTCCCCTTCTTCGAGCCGGGCCTGCCAGAGCTCCTTGAAGAGGTGCTCGCGACCGGCCGGCTGAAGTTCAGCCCCGACATCGCGGACGCGAAAGGAGCGCAGGTCCACTTCCTGTGCGTTGGAACCCCTCAGCGGAAGGGCGAGTACGCAGCGGACATGCGCCACGTCGACGCCGCCTTCGCCTCCCTCCTGGACTCACTCGAACCAGGCAACGTTGTGGTCGGCAAGTCCACGGTCCCGGTGGGCACCGCGGCGCGCCTTGCCGAGGATCTTGCGAAGCGCCACCCCGACACCGTGCTCGCCTGGAATCCGGAGTTCCTCCGCGAGGGCTTCGCCGTCAAGGACACGCTCTCACCGGGCCGGTTCGTCTATGGGGTACCTGCCGGCGAGCCTGGCGTTCGTGCTTCCGCTGCCCTCGACGAGGTGTACAGCTCGGCGCTCTCCCTCGGCACGCAGCGCCTTGTGTCCGACTACGCCACGGCCGAACTCGTGAAGTCCGCCGCGAACTCCTTTCTCGCCACGAAGATCTCTTTCATCAACGCCATGGCTGAGGTCTGCGAGGTCACCGGTGCGGACGTCACGATGCTCGCCGACGCCATCGGCATGGACGAGCGGATCGGTCGCAAGTTCCTCAACGCGGGTATCGGTTTCGGCGGTGGGTGCCTGCCGAAGGACATTCGCGCATTTATGGCTCGGGCGGGTGAGCTCGGCGCCGACCAAGCACTAACCTTCCTGCGGGAGGTGGACGACATCAACGTGCGCCGACGCATGCGAGCTGTCGAACTCACCCGCGGACTGCTCGGAGGCTCGTTACTAGGTAAGCGCATCACTGTCCTCGGGGCAGCCTTCAAACCCAACAGCGACGACGTGCGCGACTCCCCTGCGCTGAACATCGCCGCGCAGCTGCAGCTCCAAGGAGCGGACGTGACCGTCACCGACCCCCGGGCGATTGAAGGCGCACGCCGTCGCTTCCCCGAACTGGTGTACGAGCAAGATCTCAACGCGGCGATCTCAAGGGCGGACGCACTCCTTCTACTGACCGAGTGGGATGAGTACAGAACCATCACGCCTCAGCACGCCGCTCGATTCGTGTGCACTAGGAACGTGCTCGACGGACGCAACGTCCTTGACGGTCAAGCCTGGCGCGCAGCGGGATGGACCTATAAGGGGATTGGAAGACCCTGATTCTCCACCGCCCGTGGGCGCGGCACCGGCTTACGTCACCGAGGAGACCGCCACCGTCAGCGATGGCACCATTGCTCCCGGTGAGACCGTCACCTTCAGCGGCACCGACGGACTCTTCGAGCCAGGCGAAGCCATTCGCATCACCGTCGACCGCACCGACGCAACGCCTTCGGCCGCCGGCTTCGGCGCTGGTGGAGCGGCTTCAGCCCGTGGCGGGCTCATCGTCCTCAACCAGATCGTCCTGGACGAGACCATTAACGCCGATGCCAACGGCAACTTCTCCTACGACGTACAGCTCAACGAGGAAGGCGTCTACACGCTGACCGCCGCTGCCCTGGACGGCTCCCCTGTGGTCACTGCACGCGTGGTCGTCAATTCCGCGAACGCTGTCGGTGGCACTACCGGCGGCACCACCGGCGGCACCACCTCGGCCACCGGCAAGAGTGGCCTCGCCAACACCGGTATGGACTCCGCCATGCTTCTCTGGGGCGCCGCCGGCATCGGTGCGCTCGGCCTGGGTGCCGGCAGCATCGTTGTTGCTCGCCGTCGCTCCGTCGAGGCGTAACACCTCGTAGCACCTGGCAACACGCAGTACGCAGAAGAAGGGCCGGAGCACTTGCTCCGGCCCTTCTTTTGCGTTCGTTTCGCTCTGGTCAGGTTGCCCTGATTCCGGGGAAGGGGCCAGCGACAGCTGGGGACGAAGTCTCGGTCTCAAGAAGACTCCTATGCCGCTGGCCCCAGTCCGGGACCCGCCTTCACTCGGGTGAGGGCATGAGCCCTGCTGCTGGACCACCCTTGCTCCAACACATGCAACATTACGTATTGCTTGCATACCTCTCACGAGTACGAGGGGCTCGTTTTTCCCCCACGGCTACCCGGAATTGTCTGTTCAACTACCTAGTCGGAACGTAGAACTACATGGTCGGGCCCGCCGTCATCGCTGATCCTGGTCGCCCGAGAACTCGGCGGTGAGTTCTTCGCGGGTCGTGATGCCGAGTTTCCCGTAGATCCGGTAGAGATGCCCCTCCACAGTGCGAGTAGAGAGGACGAGGATTCTCGCGATGGCGCGGTTCGTCGCACCCTCGGCGGCGAGCTTCGCGATCTCCCGTTCCCTCGACGTCAGCTCGTGGGACGTGCGCGCATCACCCTCCTCGTGCGGCAGCACGCCCTCGAGCAGTGACTGGCGCCGGCGCATGGCCCGCAGGGCGAGCCGACGTGCCCTCACATCCCCCTTGTCCGCGTACAGGCGCATGGCCCGGGCCGAGGCATCGGCGGCAAGCGGGACCTTCTGGATGCTCTCCGCCTTGTCGGCGGCCAGCAGGAGGGCGTCGGGGTCCGAGGCGGTCAGCGCGTGGGCGTACTGCGAGAGGACCTGCGCCTCCGATCCTTCGAAGCTGTCCGCGAGCTCCGCGAGGCGCCAGGCCCGCGCCGTGTCCCCGAGGGCCAGCAGCAGTTCGAGGGTGTCCTTCTCGCAGGCCGGGAAGGGCGCCGACCCTGCCGTCTCGGCCAGCTCCCGCAGCGCATCGAGATCGTGGCCGTCCTCGGAGCTGCCGGAGTTCGCGGCGGCGAGGTAGGCCCGGGCCACGAGCAGCATGGGACGGCTGCCGGTGCCCGGGACCTGGTTGAACTCCTGCTCGAAGGCGCCCGCGGTCTCCTTCTCCCCCAGCGAATGCGCGCACCAGGCCGCCACGCCGAGCGCGTAGGGCAGCAGCATCTCGCTGTCCGCCTGCCGCAGCGACACCAGGGCGGGGATGAGGATCCGCAGCGCCGAGCGGTACTTGCCGCGGCGGACCTCCAGGACGGCCTGCAGTACGGGGAGGGCGCCGCTGACGTAGCTCAGGTCCACCAGCGGCTGCCGGCGGTACTCGTCGATCGCCTCCGTGGCCGTCGAAAAGTCACCGGACGCCATGAGAGCGGTGACGTACTGGGCCACGATGGGCGCCCGGAGATGCTCCAGCCGACCCTGGGACCGGTCCACGTTCTCGAGGGCCGCCCGCAGTTCCGCGTGCGCGGCGTCGGAGAGGCCGAGGGCGCCGTCGATCATGCCGCGCAGCGTCAGCACCAGCACCGGGACGTGGGCCGGCGGGTCGGCCTGCTGCGGGGAAAGGGATGCGTCGAGGGCCTCCAGTTGCGTGCGGGCCGTGTCGAACTGCCCTTCCAGGACCCAGCCGAGCAGGTGGAGCAGCGTCAGGTCCTCGCGGGCCGACGCCGCGTCATCCGCGGTGTCTGCCGACTGTGGTGCGCCGACACTCCCCGCTCCGGCGGCCTCGAGCCGCGCCGCGCACGCTTCCGCGATGCGGTGGAGGGTGTCCGGGTCGTCGCCGCGCCGCACACAGGCCAGGGCCTTGAGCGTGGCGGCGTCGGCCAGCGTGCCCGGCCGAGCCGGACCGGTGAGCACCTGATCGAGCATCGCGACGGCGACCGCGTACTCCCCCAGGGTCACCCGCACGCGGGCCTCCTCGACGGCCGATGCGGCGTCCCCTCCCCCGGCCTTCGCGGCTCCTGCGAAGCGGAGGGCCGACTCCGGCCGCGAGACGTGGGCCGCCGTCCGCGCAGCCTCGAGGAGGATCGTGGCCGGGACCGGCACGTTGGCGTCGAGGGCCCAGTTCAGGTACTCGATCCGCCCGTCCTGCAGGGCGGGCAGCGTGACGTCGTCGTCGAACACCTGCCGGCGCAGCTCGGCGCTGCGCCCGGCGGGGACGAGCGCCCGCATCACGCGCGTCATCATGGGGTGAGCCACCCGGAGCAACCCGTTGGGCGAGCCGGGGCTGCGCAGGAGCCCGCGCCGCAGCAGCTGCTGCGCCACGGCGTCCTCCACGAGCCGCGCCAGGCGCGCCGCGGTCAGTCCGCCGCTGAGGGACACGGCCTCGTACGCCGTCCGTTCCTGCTCGCTGAGCCCCTGGAGGAGGGTCTTGGCGAGGTCCGTGAGCGGCGGGCCGGGCGGGTGGAAGCGTCCGGTGAGACACCACACGCCGTCGCGGAGCACCAGCTCCCCCGTGGCCGAGGCGTGGTCGAGCAGGGCGCGCAGCATCAGCGGGTTCCCTGCGCTCTGGCGGGCGAAATAGACCTCGGCCCCCCGGGTCACGGGACCGCCGAGGGCGCTCTCGCAGAACCTGCCGGCGTCGGCGTCGGACAGACCGGCGAGGTCCACGCGGCTGATGAACCCGTCCGTGTAGAGGGAGAACAGCTCGCCGGAGCGCGGCGGGATGCCGTTGGAGAAGAGCACCACCTTGATGGTCCGCGAGACCACGAGCTGGGTGAGGACGTGGCTGCTGTCGTCGTCGAGGTACTGGGCGTCGTCGATGATGACCACGGCGTCCCGGCCCTGCGACGCCTCCCTCAGGTATGCGACGAGCGCACGGAGTGCGGACAGGGACGAACGCAGCGCCTGCGGCGAGGCGTCCGAGAGATAGGCGCCGAGCGAGCCGTAGGGCACATCGGCGAGGTTCGATGTCGCCCGGATCACGAAGCACCGCTTGTGCTGGCCGTCGATGATCGGCACGAGCCGGCGCGCGATGGCGCTCTTGCCCATCCCGGTCTCACCGATGACGAGTGCCCCGTGGAGATCGGGGTGGGACAGTGTGTGGACGATCGCACCCAGGATGCGCTCGATCCCGACGAGGGGGACCGAACCGTCTTCCCGGAGTGTCACTGCAGTCGGGTGGGCAGCAGCTCGGCGAGCTGGAGGCGGGAAGAGACGTGCAGCTTGGAGTAGATCTGGTACAGGTGGCCCTCGATGGTCCGCACGGACACGCACATCACATCGGCGATCTCCCGGTTGGCGTAGCCACCCGCCGCGAGCTGCGCGATCTCGCTCTCCCTCGGGGTGAGCGACTCGAGCTGCGACAGAGGGCCGCCGGAGGTTTCGTTCACGAGGACCTGCCGCGCCCGCTGCTGCACCTCGCGCACCGTGGACTTGTTGCCCATGGCCTGCGCCGCACTCAGCGCGGACCGGGCGGCGTCGCGGCCGAAGTTCTGGTCGCCGGCCGCGGCTGCGAGTTCCATGGCCTGCAGGAGCACCTCGGCGTCTCGGTGACTCACTCCCTTCGCGAACATCTCGCTGAGGCGGGCGAACGGTCCCTGCACGCGGGCGGCGACCTCGGACAGCTCGGCCAGTGCCTCGGTGTTGCCGAGCCGCACCGCGGTGGTGAAGGCGGAGAGCCCGAAGAGCGACGCTCCCCGTTCCCTGTCCCGCTGCCCCAGTGCCTGCAGCTGCAGCGCGGCCTCCGACTTCGATTCCCGCAGGCCGAGGCTGGAGAGCTGCAGCTGGGCGGTGAGCCGCCGCACCATCCACGGCACGCCGGCGGCTGGCTCCGCGTGGACGAGGAACGGGATGGCGTCCTGGATGTTCCGGTTCATGGTGTGGCAGTAGGCGATCGACGCCGCGGCGACCGGCAGGAGGCGGTGCGGATCTCCGCCCCGCAGCTGGTCGAACGCCGGCTTCAGCAGCCCGAGGGCGTCCTCGGGCTGGCCGCAGCGGGCGCGGACGAGTCCCAGGGCGAGCTGCACGGAGGAGCCGCGGTGCGCCACCTCGCCGTCCTCGATGTCCAGGCCGAGCCGCCGGGCACCGGAGCCCCAACTGCCCGACGCGCTGTAGACGGCGATGAGGCGGAGGTAGGCGATCTCCCGCGTGCGGTGGCTCACGCCGCCGTGCTGCAGGCGGTCGGCAAGATCGTCGGCGAGCTGGAGGGCCTCGAACTGGCTCTCCATCATGGCCCACGCCTCGCACAGGAGGACGTCGCTGCGGATCTTCTGCTCGGGGCTGAGCGGGTAGGCCGCCGCCCTGAGGGACTGCATGAGTTCGCGGGAGCGCGGGTACTCGCCGTCGAGGGAGGCGAGCTCCGCCCGGGTCATGATGATCTCTGCGCGCAGCGCGTCCGTATCTCTGGTGGCGGCGTCGACGCGGGCTTCCGCCTCCGCGACGGGGTCACCCGCACCGCGCAGACCCAGGAAGCTGCGCAGGGCCGCGTCGGCGAGGAGCATCCGCACCGCGTCGGCGGGCGCGGCCTGCTCCGCGAGCGGAGCGGCGAGGGAGAGGGCGTTCGCGGCGTCCTCGAAACGGCCGGCGTCGGTGAGCGCCCGGATCCGCTCGGTTGCCACGGCGGCGGACGACCGGTGGGCGTCGTGGATCTCGGTGAACTCGACGGCGTCGCAGTACCGGCCCTCGGTCCTCGCGGACTGCGCGGCGGCCAGCCCGAGGGCGGCGGGGACCGGGCGGTGGCAGCGCAGGAGCCAGCGCGCGTGCTGTTCCGGGTCGAGTGCGTCGGTCAGTCCGGCCTCGTCCGCGACCCGTGCGTACAGTTCCTGCGCACGCTGTGCGGAGAGGGACTCGACGGCGCCGGCGCCCAGCACCGGGTTTGTGAGTTCCACATACTCCTGCTTGCCGTGGCGGACGACGACGAGGCCCGCGGACTGCAGGGCGTCGACGTCGGCACTACCGGCGAGCCGGTGCACGTCGGGGACGGGCAGCCGGCCCGCGAGTGCCAGGAGGAGTGCGACGTCCCGCTGCCCCGCGGGCAGCGCGTCCAGGACGGCGGTCGCTGCCTCGGTGACCTCGGTCGGCACGGGGGTGCCGCCAGGCAGGAGCACCCAGGTGCCGTCCTGCCCGACGATGCGGCGACCGCGCAGTGCGCGGACGGAGGCCTGCAGGAAGCGGGCGTTGCCTCCGCTCATCCTCAGGAGCAGGTGCACGCACTCGACGCTGACCCGCCCCTCGAGCTCGGCTTCGATGAAGACCCGGGCCTCGGCTGCCGTGAAGGGCGAGAGGTCGAACCTCCTGAGGGAGCCGTCCCGCCACAGCGAGGCGAACATGGGATCCGCGGCGGTGAAGTCCTGCGTGGTCAGCAGCACGCTCGCGGTCCCGTTGAGGACCAGCTGCGTGATGAGCGCGGCGGAGGACGGGTCGAGGTACTCGATGTTGTCGACCGCGAGGACCACGCGCCGGCCCCGCGCCTGGAAGTTGAGGAGCTCGGAGACCGCCCGCAGGACCGTCACGGGATGGTCGATGACGTCCGTCTCGAGTTCTGAGAGCAGGAAATTCACCGGCCGGAACGCCTGGTGGTAGGAACCCTTGGAGCCCCGGATGCGGACGACCAGCAGGTCTGCGGCCCGCGCTGCCAGGGCCTGCTGCATGACGGCGGTCTTGCCGACGCCTGCATCACCTACCAGCACGGCTCCGACCGAGCCGGCCGAGAGCAGGGCCTCCTCGACCGCCGCGACGGTATCGGCTCGCCCTACGAAGAAGGGTGCTTCGGCCAGCCTGCTCATATCGTTACCACCTTGCGGTGAACGGAGACTAGCGAGGGTTGGACGGTTGCGCCAGCGGTTCGAGCATCCATGGGAGCACTTCCTGGATTCGAAGAATGTGTGGTTCCCCCGAGCCTAGAAAGGCTTCCAACCGTCTACACGAGTAACACTTACTGGAGTTCGATGCCACCTACTCGCTTTGCACCCAAGTAGTAACGGTAAGACTACTTGCAAACCCCGCAATTAATACGTGGGATACGAGTGTTCAATTGCGTGCCAGTATGCGTGGAACTCCTGTCAGGCATTGCCGTCGAACAGGCTGGTGACCGAACCGTCATCGAACACCTCGCGGATGGCGCGGGCGATCAGGGGCGCGATGGAGAGCACGGTGAGTTGCGCGAACCGCTTCTCGGGCGGGATGGGCAGCGTATTGGTGACGACCACCTCGCGCGCGCCCGACTCCGCCAGCCGGCGGGCCGCCGGGTCGGAGAACACGGCGTGGGTGGCGGCGATGATGACGTCCTTCGCGCCGGCGTTCTTCAGCACCTGTACGGCACCGGAGATGGTTCCGCCGGTGTCGATCATGTCGTCGATCAGGACGCAGGTGCGTCCCTCGATCTGTCCGACGACCTGCTTGGACACGGCCTGGTTCGGCACCGTGAGGTCCCGGCTCTTGTGGACGAAGGCGAGCGGTGCGCCGCCGAGGCGCTCGGCCCACTGCTCGGCCACGCGGACGCGGCCGGTGTCCGGGGAGACCACGGTGACGTTGTCGGCGTCGACCCGTGACCGTATGTAGTCGGCCAGGAGCGGGATGGCCATGAGGTGGTCCACGGGTCCGTCGAAGAAGCCCTGGATCTGCGAGGTGTGGAGGTCCACGGACATGAGTCGGTTGGCGCCGGCGGTCTTGTAGAGGTCGGCGACGAGGCGCGCGGAGATGGGCTCGCGGCCACGGCCCTTCTTGTCCTGGCGTGCGTAGGGGTAGAACGGCGAGACGACGGTGATGCGCTTGGCCGAGGCGCGCTTGAGCGAGTCGACCATGATCAGCTGCTCCATGAGCCAGTTGTTCAGCGGCGCCGGGTGCGCCTGGATGACGAAGACGTCGGTTCCACGCACGCTCTCCCCCGAGCGGACGTAGATCTCGCCGTTGGCGAAGTCGTAGGCGGACACCGGAAGGAGTTCCGTGCCGAGCCACGACGCGATCTCCTCGGCCAGTTCGGGGTGCGCGCGTCCCGAGGCGAGGACGAGCTTCTTTTCGCCGCGTGCCGTGATCTCACTCATGCGTTGGGGCTCTCTTCTGTGGTTGTGCTCGAGGTCGTGCCTGTGGGGGTCTGGGTGGTGCCGGCTGCTGCGGTGGCGGCCGCCGTGCCCGGGCGCTTGCCCGCCACCCAGTCGGCGATGTTCCGCTGGGGCGCGAGGCTCAGGGCGAGCGAACCGGCGGGGACGTCCTTGCGCACCACGGCGCCCGCCCCGGTGTACGCGCCGTCGCCCACCGACACCGGGGCCACGAACACGGTGTTGGAGCTGGTGCGGACGTGCGAGCCGATGACCGTGCGGTGCTTGTCGACGCCGTCGTAGTTGGCGGTGATGTTGCCGCAGCCGATGTTCGTGTACTCGCCGATCTCGGCGTCGCCGGCGTAGCCGAGGTGGGAGAGCTTGGAGCCGCGGCCGATCGTCACGTTCTTCGTCTCGTAGAACGCGCCGATCTTGCCCTCCTCGCCGAGGACGGTGCCCGGGCGCAGGTAGGTGAACGGTCCCACGCCGGCGCCGGCACCGATGCGGGCACCGCTGCCGTGCGTGCGCACCACGTGCGCGCCCTCGCCGATGACGACGTCGGTGAGGCTCGTGTCCGGGCCGACGACGGCGTCGCGTGCCACGACGGTCCGGCCGTGGAGGCTGGTGCCGGGCAGCAGGGTGACGTCCTCGTCGAGGACCACGGTGGTGTCGATCCAGGTGGTGGCCGGGTCCACGACGCTCACGCCCGCGAGCATCCAGCGCTCCACGATGCGGCGGTTGAGTTCGGCGCCGAGCGCGGCGAGCTGCACGCGGTCGTTCGCGCCCTCCACCTGCCAGCGGTCGGCGAGGACGACGGCGGCCACGCGCCCACCGGCGGTGCGGGCGATCGCGAGGACGTCCGTCAGGTACATCTCGCCCTGGGCGTTGGCGGTGTCCACCCGGGTCAGCGCGTCCCGGAGGACGGCGGCGTCGAACGCGTAGATGCCGGAGTTGACCTCGCGGATGGCGCGCTGCTCGGGTGAGGCGTCCTTGTGCTCGACGATCGCGACCACGGTGCCGTCCTCGTGCCGCTGGATGCGCCCGTAACCGGTGGGGTCCTCGAGGAGCGCGGTGAGGACTGTGACGGCGTTGCCGTCGCTCTGGTGCACGGCGACGAGTTCGCGGAGGGTCTCGGGCGTGAGCAGGGGGACGTCGCCGTAGGTGACCACGACGGTGCCGGTGAGCTGTTCGGAGGCGCGCGCGTCGAGGGCGTCGAGGGCCACCTGCACGGCGCGGCCGGTACCGGGGACGTCGTCCTGGTCGACGAGGACCGCGGTGGCGTCCAGCTGCGTGACGTGCTCGGCCACGCGGTCGCGCTCGTGCCGGACGACGACGGCGAGCTCGCGGGGCTGCACGCCGCGGGCGGCACCGAGGGCGTGGCCGATCATGGACAGGCCGCCGATGGGGTGCAGGATCTTCGGGGTCCGGGACTTCATGCGGGTGCCGGCGCCTGCAGCGAGGACGATCACTGCGGCCGGCGCTTCCTGTGCCTCGTCCGTGCGTGCAGCGATGATGGAACCGTCATGGTTGCTCATGAAGAAGCGCTCCTATGCTGTAGCTGACCGGCGGCGTCCTGGCCCCACCGGCCGAGGACTCTCCCCGTTCCGCCCATAGGATTCGAACCTATACTCCACAGCTCCAAAGGCTGGGGTGCTGCCGTTACACCAGGGCGGACCGCGTCCACGCCCGACCGGTGCCGGAGCATGTGCGCACGGTGTACCAGTTTGCCATGTCCCGGGAGGGCGGGCGACCCGGCCCCTGCCGCACGGGCTCCCCGGACCCGTTGTGGCCCGGGTGCAGCGCGGCTAGATTACGACCATGCGTCCTCCCCGGCCAGAGATGTCCAACGCCATACCGCCTCCCGTCACCGTCGAGCGGCAACCGCCTCCGCTGCTGCGCATGGCGGGCGGTCTCTGGCTCGCCTCGGTGGCTGCCGGTATGGCCGCGCTGGTCATCGCCTTCATGGACCGGGAGTCCTTCCTCGCGGACCTGCAGGACACCGCCCTGAGCCTCGACTCCGGCGTGGCCGCCGAGGACGCGGAGATGGTCGCCAGGATCGCCTTCTGGGGAAGCCTCGGCGCGCTCGCGGTGGTCCTGCTGGTCACGGGGCTCCTCGCCCGCACGCTGCTGCGCAGAGGCGGCTGGGCCCGGTGGGCCCTGCTCGCGGTCCTGGTGCTCGACGTCGGCGCGGTGCTGCTCGTCCAGGCGTTCCTCGGGACCGAGGACGCGGGCTTCCAGCCCGTACCCCACCTGGCAATCGCCCACCTGGTCCTCGCCGCCGTCGCGCTCGTGGTGGCGCTGCTGCCCCAGGTCTCCGGCTGGCTCAAAGGAACCGCTCCACGGAGGTGACGGGCAGGCGTCAGCCGCCCGTCTTCGCCAGAGGCCCGGGGGTTCCCGCACGCGCCACCAGCGCCTCGCACGAACGCATCACCACCTGGCAGGCCTCCAGTGCACCGCGGTCCACGAGCGGATTCTCCGTCAGCACCCGCCACCGGCCGAGCTCCGCCAGGGATGCCGCGCGGATGTCCTCGGAATCGGCGTCCGGCGCGAGAGCCAGGCGCTCCGCCGGGGCGACCCCCGATCCCCCGATCAGGCGCTCCGCATCGGCGGCCACCGACGGCGGCAGGGGGACCTCGTTGGAGCGCAGTGCCGACAGCAGCTGCAGTTCGCGGATCTCGTGGGCATTGGCCTTGACCCTCTCGATACCCGTCACCAGCACCGAGCTCCCCGCCCGCGGATGGGTGCGCACGAGCGTCTCCAGCCCCGCGAGCGCCGTCCTGGCCCGGAGGGGCGAGGACCGCGCGTCGAACTGCCTGGTCACGAGCCCCAGCAGCGCATCGAGTCCGCTGCGCCGCGAGAGTTCGTGGGCCAGCGCCGTGGCATTGTCGGCGCCGCCGCGCACGAGGGCGGAGCCGAGCCGGACACCGAAGAGTCCGAAGCGGTCGAGCAAGCGGCGTCCGTCGTCCGCAGCTATGCCGAGGGCGGTGCAGCCGGCGACGAAGCGGTCGGCGGAGAGCAGCGCGCGTTCACGCTGGGTCCGCTCCAGGCCGGCCAGCGTGACGAAGGCCTCGTACTCCGCCTGCCGCAGGGTCCTGGAACTCTGGGCGAGCAGACCCGCCATGGGGAGGACGTCCAGCACCAGGGCACGCAGGGAGGGATCGGTGCGATAGCGGTCGGCGACGCGCGAGGCGGAGATGAGGGAGTCGATGCGCCCCGCCCCTACCTCGTCCGCCCGCGACAGCACCGCCAGCGCGTTGACCGTGCCCGCGCTCGCCGCACTCGTGTCGCGGAACGCCTCGAGGAACGTGACATCCGAGGCATGGAGGTGGCGCATCAGGTAGATCACCGCATCCGCCTCGGACGGCGTGTCCTGCGGCGTGAGGAAGTTCGTGCTGCGCTTCGACACGTCCTCCGAGAGCGAGGCGATGCCCGGGGTGTCGATCAGCGTCATGGCGCGCAGGTTCTCCGCCGGCCACTCGACCACGATCCGCTCCACCTCCGCGGTCGGCTGGCCGCCGAGATCGAACACGAGCCGGCCGTCCTCCCTGGTGAGCGGGAGCAGCCGCGGCTCTCCCTCCACGGGGTAGGCGGTGATCCGGGGCGTCGGGGCGTGCCGGTACCAGGTGATGATGCGGGTGCACTCCCCCGTGCCGGTGGGGGCGATCTCCTCGCCGATGATGGCGTTGAGGAGCGTGGACTTGCCTGCCTTGACCATGCCCGCGATCGCCACGCGCAGCGGTTCCTGCAGCCTCCGCGCGTAGGTCTCGAGTTCGGTGCGCACGGTCGGCTCGTCAGCATAGACCTCGAGGGCCTCCTGCAGGAGACCCTCGACGGCGCCGCCATCCGTCATGGGCGTGCCAGGGACTCGGCGGGGTCCGGCGCAGCCCCGTCGGCCACGGGGACGAGGCGTTTCGCCTTCGCGGAGAGCTGGTCGAGGCGGGAGAGCAGGGCCTTCAGCTCGGTCACCCGACCGGCCCGTTCCTGCCGGTAGGTCGCGGCGGTGCGCTGGGCCGCGGTCACCGAGTCCGCGAGCGACCGGTGGTGCTCCTCGGCGATGTCCCCGAAGTGGTCGCGGATCTCGCGCTGGACGAGGCGCAGCCGGTCTTTGAGCTGCTTCCCCACCTGGAAGACGACGTCGTCCATCTGCCGCCGGACGAGGTTCTTCGCATCCGTCTGCCGGCGCTTGAGCCGCGCCTCCTTGTCCTCGCGGTAGGCCTTGCGCCCCAGGAGCAGGCCGGCACCCACCGAGAGGGGGTTGATGAGGGACATGCCGATGATGCCGGTCAGCAAACCGAACATCAGCACCCCGCCGTAGGAGCCGCGCATGCCGATCAGCACCTTCCCCGCCGCGCTGACGCGCCCGGGGTCCAGGAACGGTATCTCCTCGACGGGCGCGAGGACGCCGTCCGTGCCGGCCACCTCCAGCAGGGGCAGCGGAACCTCGTCGAGTGCGAAGAGCTCGGCCACCTGCTCGGCGAGCCACTGCGAGCGCTCGTTGGTCCACACGAAGGTGTCGGACACCGCCGAGGCGACGCGCTGCTCGATCCACTCCGCGAACTGGTCCCACACGGGCCCGGGATCCCCGGCGTCGATGGCGGCTTCCGCTTCGCGCTGGATGGACCGGAGGCGGTCGCGGAGATCGTGCTCCATGTCGGCGATGAGATCCGAGGCGCCGTCGTTGAGGGTCGTCTGCCAGCGTGAGGACTGCTTGCGCTGCTGGTCCGCCTTCTCCTTGGCCTCCTCCAGCTCCGCCAGCAGCACCGGGACCCCCTCGGGGTCCTGGAGTGCCGAGAGTTCGGTCGTGAAGGACAGGCGCAGGTGATCGGTGACGGACAGCAGGTCCTGGGCGACGGAGCGCCGGCGCAGGGCCTGCGCCTTCCCGACTACGTCCTTGCGGAGGTACGCGATGAGGTCCGGGAACCCCGATTCCTGGTTGAGCTCCGCGTCGTTGCTCTGCGCGGCGACGAGGCGGAGGTCCGAGGACACGGGGATCAGCGGCATGGACCCGACGCCTGCCGCGCCGAGATGCGCGCGGTCGAGCTCGGCGACGGTCCTCCACTGGGGATAGAGGTCGGTCTTGGACAGCACGCATCCCACGTTCGGCACGATCCGCTGCGCCTGCTTGAGGAACCGCAGCTCCGGCTCGGTGTACTCCTGGGAGGCGTCGGACACGAGGATCATGGCGTCCGCCGTGGGCAGGGCGGTCAGAGTGGTCAGTGCGTGGGCGGAGTCGAGTCCGCCGACTCCGGGCGAATCGATGACCGACAGGCCGTCGGCGAGCACCCGCCGGGGAAGAAGCACCTCGGCCGACGCGAGGCCCTGCCGGTTCGAGGGGTTCCCCTTCTCCGAGACGAAGGAGGCGATCTCCTGCAGCGCCACGGGCTGCCGCTCGAACGCCGGGCCGTCCTGCTCCGGGCTTGCGCCGGTCCGAGGGACCAGCACCGCCGCCGACGCCGGATCCCCGAAGCGGACCACGGTGGGCACGGAGGTGGCGATGTCGTCGTCGACCGGGCACACGGGGGCGTTGACGAGCGCGTTGATCAGCTTGCTCTTGCCCTGCTTGAACTCACCCACCACGATGACCCGGACGTCCGGGTTGGCCAGCCGGACCAGGGTCTGCTCCAGTCGCTGGCGGAGATCGGACCGATCCCCCTCGGCGACGAGACCCAGACCGGCTTTGACGAGTGGAACGAGATCGTCCATGTGGACCTCCCCGATGAGTTGTTGTGTGAGACCACGGACAAGCCCAACGGGGACTGTGTCCCCGTTGGGCTCGACCGGCGTGCCGTGGAGCTAGAGTGCCGAGTCCTCGACCGTGACCTCGGTGTCGACCTCGACCTCATTGTCGACGAAGAACGCCGAGTCGTCGATGGACGTGTACTCGTTCTCCGAGTTGTCGGTGATGACTGCGGTGTCGTTGAACGCATCCTGGACCACGACGTCGGTGGTGGTCGAGCTGTCCGAGGTGAACGAGTCCTCGATCTCCACGTCCGTGTTGATCGAGTTGTCGGAGGCGTCGATGACCGCGGTGTTGTCGGTGTTGAAGGAGTCCTCGACCTCGAGGTCCACCTCCGTGTTGACCGAGTTGTCCGAGGCGTCGATCGTGGTGTCCGAGTTGTCGGTGTTGAAGGAGTCCTCCACCTCGATGTCGGCGTCGATGGAGTTGTCGGTGTTGAAGGAGTCCTCCACCTCGATGTCGGCATCGATGGAGTTGTCGCTGTTGTCCGAGTTGTCGGTGTTGAGCGAGTCCTCGGTATTGAGCGAGTCCTCGATCTCCACGTCGATGTCGGTGTCCACCGAGTTGTCGGAGTTGTCGTTGTAGGAGTCCTCGATGGAGTTGTCCGAGTTGTCGGAGTTGTCCGAGTTGTCGTTGTAGGAATCCTCGACGGTGCCGATGTCCACGCTCACCGAACCGCCGGCCTGGACGTTGGTGGAGTTGTCCTGGGAGTGGTCGTCGGAGTTGTTGACGGAGTTGTCGACCTTGACATCGCCGTCTGCAGCCACTGCACGGTCGCCCGAGGCAATGAAGGCGTCGTTGTCGAACATCTGGCTGACGTCGCCGTTGGCCCAGATGTTCTGGTTCACCGACTGGTCCGTGATGGTGTCGCGGTCGTCCACGGACGAGGTGTAGGAGTAATTGTTCACCACGTGGAGGAGCTGCTGGACCGCATTGCCGTGGTCGCTGTCGTCACCACCGGTGCTGCCACCGCCGTCGTGGTCATGGTCGTGACCGTGGTCGTGGTCATGGTCATGGTCGTGACCGTGGTCGTGGTCGTGGTCGTGGTCATGACCACCGTCGCCGGGCGTGGACGGTCCGGTCGGGGTGGTGGACCCGCCACCGCCGCCGCCCGGGGAGACATCGCCCGAGGAGTTCCCGCCCGTGTCGTAGTTGCGGTCGAACGAGCTCTCGTTCCGGCCGCCGAAGCTGACCGGGGCGTAGTCGAGGACCACGGGCATGACGGCGTCGACGTCGTCGGAGCAGACGTCACTGAGGCCCGCCTCGGCCAGCGCGGCCTCGGGGTCGCTGATGAACGCGCTGGCCGCTTCCTGGTCGTTGAAGAGGTTCATGAGGAAGTCGAGGAGATCTGAAGCGAGAGTAGTCATGAGTCGTTCCTTCGTCGGTTATGGGTTTGCCGGCGGCTCTGCTGGCTTGGCTCAAACGTATGAGGGGAGGGGGCGACCGGGCATCGGTAGTTGTACCCCTAGCCTCCGGCAACCGTTAGGGGTTTCGCCCGCGCCCGTTAGGGGTTTCGGTGGGAGGACCATCCCCTGCGGTGGTGCTGCCACCGGGGGCGGAGTCGAGGAACAGGCGGAGCCGGGCCAGCAGTTCCGAGCGGGAGGACGCGCCGAAGCGGCGCCTGATACGGGCCACGTGGTGCTCGACGGTCCGGGGCGAGATGAAGATCTCCTCGCTGATCTCCCGGTACGTCCGGCCCAGGAGCACCAGCTGTGCGATCTCGCGCTCGCGTCCACTGAGCGCCGGCCCTCCGGACCTGTGCTGGGTGCTCGCTGTGACAGCCCGTGCGGTGGCCGGGCCCGGCCGGTGGGTGGCGGGAACCGGTGGGACGGGTGTCTCCCGCTGGGGCCGCACCTCCGGACGCACCGCCCGATCACGGGCGGGCCTGAGGTCTCGTGCACAGGAGAGCAGCCGGGTCATGTCCCGGCGGTCCGCGGCCCGGGCCGACGCATGGCCTGCGAGCCGTGCGCCCTCCCAGGAGAATCCTGCCCTGGCCAGGCCGCGCGCCGCCTCCTCGACGGCGTCGGTGTCGAAGTGTTCCGCGAGGACCGAGACCCAGGCCTTGCCCGCCGTCGCGAACGTGGCCGCGAGCGGGTACGTCGTCGCCCGGCCCACCAGCGCCGTCGCATGCGGGGCGAGGTCGTCCGGGCGGTCGAGGAGCAGGGCGGCCTGCGCGGCCGACCAGTGCAGCGGTACGGACCACAGCGCCGGGTCCCCCAGGTTCGAGAGGAGGCGCCAGGCCTCGTCGAGGTGCGGCTTGAGCGCTTCGGCGTCCCGGAGGCGTGCCGCCGCGATGACCAGCTCGGTGAGCGGCAGGACGGTCAGCAGGTCCACCGACACGTGCAGCAGTGCCTCGCGGGCCTTCTGCCAGGTCCGGACGAGGGCGGAGGCCTCACCGGCCCGCCGGGCGAGCCCCACCTCGAGGGATTGCAGCAGCAGCTCGTCCCGGGGGCCGGGCCGGAAGCCGGCACGTCCGGCCTCGGTGATGAAGCTGCGCGCCGCGGCGGGCTGGTCGAGGAGCATGGCCGCCCATCCGCCCAGGAGGCACAGGCGCGGACGCATCCCCTGCCCTCCTTGCCCGCTCGCGAGCGCCGCCTGGACGAGGGACAGCGCCGCCTGCGGGCTCCCGGCCAGGAGCCCGACGATCGCGGCGAAGCTCGCCGGCAGCTCCGGCGCCGGTGAGATGCTGCCGGCGGCATCGAGGGTGTCGGACGCGCGGATGAGGACGGGGAGGGCAGCGGTGGGATCCTCGCCGAAGGACAGCAGGGCCCCCTCCATGAGCAGCATGTCCGCGGCCTCCTGCAGCGACGGGCTCGGTGCGCGCCCTCCGACGTCGAGCAGGCGACGCGCGCCGGCGGCATCACCGGCGGCCAGCAGTGCCAGCGCCCCGAGGGGTTCGATCTCCGGCGGGCGGAGCGTCGCGGCCCAGCGCTGCACGTCGGCGGCACGCGACATCATGCCGCGGTGCGCCCACAGCGCGCAGGACACCCGCAGGGCGCGGGGTAGATCGGGGAGCGTTCTCCGCGCTTCAGCGGAATGGTGCGCGAAGTAGGACTCCAGGATGCGGGAGGCAGCATCGAGGTCGCCGGTGGTGAGTGCAGCCTCCGCCCGTCGCGGAGCCGTACGCGGCACATCCGCACCGGCGGCCACGGCGAGCCCGAGCAGTTCCAGGGCACCGCCCGGATCGGTGCCGAGAAGCGCCGTGCCTTCGTCCTCGAGGACGACCGCGAGGCGTTCGTCGGCGAAGCCGTCGGCCGCGAGCTGGCGGGCGAGCCGGCCGAGGGGCAGGGCCTCCTCGCAGTACAGGTCCACGAGCGCGCGCTGCAGCCGCCGCACCTGGTACACCTCCGCCTCCTTCAGCATGGTGGCGCGCAACTCCGCCGAGGGGCGCCCGTCGGACTGCACGAAACCCGCGGCCCGGGCTCGACTCAGGAGCTGCTCGGGAGGCGCTCCCTCGCTGTGCAGCAGGGGCGGGACGAGGCCCGGGATGGAGAACCCGATGCACAGGGCGAGGACCACTTCATAGGTCGCCGCATCCAGCTCCAGCGGGTGGCTCACGTGGGCCGCGCGCGCGCCTGTATCCAGGAAGTTCCCGGCCACGGTCAGGACCCCGGAACCGTGGACTGGCCGGCGGCACCCTCGCCGGGAGCCGGCGGATCGACGGGAGCCGGAGGCCCGGGCGTCGCGGTGTCGGTGGGCTCGACCGGCGCAGGCGGATCCGCGGGCGGGACAGGCGGGGTCGCCGTCGGCGGCGGAACGATCGGATCCGTCGACGGAGGCGTGGTCGGCGTCGACGGAGGCGTGGTCGGCGTCGACGGAGGCGTGGTCGGCGTCGATGGAGGCGTGGTCGGCGTCGTCGGATCCGTCGTCGGCGGCGGAACGGTCGGATCCGTCACCGGAGGCGTAGTCGGCGTCGTCGGCGTCGGCGGCGTCGGCGGCGGAACGATCGGATCCGGCGACGGGAAGGGAGCGGGCTGCGCGGGCTTCTCCGGTCCTGTGCCGGGTCCGGACGGCGTCGACGGGGCCGGGGCAGGCGCAGGGCCTTCCCCCGACCGCGGCTCCGCTGGGACTCCCGGCGTCGGCCGACCCGCGCCGGCGTCCTCGGACGCCTTGTCGGTGCTCCGCTTCGCGCCGTCGGGCGCGCGTGACGGCGTTCCTGCGGTGCCCGGCACCCCGTCGGCCGACGCTCGCGAGCCCACGCCGAAGAGCTTGTCCTGCAGCGGGGTGTCCGCCGGACCGGCAAGCGGTCCGACGCCGGCTCCGGCGGCCGGACCCGACGCCTGCGGCGCCGGTGCCTGCCGTGCCGGGTTCGTCTCCTCGGCCGCCTGGGCGTACGAGTCACCCACCCACTTCGAGATGGCGGCGGAGAAGTTCGGGGCATTCGTCGCCGTCGCCGTCGCGACCCCCAGCAGTGCCACCGCCGCGGCGACCGCACCTGCCCGGAGGCCCAGCTGCTTCTTCGGGGCCTTGGCCACCGGGCCGTGGCGGGGTGAGGGTGACGCCCCCCGGGCCGGTACTGCGAACCCCGCTGCGTTGACCCCGGAGCGGCGGCGCTCGGACGCCCCTGCCTCGGCGCCCCCGCCGGAGCCCGCCGCGGGGGCCACCTGCGCTGCATTCTCCGTGTCCTCGAGGGCGGCCGTCGCGAAGGCGGCCCCGAGGGCTACGGACGCCTTCGGGTCCACGTCGATGGCCAGGGGGCGGTTGAATTCCGTGGACAGCAGCTGCGCCACCAGCGGGATGCGCGAGGACCCGCCGATCAGCAGGATCGCGGTGAGATCCTCGGCCCTGACGCCGGCACTCTCGAGCGCCGAGCGCATGGTCTCGACGGTCTCCTGCAGGGCGGGTTCCACCATGAGTTCGAACTCGGACCGCACCAGGCGCACCTGGGAGTGGGACCCGGGCACCATGACGGACACCGTCACCTCCGAGTCGGAGGACAGGGCCTCCTTGGCCTCGGCGCACTCGCGGCGCAGCCGGTTCAGTGCGACCAGCACCTCGGGGGACGAGTGCTCCAGCTCCCCGAAGGACACGTTGGAGTCGTCGAGCACGCGGTCGAAGACGTCCTGGTCGAAGTCGGCGCCGCCGAGGCGTTCAATGCCCTGGGGAGTCCCGAGGATGGTGAACGTATCGGCGTCGGCTTTCCGGACCACCGTCGCGTCGAACGTCCCGCCGCCGAGATCGTAGACGGCGAGGGTGCTGCCCTGGCTCACGCGCTCCCGCGCGGCGTACGACAGCGCGGCGGCCTCCGGCTCCGACATGAGGACGACGTCGTCGTAACCGGCTGCGGCGAGCGCGCCCCTCAGCAGCGATGTGCGGTGCTCTCCCCACCCGGCGGGGTGCGTGAGGGTGATCGAGGCCGGGGGCCCACCTTCCCTCTCCGTGGCCACACCCACCACCCAGCCGACGATCACGGCGAAGAGCTCCTCCGGGAGGATCGCGGTGCCGCCGAGGACGAGGGGCACGGAATCGCCCATGCGTCGCTTGAACTCCCTGGCCACGTTGCCCGGCTCCGCGAGCCCTCGCCGCTCGGCGACCTCGCCGACCAGGCGCGTGCCGTCGGAGCCCACGAAGACGACCGTCGGGATGCTGGTGCCGCGGCCGCCCAGCGGCAGGATCCTCGGCTCCTCGGGCCCCTGCCCGTCGGTCCGCAGCACCGCTGCTGCGGTGAAGCTGGTGCCTACATCGATGCTGAGACCGTAACTCATAGCTTCCCCACGTGCCGCTCGTCCTTGACCATGTGGGCCTCAGCTAACAGGGCGCCCGGCCGGATTACGAGAGTGATCTACGCGCTCCGGTACCCGTCTTCAGCGGCGTACTACTCGGTCCGGCGGTGCTGCTTCGCGCAAGGAAGCTCCAGTGTTCCCGCAGAGCTTGCCCTTTTTCTCGCAAAGCAGGGGGTACGCCGTGGTGTCCCGCCCGGGCCCTTCGTAGCCTCGGAGCCTCCGAACCGCGCACGCGGTAGGTCTCATAAGGAAAGAAGCAGATGAACCCGTACTTCTCTCTGCGCGCCTGCGGCAGGCTCGCGATGGTCGCCGCTGTCACCGCAGTTGCGACGTCCTCCCTCGCCCTCCCGGCGTCGGCCTCCACCCCGACCGTCCTCGGCGACGGCTCCCCCCTCGCCGGCACCGTGCAGTCCGACGGCGTCCTCACCGTCAGCGTCGATGCGCCGGCCGGTGCCAAGGTGAAGTTCAAGCTGGACGGCACCTACCTGGGGCAGGACGCGACCGCCCCCTACTCGTGGCCCGTGACCGCGGGAGCGGGGTCGCATAAGCTCGATGTCCGGTGGGAGACGCCCGCCGGACGGGAGGAGAGCACCGTGGTCTTCTCCGTAGCGAAGCCCGCACCCGCTCCGGCGCCTGCCGTTGCGCCTGCCCCCGTAGCGAAGCCCGCACCCGCTCCGGCGCCTGCCGTTGCGCCTGTCCCCGCAGCCGCACCCGCCCCCGCCGGCGTCGTCCAGGTCTCCACGGCCGCCGGGCTCAAGTCGGCCCTCAGGACGGCGCGCCCGGGGTCGGTCATCCAGTTGGCCGACGGCCGGTACGTCGGGTCCTTCGTGGCCTCGGCGCAGGGATCCGCCGCAGCCCCGATCACCCTGCGCGGCTCGCGCAACGCCGTCCTCTCCTCGGGCTCCACGTCGAAGGGCTACGGCCTGCACGTGACGGGCTCCTACTGGCGCGTCGAGGGCCTCTCGGTCACGACGTCCGCGAAGGGGATCGTCCTCGACGGTTCGAAGAACACCGTCATCAGCGGCGTCGACGTCGGCAGCACCGGCGCCGAGGCGGTCCACTTCCGGACCGGCAGCACGGACGGCGCGCTCCTCGGCTCCTCCATCCACGACACCGGGCTGAAGCAGCCCGGGTACGGCGAGGGCGTCTACGTGGGCAGCGCCAGGAGCAACTGGACCGGCGGCGTGCCGGACCGGTCGGACCGCGTCACCATCCGCGGGAACCGCATCAGCAACACCGCCGCCGAGGGCGTGGACATCAAGGAGGGGACCACGGGCGGCGTGGTCGCCGGCAACGTGTTCACCAACGCGGGCTTCTCCGGCGCCAACTCCGCCGACTCCTGGATCGACGTGAAGGGCAACGGCTACCGGATCGAGGGCAACTCCGGCTCCGGCACCAGGCTCGACGCCATCCAGGTGCATTCGGTCCTCGCCGGCTGGGGCACGGGCAACGTGCTCACGGGCAACACCGTGCGGGGCGGCGTACCCGGCCACGAGGTCTGGGTCCAGTCCGCGAGCCTCGGGAACACCGTGTCCTGCAAGCCCAGCGGCGCCGTCCGCGGACTGAGCAACATCGCCTGCCGCTAGCTCCGACCGGACACGGCAGGGGCCGGGTGGGATTCTCCCACCCGGCCCCTGCCGTGTCTGCCGTGTCTGCTGTGTCAGCCCGAAAGGCTAGAGCGCGAGCGTCGGCGTTTCGTCGCGCACGTCACTGGCGAGCTCCACGGTGGCTGCCTGTGCAGGCCGGCCGAGGGCCCGGTACTGCCAGCCCTTCGCCGTGTAGTCGTTGGCGTCCAGCGCGTGGCGGCCGTCGAGGATCCGCCTGTGGGCCACCAGGGCGCCGAGCTCCTCGGGGTCCGCGTCGCGGAACTCGGACCACTCCGTGAGCAGGGCGACGACGTCGGCCCCTTCCACGGCCTCGGCCATGGACCCCACGTAGTTGAGGTCCGGATAGGCGCGGTGCGCGTTGGCGTTGGCCTCGGGATCGTAGACCGTGACGATGGCGCCCTCGAGGTAGAGCAGCCGGGCGACGTCGAGCGCCGGGGCGTCCCGGACGTCGTCGGAGTTCGGCTTGAAGGCGGCGCCGAGGGCGGCGACGCGCTGGCCCTCCAGGTTCCCGCCGGCGAGCTCGCGGATGAGGTCCACGGTGCGCACGCGGCGGCGGTTGTTGATGGAGTCGACCTCGCCGAGGAAGCTCACGGCCTGGCCGACACCGAGCTCCTCGGCACGGTACTTGAACGCGCGGATGTCCTTGGGCAGGCACCCGCCGCCGAAGCCGAGCCCCGGCTTGAGGAACCGGCCGCCGATGCGGTCGTCCAGGCTGAGCGCCTGGGCGAGGTGGTTGACGTCCGCGCCCGTCGCCTCGCAGACCTCCGCCATCGCGTTGATGAACGAGATCTTCGTGGCGAGGAAGGAGTTCGCTGCCACCTTCACGAGCTCGGAGGTGGCGAGGTCGGCGACGATCACGGGGGTGTCGAGGTCGAGGATCGGAGCGAAGACCCGGCGCAGCTGCTGCTCGGCCCACGCGGAGCCGACGCCGAACACGAGGCGGTCGGGGAACAGGGTGTCCTGGACGGCGAATCCCTCGCGGAGGAACTCCGGGTTCCAGGCGAGCTCGAGCTCGGCACCGAGGGGTGACACCGACTGCACCATCGTGGTGAGGCGCGCCGCGGTACCGATGGGGACGGTCGACTTGCCGACGAGCAGGGCCTTCCGGTCGATCCGGGTGGCCAGCGCGGTGAAGGCGGCGTCGACGTAGCGCATGTCCGCGGCCGAGGAGTCGGATGCCTGCGGCGTGCCGACGCAGACGAAGTGCACGTCGCCGAAGGCGGCGGCCTCGTCGAAGTCGGTGCTGAAGCGGAGGCGGCCGGAGGCGAGGGCCTCGCCGAGCTTCTCGGGCAGGCCCGGCTCGAAGAACGGCACCCTGCCTGCTGACAGCATGTCGATCTTGCGCTGGTCCACGTCGACGCCGAGGACGTCGAAGCCCATGATCGCCATGCAGACGGCGTGGGTGGCCCCGAGGTAACCGGTGCCGATGACGGTCACCCGGGGTGCTGGCTGGTCGTTCCGAGGTGGGATGCTCATGAGTCCTCTTTTGGGTAGGGGGTAGCACGGATTGTCATAAGGGGTGGTGCTGGCGGGTAGTAGTGGGGTCGGAGGTCCGGGACGGATCAGCCGGAGGCGCAGGGCTCGTTGGACAGGCCCTCGCCGGCGTCGGAGGCCGTGTTGCTGCATTCGACGACGTTGTCGCGCACCGGTTTCAGGGAGTAGCCGAGGCCGGGCCCGTTGACCTGCGCGACGTTGTCACGGAAGACATTCTCGGTACCCCAGCCGTCCACGATCTCGTGGGTCTGGAAGCCGTCCTGGGGCGAGTCGGCGCCGGTGTTCTCGGCGATGACCCAGCCGCGGCCCTTCACGTCCACCCAGGAGTCGGCCTCCACGATCCCGGATCCGTCGAAGCTGTTGGCCCGCAGGATGCCGTCGGAGGTGCCCTCCTTGATGTCGACGTTCTCCGAGGTGGTGCCGGAGATGGTGTTCCCGGCGATCTCGTTGCGGTCGCTGCGGTCCGGCTCGCAGTTGCTGATGTCGCACCAGTTGCTCTCCGCCGTGCCGATGTAGATGCCCTCGCCGAACTTGGGCTTCCGCAGGCCGGTGTCGCTGATGGTGTTCGCCAGCACCCGGTTGTCGGTGCTGAACTTCCGCAGGTGGATGGCCTCGTCACCGGTGGTGGTGACGGTGAGGCCCTGGATCACGGTGTTCGTGGTCTGGTCCACCATGACGCCCTTCTGGCCGTTGCGGACGGTGAACCCCTGCAACACCCAGTACGAGGAGTCCTCCAGGTGGAACACGTAGCCGTCGTCGGTGGTGCCACCGTCCAGGATGCTCTCCGCGGTCCCGCAGAGCGTGATGGGCTGCTCTGCCGTCCCTTCGGCCGACGCCGTGAAGTTCCCCGTGTACACGCCGGGTGCGAGGCCGATGACGTCGCCCGGCTTGGCGGCGTCGAGCGCGGTCATGAGGTCGGTCGGGTTGCTCACCGTCGCCGTCGCCTCGGGGCATTCGGCGGGTGTCTCAATCGGTGCGGGCGGCGGCGCGGCCTCCTGCGTGGTACCGGGCTGGGGGCTGCGCTCCTCCTCCGCGGATCCCTTGCCGTCGGTCCCGTTGAGACCCACCACCACGACGACGGCGGCCACGGCGAGCGCGACGACGGCGAGGACCAGGGCGATCAGGCCGCCCCGGCGCGTCATCGGGCACCCCGGACGTCATCGATGCGGACGATCCCGCGGCTGAGGGCCGTCAGCGGGATGCGCTCCTCGTAGGGGTTGCGGATGGTCCGCACCCGTAGGTGACGCTTGCGTGTGAAGGCCGTCGCGACGAGCAGCGCGCCCAGCATGAGCCACACGAAGGTGAGCGGCTGGAACACGGAGTTCACGACGCTCTGCACGGTCGGGGCGGGGTGCCAGTCCAGCAGCTCGTTCTCCTCGACCAGCGCGCCGGTGGACGTCTCGTCCCAGATGGCGGTGGTGCCGTAGCCGCCCACGTCGTTGCCGGTGACCCGGGTGTCCGGGACGTTCCCGCGGAGGGAGACGCCGTGCCCGGAGAGAGAGGACATGGTGTTGCCGGTGATCGCCGCGGTCGCGTCCCGGACGTACACGCCCGTGTCACCGCCGGAGATGGCGTTCCTGCGGATGTCCGCCTGCGCACCGGTGTCGCGTATGGCGATGCCCTGCTGGTGCTGGTCGCGGATCTCGTTGTCGACGATGGTGACTCCCTTGGCTCCGTAGTTCACGACGACGCCGACCTCGTTGCCGCGTATGGTGTTGCCCGTCAGGCGGAGGTTCTCACCGCCGCTGACCTCCACGCCGTAGCGGCCGTTGTCGCTGACAGTGCTCCTGACCACGCGGTTGGCCCCGTAGGTGACCACGGCGGTACCGACGGCGTTCGGGCCGTCCGCGAGGGGCTGGCCGTCGAGGGAGATCCCGTTGCGTCCGTTGCCCCGCGCCGTGACGTCCTGCAGCTGCACGCGCATGCTGGAGCGGCCGACGGTGATGCCGTCCACCGCGTTGTCCGACGAGGTGGTGCCGGTGATGGTGGCGTCGGTGACGGAGCGGTGCAGCACCAGGCCGTCCACGAGGCTGCCCCTGATGGTGGTGTCGCGGATGGCGACGTCGCGGGCGTTGGTGACGAACAGGCCGAAGGCGTTGTCCCGCACCGTGAGGTTGTCGATGCCCGCGGTGACCACGCTGTAGTCGATCTCCGACTGGTCCGCGATGGACTGCAGGTCGGCGTCGGGCAGCAGGCGGGCGCCCGCCGGGGCCACGGGTTCCGGCGTGGCGGCGGCGTCCCGGAACGTGCCCGCGGTGTCCGTACCCGTGAGGGCGAGGCCTCCGGTGTTGCCGCTCCAGAAGCCCAGGGACGTGACGGCGGTGTGCGAGAACGCGGCATGGCCGCCGATCATCCGCACGTAGGCGCGCCCGTCGGAGGTGTCGGTGTCGACGCCCGTGCCGTCCCAGCTGGTGAGCGAGACGGCGTTCTCCGGTGTGCCGGCCATGGCGAGCGAGCCGCCGAGGGCCACGATCGAGACGAAGGCGTTCTCGTCGCTCTGCATGCGGACCGTGACGCCCTCCGCCCCGTTCAGGGACAGGGTGGCGCCGGGCAGCACCACGATGTTCTCGCCCAGCAGGAACGTCGAGGACGCCACCTGCCGGAAGGTGTCCGGTGCGAGCTGGAGGAGGTCGGCGGTGGTGTACGGCACCGTGCGGGCCGGCAGCACGAGCGTGTTCGTGGCGCCCGTCTGGAGGCGGTAGGGGCCTTCGAGGCCGTCCACGCGCCAGCGGGCCGCGGAGGCGATGGTCCGCACGTAGACGAGCCGCTCCTCCTCGCTCTGCACGATGCGGGCCTCGCTGCGCGGGTCACCGGTGTAGAGCTCGCCCTGGACGTTGCCGTTGGCGGCGATCTCGTTGCGTCCCACGGCGTCGGCCTCGGACTTCTTCCACGCGTTGCCGGCCGCGAGGAAGCCCGCTCCGACGAGCGCGATGAAGACGACGGCGAGGACGCCGAGAAGAATCGGTTTGCGACTGGTCATGCGACGGCCTCCCGGGTGTCCTGGCCCGAGAGCGTGTCGGCGGCGGTCCTGGAATCGAGGCTGCCGGCGTCCTGGCCGTCGCCACCGATCTGGTCCGCGTGCCGTGTCAGCCAGCCCTGCTTGTTCATGGTGGCGAAGGCGTAGAGCTTGATGGGCAGGGCCACGAGGATGACGGCGAAGGCGAGGACGGGCAGAATCAGGATGTCCTTGGGGTGGCGGCGGAGGTGGGAGGCGCCGCGGATGCCGCGGCCGAGGAGCAGCCAGCACAGGGCTGCGGCCACGCCGAGGGCGGTGAAGTCCAGGCGGTTGAAGAGCAGGTAGAACATGGTCAGGCCCATGGTGACCGGCGTCAGCAGGATCTGCAGGACGGTGACCTTGGTGATGAAGGGGACCCGCCACAGCCAGCCCGTGCCGATGGCCGTGAGGTAGCAGCGGTAGGAGTTGCGGCTCCAGCGCACGCGCTGCTTGACGAAGGCGCGGAAGCTGGCGGGGAACATCGACAGGGCCCGCGCCGTCGACTGGTGCACGGTCTTGTAGCCCGAGGCGAGGACCAGCCAGGTCAGCCGGCCGTCGTCGCCGGAGATGCAGCGCTTGCCGAGGAAGTACTCGTTCTCGAGGTGCTCGAGGACGGGCAGGACGGCGGAGCGGCGGTAGACGGCCGTCCGTCCGGACACGCATGGCACGGCCCCGGCGGCACCCATGGCGGGGACGTAGTCGAGGTAGCGGAGGTTCACGAGCCAGTCGGCGATGCGACGCCACACGCTGGTGTCGCGCTGGTAGACGTTCTGGTGGGTACCGACCGCGCCGACGAGCGGGTCGATGAACGGCATCTGAACGTTCTTCAGCAGGTCCGGCTGCCACCAGGTGTCGGAGTCCGTGAGCACGAGGATGTCGTACTGCGCGAGGCGGATGCCGGCGCCGAGCGCGGACCGCTTGCCCACGTGGTGGAACAGGATCGGCTTGATCGTCGGATCCCCGAGCGCCTCGATCCGGGCGTAGGCGTCGAGGTCCTCGACGTCGAGGACGATGATGATCTCGTCGGGGTTCTGGGAGCGCCACGACTCGAGCGCGCTCATGAGGATGTCCGGGTCCTCGTGGAAGGACGGCACCACCACCGAGGTCGTGGTGCGGTAGTCCGTCACGATCGGCTTGGCCCGGTGGGAGAGGATGAAGCGGTAGAGCCAGAGGCCCCAGACGATGGCACCGGCGACCGCGATCGGGAAGTAGGGCGAGATCTCCGCCCAGAACGCACTGACGTCGGTCCAGTCGAGAGAGGCGGTCCAGGCGGACCACCGGTCGCCCAGGACCCGCACGCCGAGGTCGACGGCGGAGGCTGGGCTGGCGGCGAGCGCGATTGAATGCATCGATGTCCTCGGAAGATGAAATGGCTGTAGGGATGCACGTCAGCGGGCGTGGGGGCCGGTCACCTTCGCAGCCGTGCTGCGTCCGGTCCTGGCGAGTGGTCCGATGCGATGATCAGGACCCTTTCCTTGTTGAGACTAGGGGGACGCGCGAGCTCGTGTCCTACTCGAAAAATCACCGCTATTACTTGTCACTACTCAAGGGCGCCGGCGGACGGCAGGCCGTCCGGCGACGAGGGGATGGCCGGTCGCAGCCGGGCGCGGGATGCCTGCGGGAGGCGCGGAAGAAGCACCTGTCGGCTACCCGCGGAGCCGTATCCCGAGGCGGTCGATCCGCCGCTGACCTGCGGTTACGTCCTCATCGCCGGACGACGGCCGGCGCGGTGGGACGGGCGTGCGGGAGCGTTCGCGGCACTGTTCGGACCCCTTTGGGGGCCGGGGCCCGGAGGGTGGGTCCGACAGCTCTCCGGAGCCCGTTGTCGAGCATCCTCGGCGTGGCGCCTGTGAGCTTAAACATGCTTGACACGCGCAGGAAACGCGAGGAAAAGCAGAATTTACTCCCCGAGCACCTCGGCGGCTTCCATCCACTGCGTCTCGAGGTCCTCGATCTCCGTCTGCAGCTCCTGCAGGCGCACATTGAGGCCCGCGATGTGCTCGAAGTCCGCGTCGGCCCTGGCGCCGGCATCGTTCATCTGCTGCTGGACCTTGCCCTTCTGGGCATCCACCTTGCTGATCTGCCGTTCGATGCGGGCGAGGTCCTTGCGCGCCTGCCGCAGCTCGCCCTCGGAGGAGCCGCCCGTGGAACCGCCGCTGATCGCCGGGGACGCCGCGCTGCCGGTCGCCGTCATGGGCCCCGCGGCGTTGCGCAGCTCGAGGTACTGGTCCACGCCGCCGGGCAGGTCCCGGAGCCTGCCGTCGCCCAGAAGCGCCATCTGGCTGTCGGTCACCCGCTCGAGCAGGTAGCGGTCGTGCGAGACGACCACGAGCGTGCCCGGCCAGCCGTCGAGCACGTCCTCGATGGCGGACAGGGTGTCGGTGTCGAGGTCGTTGGTGGGCTCGTCGAGCATCAGGACGTTCGGCTCGCCGACCAGCAGGCGGAGCAGCTGGAGCCGTCGGCGCTCACCGCCGGAGAGCTCGCTGACGCGCGTCCACTGCTTCTCGTTGGTGAAGCCCAGCTGCTCCACCAGCTGGCTGGCCGAGACCTCCTTGCCGCCGACCGCGAAGACCCGCTTCTCGGACTCGATGACCTCGATGACCCGGCTGTCGCGGACGTCGTCGAGCTCACGGACCTCCTGGGACAGCACGGCGGTCTGGACGGTCTTGCCCTTCTTGACCTTGCCGGCATCCGGCTGGAGCTCGCCGTTGAGCAGGCGCAGCAGCGTGGTCTTGCCGGAGCCGTTGACCCCCACGAGGCCGAGGCGCTGGCCCGGCGCGAGCCGGAGCGTGATCCCGTCGAACAGCTGCCGGTCCGAGCCCTCGCCGTCGTCGATCCTCAGGCTGACGTCCTCGAGGTCGAGGACGTCCTTGCCGAGACGCGACATGGCCATCTTGCTGAGCGCGAGGGAGTCCCGTGGCTCGGGGACGTCGGCGATCAGCTCGTTCGCGGCCTCGATGCGGAACTTCGGCTTGGCCGTGCGGGCGGGGGCGCCGCGCCGCAGCCAGGCCAGCTCCTTCTTGACGAGCTGCACGCGCTTGGACTCGACGACGGCGTTCATGCGGTCGCGCTCGGCGCGGGCGAGGACATAGGCGGCGTACCCGCCGTCGAAGTCCTCCACCATGGCGTCGTGCACCTCCCACGTGTGGTTGCAGACCTCGTCGAGGAACCAGCGGTCGTGGGTGACCACCAGCATCCCGCCCTCGGTCGCACGCCAGCGCTGCTGCAGGTGGCGGGCGAGCCACGCGACGCCCTCGACGTCGAGGTGGTTGGTGGGCTCGTCGAGCATGATGACGTCGTCGTCGCCGATGAGGAGCTTGGCCAGGGCCACACGCCGCTTCTGCCCGCCGGAGAGGGAGGACACCTTCGCGTGCCAGTCCACCTCGGAGACGAGCCCGCCCATGACGTCGCGGATCTTCGGGTTGGACGCCCACTCGTGGTCGGCCTGGTCGCCCACGATGGCGCTCCCCACCTCGAGGTCACCGTCGAGCACGTCCGACTGGTCGAGGTACCCCACGGTGACGTCGCGCCGCTTCGTCACGCGGCCCGAGTCGGGCGTGCTCCGCTGCGCGAGGAGGCGCATGAGCGTTGACTTGCCGTCGCCGTTGCGGCCCACCACGCCGATGCGGTCACCGTCCTCGAGGCCGAGGGAGACGTTGTCGAGGATGGTGCGGGTGACGTAGGCGACGCTGAGGTTTTCCGCGCCGAGGAGGTGTGCCAAGGAGATGCTGCTTTCGGTTGGAGCTGGAGTGTCCGGTCAGGCGGCGATGCGGGCCCCGTGTGCCGGGCCGCGGACGGACGACGCCTGCAGCCCCTCCGTGCCGAGGAGGGACTCGAGTTCGGCCGCGTGGCCCGAGCTCGAGGTGAGGAAGGCGATCGTGGGACCGGACCCGGAGATGATCCCGGCCAGCGCGCCCGCCACCTTGCCCGCCTCAAGGATATCGCCCAGTGCGGGGGCGAGTTCCAGCGAGGCCTGCTGCAGGTCGTTGTGCAGCAGCGGGGCGAGGCCCTGGGCATCGCCGGCGCGCATGGCACCGAGGATGGCCGGGTCGATCTGCGGCTGCGGGTCCGGTTCCACGCCGTCGCGCAGGCGGATCTCGTCGAGACGGCGGTAGACCTCGGGGGTGGAGAGACCGTAGTCGGAGGTGACGAGGACCCAGTGCAGGGGTGTCTTCGAGATGGCGGGGGTCAGCTGGTCGCCCACCCCGAGTCCGACGGCGGTGCCCCCGACGAGCGCGAAGGGCACGTCCGCGCCGAGGTCCACGGCGATCTTCGCCAGTTCGTCCCGGGAGAAGCCGCTGCCCCACAGGGCGTCGCAGGCCAGCAGGGCCGCTGCGGCGTCGGCCGATCCGCCGCCCATGCCGCCGGAGATGGGCACGCGCTTGGTGATGTCCAGGTGCACGCCGGTGCGGCCCGGGCTGACCTCCGCGAGGAGCTCGGCGGCCCGGACTGCAAGGTTGGTGCGGTCCAGCGGGATGGAGTCGTGCGGGAGGTTCAGGGTGCCCTGGCCGTTGACGGTCACGGTGATGGCGTCCCCGGGCGCGAGCGTGGCAGTGACCTCCTCGTAGAGGGACACGGCGAGGAACACGCTGGCGATCCCGTGGTACCCGTCCTCGCGCGGCGGGCCCACCTTGAGGGAGACGTTGATCTTCCCGGGTGCCCGGACGCGGACGGAGCGTGTGCCGGCGCGCATGTCGACTGTTCTGCCCGGGACCATACCCACCAACCTAGCCCACCGGCCGCGCCGGCGCCGGGGCGTCCCGCCGGGCCTCGGCGATGCGGGCGAAGGCTGCGATGTCGAGCACCTCGCCCCGCGCCGTGGGATCGACGCCCGCGTCCCGGAGGGCCTGCTCCGCGAGGACGGGGCTGCCCGCCCAGCCCGCGAGCGCCGCGCGCAGGGTCTTCCGGCGCTGCGCGAACGCGGCATCGATGACGGCGAACACCTGCTCACGCGTGGCGGTCGTGGCCGGAGGTTCCCGGCGCGTGAAGCGGACGAGGCCGGAGGCGATCTTCGGGGCTGGCCAGAAGACGTTCATGCCCACCACACCGGCCTTGGTCATGCTCGAGTACCAGGCGGCCTTCACGGACGGGACGCCGTAGGTCTTCGAGCCGGGAGGGGCGGCGAGACGGTCCGCCACCTCGTCCTGCACCATGACGAGCCCGTGCCGCAGGGAGGGGAAACGCTCGAGGAGGTTGAGGACCACGGGCACGGCGACGTTGTAGGGCAGGTTGGCAACGAGGGCGGTGGGCGGGTGAGGCAGGTCCGTCACGCGCAGCGCGTCCTCGAGGACGACGTCGAGGGCGGCGGTGCGCTCGGGCCGCCACTGCGCGACGGTGGCCGGCAGCCTCCCGGCGAGCACCGGGTCGATCTCCACGGCGACCACGCGCTCGGCGGCGTCGAGCAGGCCGAGCGTGAGGGACCCGAGGCCGGGGCCGACCTCGAGGACGGTCTCGTCAGCGCCGAGGTTCGCCGCGGCGACGATCCTGCGGATGGTGTTGCCGTCGATCACGAAGTTCTGCCCGAGGGTCTTGGTGGGCCGGATGTCGACGTCGGCCGCGAGGCGCCGGATGTCGGCGGCGCCTAGGAGGGGTGCGGGCGTGCCGGCGGCGGGGGGCGTAGTCACCCTGCCATGGTATCCGCCGCGCCGCGACGGGCAGGTGGCACTCCATGTGCTGCACGTGCGTCGAGGGGCGGATCGGGAGTCGGCGACGCCTGGTGGGAGCCCTGGTCTCAGGAGGGCCCCGGCGCCGCCGACCCGATCAGGGCAGCTCCCTGCTGGGAAGGAAAGCTGCCGGTCGCACCGCCGTCTTCCGGTCTCACGAGAAGGACGGTACGGGGAGGGCTACCGGCTTCGGCGCGATGACTCGTCGGCAGTGCCTCTCCTTGAAGAACAGTACGGAGGAAGAAAGGCACGGGCACGGGTGCTCCCTACCCGAATCCGGTCGACCGGTACTCGCACTCCGGTCCGGAGCTACGTGTGATCGGGGACACGCTCCTTGCAGCACAGCGGGGGGCCGGTTCCGGCCCCGTACGGAGCCTGGTCCTGCGACCACCGGATCAGTTCCACGCGCCGTAGACGGCCTCCGTGTTCGCCGTCAGCCGGGCGCACAGGGCGTCGAGGTCGGTGTCCAGGACCCCCGCCATGGCGCGCACGGTATAGGGGACCAAGTAGGCGGCATTGGGCCTGCCGCGGAAGGGGTGCGGTGTGAGGAAGGGTGCGTCCGTCTCGGTGAGCACGAGGGCGGGATCGGCGACGAGCAGGGCCTCGCGCAGGTTCTCGGCGTTGCGGAACGTCACGGTCCCGGCGAAGGACATGTACCACCCGTGCTCGTTGCAGATACGGGCCAGGCCTGCGTCGCCCGAGAAGCAGTGCAGCACCACGCGGTCGGGGGCACCGTCGGCCAGGAGGGTGGCCACCACGTCGTCGTGCGCGTCCCGGTCGTGAATCTGCAGCGCCTTGCCGAGCCGCTTCGCGATGTCGATGTGGCGGCGGAAGGAGGCGAGCTGGCTCCCCCGGCCGCCCTCCCCTGTGCGGAAGTAGTCGAGCCCCGTCTCCCCGAGCGCCCGGATACGGGGACCCGCGGCGAGGCGTTCGATCTCCTCGAGGGCGTCGTCGAGCGTCCCGGCCCCGGCGAGCAGCGGAGCATCGTTGGGGTGCAGCGCCACGGCGCCGAGCAGCCGGTGGTCCTGCTCCACGACCTCGGCCGTGAAGCGCGACGACGCGAGGTCGGTGCCCACCTGGACCGCGCCCCGCACCCCCGCCGCCTCGGCCGCGTCCAGGGCGTCCCCGATGGACACCGCCGGGCCCTCCCGGAAGTCGAAGTGCGTGTGGTTGTCGATCACGGGAACGGCCAGCGGCTCCGGCAGGGGCGGGTACCCGCCCTTGCGCCGTCGTCGGGCCGCCTCCGCACCACCGTCCCCTTCGATGTCCCCTTTCCCGGTGCTGGCTTCCGGCTCCCGGTAGGCCGGCGGGGTCTCCCCCACAGCGTAGGGATGGCGGACCGATGCGGCACTGTTACACATGGTGCAAGCCTATCGACGGCACGGAACTTATCTGCCGGCGATCAAGTTGACCTAGTAATCTGTTGAATCAGCCAGGCCGTCCTGCCCCGTGCCGGAGAGGCCGTGGCCGTTTCCTGCGTGTCGCCTGCACGGCCGCCCGGCCGACGCCTGCTCCCGCAGCCGCACGCATGGAAGGTACCCATGGACGTCCAGCACAACATCGCCGAGGCCGCAGCGGAACCGCGAAGGGCGGCACCAGCGGACCCGGACGTCCCCGGCGCCCGTTTCCACGACATCAGTTCGCGCATCCTCGGCTCGATCAACACGGTGATCGACGGCAAGCCCGAGGCCGCGCGCCTCGCCCTCACCGTCCTGCTGGCCCAGGGCCACCTGCTCCTCGAGGACGTACCGGGCGTCGGCAAGACGCTGCTCGCGAAGACCCTCGCCCGGACCATCGACTGCACCGTGAACCGCATTCAGTTCACCCCGGACCTGCTGCCGTCCGACGTCACCGGGGTCTCCATCTTCAGCCAGGAAACCCGGCGCTTCGAGTTCCGGCCCGGACCGGTCTTCGCGAACATCGTCATCGGCGACGAGATCAACAGGGCCTCGGCCAAGACGCAGTCCTCCCTCCTCGAGTGCATGGAGGAGCACCAGGTCACCGTGGACGGCACCACGCACGCGCTCGGCGACCCCTTCATGGTGGTCGCCACGCAGAACCCCATCGAGATGGAGGGCACCTACCCCCTGCCCGAGGCGCAGCGCGACCGCTTCATGGCCCGGATCTCCCTGGGTTACCCGGATTCCCGTGCCGAGGTGGACATGCTCGAGACGCACCAGTCCGTGTCCCCGCTCGAGGGGATCCGGCCCGTGGCGAGCGTGTCGGACATCGCCGCCATGATGCGCGAGGTGCGCGGCGTCTACGTCTCGCCCGCCGTCAAGGAGTACACCGTCGCCGTCGGGCACGCCACGCGCCAGCACCCGCGGCTGCGGCTCGGCGCGAGCCCCCGGTCCCTGCTGCAGCTGCTCCGTGCGGCGAAGGCGGGCTCGGCGCTCGAGGGCCGCGACTTCGTGCTGCCCGACGACGTCGCCGCCGTCGCCGACGCGGTGCTCGCGCACCGGCTCCTGCTGGACCGGAAGGCCACGAGTGCGGGTGAGACGGCGTCGAGCATCGTGCAGGACATCCTGTCGCGGGTCCCGGTGTCGCGCGGGATTCAGCGGCGATGACGGCCCGGGCGGGCACCTGATGGCCCTTCTCGACAGGCTCCCCTCGCGCGTCCTGACGGTACGCGGATGGGGCTTCGTCCTCACCGCGGTCGTCGCACTCCTGTCCGCGCAGGTGCTCGGCCGCCGTGACCTGCTGTACGTGGGGATCCTGCTCGCGGCCCTGCCCGTCACCTCGATCGTCGTCCTGAGGCTCGTCAAGCCCCGCTTCACGGTGGGTCGCCGGTTCCAGCCGCAGTCCATGGAGATCGGCTCGACGACGACCGTCACGCTCTCCCTCACGGCCTCCGCGGCGGGAGGCGCGAGCATCGCGATGGAGGAGCAGCTGCCCGCGCGCTTCGGGCAGGCACCGCAGTTCACCTACCCCTCGCGCAACCCGACGCCGGACGGCACGTCCCTCTACGAGTACCGGCTCCGCTCCACCTCGCGGGGCGTCTACTTCATCGGTCCCGTCACCGCCGAGTTCACCGACCCGTTCGGTCTCGCGAAGTCGCGGCACGTCCTCGGCGGCTCGGACGGGCTCGTGGTCACCCCCGCCCCGCTCGAGCTGCTCGCCTCCACCCTGTCGGGCTCGCGCGGCAACGACGGCCTGGCCGCGACGCACCGCCAGGCGAACCCGAGCGACGACGACGTCATGACGCGCGAGTACCGGCACGGCGACTCCATGCGACGCGTCCACTGGGCGGCGACCGCCCGGCACAGCGAACTCATGGTGCGGCAGGAGGAGTCCGTGACCACGCCGCAGGCCACCCTGCTGATGGACCAGCGGCACGCGAGCTTCAGCGGCGGGTTCACGGCCGCCTTCGCGGGCGACGCCGCCGGCAACGGGCTCTCCACCTCGCCCACGTTCGAGTGGGCGGTCACGGCGGTCATGTCCGTGAGCGCCCACCTGCTGGAGCGCAACTACGCCCTGCGGTTCCTCGACCACCAGGGCGCGCCGGCGCTGCTGCACTCCCCGTCGGCGCCGTTCCCGACCGACGAGGAACACCACGGCCAGGGCGCCGTCAACGGCATCGCCGAGGGCCTCGCGGCGCTCGAACTCGGACCCGAGGGCGGGCGCCGCGCCCACCCCGAGGAGGCGCCCGGCGTGTCGGCGCGCACGGGCGACGCGGTGCGCGGCGCCGCACGCCGGCTCCGCCGCGCGGCCACGGACGGCCCCCAGCACACGCCGCACGCCGCGTTCGGGGACGATCTGCTGGACAAGCTCGCGGCCACCCGCCACCGCGGCCCGCTGATCGCCGTCCTCGGTACCATCACCGGCGAGGAGGCGCGGGCCCTCGGGTCCGCCGCGGACTACGGCTCCGCGGCCTACGCCCTGATCGTGACGGAGCGGCCCGCCGATGCCCGGCGGCAGCTCGACATCCTCCGCGACGCAGGATGGCAGGCCACGGCAGCCTCGCCCGCCGCCCACCTGCCCACCGTCTGGGCCGGCCTCGGGAGCGCCGGCGCCACACCCGCCGGCGCCCTTCCGACCTCTTCCCCCGGGCCCGTCCGCACCCCACGACACACTCCAGGATCGGCATGACCACGACACTCTCCCGCCCCGCACCCGCCCCGGCCACCGGGTCCCCGGCGGCCCGGCACGCGCCCTCCGCCGACCCCTGGCACTGGTCCGTCACCGGCGCGTCGCTGCTCGCCGTCCTCGCTGCCGCCACCGGCCTCAACGGCGTCCTCGAACCCTGGACGTGGCTGCTGCCCGTCCTCGGCACACTCGTCCCGGTGCTCCTGGCCATGACGCTGACCCGGACGCTGCGCCTGAACGGCGTCCTCACGGCCCTCGTGGGTCTGCTCGCCCTGATCGGGGCCCTGACCGCGCAGTTCGTCCCGCGGCAGAGCATCCTCGGCATCGTACCCGGGCCCGGCACCTCGCTCGAGCTCCGGCGTCTCCTCGCGCAGGCCGAGGAGACGGTCGTCTCGCAGGTGGCCCCCGTGCTGCCGGGTGCCGGCATCGTCCTGATCGTGTGCGCGGCGCTGGGGCTCGTGGCCATCATCGTGGACATCCTCTCCACGACCATGCGCATGCCCGCGGCGAGCGGACTCGGGCTCTTCACGATCCTGATCACCCCGGCCGTCGTGAAGCCCAACGGGGTGGGGATGGCTGCCTTCATCGCCACGGCGCTGGCGTTCCTGCTGCTCCTCGCCGTGGCGCAGTGGCGCGAGAACCGCCTGGCGTCCGGTGGGGCCAGGGCCTCATCGGGCTTCGCCGGGCGCAGCGCCATCATCGGCTCGGCGGCCCTCGCCGTGACCGTGATCCTGCCGATGTTCGTGCCCGGCTTCAACTCCGGCGCCTTCCCGCAGGGCGCCCGCCTCAACGTGTGGAGCAACGCGACCGGCCTGAACCCGGCCGTGACGCTCGGCAACGACCTCCGCAATCCCACGGGCTTCGGCCGGATCGCGTACTCCACCAACTCCGACGTCCCCCTGTACCTGCGGGCCGTCACACTGGAGAACTTCGACGGCCGCCGCTGGGAACCCGACCAGAGGCTCGACGGCCGCGAGGACGGCGTCGCCGAGATCGGCGGCGAGGACGGCGCCCCCGCACCGGCGCCCGCCGGTTCCACCGTCTTCACGCGCGTCACGACGCAGAGCTACGCGAGCCCCTGGCTGCTCTCGCCCTACGCCCCGGTGGGCATCACCAACCTCACGGGCAACTGGTCGTGGGACCCGGCGAACCTGTCCGTCCTCGCGACCGACGGCGGATCCACCGCGCGCCAGGACTACCTCGTGCAGAGCAGGGCCGCCGAGCTCACACGGGAAGGGCTCGGGGCCATCGGACCGTCGGACGACGACGACGTCCCGGAGGTCTTCACGCAGCTCCCGCAGGACACACCGGAGGTGGTCCGCACCCGGACCAGCGAGGTCGCGGACGAGTTCGTGAACCCCTACGACAAGGCCATCGCCATCCAGAACTATCTTCGCGGCCCCGACTTCACCTACTCGGTGGAGGCACCGGTGGACGGCGGGTACGACGGCAGCGGCATGGAGGTCATGGCGCGGTTCCTCGACGCGAAGTCCGGGTACTGCGTCCACTACGCCGGCACGATGGCCGTCATGGCCCGGGCTGCGGGCATCCCCAGCCGCGTGGCCATCGGCTACACGCCCGGCAGCCCCACGGGCGACACCACGGAGGGCCCCGGCGGCACGGAACTGCGCGAGTTCGTCGTCGACTCCCGCAACGCCCACGCCTGGCCCGAGCTGTACTTCGAGGGTGTGGGGTGGGTGCAGTTCGAACCGACGCCCTCACGCGGCGTGGTCCCCACCTACGCCCAGCAGTCCTCCACCCCGGTGGGGCCGCGTGCGGACGACACCGACGAACTGAACCCCGGCGCCCGCACCGACCCGGACGACCAGACGTCGTCGTCGGCCGAGCCCTCGGGCTCAGCCGACGAGTCCGGTACCGGGCCGCAGGAGGAGGCCACGCCGGCCGCCGGAGCGCTCGCCCTGGGGAGCATCGGGCTGCTGGCGCTCCTGCCGCTGCTGCTCCGGACATCGAGGACCCGGTCCCGGCGCCGCGCCGTGACGGTCGGCGAGGTCTCGCCGGGCGCGGCAGGGGCGGCGACCGCCGCCTGGGCCGAGACGACGGAGATCGCCGGCGACTACGGCTACCGGCTCGAACCCACCGACACCCCCCGCACCTTCGTCGGTCGCCTCACCAAGGACGCCGGGCTGGCAGGCGAACCCGTCGCCTCGCTCGGCAGGCTGCAGTCGGCCTACGAGTACGAGGAGTACGCCGACCACGACCCCGCAGCCACCGCGGGCGGCGCGGGAGCTCCTGCCGTGGCGACGCTCGCACGGCCCGTGGCCGTGCCCCGCTGGGACGACGTCGACACCGTGACGCGTGCGCTCCGGCGCGGCAGTTCGTGGGGTCGGCGGGTCAGGGCGCGCCTGTTCCCGCAGTCGCTGCTCAACAGGTTCCGGAGCGGCATCCGACGCTGACCGGCCTCGAACCGCCGGGCACGCGCAGGGACACCGAAGGCAGGGACACCGAAAGCAGGGACACCGAAGGCCGGCACCCGATCGGGTGCCGGCCTTCGCTGTGCTGCCTCGGCTGCCTAGGCTGCCTAGGAGGCGTACGGATCGGCGATGCCGACGTACTGCGTGTACAGGTACTCCTCGATGCCTTCCGCGCCGCCCTCACGGCCGAGGCCGGACTGCTTGACCCCGCCGAAGGGTGCGGCCGCGTTGGACACCACGCCCGCATTGAGGCCCATCATGCCGGTGTCGAGCCGCTCGCCGATGCGGAGCCCGCGATTGAGGTCGCGGGTGAAGACGTACGCCACGAGGCCGTACTCGGTGTCGTTGGCCAGGTCCACGGCCTCGTCCTCGGTGTCGAACGTGATGATCGGGGCCACCGGGCCGAAGATCTCCTCCTGCATGATTCGTGCGGTCCGAGGGACGCCCGTCAGGACGGTGGCCTGGTAGAAGTAGCCGTCCCCCGTCACGGGGGCCCCTCCGGTGACGGTCTGCGCGCCGTCGCCGACGGCGGACGTCACGAGCTCGTGCACCTTGTCGCGGCTCTTCCGGTCGATCAGGGGGCCGAGCTTGGACCCGTCCTCGGTGCCGCGGGCCGGCGTCATGCCCTTCATGCGCTCCGCGAGCGCCGCGGCGAAGCGGTCGGCCACGGAGGCGTGCACGATGAACCGGTTGGCGGCCGTGCAGGCCTCCCCCATGTTGCGCAGCTTCGCGAGCATCGCGCCCTCCACGGCGGCCTCGAGGTCGGCGTCCTCGAAGACGATGAACGGGGCGTTGCCGCCGAGTTCCATGCTGGTCCTCAGCACGTTCTTGGATGCCGCGGCCAGGAGGCTGCGACCCACGGGCGTGGAGCCCGTGAAGGAGAGCTTGCGCAGGCGTGGGTCCTCGATGAGCGGCCCGGTGACGTCGCCCGCCGTCGTCGTGTTGACGATGTTGAGGACGCCGGCCGGCAGGCCCGCCTCCTGCAGGACGGTCGCGAACAGCGAGGACGTCAGGGGCGTGAGATTCGCGGGCTTGAGCACCATGGTGCAGCCCGCGGCGATCGCGGGGGCGATCTTGCGGGTGGCCATGGCCAACGGGAAGTTCCACGGCGTGATGAGCAGGCACGGGCCCACGGGCTTCTTGCTGACGAGCAGGCGGGACTTCCCGTCGGGGGACGTGGAGTAGCGGCCCGACGCGCGCACCGACTCCTCCGAGAACCACCGCAGGAACTCGGCACCGTACGTGACCTCGCCGCGCGCCTCCGCGAGCGGCTTGCCCATCTCGAGCGTCATGAGGAGTGCGAACTCGTCGGCGCGGGCGGTGACCAGGTCGAAGGCCCGCCGCAGGATCTCGCCCCGCTCGCGCGGGGCCGTCCGCGCCCAGTCGGCCTGCGCGGCGACCGCGGCGTCCAGTGCGGCAATGCCGTCCTCGGGAGTGGCGTCGGCGAGCGTCCGCAGGGTGCGGCCGGTCGCGGGGTCCTCGACGTCGAACGTGGCACCGGAGGACGACGCCCGCCATCGCCCGCCGATGAAGAGCCCGGTGGGCACCTTGTCGAGTACTGCCTTCTCCTGATCGGCGGTGACGGCCATCTTGAGCTCCTTCGCGAAGATACTGCGGGTTCGGTAACGGGGTGCGGTACTGGGGTTCGGGACCGGCTCGCCGGTCGCCCCGCGCGGGGGCATCCCGCTCACGCTAGACCCGGCGGAGAAGGGGTGTCCAGTGAAGGCTGCACTCCGGAAGTGCTCGCGCATTGGGCGACTGCACAGGCCGGTCGCGGCTCGTCGCCGGTGGTTCAGCGCGCGGCGATCACCGCGGCGTACAGCTCCCGCTTACTGACCCGGCTCTCCGCGGCCACGGCCGCCACGGCGTCCTTGAGCCGCATCCCGCCGGCGATCAGGGCATTGACGTCGACCACGTGGTCCTCCGGGCGGGACGGCGCGGACTCCGGCGCACCGCCGACGACGACGGCGATCTCGCCCCGGACCTCACCCTCCTGGGCCCACTGGAGGAGTTCGAGCAGCGTGCCGCGGATGACCTGCTCGTACACCTTCGTGAGCTCCCGCGCCACGGCGGCGGGCCGCTCGGAGCCGAAGGTCTGCTGCAGCGAGCGCAGCATCGCTTCGAGGCGGTGGGGGGCCTCGAAGAACACCATGGTGCGTCGCTCCGCCGCGAGGTCGATCAGGCGCGCCGTCCTGAGGCCCGACTTCCGCGGCAGGAACCCCTCGAAGCAGAACCGGTCGGTGGGGAGACCGGACAGCGCGAGCGCCGCGAGGACGGCCGAGGCGCCCGGCACCGCCGTCAGGTCGATCCCCTCCGCGACCGCCGCCTCCACCAGGCGGTAGCCCGGGTCCGACACCGACGGCATGCCGGCGTCGGTCACCATGAGCAGGGTGGCGCCCTCCCGCACCAGGTCCAGGAGTTCGGGCGTCCGTTCGGTCTCGTTGTGCTCGTGGTAGCTGATCACGCGGCCCGCGACGGTCACACCGAGCGCCTGCACGAGCCGGTGCAGGCGGCGCGTGTCCTCGGCCGCGATGACGTCCGCGGTCCGGAGCAGGCCGATCAGCCGCTCGGTCGCATCGCCCATGTTGCCGATCGGCGTCGCCGCCAGGACGATCCGCCCCCGGCCGCTGCCGTCACCCGCGGTGCCGCGATAGGCCGTCCCGGGGACGCGGGCGTCCGGCTCGCCGAGCCCGGTATCGACGTCCGGCTCGCCGAGCCCGGTATGGGCGTCCGCAGCCGCGGGATCGCCGGGTCCGTCGTCGTTCCAGTCCCTGTCCTCCCGGGAGGTGTCACTGCTCGTGTCAGGGGTCGCGGCGTTGCGTGGCTGGTTCACCGGACCAGCCTAGCCGCCCCGGCCGCCGCGGTCCGGAGCCCGTGGACCCCTGCGCCCGCCCGGCGTGCCGGGCGGGCGCAGGGACCGCCGGTAGCATGACAGGGTGAGCCACACCGCCGTCCAGCCCCGACCGGCCAGTCCGCAGCCGGGCGGTTCCTGGATCGTCGCTCCGCTGCGCGCCTACACGCGCGCCGACCTCACCGCCCGGCTCCTCGGCGCCGCTGCTCCCGGCGGAGCGCTCCGCTGGATCCTGCCGCTCGCCATGGCGGTGCTCGGGGGGATCCTGCGCTTCGTGCGGCTCGACGAGCCCGGGTCGCTCGTGTTCGACGAGACGTACTACGTCAAGGACGCCTACTCGATGCTGCAGTCGGGCTACGAGCGCGAGTGGCCCGAGAACGCCAACGACTCCTTCAACGCGGGCAACCCCGGCGTGCTCCTCGACTCCCCCGACTACGTGGTGCATCCGCCGGTCGGCAAGTGGATGATCGCCGTCGGCATGCTGCTGTTCGGCTCCGACAACGCCTTCGGCTGGCGCTTCTCTGCGGCGGCGATCGGCACGCTCTCGGTCCTCCTGCTCGCGCTCGTGGCCCAGCGCATGTTCGGGTCCGCCCTGCTCGGCGCCGCCGCGGGTCTGCTGCTCGCCATCGACGGACACCACCTCGTGGAATCGCGGACGTCGCTGCTCGACATCTTCCTCAGCTTCTGGCTGCTCGCGGCCTTCGCGGCCCTGCTCCTCGACCGCGACGACGGCAGGCGCCGGCTGGCGCTGCGGCTCTCCGCGAAGGCGGGCGACGACGGCGTCCCTCAGCCTTCCCGCCTGGCCTACGGGCCCTTCCTAGGGTTCCGCGCCTGGCGCCTCGTGGCGGGGATCTGCCTCGGCCTCGCCCTCGGGACCAAGTGGTCGGCCCTCCCGTTCATCGCCGCGTTCGGCCTGCTCACGCTCGCCTGGGACCTCAGCGCACGCCGCATCGCGGGGGTGCACCACTGGTTCCGTGCCGGCGTGCTGAAGGACGGTCCTCTCGCGTTCGCCTGCATCGTCCCCGTGGCCCTGCTGACCTACCTGGCCACCTGGACGGGCTGGTTCCTCTCCACGGACGCCTACGACCGCACCTGGGCGGAGCGCAACCCGTCCGAGCAGTGGGGCTGGCTCCCGGACGGGCTGCGCTCGCTGGCCGAGTACCACCGGAGTGCGTTCTCCTTCCACCAGGGGCTCGGCACCGACCACCCGTACGAGGCGAGTGCCTGGACGTGGCTGGTCATGGGACGGCCGACGTCGTTCTTCTACGAGAAGCCCTCGGGCTGCGGTGCGGAGGCCTGCTCGCAGGCCGTGACGGTGCTCGGGAACCCGCTCATCTGGTGGGGTGCGGCGCTGTCCCTGCTCGTACTGCTGTTCTACTGGGTGGGCCGCCGCGACTGGCGTGCCGCGGCCATCCTGACCGGCGTCGCCGCGGGCTACCTGCCGTGGTTCCTGTACCCGGAGCGCACCACCTTCTATTTCTACGCCGTGTCCTTCGAACCGTTCCTCGTGCTGGCCCTCGTGTACTGCCTGGGCCTCGTGCTCGGTGGACCGGACGCGGACGGGGCCCGCCGTCGGCGGGGTATCGTGCTGGTGGGGGTGTACCTGGCGGCCGCCGTCGCGCTGTCCGCCTATTTCCTGCCTATCTGGACGGCCGAGGTCATCCCGTACGACCAGTGGCGCATGCGCATGTGGCTGCGGAGCTGGATCTAGGGCGAGGCCCCACCCACTGGAACGAAAGCGAGCAATGGTGCGCGAAGCCATCACGGAACTCCTGGTCGACCTCCCGGCGACCGACAACACCACGGACCTCCTCCTGCGGACCCACGACGCCGACCCCGGGCGTGCCCTGTACGCGCTGCGGTCCCAGGGGCAGTGGCGGGACGTCTCGGCGGCGGAGTTCCTGCAGCAGGTGCGCGGCGTGGCCAGGGGCCTGATGGCGCTCGGCGTGCGGCCCGGCGACAGCATCGCCGTCATGTCGAAGACGCGGTACGAGTGGACGCTCGCCGACGTCGCGATCTGGTTCGCCGGCGCGGTGACGGTGCCCATCTACGAGACCTCCTCCGCCCACCAGGTGGCGTGGATCCTCGAGGACGCCCGGCCCACCGTCGTCTTCGTGGAGGACGAGGGAAAGGCCGGGATCGTGCTCGACGCCGCCGGTCGGTCGGGCCGCGCGGACACGACCACGGTGGTGTACCTGACCGGTGAGGCCGGCGGCACCTCCGGGTCCCCTGGTGCCGGGACGACGCTCCCCGCCCTCATCGATGGCGGGGCCGGGGTGACCGACGCGGCACTCGAGGCGGCCCGGAGCTCGCGCGGCCTCGCCGACCCGGCGTCCATCGTCTACACCTCGGGCACCACGGGCCGGCCGAAGGGCTGCGTCATCACCCACGGCAACTTCGCGCTGTTCGCCGTGAACACCCTGGAGTTCCTGCCCGAGTTCCTGAAGCAGGAGAACGCGCGCACGCTCATGTTCCTCCCCCTCGCGCACGTGCTGGCGCGGGCCGTGCAGGTGGTCTGCTTCACCGGCGGCATCAAGCTCGCGCATTCCGGGTCCGCGGCGCAGTTGCTCGAGGACCTGACGACGTTCCGGCCCACGTTCCTCCTCGCCGTGCCCCGCATCTTCGAGAAGATCCACGCGTCGGCCGGGCAGAGGGCCGCCGAGGCCGGCAAGGGACGCCTGTTCGCGGCGGCCGAACGGACCGCCGTCGCCTACTCCCGGGCCGTGGATGCCCGCGGGCGCGGCGGTCGCGGACCCTCCCCCGTGCTGCGGACGTCGCACGCCCTGTTCGACCGCCTCGTCTACCCCCGGCTGCGCGGCGTCTTCGGCGGCGAGGCGACCTACACCGTGTCCGGCGCCAGCCCGCTCAGCGAGCACCTCACCCACTTCTTCCGTGGCGCGGGCATCCTGGTGCAGGAAGGCTACGGCCTGACCGAGAGCACCGCCCCCTGCACCGTGAACACCGTGCCGCTCACGCGCGTCGGGTCCGTGGGCATCCCGATGCCCGGCATGAGCGTCCGGCTCGACGACGACGGCGAGGTCCAGGTGAAGGGGTCGGCCATCTTCGCGGGGTACCACCACAACGACGAGGCGACCGCTGCGGCGTTCACCGACGACGGGTACTTCCGCACGGGCGACCTCGGGTCCCTCGACGAGGACGGCTTCCTGACCATCACGGGCCGCAAGAAGGACCTGCTCGTGACGTCCGGCGGCAAGAACGTGGCGCCGGGTCCGCTCGAGGAGAAGCTCCGGGAGAACCCGCTCGTGGCGCAGGCCGTCGTGGTCGGCGAGGGCAGGCCGTTCATCGGCGCGCTCATCAGCCTGGACCGCGAGGCGCTGGAGCCGTGGGCTGCGGCGCGCGGGAAACAGGGCCTGACGGCCGACGACGCCGCCCGCGACCCTGAGGTCCTGGCCGAACTGCAGACCGCCGTCGACGCCGCGAACGCGACCGTCTCGCAGGCCGAGCAGATCCGGCGCTTCACGGTGCTGGACGTCGAGTTCACCGTGGAGTCCGGGCACCTGACCGCGACGCTGAAGCTGAAGCGCGCCGCCGTCGTCGCCGACCACGCGGCCGCGCTGGCGGAGCTGTACGGAGCCGTGAAGCGCTAGACCCGCCGCGCCCGCCGCGGCGGCCCGGACGGGAGGGGTCAGGAAGCGTCCAGCGCCTCACGGTAGCGGGCCTGGGCTGCATCCTGGGCCAGCATGGAACGCTCCCGGCGGGCCTTCGTGGGCCACGTGAGGATCAGCGTGAGGAGCGTCGCGCCGAGCACCAGCACGGCGATGGTGATGGCCGAGTCCGTCCAGAACTGCTCGGGGAACAGCCGGATCAGGGTGTCGTCCACCCGGAACGTCCAGGTCCCGTCCGCGAAGAACAGGGCATGGACCTGCGTGAAGAAGGTCTGCCAGGCCAGCACCGCGAGCACCGTCAGGGCGGCGATGCCCACGAGGGTCAGGACCGCTCCGGCGAACAGCGCCCGCCGGATGCCGCCCTTGTAGCGCCGTGCGAGGTAGGCGCAGGCGAGCAGCGACAGCACGAAGAGCACCAGGGCGATGAAGAAGGACAGGCCCAGCACGCCCTTCACGTCCGCCATGTGCCCGACCTCCGACTCGAGGAACAGCGGCTCGCCCTCCGGCGTCACCAGTCCTCCAAGGTATCGCGGGGGCGCGAGGTTCACGACGTAGTCGAGTGCGTAGGACCCGTAGGTCATGCGGTCGTCCAGGGAGAAGCCGAACTGGTCGGCGGGGAAACCGGGCCGGTGGTACTCCAGCCAGAGGAACGACGACGTCGCCACCGCTCGGACGGCCGCTGCGACCACGATGACGGGGAAGAACAGCGCGACGACGACCTGGAGGAAGCGCGCGAGGACGGGCTTGGCGGCCACGGCCTGGTCGCGCACGGCAGCACGCCGCGCGGCGTCCTTGTCGGGGGGCCGGATCGAGAGCGACGCCGTGTCGGTGGAGGGTTCCCGCGAGCCGGAGCCGGACGACGCGTGGCTCCCGCTGCCGACCGCAGCCACGGCGGCGGGCGCCGGGTCGCCCGCGGCCACATCGGCGTCCGGGCTCTCCGAGGAACGATCGGGGACCGCCGCGTGCGCCGTATCGGCGGCGTCGGTCGTCGTCGCCCGGGAAGCACCGGTCGGCTCGGCGGACGGTGTGTCAGGAGAAGAGGTCGTGGCAGCGGCGTCATCCTCACCGGACGCGGACCCAGGGGACGTGGCCTCGCCGGACGCGGCTTCACGGGACGCGGCCTCACGGGACGCATCACCGCGGGAGGCATCGACGGACCCGGCATCAGCGGTGGCGTCGTCGTCGACCGGATCGGCAGGCGACCCGGCGGGATGCGACCCGGCGGAGGAGCGGCGGGACTCCACGGCGTCGTCGTCCGCGATGCCCGACAGGTCGGGCATCGTGCCGGCCTTCCGCCGTGGCAGGTCATGGCGCTGGGCGATGCCCGTCACTCCCTGGTCGTCCGGGGCCGCACTGTCGGTCCGCGCGGCGGCCGACGGGTCGTGTTCCGGGTCCCGTGCGCCGGGAGGGGTCGAACGGGTGCTGTCCATCTGTGCCACTGCGTCTCCTCGATCGGTGCCCGCCGGCGCTACGTCCGACGTCCATCGACACTACCGGGCATTCGTGCGACCCGACGGGAGACTCCCCGCGCAGCAGCAGGGAGCCGGCCGCCGTCGTCGGCGGTCAGGCGGTGATGACGGCCTCGCCGCGGTCGACGGCGCCGAGGTCCCCGCGGTGCCCGGCCGCGAACGCCCGCCGTCCGAGGACGAGGGTGTAGGTCCAGTAGGCCGCCAGCACCAGGATGCCGATGGTCAGGCGGAGCCACGGCGGCAGTCCGCTCGGCGTCACGAAGCCCTCCACGAGCCCGGAGACGAGCAGCACCAGCACCAGGCCGAGCGCCACCGTGATCAGCGACCGCCCCTCCTCCGCGAGGGCCACGGACCGCAGCCTGCGCCCCGGAGCCGCCCACGCCCAGAAGATGCGCAGCCCGGCGGCCGTGGCGACGAAGATCGCGGTCAGCTCCATGAAGCCGTGCGGGAGGATGTAGAGGAAGAACACGTCGAGCCGGTCGTAGGCCGCCATGGTGCCCGCGGCCATGCCGACGCCCTGCGCGTTCTGGTACAGGATGAAGGCGGGCCAGATGCCGGTGACCCCGAAGGCGACGGCCTGCAGCGAGATCCAGGCGTTGTTGGTCCACACCAGCCCGGCGAAGGACGCAGCGGGGTTCTCGGAGTAGTAGTCGGTGAAGTCCTCCTCAACGTACTGGCGCAGCGCCTCGTCCGAGCCGAGCGCCCCGATGACACCCGGCGTCGTAGCCACCCAGACCGCGTACAGCGCGGCGACCACGAGGAAGGCCGTACCGACCACGACCGTGAGCCACCGGATGCGGTAGAAGGCGGCGGGCAGCGACGCCACGAAGAACTGCGCCACGTCCTCCATGAAGTGGGACCGCGCACCCGTGAAGCGGGTCCGCGCGCGGGACAGGCGCGTGGACAGCGACCCGGAGAGGGCACTCTCCGGGTCGACGGAGCGGATGATGGACAGGTGGGTGGACACGCGCTGATAGAGCACCAGCAGTTCGTCCGCCTCCTCGCCGCTGAGGCTGCGCCGGCCGACGAGCTCGTCCAGTCGTTGCCAGTCGCTGCGGTGCACGGCGATGAATGCGTCCACGTCCATGAGCCCACCCTATAGTTCCGGCGCGGAACCATGGGCTGCGCCGCGGACCACGCCCGCGGCCGTGCCGGCGATAGGCTGGCTCCGTCGCATCCAGCCGATCAGAGGGAACACATGAATCCAGTCGTCACCGGCGAGGCCGTCGTCCTCGAACTCAAGCCGGCCGGTTTCGCCGCCCGCGGACTGAGCGTCCTGATCGACATCATCGCGCAGGTCATCGCCGCGGTGCTGCTCGTACTGCTGGTGGGCAGGGTCTTCGGCGGGGCGCTCGACCCGGCGCTCACCACGGCGCTCCTGCTCGTCATGGTGGTCCTCCTCCTCGTCGTCGTGCCGGTGACCGTGGAGACCCTCACACGCGGCAAGTCGCTCGGCCGCCTCGTCATGGGGCTGCGGATCGTGCGCGACGACGGCGGCGCCATCCGCTTCCGCCACGCCTTCATCCGCGGGATGCTCGCGGTCTTCGAGATCTACATGCTCGGCGGGTCGCTGGCGTTCCTCGTGTCCCTGTTCAACGAGCGGTCCAAGCGTCTCGGCGACCTGCTCGCGGGCACCTACGCGATGCGGGAGCGCGTGGTCGCCAGGCCGCGCGCACTCGCCGTCATGCCGCCGGCGCTGCAGCCGTGGGCCGCGACGGCGGACATCGGCCGCCTGCCCGACGCCCTCGCCCGACGCATGTCGCAGTTCCTCGCCCAGGCGCCGAGGCTGACCCCGCAGGCGCGGCACGCCCTGTCCCTCGACCTCGCCGCCGAGGCGAGCCACCACGTCTCTCCGCCGCCGCCCGTCTCGACGCACCCCGAGGAGTTCCTCCACGCCGTCATCGCCGCACGCCGCGACCGCGACTACACGGCGATGATGCGGCAGCGCGAGCGCACCGAGGCGACAGCGAAAAGGCTCCACACGCTGCCCTTCGGCCGGCGCGCGGAGCCCTCGGGCCTCGAACCTCCCAGGCAGCCCTAGGGCTGGCCGACCCACTCGGTCCAGGGCACGTTCCAGTCGCCGAAGCCGTCCCACACGTACATGGGGCCGTAGCCGGTGTTGAGGATCTGCACCACGTCACCCGGGCCGAAGGTGTTGTAGAAGTACTCCGCGCCCTCGGGCGACATCCCGATGCAGCCGTGGGAGACGTTGATGCTGCCCAGTGCCACCTGCGCCGCAGGCAGCGCCTCGTGGACGAACGCCCCGCCGTTGCTCAGCCGGCTCGCGTGGTTCACGACCGTGGGCGGGTAGTAGGCCGGGTCTCCGGGCTTCAGCCCGATGGACTCCGCCGTGAACTTGGTGGTCTCGTAGTGCTCCATCACCACCATGTACCCCTCGGTGGAGGGCCATTCCTCCGTGCCGAGGGTGATGGGGAACGTCCTGTCGAGCTTGCCGTCCAGGTACACGTTCATCATCTTGGTGGTGTTGTCGACGACGGCGAGGCGCGTGTTGTGCGTCTTCACGGTCATCGCCGTGTCGGCGTTGCCGATCATGCCGTTGCCGAAATCGACGCCGAAGAGGTTCGAGGCCACCGTGATGGTGCTGTTCGGGGCCCAGAACGTCTCCGGACGGTACCGGACCTTCGTGTCCGACAGCCAGTAGAAGGCACCCGCCTGGCCGCTGGTGCTCGTCACCGTGATGGCCTTCTCCACCGCGTCCCGGTTGGTGACGGGCTCGCTGAAGGTGAACTCGAGGGGCTGCCCCGTGCCCACGGTGCTCCCGTCGCGCGGGAACATCGAGGCATCGGCCTCGTTGGCGGGTTCGACGGTCGTGAAGCCGGCGGTCTCCCGCTGCGGCCGGCCGGCGGAATCGAGGACGGTGTAGGAGAACGTGTACTCGGTGTCGAACGCGAGCCGCTCCGTGGCGGTCCAGCTGGTACCGTCCTCCGAGAGCGTGCCCGGTACGGCTGTGCCGCCGGCACGCGGGGCCAGTTCGACGGCGTCGAGCGTGGCACCCTCGACCGTGATCGCGGCGGGGGTGGCCGGGTTGACGGCGTAGGCCTGGTCGGTGGGTGTCAGACCCACTGTGTACTCGCCGGCAGGAGCGCCGGTCGCCGCCGGCGCCGGCTCTGCCTTCGGATCCTGGCTGGCCGCGGGCGACGACGACGGCGCGGATGACGGGGACGCTGCATCGTTCCAGGGCGACGCCGTGGCGATCCCCACGCCGCCTCCGACCACGACGACCGCAGCCGCGCCGACGGCCGCGATCTTCCAGCCCCTGCGGCGCGCCGCGTCCTTGCCCGACTCCTGCTTCATGCGCATGCGTCTGCCCTCCATGTAGCTTTCCCGTGCGATGCTACGCGACGGGTCCGACGACGCCGCGCAGGCAGCGGGCTGTTTCGGCAACGATCCGGCCGCTGCCTGCGGGAGACCGGCAGCGGCCGGCGAGGACCGGGACGGATCCCCTAGTAGCGGTACTGCTCGGGCTTGTACGGCCCGGCGACGTCGAGGTCGAGGTACTCCGCCTGGCCCTTGGTGAGTTCCGTGAGCTCCACACCGAGGGCGTCGAGGTGCAGGCGCGCCACCTTCTCGTCGAGCATCTTCGGCAGCACGTAGACGTCGTCCTCGTACTCGCGGTTGCCCTCCGCGTCCTCCTGCTCGAACTTCGTGTAGAGCTCGATCTGGGCGATGGTCTGGTTCGCGAACGAGTTGCTCATGACGAAGGACGGGTGGCCGGTGGCGTTGCCGAGGTTCAGCAGGCGGCCCTCGGAGAGCATGATGATCGAGTGCTCCGCGACTCCCCCGGCCTCGTCGGCGGGGATGACCCACTCGTGCACCTGCGGCTTGATCTCGATCTTCTCGACGCCGGGGATGCGGGCCAGTCCGGCGATGTCGATCTCGTTGTCGAAGTGGCCGATGTTCCCGACGATCGCCTGGTGCTTCATGCCGGCCATGTGGCGGGCCATGATGACGTCCTTGTTGCCGGTGGTGGTGATGAAGATGTCACCCTGTCCGAGGACCGTCTCGAGCCTGGCGACCTGGTACCCGTCCATGGCGGCCTGCAGCGCGCAGATCGGGTCGATCTCGGTGACGATCACGCGGGCGCCCTGACCGCGGAGGGCCTCGGCCGCGCCCTTGCCGACGTCCCCGTAGCCGCACACGACGGCCACCTTGCCGCCGATCAGGACGTCGGTGGCACGGTTCAGGCCGTCCGGCAGGGAGTGGCGGATGCCGTACTTGTTGTCGAACTTCGACTTCGTGACGGAGTCGTTGACGTTGATCGCCGGGAACAGGAGCTTGCCCTGGGCGGCGAGCTGGTACAGGCGGTGCACGCCCGTGGTCGTCTCCTCGGTGACGCCCCGGATGCCGGCGGCGATGGCGGTCCACTTCTGCGGCTCGGACTCGATGGTGGCCCGCAGCGTGTCGAGGAACACCGTGTACTCGTGCGAGTAGTCGGCGTCGCCCTCCTGCGGGTTCGCCGGCACCGCGCCGAGCGCCTCGAACTCGGCACCCTTGTGCACGAGCATGGTGGCGTCCCCGCCGTCGTCCAGGATCATGTTCGGACCGAGGCCCTCGGCCTGGCCGGGCCAGGTGAGGATCTGCGTGGCGGTCCACCAGTAGTCCTCGAGCGTCTCGTTCTTCCACGCGAACACGGGGACGCCGGCGGGCTCGTCGACGGTGCCGTTGCCGACGACGACGGCGGCCGCGGCCTCGTCCTGCGTGGAGAAGATGTTGCACGACGCCCAGCGGACCTCGGCGCCGAGGGCGGTGAGCGTCTCGATGAGGACGGCCGTCTGCACGGTCATGTGGAGGGATCCGGCGATCCGCGCGCCCGCGAGGGGCTGGACCTCGGCGTACTCGCGGCGCAGGGCCATCAGCCCGGGCATCTCGTGCTCCGCGAGGCGGATCTGGTGGCGCCCCGCCTCGGCGAGGGAGAGGTCGGCGACTTTGTAGTCGAACATTGTGCTGTACCTGCCTGTAGGTCGGGGTGCGGGGAGCGGCCCTATCGGGTGGGGGCCGCGCCGTCGAGTAGTTCGGCGCGGAGGAGCACCGGGATGCCTTCGTCGAGTCCGTAGGTGGGCGTCTCGCCGTCGGGCCCGGCCGCCGTAGCGCGGAGGGCGGCGCCCTCCTGCACGAGCTTCGACCCGGTGACGGGGCAGCGGAGGACGTCGAGCAGCCGTGCTGGGAGGTTGGCCATGGGACGCTTTCGCTCGGGAGGGACGGAATTGTGCACCCCAAGTCTACCGCGGGCGCGCTGCCGGGCCCGACCCGGGCGGGTGCATCAGGGTTCGCGGAGGATGCGCAGGTGTCCGCGCCGGGGGCCCGTGACGCCGGCCGGCGGTTCCATGGGGGCCTTGCTGCCGCGCTTGCCCGTGGGCTGCTCCACGGCCGGCTCCGCGGCCGCTTCCCGCACGGCGTCGGCGAGTGCGAGCAGGTCGTCCGAGTTGTGCTCGGGGACGACATCGGGGAGCGTCAGGCGGAGCACTTCCCAGCCGCGCGGCACGGTCAGGCGCTCCGCGTGCACCGCGCACAGGTCGTAGGTGTGGGGCTCCGCGTACATCGCGAGAGGGCCGAGGACCGCCGTCGAATCCGCGTAGACATACGTGAGGGTGGCCACGGCCGGCCGCTGGCAGGCGGATCTGGAGCATTGACGGAGTGATCCCACGATCGGCAAGCCTACCGGGCTTCGGCCCCGGCCACCCGCAGGACGCGCACCGGCCACCCCTTTGCATCCCCCGGCTTCTTGCTGTGGTGTCCCCTTTCGCGCGTGCGGCGGAGAGGATCAAGGCTTAGAGTCTTTACATGCAGGATGCTTCCAGTTTTTCGGTCGAGCTGACCGATCCCTCGTCCACGGGAGGACGTCCGGCACGGTCCTTCTACGAACGCCGGCGCAACCGCCGCGGTCGGGGCATGCGCGGCGAGCTCCTCCCGCAGCACCTGCCGGCATCCCGGTCCCGGTCCGAGCAGTTCGACGACTGGGTGATGGAGTCCGCGCAGCGGCTCGAGCGCCTCTGGGGCGAGCGCATCCAGGACCTCCAGATCGTGGTGCAGGAGATCCCCGACGGCCTCGAGGACATGACGCCCGAGACGCTCCGCGGCCTCCTCGGGTCCTGCTCCCCCGCCGCGCCGGGCAGGCCCGGCGTCATCACCATCTACCGCCACCCGGTGCTCATGGCCGCACGGTCCGTGCTCCCGGTCAACGAACTGGTGCACGACGTCGTGGTGGAGCAGACCGCCGAACTGATGGGTCTCGCGCCGGAAGCCGTCGACCCGGCTTACGGACGCTCCCAGGCCTGAGCGGGATCCGAGGCGGGCGCCGCCCGTACCGGAATCAGTACCGGAGTTCCACCGGGATGCTCTGCGGGCCCGTGGCGCCGGGCGGGACGCTCGCCACCGCGATACCGGCGACCGCGCCGGAAAGGGTCATGACCTGCGCCCCGTAGACGGGATCCCCCGTCGCATCGATGAGGACGCCGGCGGGAGCCCTGCCGAGGGCGGACGCCGGCACGGTGACCGAGGTGCCGCCCGCGATGCCGATCACCACCGGGTCACCGAGCGCGCCGTCCGCGGCGACGGGGGTCAGGGTGACCTCTCCCCTGCCGCTCGGTGCACCCAGCACGAGGGCCGCGTCCACGCCCTCGGCCATGGCCATCGCATGATCGGTACCCAGACGGACCGCGGACGGTGCCCCTCCGAAGTCCACGGGCTTCCCGCCGCCGTCGATGCCGCGGGTGACGCGCGCCGACGCCACCACGGCGACGTCCGAGGTCACGGCGATCGTGTAGATGCCTTCCGGCAGGTCGGTGAGGGGGACGCTCATCACGGAGCCTGCTGCGGCGGTCGCCACTCCTCCGCCGGGCAGGTCCACGACGCCGTCGGGCCCGTAGACCTTGATGTCCAGCACGGCGTCGCTGGACCCGGGGACGAGCACCTGCAGCGCGGGGGCCGCGGTGCCGTAGCCCTCCTGCTCGCGGATGCGCCGTGCCGTCGCCGCGTCCTGCACGACGACGCCGGGCACCACCTGCGTGACGCCGGCGGCCGCCGTCGGGGAGAGCAGTTCCACGCCGCCCGGGGTGAGGCCGCGCAGCAGGCTCTGCTGGATGACGCCCGTCACGCGTCCGCCGTCGCTGCGGACGCGCACCGCCACCTGGTCCTGGTTGCCGGCGAGACCCGCGAGGACGATCCGCCGGGTCTCGCCCGGCGCGACGAGCTGGCCCCGGGTCCCGACGGCCTCGAGGGGTCCGTCCTGGCCGAACAGCTCCAGGGTCACGGTGGCGGGCGTCCCGGTCGGGTTGGTCAGGGTGAGGACGGCGGAGGCCCCCACCGTGGTGGAGGCGCCGAGGAGCCAGAAGTCGTTCGACGGCGCCTGGCAGCCGGTGGCGGCGAGCCCTCGGAGATCGCCGTCGGTGGCGGTGTACGTGGAGGTCGCCGCGGCCACCGGGGTGAGTCCGCCCTGCGGCTGTGCACGGAAGAGCGACGGGGCGTCCACCGCGATGGTCCGGGTGACCCCGGCGACCCGGCTGGTCAGACCGTCCGCACCGCTACTGGCGGGGCCTTCTGCGGTGAGGGACGCCTCGGGCGCGAATTCCTTGATCATCGACAGCGGCGCGCCGGTGCCCACGGGCAGCAGCCCGCTGCCGGTCAGCGTGGCACTGAGGTCGCTCAGCACGACCGCGGCGACGGTGGTCCTGGCCGTCGCGGACGCGGGGCCGAACTCAGGATCGGCACCCTCCGGGGCGGCCTCGAGCAGGCGGGGCGGGGCGGGGCAGACGGCCGTGTAGTCGCCGGCGGGCACGGCGGCGGCCGGTACCGGGAGGTCGGTCGCCACGGACCGGACCAGGGGGTCCGTCACGGTCCCGGAGGAGATGGCGGCAGTCGCCGCGAGGAGCAGGACGCCCGTCGCGGCACCGACGGCACCACCCAGGCGCGCACGGCGGGCGCCGCCCGTCGCGGCCCTGTCACGGGCGACGGCGCGAGCGGCGACGGCCGCGTCGGCGTCACCGGTGGCACCGGCGGCACGGGCGGCACCGGTGGCACCGGCGGCGTCGGGAGCTGAAGCGTCCGCGTCCGTCGTCGGTTCGACGACGGGCTCGTCGATCTCCCGCGCGGCGGGCTCCGGCGCCATGGCGGGCTCCGGCCCGACGGCAGTCTCCGGAGGAGTCCCCGCCTCGTGCTGCAGCGGCTTCCGCTTGCGTCCCCACATCACATCGGGCTACTTCCACTGGTCACGGGCTGCAGGTCGTCGTCGCGGGCGCCGTCGTCCGCGCGGGTCGTGGCGTCCTGCGACGGCCCGGGTGGGGGCGTCTGGGGGCGGCGGCCGTCCTTGGGCCGCTCGACGCGCGGACGCGACGGCAGCGGGATGGCCAGGAGGACCGTGAGCGCGAGGAGCACCGCCTGGACTCCCTCGGCCCACGGCTGGAACGGGCTGACGAAGGACACCGTGACGTCGCCGCCGGCTGTGGGCAGGTCGAACGCCTGCTGCCAGCCGCCGGATGCGGCGTCGAGCCGTTCTCCGCCGAGGTTCGCCTGCCACCCGGGGTCGGCCTCCTCGGCCAGGACGAGCTTCCTGCCCTCCGCGCCGGGAGGGACGGTGCCCTCGGCGAGGACCGCGGAGGACGGGACGATCGCCTCGGTCCGGCCGTCGGCGTCGACCACCCGCACGCGTGCCGTGCGGTCGCCCGCGTCCTCCGTCCCGTCGTCGAGGGTGGCGGCGGCCACGCGCCACAGGCGTCCGGCGTCGGTATCGCCCACGGCGGTGAGGCCCGGCACGGAGTCGATCCGGCTGCCGAGGAAATCGCCGGCGGTACCGGACTGCTGCAGGACCACGAACCCGACGCCGAGATCGCGGAGGTCGCTGCGCGGATCAGCGCCGCTCGCGCCGACGATCACCGCGACGGTGGTGCGCAGGGTCCGGGCGGAGGCGCTGTCGTCCGCGGGCGTGACGTCCTGCCCGCCCTGGAGGGTGCGCGCGGCGTAGACCGGGTTCAGCGCGTCGAGGGTGGTCCCGGATCCGCGCATGAGGGAGGCCGCCACGGTGTCGTCGTCGTCGACCGAGATGACGAGCGTGCGCGTCCGGTCCGGTCCGTTGCCGCGGTCCGCGGCTGTTGCCGGCAGCGGGCGTTGAGCCACGGGGTCGAGTCCCACGGCCGTGCCGAAGTCGGTGGTGCCCTGCCCGGCATCGGAGGCCTCCTCGACGGGGGTTCCGGGGATGACCACGGGTTCGGCGACCGCTGCGGGCGGGCCCGTGAGCTCGGGGGTGAGCCACAGGCCGAGGCTCAGGAGCGGGCCGACGGCGAGGACGAGTCCGCCAGCGAGGCGGAGGGAGCGGCGGCCGGCCCCGGGGCGCGGGGCGGGCGCCGTGTCGTCGCGCCCTGGCAGACGCGACAGCGCGGCGGCCAGGAGGCAGAGGGCGACCACGGACACCAGCGGGCCCGGGAAGACCGGGATGAACGACCCGGTGCCGAGCGCCACGGGGAGGACGGGCGTCATGGCCGCCACCGCGAGCGCCAGGACGGCGAGCAGCCAGGACCGGCGCACGACACGCCCGCGGCTGCGGCGGGAGAAGAGGGCTGCGGCGGCGAGCACGACGACGGGGCCGCCGATGAGGACGGCGGCGACGAGCGACCACGGCCCGGCGCCCAGGAAGCCGGCCGCGGCGGGTGGGAGCAGGGGGTCGAAGGACACGGGGAACCCGAGGAGGTGCTGCCAGGGAGCCGCAGGGTCGAAGGGCGCGGGCACCCCGGGATCGCCGAGGATCCCGCGGGGTGCGCGCACCGCGGACAGGGCGTACGGCAGGTGGAGCGCGACGACGGGCAGGAGCGTCCACCAGAGCGTACGGGCCCTGCGTCCGCCGACGATCAGCGCGACTCCGAGCGCTGCGACGACCACCACGAGGAGGGACGGCGCGCAGGCGGTGACGATCGCGAGGACGAGCCCTGCGGAGGCACCCGCGGTCCAGCTGCGGCTGCCGTTGACGCCCGGCGTGAGCACGCCGTCTGGCAGTGTCCGCGAGGGCAGGGCGGCACCGACCGCGCGGACCACCCCGAGCAGTGCCAGGGGCAGCAGGAGGTGGGCGATCAGCGCTCCCAGGCGACCGCTGCCGAGGGCCACCTGGAGGGCGGGTGCGGCACCCCAGAAGAAGGCGGCCCAGAGCCGGAGGCCGCGCGAGCGCGTCAGCGCGCCGGCCGCGATCCACGCGGACAGTCCCGCCAGCGGCAGCGCGCAGACCACCGTGATCACGATCATCGTGTTCGCCGAGCCGAACCCGAGGAGGGACAGGAGCCAGAGGACGTAGGAGAACGGGGAGCCGTGGGCGGCGAACCCGGTGCCGAGGCCCGTCCACCAGGTGGTCGCGTTCGCCCAGATCGCCTCCGGGGTCTCCGAGGCCGGCAGCAGCGCGCCGCCTGCCAGGGCACCGGCCCCGACGAGCCGGTGCAGGCCCGTGAGGCCGGCGGCGAGGAGGACGACGGCGGCGAGCACCGCCCCGGCGCCGACCCACAGGCGCGCGGGAGTGGCGAGGGCCGTGAAGTCGTCGTTGCTGTCCCCGGACGGGATGTACTCCTCCGCGTCCTGCAGCCCGTGGGAGCCGGCCTGCGCGCCGCGCGAGGTGAACGCGTCCACCACGGACCTGCGGTGGGACCAGACCTCGCGCCGTGACGTGACCAGGGAGCGGACGATCGAGCGCGGCAGCTGCCGGGTCCGCGCGGCGGAGCGGCGCGAGCGCCAGAGCTGCAGGGGGCGGCTGACCCCGGCGAGGCTGCCGAGCAGCTGGCCCGTGCCGTGCGCCGGGTCCTTCGCCAGCAGGCCGAGGAGGAGCCGGCCCAGCCCTCCGAGGACGGCGCCGACCGCGAGGAACGGGACGTTCAGGGGCGCGGCGTGCTTGAGCCGGAGGTACACCTCGGCGGCGCGCGCGGCACGCGGCGTGGAGACGGGATGGGGCCTGGCTGTGGCATGACGCATCACGGCGGCGGGCACCACCACCACGCGGTTCCCGGCGAGGCGGTTGCGCCAGCACAGGTCCACGTCGTCGCCCACACCGTGCAGGGCGGGGTCGAACCCTCCGAGGGCGTCCCAGACGTCGCGGCGCACCAGCATGCCGGCGGAGTTCACAGCGAACATGTCGCTGCGGGCCTCGTACTGCCCCTGGTCGTGCTCCCCGACGTCGATGAGCGTGAGCCGCTCGGCCCACCTGCTGATGGACAGGCCCACGTCCACCAGCGCGCGCCGGTCGTCCCAGCCCACCTGCTTGGCCCCGGCGATGGTCACCGAGGGTGCACGCTCGACGGCGAGGAGGAGTTCGGCGAGCGCCCCGGGCTCGGGCGCGGAGTCGTCATGGAGGAGCCAGAGCCAGTCCGTCGTGTCCCCGGTGCCGCCCCGGCCGGGGATCTCCGCGACGGCCGTCCGCACCGCAGTGCCGAAACCGGCCCGGGCGGGAGCCCCCACCACGGGGCTGCCCGTGGGCAGCTCGAGCTGGAGGATGGAGGCCGAGGAGTCGGTGGACCCGGTGTCGACGCCGACGCAGATGTCAGCCCGGCGGGTCTGGCGTTGCAGTGCTTCCAGGGTGGTGGGAAGGTACGCGGCGCCGTTGTGGGCTACGACAACGGCGGTGACGCGAAGGGGCAGCGGAATCAGACCGCTCGCTTCCGCAACCTGCGCCGCTCGCGCTCCGAGAGTCCGCCCCAGATACCGAAGCGCTCGTCGTTCTCGAGTGCGTACTCGAGGCACTCGGATCGCACCATGCACGAGCCGCAGACCTTCTTGGCGTCGCGGGTCGATCCGCCCTTCTCCGGGAAGAAGGCCTCGGGATCGGTCTGCGCGCACAGGGCGTCGGCCTGCCAGGAGAGTTCGCCGTCGTCGTCGACGTTCCCGGGGGCCATGGGCTGGCCGGGCCAGCCGGGCCGGCCGGCGGGAGCCGGGCGGGCATCCTCGTGCACGCCGGGCAGGATGCCGTAGGACCCGGGAGCCACGGTCGGGAGGACGAGGAGGCTGCTGGGTCCGTCCACGTCGGGGAGTGCTGCGAGCGCCTCCTGGGCGGCGAGGAAGACAGTGGCCTGATCTTCGAGAGGGGACCGGGTTTCCCGGTAGCGCTCGCCCGCCAGGGGATCGGCCGGGTCCAGGAACCAGTCGGCAGGAACGCCCCTCGATCCGTAGCGCGCTGATGCCTGCGCCGCGATATCTGGTCGTGCGTGAGTGCGTTCTGCCTGCCCCATGAGTAAACCCTTCCGGTGTTTCGGTTCCAACATCAGCATGGGTCGACCCTCGCGCCCCGCTGCTGGAACCAATCCGATGTCTAATTACACGGGTGTAAGTCGATTTTCGTCAAGCGGTCGGGCGGATGATATAGATTCGCTACCGCAGAATCACGAGCGCCACGCCGACTCCACTACCTGTCTTCGTCGGCGCGTCCAAGTAGTCTCCGACCGAGCCGGAAGCCCATCATGCCACAGCCACCCTCACGCATCCTGTCCACCATGAGGTCCGTCAACCCCTCCTCCCCCCGCCTGGTCTGGCACGGACAGGACGGCCGGATCGAGCTGTCCGGACGCGTGTTCGACAACTGGGTGGCGAAGAGCAGCAACCTCCTCGTCGACGAGCTCGACGCGACCGACACCAGCCGGATCGCCCTCGACCTGCCCCCGCACTGGAAGTCCCTCGCCCTCGCGTTCGCCTGCTGGCAGGTCGGCTCACTCGTGGTCCTGCCGGAGGAGACGGCCTCCCCGCCCGACGCGGACATCGTCCTGTCCTCGCGCCCCGATCCGCAGGCCGCACCGTCGGGCCTGCTGGTCTGCGTGGCGCTCGGCTCACTCGCCCTGGGCTGGGACGGGCCGCTACCCCGGGGGGCCGTGGACTTCGCCGCGGAAGTGCGGTCGCACGGCGACGTCTACCAGGGGCAGTCCGTCGACGACGACGCCCCCCTGCTGCAGGCGGGCGTCCGGACCCTGACGGCGCAGGACCTGCTGGACACCGTCACACTGCCGGCGGCCCCGGGTGACACCGACACGGATGGGCCCACCCTGCTGCTGGAGCCGGGAGCCGGCCTCGAGCGGACCCTCGCCGCGGCGCTGGCCGTCTGGGCGCAGGGCGGCGTGCTCGTGCTCGTCGAGGACGGCCTGCCGGTCACCGATCGCCTGCTGACCGGCGAGCGCGTCACGGGCCGGCTGGGGACTGCCTGACCGGCTCACCCGGTGCACCCGGCGCACCCGGTGCCGGCGTCTCCTTCGCCTCCGCGGGCGCCGTCGCGGCCTGCTGGCGCAGCGCGTCGGTCCGCGGGTGGAGGAGCTCCTGGTCGTGACTGAACTCGGGCTCGGCGTCGAGCTCGACGTTGAACACCCAGAAGCGGTAGGCCACGAAGCGCACGAGGGTGGCGAGCACCGTGCCGAAGATACCGACGACGAACAGGGCGCCCGGCTCGGTGACGTCGAAGGCGTACTTCGCGACCCACACGCAGCCTGCGGCGATGCCCATGCCGATCACGTTGATGAAGACGAACATGGCGAGCTCGCGGGCCGCATTGGGCTGTCGGCGGTGGCGGAACGTCCAGTAGCGGTTCGCCACCCACGCGAAGACCGTGGCGACGCCCGCCGAGACGAAGCGCGCCTTGACCTCGCTGCCGCTCATGGGCCCGTGGATCAGGTACCAGTACAGCCCGTTGTCGATCACGAAGGCCACGCCTCCGACGGCGCCGAACTTCGCCACCTCCCGCCAGAAGAGGGATGCGAGGCCCCTGAGCCTGTCCATGAGTCCTGCCACTGCTTACCTCCGCGGTCGGGTCCGAACGCCGCCGCAGGGCGCATGTCTCCCGGCGACTGCAGGACGAACCGCGGGAGGAGCCGGCAGCGCAACCCACCCCGGCTGACCTTTGCATGGCGTGTTTCGACCCTATTTTACGGTGTCGGCCCCGCTGCCGCGTCGCCGATCCCCCGCCGGCACCCTGGGAGCTTCCCGGAAATGTGACCGGAAGGGCGGGGCCACGCCCGGCGGATGGCGGGCCGGGACGGCGCCGTGGGTACGCTGTAACGGTGACTTTTCCCGTGATAGGCGTGATCGGCGGCGGCCAGCTGGCCCGGATGATGGCCGGTCCCGCCGTCGAACTCGGCCTCGAACTCCGCGTCCTGGCCGAGGGCCCGGACGTCTCCGCGGTGGCTGCCGTGGCCCACGCCGAGGTCGGCGACTACCGTGACCTCGGCACGCTGCGCGCCTTCGCCGCGGGCGTCGACGTGGTGACCTTCGACCACGAGCACGTGCCCGGCGAACTGCTGGAGGAACTCGCCCGCGACGGCGTCGCCCTCCACCCCGCGCCGCGGGCCCTTCGCCACGCCCAGGACAAACTCGTGATGCGGCAGGCGGTCGAGGACCTCGGCCTGCCGAACCCCGCCTGGCGGGCCGTGCGGACGACCGCCGACGTCGAGGCCTTCGCGGATGCCGTCGGGTGGCCCGTGGTCCTGAAGACGCCGCGCGGCGGGTACGACGGCAAGGGCGTGCTCGTGGTGCGCGACCGCGGGGGCCTCACCGCCGCCGCGTCGTGGTTCACCGGCGGCGAGCTCCTCGTCGAGCAGTTCGTGCCCTTCAGCCGTGAACTCTCCGTACTCGTGGCGCGGCGCCCGTCCGGCGACGCCGTCACGTGGCCGGTCGTCGAATCCATCCAGGTGGACAGCGTGTGCGACGAGGTCCTCGCGCCCGCCCCGGATCTCCCCCACGCGGTCGCCGACGCCGTCACGGCAGCCGCGCTGCGTCTCGCCGAACGACTGGGAGTCACGGGTGTGATGGCGGTGGAGCTGTTCGAGACCCCCGGTGCCGGAGCCGGGTACCTGATCAACGAGCTCGCCATGCGCCCGCACAACTCCGGGCACTGGACCATGGACGGTGCCGCCACGGGCCAGTTCGAGCAGCACCTCCGGGCGGTGCTCGACCTGCCGCTCGGTGCCACGCACGCCGTGGCCCCGCACGCGGTCATGAAGAACGTGCTCGGCGGGTCCAACACCGACATCTACTCGGCTTACCCGTCGGCCCTGTCCTCAGGTCCGTCCGCTAAGGTGCACTTCTACGGCAAGGGCGTACGTCCCGGCCGCAAGATCGGCCATGTGAACGCGCTGGCGGCTCCCGGGGAGCCGCTCGACGCCGTGCGCGCAAGGGCCTCGAGGGTTGCCGCGATCCTGCGCGACGGCACGGAGCCGCCCTCCTCCGAGAACACTCCACCGAAGGGAATGCAGTGACGAACGCCCAGGTAGGCCTCGTGATGGGGTCGGACTCGGACTGGCCCGTGATGGAGGCTGCAGCGGCCGCGCTGGCCGAGTTCTCGATCCCCTACGAGGCCGACGTCGTCTCCGCCCACCGCATGCCCGACGCCATGATCGAGTACGGGCGGACGGCCGCCGACCGTGGCCTGCGTGTTCTCATCGCCGGTGCCGGCGGTGCGGCGCACCTCCCGGGGATGCTCGCCTCCGTGACGCCGCTACCCGTGATCGGCGTCCCCGTGCCCCTGCGCTATCTCGACGGCATGGACTCCCTGCTGTCGATCGTCCAGATGCCCGCCGGCGTGCCCGTCGCCACGGTGTCGATCGGGGGCGCCCGCAACGCCGGGCTGCTCGCCGTCCGCATCCTGGCCGCCGGGTCCGACGACCAGGCCTCGATGCTCCGCGCGCAGCTCGTCGAATTCGCCGGCGCCCTCCGGGCCACCGCGGAGGAGAAGGGCGCCGCCCTGCGGTCCCGCATCGCAGCCTCCACGGCGGACGACGAGTGATCACCGGCACCCGCGTGATCGGCACGGACTCCACCGGCTCCGCCGGACTCACCAACCCCGTCCGCTACCCGGAGGCGGCGCCGCCCGAGGTCCGCACGAAGCGGGCGTTCGTCCTGCTGGCCCTGACCCTCGTGCTGCCGGGCTCCGCGCAGGTCGTCGCCGGCGACCGGCGGCTCGGCCGACGAGCCCTCAAGACCACGTTCACGTGCTGGGCGCTGATCGTGCTCGGGCTCGTGCTCGCCCTCACCGATCGCACCCTCGCGGTGGGCCTCGTCACCCACCGCTGGTGGTCCCTCGCGTTGATCGTCGTGCTCCTCGGCATCGCCATCGGCTGGGCGCTGCTGTTCGTCAACACGCTGCGGCTCATCCGGATGCCCCTGCTCGAGCGCCGCGTCCGGCCCCTCGTGGCCGGCGCCCTGGCGCTCCTCATGGTCCTCACCAGCGGATCGCTCGCCTACGGCGCCTACGTGCTCGGCGTCGGCCGGTCGACGGTGGGCTCGATCTTCCAGTCCGGCCCGGCCTTCGACCCCGTGGACGGCCGGTACAACTTCCTGCTCATGGGCGGCGATGCGGGCGAGGACCGCACGGGCCGGCGCCCGGACAGCATCTCCGTGATCAGCGTGGACGCCGAGACCGGCGCGACCGTGACGTTCAGCATCCCCCGCAACTTCCAGAACGCCCGGTTCTCCGAGGACTCCCCGCTCTGGGAGGTCTACCCCGACGGCTACAACTGCGGCGACCCCTGCATCATCAACAGCCTCTACACCGACGTCACGCAGAGCTACCCGGACCTGTACCCGGGGGCCGCGGACCCAGGAGCCGAGGCCATGATGGACGCCGCGAGCGGCGTGCTCGGGATCGAGGTGCAGTCCTACCTCCTCGTCGACATGAACGGTTTCGAGCAGCTCGTGGACGCCATGGGCGGCATCAGGATCGACGCCGGCGGCTGGGTGCCGATCACCGCCGCCGAGATCCCCGGCACCGACCCCATCCGCCATTACCCGCCCGACGGCTGGATCAAGCCGGGCGTGCAGACGCTCGACGGGTACCACGCCCTCTGGTACGCGAGGTCGCGGGAGTTCGTGACGGACTACGACCGCATCTCCCGCCAGCAGTGCGTCCAGCAGGCCATGATCGCGCAGCTCGACCCCGCCACCGTGCTCACCCGCTTTCAGTCGATCGCCGCCGCGGGCACGCAGATCGTCGAGACGGACATCCCCCAGGACCAGCTGGCCAGCTTCGTGGACCTCGGCCTCAAGGCCCAGGGACAGGAGACCCGCCGCCTGATCATCGGCCCTCCGGACTTCGGCACCCCCGCGGACAACTTCGTGACCTACCCGGACTTCGACCTCATCCACGAGCGCGTGCAGGGCATGTTCGCTGAAGGTACGGCCGACCCCGCGGCCGACGCCCCGCTGCAGCTCGAACGCGCGGGCGTCGTGGTCCCGGCGCAGGTCCCGGCGCAGGCGACGGACGACGGCATCACCGAGGAGTACCTGCAGGAGCTCGCCACCATCGGCGACGACGCGACCCTAGGCGACCTGCTGGCCGACAACGGGCAGTGCTCCCCCGCCTGACCCGCTGCCCGCACCACCCCGACCAGCCGAAGGACCGACCACGATGTACCTCCTCGACAACACCCTCCGCCCCTACGCGTGGGGATCGGAACGCGCCATCGCCGACCTGCTCGGCCGGGAGCCCTCCGGCGGCCCGGAGGCCGAACTGTGGATCGGGGCCCACCCCGACTCGCCGTCGCACGTGGTCCACCCCGACGGCGCCCGGGACAGCCTGCACGAGCTGATCGAGCGGGACCCCTCGGGGCTGCTCGGCGAGTCGGTGGCCGGGCGGTTCGGGAACCGCCTGCCGTTCCTGCTAAAGGTGCTCGCAGCCGGCTCCGCGCTGTCCCTGCAGGTGCACCCGAGCCTGGAGCAGGCGGCCGCGGGGTTCGACGCCGAGGAGGCCGCAGGTGTGCCCCGCGACGCGGCGCACCGCAACTACCGGGACCGGAACCACAAGCCCGAGATGATCTACGCCCTGACGCCGTTCGAGGCCCTCTGCGGGTTCCGGCCCCTGCCCGAGGCCGCCGGGGTGTTCACGGTGCTCGCCGCCGCCGTTCCGCCCGGCTCCCCGGCCCATGCCCTGCTCGAGGACGTCGCAGCGCACCTCGCCTCGGGGGACGACACGGCCCTGCGATCGTCCTTCACGCTGCTGCTCGAGGCCCCGCGCGGGGTCGTCGACGAGGTCGAGGCCGCAGCGCGCCGGGACGGGACGGGATCCGGAGACTCCGTCGCCGGCGACCTCGCCACCATCGCCGAGCTCTCGGGCCAGTACCCGGGCGATCCCGGCGTCCTCGTGGCCCTGCTGCTCAACCGTGTGTCGCTGCGCCCCGGGGAGGCCCTGTACCTGCCGGCCGGGAACATCCACGCGTACCTGAGCGGGCTCGGCATCGAGGTCATGGCATCCTCGGACAACGTCCTGCGGGGAGGCCTCACGCCCAAGCACGTGGACACCGGGGAGCTGCTCGCCACCGTGGTCTTCGAGCCGCTCGCTCCCCCGGCGCTGACGCCCGACACCACGCTCCTCGACCAGGAGCTCTACCGGCCGCCGTTCGACGAGTTCCAGCTCCAGCGGATCGAGCTCTCGGACCCCGCGGCGGGTCCCGCGGGCGAGCCGGGCGAGAGCGCCGGCGGGGACGACGATCCGCGCGGACCCCTCCCTGCGGGCGAGAGTCTCACACCCGCGCACGTCCCCGTGGTGCAGAACGGGCCCGTTGTGGTCCTGGCCGTCAGCGGACCGATCCTGCTCGACACCCCGAACTCCACGCTCATGGTGCCGCGGGGCGGCAGCGCCTTCGTGGGCGCGTCGGAGGCACCGCTCGTCGTCCGCCCGGCAGCCAACGGGCACGGGGCGACGGACGGCCCCGTGCTGGCGTTCGCCGTCACGGTCGGCGGCGCGATGCCGTCGCTGTAGGAACCGCCGCTAGCCGCGCACCCGCCGCACCGCGCCGACCGCGCGGCCGGCCTGCCGGCGCGCGAGCTGCATGCCGCGCTTGGCGAGGGGCAGGGCCCGGCTGAACACCGGGTAGAACGGGGAGAGCGGAAGGTCCCAGCTGCCGGCGAGCTGGTCCTCGTGCTGCGCCCAGCCCATCTTGAACCGGGACACGCCGTCGTTGAGAAGGCCGTTGAAGTCGTAGCGGGTCACGCCGCGCGCCTTCATCTCCCGGATGGCGAACCACTTCAGCGCGTAGTTGGCGCGGAGCCGTTCGCCATCCTCGGTCATGCCGCCGTAGAGCTCGAAGGAGGTCGTGTGCGTCGCGGAGATCCACAGGAACGCGACCACGTCGTCGCCCTGGAACGCCGCGTACACGGGCGAGGCGTCGCCGAGGTTGTCGAAGATGTCGAGGTAGTAGGAGTCCTCGTGGATGCCGAACCCGGCGCGCTCGGCGGTCAGCCGGTAGACGTCGAGGCAGGCCGGGATCTCGCTCCGCAGCACGCGGCGGAGCGAGAGGTCCTCCCGGCCGGACTTCCGGATGTACTGGCGGTGCTTCTTCGTCATGTCGGCGAGCAGCTCATCCTCCGTGCGGCTCAGATCCAGGATGAGGGTCCGCCCGATGAGGATGGTGTTGGTGCTCCGCCTCCAGCCCGCGGCCGGCAGCGCCGTCACGACGTCGTCGGCGGCATCCCAGTCCGGTTCGATCGACAGCGCCACCGAGCCGTGGGCCTCGCGCACGTACCCGGCGATCGCCGCGAGGACCTCGATCTCCCGGCCCTCCGCGGCCTGGGGTCCGCGCGGGATGTACGCGAGGCTCCGCAGCGGCAGCGGGAGGGACCGCACCACGAGCTGGGCTGCGCCCACCACGACGCCGTCCTCGGCGACGAGCACGCGATCGGCGCTCCAGCCGTGCGCCGCCTTCGTCTGCCCCCACCCCCACAGCTGCTGGGGATGCCCGCCCAGCTCATCGACGGTGGTGTCCCACCGGGCGCGGTCGGAACAGGGCGACACGGAAAGACTCATCCGACCAGCCTATAGGGGTGGGCGCCCTAGTCCTTGACGCGGGCGTAGGTCTCCCACTTGTGGGCCTGGTGCTCGCCGTCGACCACGCGGATGGTGCCCGACTTGGAGCGCATGACCATGGACTGGGTGAGGACCTTGTCCTTGCTGTACCGCACGCCGCGCAGCAGGTCGCCGTCGGTGATGCCGGTGGCGGCGAAGTAGCAGTTGTCGCTCGTGACGAGGTCGTCGGTCGAGAGCACGCGGTCGAGGTCGTGGCCGGCGTCGAGGGCCTTCTGCTTCTCCTCGTCGCTCGTGGGCCACAGGCGGCCCTGGATCACGCCGCCGAGGGACTTGATGGCGCAGGCCGCCACGATTCCCTCGGGGGTCCCGCCGATCCCCATGAGGGCGTCGACGTCGGTGCCCTCGCGGGCCGCGGCGATGGCTCCGGCGACGTCGCCGTCCATGATGAACTTGGTGCGCGCCCCGGCGGCGCGGATCTCCTCGACGAGGGGCTTGTGCCGGTCGCGGTCGAGGATCATGACGTTGAGCTGGCTGACCTTCTTGCCGCTGGCCTTCGCGATGAGGTGCAGGTTCTGCTTCACGGGCAGGCGCAGGTCCACCATGTCGGCCGCCTCGGGGCCGGTCACGAGCTTCTCCATGTAGAAGACGGCGGACGGGTCGAACATCGAGCCGCGCTCGGCGACGGCGAGCACCGCGAGCGCGTTGTTGATGCCCAGGGCCGTCAGGCGGGTGCCGTCGATGGGGTCGACGGCGACGTCGCACTCGGGGCCGCTGCCGTCGCCCACGCGTTCCCCGTTGAAGAGCATGGGCGCCTCGTCCTTCTCACCCTCGCCGATCACCACCACGCCGTTGAAGTGGACGGTTTGCAGGAGCGAGCGCATCGCGTCCACGGCGGCGCCGTCGGCCAGGTTCTTGTCGCCGAAGCCCACCCAGTGACCGCCGGCGATCGCCGCGGCCTCCGTGACGCGGACGAGTTCGAGGGCGAGGTTCCGGTCCGGCTCGTCGTCCCCGACGGCGAGCGCCGGTGAGAGGGTGGAGTACTGGGCGTTGCTGGCGTTCTGGGACACGTCGATCCTCATCGTCGAAGGTGGTCGGGTCCCCGCGGGCCCGATGGTGCCGTGCTGCCATCATAGGCGCGCCGCGCGCTGCTGTTCCTGTGATGCTGCCGACGCATCGGCCCGTACGGGCTGCTCCGGTTAGGCGGCACGGGCAGCATCAGCGAAAATGGAGGGGTGAGCGATCAGAGCGACGAGCGGACCCCCGGCCCCGAGGCGGAGCTGGACGACGACGCGCCACCCATCACCCTCACCCCCAACCAGGCCAAGCGCACCAGCGCGACAGCGCGCGGCATGCTGATCGCCACGGGCGCGACGATCGCCGTCGTGCTCCCCGTCTACTTCCTGAACCCCACGTACACGGCGGAGACCTACCGGCGCGACATCGACGTCTCGACCATCGCGCGTCAGGCGGCCGGCGACGCCGGCTACCTCCCCGCCTCACCGGCCCTGCCCGAGGGCTGGTCCTCGAACTACGCGCGCTGGGTGACGGGCCGCAGCGACGGCGTGGACTTCTGGGAGGTCGGGTTCCTGACCTCGGACGCCGGTTTCATCCAGCTCACCCAGACCGACGACGCCAACCCCACCTGGGTGGCCCAGCGCATCGGTGATGCGCAGGTCTCCGGCACCCGCACCATCGGCGGCCTCGAGTGGGAGCTGCTCGATGCGTCGGACGGCGACACCGTGCTCACCGCCGACGTCGACGGCGCCACGGTGATCCTCGACGGGGAGGCGACGCTCTCCGAGTTCGACACCGCGGGGACCGCCGTCGTCGAGGACGTACGGCAGAACGCGGCCGAGGAGGCAGAGCGCCTCGCATCTGCCGGCGCGGACGGCGCCTGAGCTCCACGGCAGGTGCGGCCCGGTCCGGATCCGCCCCGACACGTGCGGACCGGCGCCGGACCAGTACAGTGGGCGGCGTGACCCAGCAACTGACCCCGGCCGACGCGTGGCTCCGCCTCCAGGAGGGCAATGCGAGGTTCGTCGCCTCCGACGTCTCCCACCCCAACCAGGACGCCTCCCGCCGCACCGCCCTCGTGAACGACCAGAACCCGTTCGCCGTCATCTTCGGCTGCTCGGACTCGCGCCTGGCGGCGGAGATCATCTTCGATCTCGGCCTCGGGGACGTCTTCGTGGTGCGGACAGCCGGCCAGGTGATCGACGACGCCGTCCTCGGCTCGCTCGAGTACAGCGTCAGCGTCCTGGGCGTGCCGCTGATCGTGGTGCTCGGCCACGACAGCTGCGGCGCGGTCACGGCGACCATGAACGCCGTCGAGACCGGGGAGATGCCGGTCGGGTTCATCCGCGACCTCGTGGAGCGCATCACACCGTCGGTCCTCACGGCGCGCCGGGCCGGCGTGACCGATGTGAACGCGACCGTCGTCGAGCACACGCGGCAGACGGCGCACCGGCTGGTGGACAGTTCCCGCGTCATCGCGGATGCCGTCGCCGGCGGGGACACCGCCGTCATCGGCGTCTCCTACCGCCTGGACGAGGGCAGGGCCGTCCTCGTGTCGGGATTTGGCACGCCGAAGGACTGAAGGCGAGAATTGCCGCATGACTTCCACGCCTGCAGCCGGCCCTGAGTACCGCATCGAACACGACACCATGGGCGAGGTGCGGGTTCCCGTCGACGCCCTGTACCGTGCGCAGACGCAGCGCGCCGTCGAGAACTTCCCGATCTCCGGCACCACCCTCGAGCGCGCGCACATCGAGGCGCTCGCCCGCATCAAGAAGGCCGCGGCCACCGCCAACGCAGAGCTCGGCGTGCTCGACGCGGAGCGCGCCCGGGCGATCGAGGCGGCGGCCGAGGACGTCGCGTCGGGGCGGTACGACGGCGACTTCCCCGTCGACATCTACCAGACCGGTTCCGGCACGTCCTCGAACATGAACACCAACGAGGTCATCGCCACCCTCGCGAGCAGGGCGCTCGAGGCGGCCGGCAGCACCACCACGGTGCATCCCAACGACCACGTCAACGCGTCGCAGTCCTCCAACGATGTCTTCCCGACCTCCGTCCACGTCGCGGCGACCTCCGCCCTCGTGAAGGACCTCATCCCGTCGCTGGCGCACCTCGCCGAGGCGCTGGAGCGCAAGGCCGAGGAGTTCAGCACGGTGGTGAAGTCCGGCCGGACCCACCTCATGGATGCCACACCGGTGACCCTCGGCCAGGAGTTCGGCGGCTACGCGGCCCAGGTCCGCTACGGGATCGAGCGCATCGAGGCCTCCCTGCCGCGCGTGGCGGAGGTGCCTCTCGGCGGCACCGCCGTCGGGACCGGCATCAACACCCCGGCCGGCTTCTCCGCCCGCGTCATCGAGCTCCTCGCCGAGGACACGGGACTGCCCCTCACGGAGGCGCGGGACCACTTCGAGGCCCAGGCGAACCGCGATTCCCTCGTGGAGGTCTCCGGGATGCTCCGCACCATCGCCGTCTCGCTCACCAAGATCCACAACGACCTGCGCTGGCTCGGCTCCGGCCCCAACACGGGCCTCGGCGAGATCGCGCTCCCCGACCTGCAGCCCGGATCCTCGATCATGCCGGGCAAGGTCAACCCCGTCATCGCAGAGGCCGTCATCATGGTGTGCGCCCAGGTGGTCGGCAACGACGCCACCGTGGCGTGGTCCGGCACCAACGGCGCGTTCGAGCTCAACGTCGGCATCCCCGTGATCGCCCGCAACGTGCTCGAATCCATCCGCCTGCTCAGCAACTCGACGCGCGTATCCGCCGACCGCATGATCGACGGCATCACCGCCAACGTCGAGCGCGCACGCTTCCTCGCCGAGGCCTCCCCGTCGATCGTCACGCCGCTCAACAAGCACATCGGCTACGAGAACGCGGCCAAGATCGCGAAGAAGGCCGTCGCCGAGGGGCTCACGGTGCGTGAAGCCGTGATCGCGCTCGGCTTCGTGGAGCGTGGCGAACTGACCGAGGAGCAGCTGGACTCCGCCCTCGACGTGCTCTCGATGACGCGTCCTCCGAAGGCCTGACACCCGCACCTCCCGCCGTTCCGGAAGGGCGTACCCGTACCGGGTACGCCCTTCTTCCATCCCGAGGGAATTTGCACTCACAACCTCATAGTGCAAATATGTACTCCGTGCAGAACAGTGCAAGAAACGACGACCTGGGGCTGCGGGAGCGCAAGCGCCGCCAGACACGCTCGTCCCTCGTGGCGGCGGCCCGCCGGCTGACGCTCGGGCACGGCATCGGCGGATTCACCGTCGAGCAGCTCTGCGACGAGATCGGCATCTCGCGCCGCACCTTCTTCAACTACTTCCCCTCGAAGGAGGACGCCGTCATCGGCTCCACCGACGAGGAGCTGACGCAGCCGGTTCTCGACGCCTTCGTCCTGTCGGGACGCGCCGATCCACCCACCCCGCTGATCGACGCGCTCACCGACCTCTTCGCGGAGTTCGGCGACCGGCTGGCCATCTCCCGCGAGGAGTACGAGCTGATGTCCGCCGTCCTGCACCGGGAGCCGCAGCTCATGCACCGCCTCTTCGCCCGCGCAGAGGCGAAGTCCCAGCTGCTGGTCGACCTCATCATCGCGAGGGAGGGCCTGCCCGCGGACCATCCTCTGCCCCGCGTGGCCACGTTCGTGCTGGGCGGTCTCGCCCGCCGGTCCCTCGACGAGTTCTTCGCCGACGAGAACGAACTGAGCTACCCCGAGGTCATCCGCCGCAACATCGACGCGCTCCGCCTTCTCTTCCCATCGTCCCCGGGGGTCCCCCGCGACCTCCCCGCATCCCAGAACCAGGAACCGGCATGAGTACAACGACGGCGCCGGAGGGCCCGCTCCTCCTGACGCAGAAGCGCATCTGGATCATCTTCTCGGCACTCATCGCCGGGATGCTGCTCTCCAGCCTCGACCAGACCATCGTCTCGACCGCCATGCCCACCATCGTGGGCCAGCTCGGCGGCGTCGAGCACCAGACGTGGATCACCACGGCATACCTGCTCGCCACCACCATCGTGATGCCGATCTACGGCAAGTTCGGTGACGTGCTCGGGCGCCGCAACCTCTTCCTCTTCGCCATCGCCCTGTTCACCGTCGCGTCCATCGGCTGCGCCTTCGCCACCGACTTCTGGGCCTTCGTGGTGTTCCGTGCCATCCAGGGCTTCGGCGGCGGCGGCCTGATGATCCTGTCCCAGGCGATCATCGCGGACATCGTGCCCGCCAACGAGCGCGGCAAGTACATGGGCCCCCTCGGCGGCATCTTCGGCCTCAGCGCCGTCGCGGGCCCGCTGCTCGGCGGCTACTTCGTGGACCACCTGACCTGGAACTGGGCGTTCTACATCAACATCCCGGTCGGCATCGCGGCGTTCGCCATCGCCTGGTTCACCCTGCGCCTGCCGTCCAAGAAGGCGACCAGGCGCATCGACATCCCCGGCGTCGTCCTGCTGTCGATCGCCACGACGTGCCTCATCTTCTTCACGGACTTCGGCGGTGACGCCGCCGAGGGCTGGACCTCGCCGCTCACCTGGAGCTTCGGCGCCGGCATGGTCCTCGCGGCGGTCGCCTTCATCATGGTGGAGCGCCGGGCGGAGGATCCCATCATCCCGCTCGAGCTCTTCCGCAACCGCACCTTCGTCACCAGCACCGGCATCGGCCTGACGCTCGGCCTCGGCATGTTCGCCGCGCTCGCCTTCATGCCGACCTTCCTCCAGATGGCCTCCGGCACCTCGGCCGCCGTCTCCGGTCTGCTGCTCGTCCCCATGATCGTGGGGCTCATGGGCACGTCGATCTTCTCCGGCATCGCGATCTCCCGCACGGGCCGGTACCGGAAGTACCCGATCATCGGTGTCTCGCTGACGCTGGCCACGCTGCTCTGGATGTCCACGCTCACCGCCGACACCCCCATCTGGGTCATCTGCACCATGCTGTTCTTCTTCGGCGCGGGGCTCGGCCTCATCATGCAGGTCATCGTCCTCGTGGTGCAGAACTCGGTGGCACCGACCATGGTCGGTGTCGCGACGAGCACCAACAACTACTTCCGCGAGGTCGGTGCGTCGCTCGGCGTCGCCGTGTTCGGGGCGATCTTCACCAGCCGCCTCTCCGAGCGGCTGCGGGAGACGTTCGCGGCATCCGGTGCGAGCCCCGAGGCAGCAGGCCAGGCGACCTCGACCCTCGACCCCGCGGCACTGAACGCACTGCCCGACCAGCTGCGGGAGGCCGTCGTGAGTGACTACGCCGAGTCACTGGCTCCCGTGTTCCTCTACCTCGTCCCGTTCCTCGTGATCGCCCTGGTCCTCGCGCTCCTGCTGCGGGAGATCCCGCTGTCCGACACCTCGGGCATGGTGGCGCGTGGCGAGGCGATCGGCGGGGAGGAAGCGGACCGCCTGGAGCGGGAGCAGACCGCAGCGGCGGCCGCTGCACGGCAGTCCGGAGCGGCCGTCGCCGCCGCGCCGTCCGACACCCGGCTCGCGGGGCCGCGCGACGGGTCCTCGGAGCGACCCGGGTCCTGACCTCGGGCACTCCCCGAGCCCGTCACCGGGCCGGCGGCGTCAGCGGCCCGGCAACGGCGTCAGCGTTCGAAGCGGGTCACGCCGTCGGACGTCCCCGCCTGCCGGATCAGCGCGAGGTGCCGTGGCTTGAGGGGCGGCAGCGCGTCCAGCGGGAACCAGCGGACGTCGAGGGACTCGTCGTCGTTGACGCGCGCGGTGCCGCTCACCCACCGGCACCGGAAGTCGAGGGTCAGGAAGGTGCACACGTCGCCGTTGGGGAAGGTCATGGGACCGTCGACGCCGGTGGCGAGCAGGTACTCCACCTCGACGACGACGCCGGTCTCCTCCTCCACCTCCCGGCGCAGCGCGACGGCCGGCTGCTCGCCCGGATCGACGATGCCCGTGATGATGGCCCAGCGGCCGTTGTCCGCGCGCTGCCCGAGGAGCACGCGCCCGTCGTCGTCGAGGACCACGCCCCCGACGCCGGGCAGCCACAGCGGGTCGTGGCCGATCTTCTCGCGCAGCGCGACGACGAACTCGGGTGTAGGCACGCTCTTCAGGCTAGTACAGCGAGCGCCAGGGCCGCCCCGCCGATGAGGAACGGCCCGAACGCCACCGAGGAGGCGGGCGTGGCCCGGCCTGTCAGGACGAGCGCGAGGCTCCACAGGCCGCCGAGCACGACGGCGAGGAAGGGACCCCACCACAGCGCGGCACCTCCCGCGAAGCCCAGGTAGAGCCCCAGGAGTCCCGCGAGCTTGACGTCCCCGAAGCCGAGCCCTCGCCGGGACAGCAGGTGCAGCGCCCCGAACCCCAGCCAGAGCACGGCCCCGCCGGCGAGCATCCCGAGGATCCGGTGCCACTCACCCGCGACCCCGGCCGCGAGCCCGAGCAGGAGCGCGGCCCCCGGGTAGGCGGGCAGGACGATCCGATCGGGCAGCCGGTGCGTGCGCCAGTCGACCACGCCGAGCCACCCGCCCACCGTCACGAAGCCCAGCAGGGCGGCCGCGAGCAGGGCGAAGGCGAGGGGCTCCTGCGCCAGGTAGTCGGCGAGCACGGCGGTCACGCCCCCACGCTACGCCCGTGGCCCTGACCGGCCGACGGGGCGCCGGTTACACTGTGGAAATGTCGGGCCAGCGCAGCACCAGTTCCGCGTCCATACCGGAGGAAACCTTCCGCTCCCTCTGCCGCTCCTCCCCCTGGCGCTGGGAGACCCTGCGCTTCACAATCGCCTGGCGGGCACCGTCCGACCAGGGCCTCGACACCTCCCCGCCCCTGAGCGCCTGGCTCCGCCGCCCGGCCGCGCTGCGCGTCGAGGCCGCGGACGGCACGCTGCTGCACTCCACCACGGGCAACGAACGATCCCGCGACGCGCTGTACGTCAGCGCCACGCGGAAGTCGTGGCTCGTGGCGCCCCGCCTCGTCACGCCCGTGTACGACGGCGCCGGGCTCGTGCGCCGTCGACCCGAGGCCGCCTACGGCGAGGCCGTGTTCGGTGATCCGCGCTGGTCGTCCATGCTGGACCCGGTCGAGCTGGCAGGCAACGCGCCGGTGTCCATGGCCCCGGGCGCGAACCGCGTGGAGCTGGCGGACATCGCGGAGGAGTCGTTCGCGGGCCGCCCGGTCCTCGCCGCCACGGTCACCCCGAACGCCTCCTACGAGCCCGCCGCGCCCGGCCGTCCCCTGATCGGCGAGGGCCGGACGCGCGTACTCGTCGACGTCGGCACGGCGGTCTGCGTGTCCACGACGGCCCTCGACGGCGCCGTCGAAGGGGCCGGTCACGACCTCGCGATCCTCGGCGTGGACGAGTACCTGACCGACGACTATTTCCGTGCCGCTCCCCCGGAGCTCAGCGACGTGAGCCGGCACGTCCCCTGGATCGTGGGGTAGCCGGCACGCCTAGCCGTCCGACCCCTCCAGCAGCTCGGTGACGAGGGCCGCGATCGGCGAGCGCTCCGAACGCGTCAGCGTGACGTGGCCGAACAGCGGATGGCCCTTGAGCGTCTCGACGACGGCCGCGATGCCGTCGTGCCGGCCCACCCGGAGGTTGTCGCGCTGCGCGACGTCGTGCGTGAGGACGATCTTCGAGTTCTGCCCGATGCGGCTCATCACCGTGAGGAGCACGTTCTTCTCGAGCGACTGCGCCTCGTCGACGATCACGAACGAGTCGTGCAGGCTGCGGCCGCGGATGTGCGTCAGCGGCAGCACTTCGAGCATGCCGCGGTCCAGCACCTCCTCGACGACCTCGGGCGAGACGATCGCGCCGAGCGTGTCGAAGACGGCCTGCGCCCACGGATTCATCTTGTCGTTCTCGCTCCCGGGCAGGTAACCGAGCTCCTGCCCGCCCACCGCGTACAGGGGCCGGAACACGACGACCTTGCGGTGCTCGCGCCGCTCCAGGACCGCCTCGAGGCCCGCGCAGAGCGCGAGGGCCGACTTGCCCGTCCCCGCGCGCCCGCCCAGGGAGACGATCCCCACCTCGGGGTCCAGCAGGAGGTCGATCGCCAGGCGCTGTTCCGCGGACCGCCCGTGCAGGCCGAAGACGTCGCGGTCGCCCCGGACCAGGCGGATGTGCTTGTCCGCCCCGACGCGCCCGAGCGCCGAGCCGCGCGGCGAGAGCAGGATGACGCCCGTGTTCACCGGCTGCTCCGCGCCGCCGGGCGTCAGGACGGCCTCGTGGTCGTAGAGGGCGTTGACCTCCTCGACCGTGGCGTCGAGCTCGGCGACGCCCGTCCAGCCGGAGTCCTTCACGAACTCGTTGCGGTACTCGTCGGCCTGCAGACCCATCGCGGACGCCTTCACGCGCATCGGCAGGTCCTTGGACACCACGACCACGTCGCGCCCGGCGACGGCGAGGTTCTTGGCGACGGCGAGGACCCGGGAGTCGTTGTCGCCGCTGCGGAACCCGACCGGCAGTACCTCGGGTGAGACGTGGTTCAGTTCCACGCGCAGCGTCCCGCCCTCGTCCCCGAGCGGGACGTCGGTGTCGAGCCCGCCGTTGTCCACCCGCAGGTCATCCAGCAGCCTCAGGGCCTTCCGCGCGAAGTACCCCAGCTCCGGGTCGTGGCGCTTACCCTCGAGCTCGGTGATGACGACGATGGGGAGGATGACCTCGTGTTCCGCGAACCGCAGGATGGCGCGGGGATCGGACAGGAGCACCGAGGTGTCGATGACGTAGCTGCGCCGCGGATCGACCGCGTCCTGCTCCGGGGTGTTGGTTGTAGCCACATGGACTCCGCTCCGGGGTGGGCACCCCGAATTCGTAGGGGTGGGGTGGGCGTTCCGGCCAGGAGGCCGGGCGGCCTCCCCGACTCGTACGAGATGCCTGGCACCATCGACGTCATCAGCGGCCTTCCGTCGGCGGATCCGATGTCCGTCGATGGGTAGACCCTACGCCGTCGACCCCCGCAGCGCAGCGCCCCCCATCGTGTCGTTCATGAAGCGCCGGTGAACACTCGGGACGGCTGCTCAGGACCCGAAGCGGCGCTGCCTGCGGCCGTAGTCGCGGAGGGCGCGGAGAAAGTCAACGCGCCGAAAATCAGGCCACAGGGCCTCGCAGAAGTAGAACTCGCTGTAGGCGCTCTGCCACATGAGGAACCCGGAGAGCCGCTGCTCCCCCGAGGTGCGGATGACGAGGTCCGGGTCCTGCTGCCCGCGCGTGTAGAGGAAGGAGGAGATGTGCTGGTCCGTCAGTTCCTCGGCGAGGGTCTCGAGGGACATGCCGCGGGCTGCGGCGTCCCGCATCAGTTCCTTGACGGCGTCGACGATCTCGCGCCGCCCCCCGTACCCGACGGCCACGTTCACGTGGAGTCCGTCGATCCGCTCCGTCGACGCCGCGAGGTCCACGAGCTTCCCGGCCAGGTCGTCGGGCAGGAGGTCGAGGGCGCCGACGGGCTGGACCCGCACACGGTTGCTCTCCCCGAGGCGGTCGAGGGTGTTGGCGATGATGTCGAGGAGCTGGTCGATCTCCTCCTGGGGCCGGCCCATGTTGTCCGTGGACAGCATGTAGAGGGTCACCACGTCGACGCCGAGTTCCTCGCACCAGCCGAGGAACTCGTGGATCTTGTCCGCGCCCGCCTGGTGCCCGTGGCTCGTGGGCGCGCCCGCGAGCTTCGCCCACCGCCGGTTGCCGTCCACCATGACGCCGATGTGGTGCGGGATGCGTTCGGGCGCGAGGTTCCGCTGCAGCCTGCGCTCGTAGAAGCTGTAGCCGACTTCAGGGAACTTCAAGCTCACGCCCGGCCGCCCTCCCCTGATTCCCGCTCCGGCCGGGGCCGGAGGCATGCTCGACACGGGGCGCCTGACCCCGGATACCTCCTCCTACCGTACCGGCAGTTGCCCGGCAAAGGCCTGCATGCAGGGCGGGACCGCCTGCGGCGACCATCTCCTCGACAGGCGGCCGGCGGAAGGGCGGGCAGGAGCCTGGGCTAGAATTCCGGCATGACCCCGCGCTATCCGACCCCTGTCCCGGGCCCTTCGGATCCCGCGGCCGGCCGCGACAGCTCGTTCGAGGACGCGGTGTCCTCGGTGGCGGGACCCCTCGCGGATGCGATTGCGGCCAAGCCGCTGTGGCGGGGGTGGATCCACGCGGTCGCGACGCCCCTCGCCGTCGCCGCGGGTGTAGTCCTCGTGGCAGTGGCCCCGACGCCGGGGCTCCGGGTCGCCTCCGCCATCTACGCCCTCACGGGCGTGCTGCTGTTCGGCGTGAGCGCGGTCTACCACCGGGGCAACTGGAGTCCGGGCGTGAAGGTGGTCCTGAAGCGCCTGGACCACACCAACATCATGCTGGTCATCGCCGGGTCCTACACGCCGCTCGCCTGGGCCCTGCTGGACCGGGGCAAGGCGGAGACGCTCCTGTGGATCATCTGGGGAGGCGCCGTCGCCGGCGTGCTCTTCCGGAATCTGTGGGTGCATGCGCCGCGGTGGCTGTACGTGCCCATCTACGTGGCGCTCGGCCTGGGCTCCGTGTTCTACATGCCCGACTTCTTCGCGGCCAATGTGCCCGCCGCGCTGCTGATCTGCGTGGGCGGCGTCCTGTACATCGCCGGCGCCGTGTTCTACGGGATCAAGCGGCCCAACTTCTCACCGCGCGTGTTCGGCTTCCACGAGCTCTTTCACGCGTTCACGGTCGCGGCCTTCGCTGCGCACTTCGTCGCGATCATGCTCGCCGTCCTGCACCCGATCGGGGTCTGACCCGGCCGGGTACCGACCGGGTACGGGACGGACCTCGCGATCAGCGGTTGTCCGGGCCGTGCTTCCCGCCCGGCTGGGGGCGACCGCCGTCGGCCGTGCCGTCCCTGCCGCGGGACAGGCCGGGCCCGTCGTCCTCTCCTGCCGTCGGCGCGCCGTTGGCGGCACGCTGGGCCCGCGCCCGCTCCACCTCGGCGGTGTACCGGACGCGGCGGATGCGCTTGACCATGTCGCGGATCAGGAAGATGACGAGCACGACGACGAAGAGGGTCGCCAGGAAGCCGAGCGTCCCGGGCGTGACCGACGCCGGGTCGAGGCCCGGCTTGAGCGTCGGGTCCCCCGACGGCGTCACGGTCGCAGCCAGGCTGAGGGGAAGGAACACGCAGGCACCACTTTCGAAGCTCGCGGCAGGTCGGGGTTGCCCGCCACCCATAATTCTACGCGGGATAGAAATGCGGCGCGGACCTAGCCGCCCGGCGTGATACCGGCGAAGAAGTCGTCCTCGGGCACGGCGGACTCCACGCGCGAGGTGATGAGGGAGTAGTCCTCCCAGGGCCACACCTCCTGCTGCAGGTCCACCGAGACGGCGAAGAAGAACCCCTCCGGGTCCACCTGCGTGCGGTGCGCGAGCAGCGCGCGCTCGCGGTGCCCGAAGAAGTCGCCGCAGCGGATCTGCGTGGTGGTGGGGTGCGTCGGGGCGGGCGGCTGGTGGCCCTCCGCGTCCGCCTCGAGCCACTGCGCGATGCGCTCCGCGTAGGGCGACTGGAGGCCGGCCTCCTCGAGGGCCGCGTGCAGTGCGCGGAAGCGTTCCGGGTTGAAGGCGCGGTCGTAGTAGAGCTTGGACACGCTCCAGGCCTCGCCCGTGCCCGGGTAGCGCTCCGGGTCGGCCGCCGCCTCGAACGCCTCCACGGCCACACGGTGCGCCATGATGTGGTCCGGGTGGGGGTAGCCGCCGTTCTCGTCGTAACTGAGGATCACGTGCGGGCGGAACTCGCGCACGAGCTTCACGAGGGGTGCGGCCGCACGTTCGAGGGGCTGGAGGGCGAAGCAGCCGAAGGGCAGGTCCGGGAGCGGATCGCCCTCGGGCAGGCCGGAGTCGGTGAAGCCCAGCCACCGCTGCTGCACGCCGAGCTCGGCGACGGCGCGCGCCATCTCGACGCGCCGCAGGCCCGGCAGGTCGCGGCCGGCATGCGCGTCCCCGTCCATGGCCGCGTTGAGGATGTCTCCCCGCTCGCCGCCCGTGCAGGTGGCCACCATGACCTCGGCACCCGCTGCGACGTAGGCGGCCATGGTGGCCGCTCCCTTGCTCGACTCGTCGTCGGGGTGGGCGTGGACCGCGAGGAGGCGGAGGCCCGCACCGGACGCGCGGGGAAGATCCTGGCTTGGCAACACGAGCTCCTGGCTCTGCGGGGACGGACGTCCGCGAGGGGGACGGCCGGCGGACGGTAAAATGGGACGGTGAGCTCCGCCCCTACGCCCTCAAGAGTAGCCAATCGCTACGGCACCCCCAAGCCGGCCAGGCGCATGAGCCGTGTGCGGAGCCTGCTCCTCGCGGCGCTCGTCGTCGCCGTCGCGATGGTGGGCCTGGTGGCCCTGACCTCCGGCAGCCCCGACGTCTCGTCGAAGGACGTGGGGTTCGCCCTGGCGTCGGACGGGCGGGCGAGCGTCGATTTCGAGGTGACGAAGGACCGCTCGGCCACGGCGCAGTGCGCCGTGCAGGTGCTCAGCGAGAACTATGCGGTGGTCGGCTGGAGGGTGGTCACCATCGGGCCCAACAGCGCCGAGGACGGTGTGAACGGCGGTGGGACGACGGCGCACCGCACGGACATCCGGACCGACTCGCCCGGCGTCTCCGGCGGTGTCAACGCCTGCTGGATCGTCGAGGACTGAGCGGTTCCCTCCGGCATCTCTTGGGTTCTGGCCCGCACCCCTCTAGACTGGATGGAAACCTAGCGCCCCGCCTCACCGGCGTACCGGTCTCCCGGTCCCACGAGGCGGGGTGTTTGCTTGCCGCGGACGGTGGCTCCACGACCGTCCGTCCGATCACAAGCCCCTCCGTCCGCGGAGGCGGCCGTACCGAAGGAGTAATCCCGTGTCCACTAACAGCGCCTCCGTCGCCTGGCTCACGCAGGAGTCCTACGATCGACTCAGGAACGAGCTCGAGCACCTCTCCGGTCCCGGTCGCACGGAGATCGTCGCCCGCATCGAGCAGGCCCGCTCGGAGGGTGACCTGAAGGAGAACGGCGGCTACCACGCCGCCAAGGAGGAGCAGGGCAAGGCCGAGGCACGCATCCGGCAGCTCACCCACCTGCTCGAGAACGCGCACGTCGGCGAGGCCGCGGCCGACGACGGCGTCGTCGAACCGGGCAAGATGGTGTCCGCGCGGATCGCCGGTGACGTGGAGAATTTCCTGCTCGGCAGCCGCGAGGTCGCCGGCGACACGGACGTGGACGTCTACAGCGAGAAGTCGCCCCTCGGCGCTGCGATCCAGGGCAAGAAGGCCGGTGACACGGTCACGTACGCCGCCCCCAACGGCAAGCAGATCACCGTCGAGATCCTCTCGGCAACGCCGTACGTCGGCTGACGACGCCCCTCAGCCGGGCCGAGCGGTCCGGCCGTGCACCACTAGACGCCCAAGCGGTCCGTCCCCCCGGGGGCGGGCCGCTTCCGTTTGAGCAGGTAGGCCGCGAGGATCCCGCCGAGCACCCCGAAGAGGTGGGCCTGCCAGGAGATGTTGGAGCCCAGCCGCGGCAGGATGCCCCACAGGATGGACCCGTAGACGAGGAACAGCACCCCGGCGAGGAGGATCTGCTTCCAGTCGCGGTTGTAGAACCCGCGGGTGATCAGGTAGGCGAACAGGCCGAACACGACGCCGGAGGCGCCGATGGTCAGTCCGCCGCCGAACAGCCAGGTACCGAGGCCGGAGGCCAGCCAGCTGATGCCCACGGCGACGGCGAAGCGCCGCGCACCCTCGAGGAAGGCCAGGAACCCGAGCACCAGCAGGGGCAGGGTGTTGCCGGCCAGGTGCTCCACGCCGCCGTGCAGCAGCGGCGCGAACACCACGCCGTCGAGCCCGTCGAGCCGGCGGGGCGCGATCCCGAGGGTCCGGACCAGGAGGTTCCCGAGGAGCAGGTTCAGCACGAACACCGCCCACATCACGGCCACGAGGCCGCCGACGGTGATGAGGCCCGCCTGGGCCCGATGCGCGAGGGGATGCACGGCGTCCTCAGCCCTTGATGACGACGGGCTGGAAGCCCTCGGCGCGCAGGTTGCTGAGGACCTGCTCGCAGTGCTCCTCGCCCTTGGTCTCCATGTTGATGGTGATGGCGACGTCGCCCATGCTGATCGACCCGCCCACGCGCGTGTGGTCGACGCCGGTCACGTTCGCATCCGACTCGGCGATGATGCGCGAGATCGTGGCCAGCGAGCCGGGCCGGTCGTCGAGCAGCATGCGCACCACGAGGTAGCGGCCTGCCGCGGCCAGGCCGCGCTGGATGACCTTCAGCATGAGCATGGGATCGATATTGCCGCCCGAGAGGACGACGACGGTGTTGCCGGGCTGCGCCCCGCCCTCCGTGAGCTTGCCGTCCAGCAGGGCCGCAACGCCCACGGCACCGGCAGGTTCGACCACCATCTTCGACCGTTCCAGCAGGAAGATGAGCGCGCGGGCGAGGGAGTCCTCGCTGACGGTCACGACGTCGTCGACGAGTTCGCGGATGATCGAGAAGGGCAGCTGACCGGGGCGTCCGACGGCGATACCGTCGGCGATGGTCGAGACCTTCGTCAGGGGGACGAGGGCGTCCGCGGCGAGTGACGGCGGGTACGCGGCGGCGTTCTCGGCCTGGACCCCGATGATCCGGATGGTGCGGCCGAGCTCCTTCGCCCGTGCCTTGACCGCGACGGCCACGCCGGCGAGGAGCCCGCCGCCGCCGACGCCCATGAGGATCGTGTCGACGTCGGGCACCTGCTCGAGGATCTCGAGGCCGAGCGTGCCCTGGCCCGCGACCACGTCCACGTTGTCGAACGGGTGGACGAATACGGCGCCGGTCTCGTCGGCGTACTTCCGGGCCTCGGTGAGCGCCTCGTCCACGTTGTGGCCGTGCAGCACCACCTCCGCGCCGTGGCCGCGGGTCGCCGCCAGCTTCGGCAGGGCCACGCCGAGGGGCATGTAGATGCGGGCCGCGATCCCGAGGCGGGCGGCGGCGACGGCGACGCCCTGCGCGTGGTTGCCGGCCGACGCCGCGACCACGCCGCGGGCGCGCTCGGCCTCGCTGAGTTTCGCCATACGGTTGTACGCGCCGCGCACCTTGAAGGACCCGGCTCGCTGGAGGTTCTCGCACTTGAAGGACACGGTCGAACCGGTGAGGCGGCCGAGGGCGCGGGACTGTTCGATCGGCGTGCGGGCGATGACGCCCTCGAGGGTCCGGTGGGCGGCCTCGACGTCGGCCAGGGTCACCGGGAGATCGGCGCCTGCGGGGATGTCGAGCACCGCCGTCGGGCCGGTGCTGTCACTGCCGGTGGTGCGGGTGTTCGTCACGGTCTGCTCGGTCACTGTGAGGTCTCTCTCTGGAGGGCTGGCGCCGCTGCTGCGGCGGGAGGTCCCGGGGTGCTGGCCGGCGGTGCCGGAGCTCCTCGCTCCTCCGCCGGCCCGCTAATGACTCCCCCTCCGGGCCAGCCCTCCCGTGCCACGACCGGATCGTACTCCCAGGCCCGCTGCGCGATGTAGCGCACCGAGGTGTTGAGGACCGCCAGGAGCGGGACGGAGAACAGGGCGCCCGGGATCCCGGCGAGCAGCGTGCCGCCCGCGACCGCGAGGACGACGGCGAGCGGGTGCAGCGCGACGGCAGGGCCCATGATGAGCGGCTGGAGGATGTGCCCCTCCACCTGCTGCACCAGCAGCACGATCGCGAGCATCACCAGGGCGTTGACCCACCCGTTGGCCACGAGGGCCAGCAGCACGGCGACGCAGCCCGTGGCGAGGGCTCCGACGATGGGGATGAAGGACCCGAGGAACACGAGCACGCCGAGCGGCAGGGCCAGCGGCACACCGATGACGGCGGCCCCCACCCCGATGCCCACCGCGTCGACGGCCGCGACGACCATCTGCACCCGCACGTAGCTGGCCATGGACATCCACCCGCGCCGCCCCGCACCGTCGACCGCCGCCCGCGCCCGGCGGGGCGTGAGGCCCACGAGGAAGCGCCAGATCCGGCCGCCGTCGAGCAGGAAGAAGATCAGGGCGAACACCGTCAGGAGCGTGCCCGCGGCCACGTGGCCCGCCGTCGTGCCGAAGGAGAGCGCCCCGCTGAGGATCGAGGCGCTGTTGTTCTGGACGGCGTTGCCGATGTCGGTCAGGTACTGGTCGATCTGCGACGTCGTGAGCTGGAGGGGGCCCTGCGACAGCCAGGCCAGCACCTGCTGGACGCCGTCCTGCGCCTCGCCGCCGAGGCTCGTGATCCCGAGGGCGAGCTGGCGGCCGACGAGGAGCAGCGCGCCCGTGATGAGGCCGAAGAAACCGACGAGCGTGATGGCGACGGCCGCCCCGTTGGGGACCCTGCGTCGTCGGAGGGCGTCCTTCAGCGGCATGAGCAGCGCGGCCACCAGGCCCGCGATCATGAGCGGGATGACGAGGAGCGAGATGCGGCTGAGCAGGTAGACGAGCACACCGCTGACGAGGATGACGAGCGCGAGCCGCCAGGACCAGGACGCGGCGATCCGGAGGGCGACGGGGACGTCCGAGCGGTCGGCGCTCCGGTCGTGGCGCTGGTCCGTGAGCACGGGGTCCCGCGGGTCGGCGGGCTGCCGGGGCAGTGGGTCGGGCAGTGCCGCGGCTCCACGGCTCACCGCACGCTGGAGGGCGCGCTGGGGTTTCGCTCCGGGGAGACGCTGCATGGCCCAATCCTTCCATAGAAGGCCCGGGCGCCCGCTATCCGAGACCCGGCAGTATCCCCCATTTCGCGGAGAAGGACGCACCCGGCTCGAGCCACGCCAGGCCCTCCCCGGAATTGAACGCATTCGCGGGCGCGGTCATCGGCTCGACCGCAACCGCCTTGCTGACGCCGGGGTAGATCGTGCTGATGAACACGTGGGCGTAGGCGAAGGAGGCGTCGGCCCACAGCGTCACGCGCCGCCCGTCCGGGGCGGACAGCACGTGCTCGTGGCGTCCGTCCACGAGCGCGAGGCCCGTGAAGGCGGTATCGAACGCGATGTCCCCGATCCGCTGCCCCTGCCGCAGGTCGTGCTGCCCCGACACGGGTGCCCGCCCGGTCGGGATGGACTGGTCGTCGGCCTCGAACATCTCCTCCGCACGCAGGGTGAGGACGAGCTGCTCGGTGGGGACGCCCGAGATCTTCAGGTAGGGGTGCGCGCCGAGGGCGAAGGGCGCGGGCGCCGCCGAGAGGTTCGAGAGCTCCTGTGTCACCGTCAGCTGCTCCTCCGTAAGCTCGTACGTGGCCCGGTGGATCAGGTGGAAGGGATAGCCGTGCTGCGGGAAGATCTCGGCGTCGAGGACCAGCCGGGCGTCGCCGACCTCCACCGCCTGGTAGCCGGTGTTGCGCAGCAGCCCGTGGATCGCGTTGCCCTTCGACGGCTCCGTGATGTCGAGGCGCTGCTCCTCGCCGTGCAGCGTCCAGCGGCCGTCGGCCACGCGGTTGGGCCAGGGTGCCAGCAGGATGCCGCCGCCACCCGCCGGGATGGCGTCGTCCCCCCAGGTCTCGGTCAGCGCCACCCCGTCGTACCGGTAGGACCTGAGCGCGGCGGCGAGACTCGCGACGACGGCGGTCGCCCGGCCCGCCGTCAGCGTGTAGTTGGTACCGCTGGCCGGTCGGGTTCCCGAAGTCATGGTGCGATGCTACCGCCGCCCTGTCACGCACCGGTTCTCCGCACCCGCGGTGGCACGGACGCCTATGATAGGTTTTGTTCGTTTTGGTGCGGTCCAGTGCGATTCCGTGTTGTGCCCCGCTGCCGCCGACAGGAGGACCATGCTCGCAGCCGAACGCCATGCAGCGATCATCGATCGCCTCACCCACCAGCCCGCGGTACGCGTGAGCGGCCTCGCCCTGGCGCTCGGCGTCTCCGAGATGACCGTCCGCCGCGACATCGACACGCTCGAGGCCAGGGGCGCGCTCGTGAGGGTGCACGGCGGCGCCGTCCGCCCCGGCAGCCTCAGCTCGGTGGAGGCCGGCTTCGACGCCAACAGGACCCGCGGGGGCGAGGCGAAGCGGAGGATCGCTGCCGCCGCCGTCTCCCTCCTCGCACCCGGCATGACGGTGTCCATCACGGGCGGCACCACCACCTACGCCCTGGCCCCCCTCCTCGCGCGCATCCAGGGACTGACCATCATCACCAACTCGCTCCCCCTCGCGGACGAGCTGCACCGGCTGCACGCCGTGTCCCCCGGTGACGCCGCACCGCAGGTCCTCCTCTCGGGCGGCCAGCTGACGCCGTCGAAGGCCCTCGTCGGCCCGCTCGCCACCGGCACCATCGCCTCGCTCCGCGCCGACCTGTGCTTCATGGGAGCGCACGGCGTGGACGCGGACGCCGGCATCACCACCCCCAATCTGGCCGAGGCCGAGACGAACCAGGCGTTCGCCCGGACCTGCGGGCAGCTCGTCGTGCTCGCCGACGCGAGCAAGATCGGCGTCGTGAGCCTCGCCCGCGTGGCACCCCTCGACACCGCCGGCACCCTGGTGACCGATCTCCGGCCCGGCGACGAGTACGCCGCCCGTACCCGGATCCTCTGCGACCCCGTTCCCGACCCCCTCCTGGAAGAGCGACCATGACCCACATCACCCCCACGCGCCTGTCCGACGGGCGCGAGCTGATCTACTTCGACGCCCGCGAGGAGAGCGCGGCGCTGCACCGGGACGCCGCCGCGACCCATGACACCCGCGGCCTGCCCTCGCGCGGCCCGGCGGGCACGGCCCGCTACGACGCCCTGACCGGCGAATGGATCGCGGTGGCCGCGCACCGCCAGTCGCGGACGCACCTGCCGCCCGCCGACCAGTGCCCCCTGTGCCCCACGACCGCCGCGAACCTCTCGGAGATCCCGGCCGACTACGAGGTCGTCGTCTTCGAGAACCGCTTCTCGTCCTTCGGCCCCGACCTCGGCGACCTCCCGGCCGCCCCGGAGTGGGGCACGACGGCGACGGCGTACGGGCGGTGCGAGGTGGTCGCGTTCGACTCGGCGCACGAGGGGTCCTTCGGCTCGCTGAGCCCCGAGCGCGCCCGGACCGTCATCGACGCGTGGGCGCAGCGCACGGAGGCCCTGTCCGCGATGCCCGGTATCAAGCAGGTGTTCTGCTTCGAGAACCGCGGAGCGGACATCGGCGTGACCCTGCTGCACCCGCACGGGCAGATCTACGCGTACCCGTTCATCCCGCCGCGCGCCGCGACGCTCGCGGCCCGGGCAGCCGAGTTCTTCGAGTCCTCCGGCGGCACGCAGACCCTCATGGGGCACGCGCTCGCCTCTGAGCGCGCGTCCGGGGACCGCATGGTGATCGAGGGGAAGCACTTCAGCGCGTTCGTGCCCTTCGCCGCCCGCTGGCCCCTCGAGGTGCACCTGGTCCCCCACCGCCAGGTCGCCGACTTCACGGGCCTCACCGGCGAGGAGCGCGACGAGCTGACCACCGTCTACCTCGACCTCCTCGGCAGGCTCGACGCCCTGTATCCCACGCCCACCCCGTACATCGCCGCCTGGCAGCAGGCGCCGATCGACGACGTCCTCCGGCCCGCCGGGTACCTGCACCTCCAGCTGACCTCTCCCCGCCGCGCCGCCGACAAGCTGAAGTTCCTGGCCGGCTCGGAGGCCGCGATGGGCGCCTTCATCAACGACACCACCCCGGAGAAGGTCGCTGAGGCACTCCGCAGCGCCACTCCCGCTCCAGCACGTAAGGACCAGGCATGAACACCACACCCCTCGATCTCGCGGCGGCCTTCACCGAGCGCTTCGGCACGGAACCGGACGGCCTCTGGTCGGCTCCGGGGCGCGTCAACGTGATCGGCGAGCACACCGACTACAACGACGGCTTCGTGCTGCCCTTCGCCATCAAGCACTCGACGACGGTCGCGGCCGCCGTCCGCCCGGACCGCACCGTCCGGGTCGCGTCCACCTTCGCGCCCGACGACGCCCCGGTGACGGTCGACCTCGATGCCCTCGAGGAGGGCGGTGTGGAGGGGTGGGCTGCGTACCCGCTCGGCGTCCTGTGGGCCATGGAGCAGTCGGGCTACCGCTGCCCGGGCATGGACCTCCTCGTCGATTCCTCCGTCCCCGTCGGCGCGGGACTGTCGTCCTCCGCGGCCCTGGAGTGCTCCGTGGCCGTCGCGGCCAACGACCTCTCGCAGGCCGGCGTCTCCCGGCGCGAGCTGGCGGCGATCGGCCAGCTCGCCGAGAACCGGATGGTCGGTGCCCCCACGGGCATCATGGACCAGTCCGCGTCCCTGCTGGGCGAGGTGGGCCACGCCGTCTTCCTCGACTGCCGCTCCGGCGACTCCCGGCTCGTCCCCCTCGACCTCGAGGGTGCCGGACTCGAACTCATGGTCATCGACACGCGGGTCAGCCACTCGCACTCGACCGGCGGCTACGCCGCACGGCGCCGCTCGTGCGAACTCGGTGCCGAACTGATGGGCGTCCCGGCCCTCAGGGACCTCTCCGTGAAGGACCTCGCGGAGGCTGCGGGCGTGCTCGACGAGGAGACCTTCCGGCGGGTCCGCCACATCGTCACGGAGAACGCGCGGGTGGAGGACGCCGTGAAGGTGCTGACCAGTGCCGGGCCGACGGACCTCGGCCCGCTGCTCGTCGCCAGCCACGCCTCGATGCGCGACGACTTCGAGATCTCCTGCGCGGAACTCGACACCGCGGTGGACGCGTCCCTCGAGGCCGGCGCCCTCGGGGCCCGCATGACCGGAGGCGGTTTCGGCGGTGCGGCGATCGCCCTCGCGCGGGTCGACGACGTCCCGGCCATCCGCACGGCCGTGGAGCGGGCCTTCGCGGCGGCGGACTTCCGCGCCCCGGTCATCTTCAGCGTCCTGCCGGGCGCCGGAGCGGCGCGCGTGGCCTGATAAGGGCCCGACGACAGGAGAGGCCCGCACCCCTGACGGGTGCGGGCCTCTCCTCATGGAGCGGGGCGCCGAAGCGCCCGGGGAGTGCTAGTCGTCGCCGCGTAGGATCGCGAGGAGACGCAGGATCTCGACGTACAGCCACACGAGGGTGACCGTCAGGCCGAAGGCCGCGGTCCACGAGTAGCGCTGGGGCGCGCCCTGGCGGACGCCCTCGCTGATCGAGGTGAAGTCGATGATGAGCGAGAAGGCTGCGAGGCCGATCGCGACGATGCCGATCAGGACGCCGACGGGAATGCCGAAGATCTCGTAGTCACGCATCCCGAACATGCTGTCCGTCGCACCGAAGAGCATCATTCCGAGGTTCACCAGGGAGAACGCCGCGTAGCTGATGAGGGCGATCATGAAGAACTTCATGGCCTTCGGGGTGGCCCGCACCTTGCCGCTCTTGAACAGGGCCAGCGTGACACCGAAGACGATGAGCGTTCCGAGCAGCGCCTGCACCGCGATGCCCGGCCACATGGCCTCGAAGAACATCGTCAGTCCACCGAGGAACAGGCCCTCGAGCCCGGCGTAGGCCAGGATCAGCGCGGGCGAGGGCTCGCGCTTGAACGCGTTGACCAGTCCCAGGACGAAACCGCCGAGTGCGCCGACCACCATCAGGGGAAGGGCGAGGTTGGGGACGAGGAATGCCGGAACGGCGGCACCGATGAGCACGAAGCCCAGGCAGAGCAGCGTCTTGACGATGACGTCGTCGAACGTCATGCGCCCGGTCTGCGCCGGACCGGCCGACGGCTGGTTGTACATGTGCTCCAGCTGCTGCTGGTTCGCCATGGCCGTGCCGCCGTATGTCATGGTGCCGAGGCCTGCGCTTTCCTTGCCTCGGGTCGCGGAACGGAAGTTCTTCCCGTTGAAGACCGGATTACCGCCAAGTGCCATTGTGAGTTAGTCCTCCAGTAGGGGGCTGCATGTTCGTCAAAGCCTACCAATTACAACGTTTTCGGCGCCCCTTTGTTCCCGGACGATGGCGCACCACAGGGGTTCCGGACCCGCAGAATTCAACTGCGAAGGTCCCTTAGTACAACATTCGTTACCGAATCGCTACCTCGACGGCATGCTTTTGTGAAAAGCGGAAACATGCCGCTAGTAACATGATCCCCACGCCAGTGACACTCGTCACAACTCTTGATCCCGGCGGCTGCCGCCGGGCCTGCCCCCACCGTGGAGGTTCCCATCTTGATCACCTTATCGACGCCTGCACGGATCAGGAGGTCGCTCCTGATGGTGCTCGGTTTCCTGGCTCTCGTGCTGCTCGGCGCCCCCGCGGCGCAGGCGTCCCCCGAGCTGCCCGACCCGCCCCAGCACCGCATCATGTTCCAGGCCCAGACCGGCGGGACCCTGCAGGCCGCCGAGTTCGACAACCGCATCGGCGGTGTCCTCCGTGGCGCCGACGGTCCGATCGCCGACGTCACGGTCACGGCGACGGGCAACGGCTTCGAGGGTGAGACGACGTCCGGACCGAACGGCGCCTGGAGCATCGGAGTGCCCGAGCAGGGCACCTACGAGGTGGAGGTCGACGAGGACACCCTCCCCGAAGGCATCACGCTCGCCGAGGGGCAGGAGAACCCCCGCCAGGTCACCTTCGCCAACACCACCAGCGCCACGACGCTGTTCCTGTTCGGCGAGGGCATCGTCGCGCAGCAGACCTCGTTCCTGGAGACCCTGGCCGAGCGGGCCCTCGCAGGCTTCAGTTTCGGGCTCCTGCTCGCGCTCAGCGCCGTCGGGCTCTCACTGATCTTCGGCACCACCGGCCTCACCAACTTCGCCCACGGCGAGATGGTCACCCTGGGCGCCGTCCTCGCGTTCGCCTTCGCCGCCGCGGGGCTCCCGATCACCGTCGCGGTCGTCCTCGCGGTTCTCGGAGGCGGGCTCCTCGGCTACGTCCAGGACGCGGGGCTGTGGAAGCCCCTCCGGCGGCGCGGCACGGGCCTCGTGCCGATGATGATCGTCAGCATCGGCTTCGCCCTCGCCCTGCGCTACATCATCCAGTTCTTCTTCGGGGGCGCTACGCAGCAGCTGCCGGGTTCGCAGAGCGAGATCATCGATTTCGGCTCCATCTCGATCTCGCGCAACAACCTGACCTCGCTCATCGTGAGCCTCGTGGTCATCCTCCTGGTCGCCTTCCTTCTCCTGCGCACGCGCATCGGCAAGGCCACCCGCGCCGTTGCGGACAATCCTGCCCTCGCTGCGGCCTCCGGCATCGACGTCGACCGCGTCATCCGGATCGTCTGGGTCCTCGGCGGCATGCTCGCGGCCCTCGGCGGCATCCTCTGGGCCTACTACCGTCCCGGCGTCTCCTACAACATGGGCCAGCAGATCCTGCTGCTCATCTTCGCCGGCGTCACCCTCGGCGGGCTCGGCACCGTGTTCGGCGCGCTCGTCGGTTCCATCATCGTCGGGCTGTTCGTGGAGATCTCCACGATCTGGCTCGAGGCAGACCTCAAATACGTGGGTGCGCTGCTGATCATGATTCTCGTGCTCCTGTTCCGGCCGCAGGGTATCCTCGGCCGCCGTGAGCGCATAGGTTAGGGGCCCCCATGGACTTCGGAAACATCCTCGTCAACGCCTTCGGTGAACTGATCAGCCCGACGACCGCGGCCTACGCGCTCGCCGCGCTCGGCCTCGCCGTCCACTTCGGCTACTCCGGCCTGCTGAACTTCGGCCAGGCCGGCTTCATGGCGGTCGGCGCCTACGGGTTCGCCATCTCCACGCTCAGCTTCAATGCCCCCCTGCCGGTGGCGGTTCTCGTCGCGCTCCTGGCCTCGGTCATCTTCGCGATCGTGCTCGGCGTGCCGACGCTCCGGCTCCGGGCCGATTACCTCGCCATCGTGACGATCGCCGCGGCGGAGATCATCCGCTACATCGTGACCACGAACGGGCTCACGGACATCACGGGATCCGCCAACGGACTCGCGGCGTTCGAGGGCGGCTTCTACGCCCTCAACCCGTTCCCGCCCGGCACCTACAACATCGGCCCACTCGGCATGAACGAGCGCGACCTCTGGATCCGCATCGTCGGCTGGACCGTCGTCATCATCGCCTGCCTCGTGGTCTGGCTCCTCATGCGCAGCCCCTGGGGCCGCGTACTGAAGGGCATCCGGGAGGACGAGAACGCCGTGCGCTCACTCGGCAAGAACGTCTACGCCTACAAGATGCAGGCCCTCGTGATCGGTGGAGTCCTCGGCTCGCTGGCGGGCATCATCTTCACGCTCCCCCGCGGGGCCGTGCAGCCCGCGAACTACGCGACCGAGCTGACCTTCTTCCTCTACACCTGCCTCCTCCTCGGAGGAATGGCCACTGTCCTCGGACCGGTGATCGGGGCGATGATCTTCTGGGTAGTGCTCTCGTTGACGCAGGGAATCCTGTACGGGCTGATCGAGGTCGGCGCCATCACATTCCTGTCCAACTCGCAGGCGGGTCAGCTCCGCTACATCCTCGTGGGTGTGGCACTGATGCTGCTCATGGTCTTCAGGCCGCAGGGCGTCCTGGGTAACAAGAAGGAGTTGGCGTTCGCATGACCGGCAGCCACAGCACCAGCAATCCCGACGACGCCGCGGCGGTACCCGGCGACGACGCCACGACCGGCGGCTCGCACGCCGCCGGCGGAAGCGCGTCCGGTCACGACCACATGACCGACACCGCGCCGATCACCACAGGCGAGACGGGGCCGGGGTGCCGCAAACGGGATCCGATCGTGATCGCCCAGAACGTGACGCGCACCTTCGGCGGCATCAACGCCGTCGACGTGGAGCACCTCGAGATCCCGCGGCACAAGATCACCGCGCTGATCGGTCCCAACGGTGCCGGCAAGACGACCCTGTTCAACCTGCTGACGGGCTTCGACACCCCGAACAGCGGCGACTGGGAGTTCGACGGCAAGCCCCTGGCCAAGGTCGCCTCGCACAAGGTGGCCCGCATGGGCATGGTGCGGACGTTCCAGCTGACCAAGGTGATGGGCAAGCTCACCGTCATGGAGAACATGCGCCTCGGGGCGACGGACCAGCCGGGCGAGAGCCTCGCGCGGGCGCTGTTCAAGGGCATCTGGGGCGGCCGGGAACGCGAGATCACGCAGCAGGCGGAGGTGCTGCTGGCGAAGTTCAAGCTCGACACGAAGCGTGACGACTACGCTGCATCCCTCTCCGGCGGCCAGCGCAAGCTCCTCGAGATGGCACGCGCCCTGATGGTGCGGCCGCGCCTGGTGATGCTCGACGAGCCGATGGCGGGCGTCAACCCGGCGCTCACGCAGTCGCTCCTCGACCACATCAAGAACCTGAAGGCCGAGGGCATGACCGTGTTGTTCGTCGAGCACGACATGCACATGGTCCGGCACATCGCCGACTGGGTGGTGGTCATGGCCGAGGGCAAGGTCGTGGCGGAAGGGCCGCCGGAGATCGTGATGAAGGACCAGGCCGTCATCGACGCCTACCTGGGCGCGCACCACGACGTCGACCTCGGCGACTCCACGGGCATCGAGCGCCTCGAGGAGGAACTGGCCCACGACGAGGAGTCGGTGGTCGGCACGGAGAACGAGGGCATCCTCGGGCACGGCGTCACCGAGATCGGGGGCGGCGGGGCCTACGCCGCCGGCACCGCGCACAAGGACGAGGAGACGAAGTAATGGATGAGTTCGAGGGCGACTCCGTCGTCAAGGTCACGGACCTCGTCGCCGGCTACCTGCCGGGCGTGAACATCCTGAACGGCTGCAGCATCGAGGCGCGCCGCGGCGAGCTGATCGGCATCATCGGTCCCAACGGGGCGGGCAAGTCCACGCTCCTGAAGGCGATGTTCGGCCTGGTGAAGGTCCACTCGGGCACTGTCGTGGTGCGCGGGCAGGACATCACGGGACTGAAGGCCAACAAGCTGGTCAGCCGGGGCGTCGGGTTCGTGCCGCAGAACAACAACGTCTTCGGCACCCTGACCATCGAGGAGAACCTCCAGATGGGCATGTACCAGCGGCCCAAGGACTTCAAGGAACGCTTCGACTTCGTGGCGAGCCTCTTCCCCGAACTGGGCAAGCGGAAGGCGCAGCGCGCCGGGTCGCTCTCGGGCGGAGAGCGGCAGATGGTCGCCATGGGCCGGGCACTCATGATGGACCCCGCGGTGCTGCTCCTCGACGAGCCGTCCGCGGGCCTCTCCCCCGTGAAGCAGGACGAGACGTTCCTCCGGGTCCACGAGATCAACCGCGCCGGCGTCTCGGTGATCATGGTGGAGCAGAACGCCCGCCGCTGCCTGCAGATCTGCGACCGCGCGTACGTCCTGGACCAGGGCAAGGACGCCTACACGGGAACGGGCCGTGAGCTGATGAAGGACCCGAAGGTGATCCAGCTCTACCTCGGGACGCTGGCCGACACCGCCTGAGGCCCAGCGCACAGGGCCGTGAAGTGCAAGGGATGGGCGGGACCGGCAGCGGTCCCGCCCATCGCCGTGTCGGGGCCGCTACGTTGGCAGGAGGGGTGCCGGACGTGTGCTCCGAGGAAGGACGACTCATGGCAGGACTGGTCAGCAGCGCGGTCGGGAAGGGCTTCGAGGTGCTGTTCCGCGGCATCAAGCACGTCCGCCGGCACCGCCCCATCCACTCGCGTGGCCTGAGGCTCGACGGAACCGTCGTCGTGCACCGCCACGGCCTGTCCAGCGGGATCTCCTGGATCGACCGGCCGGGTGAGGGCACCGCCACGGCACGGATCTCCCGGTCCGTGGGGACTCCGGACGGACTGCCCGACATCGTCGGGCTCGCCGTGCGGTTCCACCACCAGGACGCAGGCCCCACCCCGTCCGCGTTCTCCGACATCCTGCTGTCCTCGACGGGCTGGTCCTTCCCCGGCCGCTTCATGCTGGTCCCCAGGCTCAGCGTCTCGAAGGCCCCCTTGGGCACCATGATGCCCTACCGGGGCGAGGCCGGGCCCGTGCTCCTCGGCGCCCGGACGCTCAGCCCTGCAGGTCTCCCGTCGTCGCTCCGCGGCTTCGCACGGTCGCTCGGCTCCTCCCCCTGGCAGCTCGGCCTCTACTTCGCCACGCCACACGGTGCATGGCAGCACTTCGGCACGCTCACGCTGCAGCTGAACCCCGACGCCGAGGAGAAGGACCTGCGGTTCGACGCGGTCCTCCACCCGCTCGCGGGCGCCGGGACGTACGAGTGGGCGCGGAAGGTGCGGGAGCCCTCCTACGCCATCTCCCGGCGCGCGCCGGGGAACTCCTGACCACCGGCGGCAGCAGGAAGGCCCCGGCCGCACCTCCGGGGGGAGGGCGGACGGGGCCTTCTGCTGTGCCGCTACTGCCGGCCCGGAGGCCGGAGCGAAGCCCTAGAGCTTGCCGACCTCGGAGCGGTTCGGCTGGTGCACGTTGTTCTCGTCGAACTCGTAGATGCCGATGATGGCCTCCGTGGGATCGCCGTTCTCGTCGAAGGAGACAGGACCGGAAATACCGTCGTAGTCGATGTCCTCACCGTTGCGCAGGAGCGTGACGCAGCCTGCGAAGTCGAAGCACTTGGTGCCGTCCTTCGACACTCCTGCGAGCTCCTTGCCGATGGCGGTTCCCTCGACGCTTCCGGCCGCTTCGGAGGCGAGCGCGATGAGGTTCACGGCGTCGTAGCTCTCACCCGAGTAGGCGAAGTTCTCCAGGTTCGGATCGACCGCGGCAAGCGCTTCCTTGAATCCGGTCCCGACGAACGGGCCGGGGATGGTGCCGTGCGCGCCCGCGAGGGTGCCCGGGTCGAAGTCCGCGCTGTAGTCGGCGACGTTGCCGTCGACCATGAAGATCGAGCCGGCGTCGATGCCCTTCGCTACGAGCAGCGGGATGATGCTCTTGGCCTCGTCGAAGCTGATCAGGACGATCGCATCCGGCTTCGCGGCGGCGATGGCGTCCACCTGGCTGGAGAACTGCGAGTCACCCGTGTTGAACATCTCGTTGCCGACGACCTGGCCACCGGCCCCCTCGACGACCTCCTGGATGGTGCTCTGCAGGCCGGTGCCGTACGCGTCGTTCAGGGTGATCATGCCGACGGACTGCGCGCCGCACTCCATGATGTAGTTGCCGAGGATGCGTCCCTGGATCACGTCCGAGGGAGCGGTGCGGAAGTACAGTCCCTTGTCGTCCCACGTCGTGAATTCGGCTGCCGTGTTGGCGGGCGAGAACTGGACGACGCCGGCGCCCGTGATCTGGTTGATGACGGTCTTCGAGACACCCGAGGACGCGGCACCGATGATGGCGCTGACGTCCTGCGAGAGGAGGTCGGTCACGGACTGCGTGGCGATGTCGGTGGTGGTGTCACCGGAATCGCGGTGCGTGATCGAGATCTCCTGGCCCAGCACGCCGCCGGCCTCATTGACCTCGTTGACGGCGACGTTGACACCCGCGATCTCAGGCGGGCCGAGGAACGCGAGGGTGCCGGTGGTCGGCAGGATGGAACCGAGCTTCAGGGGCTGGGGGCTCGTGGTCTTGCTGGCGGGCACGGCGGCGGGATCGCCCTTTTCGCCCTGTTCCTCGTCTGCTCCACCCTCGCTCTCGGGGCATGCCACCGCCGAGGTGGCAGCGGTCTCCGTCGCGGTTCCGCTCTCGGTCTCGGTGGTCTCGCCTTCAGTGCCCGAGGAACCGCCGCAGCCGGAGGCGAAGAGCGCGATGCCAAGGCCCAGGGCGGCGACCTTTGCCGCTCGCGGGGCACTCTCCCCGATGCCGAAACGCATCGGGTTGCGTGTTGCAGTCATGAATTATTCTCCTCGACCGAAAGGCACTTGCCGCCTTTGATGCTGGGTGCCAGGTGTTCCTGGCTTGTAGGAAAAGCTAATCCAAAAATGTGTCTGAGATAAGGGAATCCGGTTACATCCTTGTAACGCTCGTCACAGGCGTCGCATCCGGCCCTTGACAGCGGGCACTGCACAGTCCACTGCCTATCTGCCCCGATGCCCGGGGAAGTGTGCCCCAGCAGGGACTCGAACCCTGACTGAACAGATTTTAAGTCTGGTGCCTCTGCCATTGGGCTACTGGGGCGCTGCCGCCGGATCAGCCTACCCCGCGTGGCAAGGGCACCCGGCGCCGGCTAGGGAGGATCGGCGGCGGAAGATCGGCGGTGGAACGAGGAACGACGGCGACCCCGGGCAGGGATCGCCGTCGTCCGTCATGCTGTGGTGCCTAGCGTCGGGCGGAGGCCTTCGCGGATGCGGCCTGGCCGGCCGGCGTGGGCGGCTGGCTCTGCAGGGCCGTGTCCTTCTTCGGCGGCGGGGTGGCCGCTTCGCGGAACTGGCGCTGCGGGGTCTGCAGGTCGGACAGCGGGGCGAGGTCGCGACCGAACAGGAAGCTCATGCTCCAGTTGATGATAACGCGGGCCTTGCGCTCGTACATCGGCATCGCGAAGCCGTGGTAGCCGCGGTGGGCCAGCCAGGCCGGGAAGCCCTTCATGCCGAAGCCCATGATGTTCGCGACACCCTTGAACTGGCCGAAGCCGGCAACGGCGCCGAGGTTGGTGTGGCGGTACTCCTTGACCTCCCCCACGCCGTAGTTCTCGGCGAGGAGGTTGGCGGCCAGGAGCTTGGCCTGGCGGACGGCGTGCTGGGCGTTGGGGACGCAGAAGCCTCCCACTCCACCGCCGGTCAGGTCGGGCACGGCCGCGACGTCGCCGGCGGTCCATGCATGGGCGATGGGTCCGTCGTCGCCCGTGATGCGGAGTTCGGGGGTGGCGCGGACGCGGCCGCGCTCATCGACCGGGAAATCGGTGGAGCGGGCGACCGGGTTGGCCTGGACGCCTGCGGTCCACAGGAGCGTGTCCGTCTCGAACTCGTCGGCCGCGCTCTTGTCCGGCATGTTGATCAGCTTGAGGGTGCCGTCCTTGGCGCTGGAGAGCGACGTGTTCAGCAGGACCTCGATCTCACGGGAGCGGAGGTGCTCCACGACCCACTCGGCCTGCTCGGCCGTGACCTCGGGCATGATGCGTCCCATGGCCTCGACGAGGACGAAGCGGAGGTCGGAGCGGCTGAGGCGGGCGTTGGCCTTGACGGCGTCGCGGGCCGCGTCCTCCATCTCCGTGATGGCCTCGATGCCGGCGAACCCGCCGCCGACGACGACGAAGGTCAGGGCGCGGTCGCGCTCCGGGCCGGCGGGCATGACGGAGCCGGTCTCGATGCGCTCGAACATCCTGTCGCGCACGGCGACGGCCTCCTCGATGGTCTTGAGGCCGATGCCCTGGTCCTTCAGGCCGTCGATCGGGAAGGTCCGCGTGATGGCGCCTGCGGCGACGACGACGTCGGTGTAGCCGAGCTCGAAGGACTCGCCGCCGCCGGTGGGCTCGATGGTGGCCGTGCGGCCGGCGTGGTTGATCGAGGTGACCTTGCCGGAGATCAGTTCGGTCTTCCGCAGGTGCTTGCGGAAGGACACAATCGCGTGGCGCGGCTCGATGCTGCCGGCGGCCACCTCGGGGAGGAAGGGCTGGTAGGTCATGTAGGGCAGGGGGTCGACCAGCGTGACGATGCCGCCGTGGTCCTTGACCTGTTTCTGCAGCCGGTGCGCGACGTAGAGGCCGACGTAACCGCCGCCGACGACGAGGATGCGCGGGCGGTCGGAGAAGTGTGGGTTCGATGCCATGCCCCGATGCTACCGGAGTTTGTGAAAATCTTCACTAGCTCCGGGAGCGTTCCGGAACCTCCCACGGGGCCCGCTCGTTCAGGCGGCCGGTGGCCCTGGACGGTCCGGTCCTGAGGGTCCGTTCGCCGCGGCGCGCCGGTGCACGCGGGTCACGTGCACGGCCCCGCCGAGCAGCACCGCGAGCAGGAGCCCGCCGAAGCCGAGCACCACCAGCGCAGGTACGTCGTGCACAGGGGTGAGGGGGTCCTCGGCCTGCGGGGCGGCGGGGGGCGGGAGGACCTCCGCCGGTGGCTCCTCCGCGGGAGCCGGCGGAGGGGCGGGTGTCTGCCCGCCGCGCCGGTAGAGCTGGATCCACTCGGCCATGCTGCCGAGGCGGTTCTCCTGGGGTACGGCCACGTCCCGGTCGACGGCGGAGGCGACGTCGAGGATCCCGTAGCCGTAGAGGGTGTCGAAGCCGGGGGCCCCCGCGTCCCTGGCCGTGCCGACGATGCGGTTGACCACCTGGCCCGCGGAGAGCTCGGGGTATCGGGCGCGGATGAGTGCGGCGACGCCCGAGACGAGGGGTGCGGCGCCCGACGTCCCGGACCAGTCGGCGTAGAACCCGCCGGGCAGTCCGCCGACGAGGTCCTCGGACGGCGCGGCGACGGCGATGCTGATGCCCTCGCTGGAGGCCTCGTCGCTGGCGGCCCCGGACCGGTCCAGGCCTGCGACGGCGAGGACGCCGGGGATGGTCGCGGGAGCGCCGACCTGCGTGAGGCCGCCCGCGCGGTTGCCGGCCGCCGCGACGACGACGACGTCGTTCTGCTCCGCGTAGAGGAAGGCGTTGTCCCAGCTCTCGGGCCAGGCGGTGCTGGTGCTGCCGAGCGACATGTTGATGACGTCCGCGCCGTTGTCCACCGCCCAGCGGACTGCGTCGGGCACCTGCTGGTCCACCGGGATGCCCGCGGGATTGGGGCCGCTGTTCTGGCCCTCGATGAAGAGGGAGACGGCGAGCAGGTCGGCCTTCGGCGCGACGCCGACGATGCCGTCGGGGCCCTCGCCGTACTGCCCGAGCGGGCCGGCGTCGGCGTCGGCAGGGGGGCCTGCGGGGGGCTCCGCCCTGCCGGTGCCGCCGGTGCCGCCGGTGCCGCCGGTGCCGCCGGAGGGGGCGGGTGCGGGCTGCGCGGGTGCGGGTGCGGGCTGTGCGGGTGCGGGGGCGGTGTGCCCGCGCCCGGCGAGGAGGGTACCCACGAGGGTGCCGTGGCCCGCGACCTCCCCGATGCCGCGCAGGCCTCCGGGGTCGCCCGCGCCGGAGGCGTCGGTGCCGCCCACCACGGCGCCGACGAGGTCGGGGTGGGTGGCGTCGATCCCGCTGTCGATCACGGCCACCGTGACGCCCTCGCCCTGCGTGCTCTTCCACGCCTCCGTGATGCCGTAGTCCTCGAGCCAGTACTCCTTGTCGCGGACCTCGTCCGCGGCGGCGGGCACCGCTCCTGGCAGCAGGACGGCGGTGGCGAGGACGACGGACGCGCCCGCCCTGACCGGCCGGAGGGCGGCATGCTGCCGGGTGCGCATCAGCTCACCCGACCCGGTCCGCGACGCTCAGGGCGATCCCGTCCAGGATGTCGTGCTCGCTGGAGACTGCGGTCGTGACGCGCCCGCCGGTCGCCGCGGCGACGCGCTCGATGACGGTCGCCCAGATGAGCGCGCCCGCTCCGATGACGTCGACGCGGCCCGGGTGCATGTAGGGCAGCGCGGCCCGTGCCGCGCGGGCCATGTGCAGGAGGTCCGACGCCGCCGCCGAGATCGCGGTGATGGGGAGCTCGGCGCCGTGGATGCGCTCGGGCTGGTAGGTCGGCAGCTCGAGGGCGTGGGCGGTGACCGTCGTGACGCTGCCCGCGACGCCGACGATCCTCGTGACGCGGTCGAGGGGCACCTCGGCGGCCGCCTCGTCGATGAGGCGCCCGACCTCCACCGTCATCGCGGTGATCTGCGTGTCGGTGGGCGGATCGTCGGCCAGGAAGCGCTCGGTGTACCGGACGCACCCCATGTTCGTGCTGAGCGAGGCGACCAGCCCGGCCTCCGTGCCCGCGACGAACTCGGTGCTGCCGCCGCCGACGTCGATCACCAGGACCGTCTCGTCCGCTGCGGTGGCGAGCACGCTGACGGCCCCGTCGAAGGAGAGCCGGGCCTCCTCGTCGCCGGTGATGACCTCGGGTTCCACGCCGAGGCGCTCCCGGATGCCGTCGACGAAGTCCTGGCGGTTCTCGGCGTCGCGGGACGCGGAGGTGGCGACGAACCGCACGGGCGGGGCGCCGTGCTCCTCCAGCAGGGCCGCGTACTCCTCCGCCGCTGCGAAGGTGCGGGCGAGCGCGGCCTCGGACAGGCGCCCGGTGGCATCCACGCCTTCACCGAGGCGCACGACGCGCATGAGACGGACCACGTCGGTCAGGACGCCGTCCTCGCTGTCGGCGATGAGCAGGCGGATGGAGTTGGTCCCGCAGTCGATGGCGGCTGTACGCATCAGGTCTCCTCGGTGGGTGCGGCGGATGGGGTCGGGCCCGCCGGGCCGGCGATGCCGTCCGTCGTCGGTGGTTCGGCTGCCCTGCGACGCGCCTCGCGCTTGGCGTCGAGTTCCTCGGCGCTGAGGCCCTGCGTCCTCGTGTGCCTGCTGAGATCGGCGTGGGGCGCCTGGCCCGTCGTGTCCCACGCACCCTCGCAGGAGCACTGTCCGGGGGTCCACCACTGGGCGATGCGGGCGATGGCCTCGTCGCCGAGCGGATTGACGCCGGGGCCCGCTGCCAGGGCGTGCCCCACGAGCACGTGGAGGCACTTGACGCGGGTCGGCATCCCGCCGGCGGACACGCCGTCGATCTCGGGGACGGGTCCCGTGCCCGCGCGTTCGCCGACGGCGGCACGGGCGGCGAGGTAGGCCTCGTGCGCGGCGCGGTACCGGTCGGCGAGGTCGGCGTCGTTCGCGAGCCGTTCGCTCATCTCCGTCATGACGCCCTCGGCCTCCAACCGCGAGACCGCCGCCGTGATGACGGGATGGGTGAGGTAGTACGTGGTGGGGAACGGGATGCCGTTGGACAGTCGCGGGGCGGTGGTGGCGACGAGCGGGTTGCCGCAGACGCACCGGGCACCGATCTCGACGACGTCCCGTACGGGACGGCCGAGCTGGCGGCTGAGGACGTCGAGGTCCCGTGCGCTCGGGGTCCGCGGATCCGCCGACCGGTCGTGCTGCCGGCGCTCGTCGTCGTGCCCGCCGTGCTGCTGCTCGTGCTGGTCCTGCTGGTCCTGCTGGTCCTGCTGGGTCACGCTGTTCCTTCCTGGGACACCGCGTCTGGGTGTCCTGGTGGCGGCCGACCGGTCTCGGGGATCGGCCGCCGCTCTCAATCCGTTGCCGCGCGCTCGACCGAGCTCCAGAGGGAGTCGACCCAGGGCAGGTCGGCGGGCTCGGCGGCCGAACCCTCGCCCGTGCCCTCCTCGATGCCCTCGCCGCCCTTCACGAGGTAGCGGGTCTCCCCCGGCATGACGAGGAAGATGCGCTCGCGCGCCTGCTGCCGGACGAAGGCCGGATCGTCCCAGCGTGCGAGCTCGGACTCGTAGTCCGCCTGCTGCTGCTGCTGGCGGGCGATGTCTGCGCGCAGGGCGTCGAGTTCGCTCTGCTGCTGCAGGTACCGGCTGACCGACGGCGCGAGGAGCACGATCACGGCGACGAGGACGACGGCGAGGGCCAGCAGCCTCCCGGAGAAGGTCTTCGCCGGGATGGGGGTGGCTTCCTCGGCGGGCTGGATCGGGGATTCGACCCGCTTCGAACCGACCTGTCCCCGGCGGATGTTCCCCGCCAGCTGCGAGCGCTCGGCGGCACGGGCCTCCGACGGGGAGGACGTCTTCGCCGCGGTCCGGGCCGGCGTCCCGTCCGCTCCGGCAGTGCGTGACCGGCCTGCAGCGGGGGCCGCCCCAGCCCGGGGATCCTTCGTGGCGGAGGGACCGACGACCCGGGGCGGGGCGGGCTTCCGCTGGGAGGCACCGGCGGGCCGCGCCGGCTGGTGCCCGGCGCCACGGGACCCGTGGTCGATGGTCGGACCCTTGGCCGTGCCGGGGGCCGGCCGTTCCTCCGCCACAGGCGTCGGACGGCCGGCTCGCGGCACGTTAGGGCGGCGGGCAGTCATGGAGCTCCTCGTCGACGCTTTCGCGTATGGTCGCGTCGGGTCCCTCGCGGGACCCGTCTAACGAGGGTAGCCGCCCTCCTGATGAACTGCCGAGTTTCTACGCGGTGAAACGCGGGAAGGCGCTGCGTCCGGCGTAGCGTGCGGCGTCGTCGAGCTCCTCCTCGATGCGCAGCAGCTGGTTGTACTTGGCCACGCGCTCGCTGCGGGCGGGCGCGCCGGTCTTGATCTGGCCGGCGTTGGTGGCCACGCAGATGTCGGCGATCGTCGTGTCCTCGGTCTCGCCGGAGCGGTGGGAGGTGATCGTCGTGTAGCCCGCGCGCTGCGCCATCGAGATGGCGTCGAGGGTCTCGGTGAGGGTGCCGATCTGGTTGACCTTGACCAGCAACGAGTTGGCTGTCTGGTTCTGGATGCCCTTGGCCAGGCGGACGGGGTTGGTGACGAAGAGGTCGTCGCCCACCAGCTGCACCTTGTCGCCGATGGAATCGGTCAGGTGCTTCCAGCCCTCCCAGTCGTCCTCGTCGAGGGGATCCTCGATGGAGACCAGCGGGTAGTCGCGGACGAGCTCCACGTAGTAGGCGCTCATCTCCTCGGTGCTGAGGGCCTTGCCCTCGAACTGGTACGCGCCGTCCTTGTAGAACTCGGAGGCGGCGACGTCGAGGGCGAACGCGATGTCGGTACCCGGGGTGTAGCCGGCCCGCTCGACGGCGGTGGTGATGAGGTCGAGTGCGTCGCGGTTGGACGGCAGGTTCGGGGCGAAGCCGCCCTCGTCGCCGAGGCCCGTGGCGAGGCCCTTCTCCTTCAGCACGGCCTTGAGCTCGTGGTAGACCTCGACGCCCCAGCGGAGGCCCTCGGAATAGGACTGCGCGCCGAGCGGCACGATCATGAACTCCTGGATGTCGACGTCGGAGTCGGCGTGCGAGCCGCCGTTGAGGATGTTCATGAGGGGAACGGGCAGCACGTGCGCGTTCGGGCCGCCGAGGTAGCGGTAGAGGGGCAGGGCCGAGGACTCGGCGGCGGCGCGGGCGATCGCGAGGGAGACGCCGAGCATCGCGTTGGCGCCCAGGCTGGACTTGTTCTCGGTGCCGTCGAGGTCGATCATCGCCTGGTCGATGGCGCGCTGGTCCGCGGCGTCGAAACCGAGGAGAGCCGGCTGGATCTGCTCGATGACGGCTTCGACGGCCTGCAGGACGCCCTTGCCGAGGTAGCGGTCCTTGTCGCCGTCGCGGCGCTCGTTGGCCTCGAACGCGCCGGTGGAGGCGCCGGAGGGGACGGCCGCGCGGCCGAAGGTGTCGTCGTCGAGCAGTACCTCGACCTCGACGGTCGGGTTGCCGCGGGAATCTAGGATTTCCCTCGCGTGGATGGCATCGATGATGGCCATGGATTAGCTCCTCTTCGTTGGAGTGTATAAGTTCACATCGTGTTGGGACGTCTTTGTCAGAGCAACGGAGGTGGTGCTCCCAGCCTAGTTCACGCGCGTCCCGGCGTGGGCTGGATCACCGCCGGAGGAGCGGCCGGGCGCTCACGGCCCGCCGGCGGCGCCGTCCCGCTGGTAGTCGAGCACGGCACGCCGCAGGGCACGCTCCGGGTCGATGCCCGCCGCGAGCGCCCGCCGGGTGAGGCCCAGCAGCTCCCGGCCGAGCTCCTCCTCGGTCGCGGTTCCCTCGGTCGCGGTTCCCTCGGTCGCGGTACCCTCGGTCGTCCCGACGGTCGTCCGGTCGATGGTGCCGACGGGCTCCCCCGCCCGCCGGAGGGTCTTCGCCGCGAGGGCGAGGGCGGGGAGGTGGTGCGGGATGGCGTCGAAGGGCGAGGTGCGGGCCGGCCGCTCCTGCTGCTTGACGGACTGCCAGGTCGCCACGATCTCGTCCACCGTCGCCGGGAAGCTGTCGCGCAGGGACCCGTCGGGCGCGAAGACGTGCGGGTTGCGGCGCACGAGCTTCGCCGTCAGCCCGCCCGCCACCTCCGCGAACCCGAAGGCGCCCTCCTCGGCCTGCAGCTGCGCGTGGAGGACCACCTGGAACAGGACGTCGCCGAGTTCACCGCGCAGTTCGTCCCGCAGCCCGGCCGGCGCCGCCGGTGACCGGCCCTGCGCGCGGGCGACGTCGTCGACGGCCTCGTAGAGCTCGTACGTCTCCTCCACCAGGTACTCGAGCAGAGACGCGTGGTCCAGTGCGGCCGTCCACGGGCAGTGGCGGCGGAGCAGGTCCACGACCTCCACGAGCCGCTCGACCGCCGCGCCCGGACCCGTGTGCGTCACGGGGTCGGTCAGGCCGAGGCCTGCCGGGCGGCGGTGTCGAAGCTCTCGGCGACGAACTGGGCCAGCGCCTCGCGATCCTCGAGGGGCAGGAACGCGGCGTCGACGGCGTTGAGCGTGAGCTCGAGCAGGTCGCCGAGGTCGTAGCCAAAGGTGTCGACGAGCAGCTCGAACTCACCCGTCAGGGTGACCCCGCTCATGAGGCGGTTGTCGGTGTTCACGGTGACCTTGAAGCCGAGCTGGTAGAGCAGGTCGAATGGGTGCGCGTCGATGGTGTCGCCGAACGCCGCGATGGCGCCGGTCTGCAGGTTGGAGGACGGGCACAGCTCGAGCGGGATGCCGCGGTCGCGGACCCAGGAGGCGATGCGGCCGAGGTTGGCGATGCCGACCTCCTCGCCGTCGGCGGCGTGCTCGCCCTCGGACTCCTCGATCTCGATGTCCTCGGCGATGCGGACGCCGTGGCCGAGGCGCAGCGCGCGCCCTGCGACGAGCGCGTCCTGGATGCTCTCGAGGCCTGCCGCCTCACCGGCATGGATGGTCGCCGGGAACTGCTCGGAGGCGAGGAAGGTGAACGCGTCGGCGAAGCGTGAGGGCAGGAAGCCGTTCTCGGCGCCGGCGATGTCGAAGCCGACGGCGCCCCGGTCGCGGTGGCGGACGGCGAGCTCGGCGATCTCCTGGCCGCGGTCGGCGTGGCGCATCGCGGTGATGAGCTGGCCGACCTGGATGACCCGGCCCGCGGCGACGGCCGCGGCGGCACCCGCCTCGAGGCCCTCCTGCACGGCCTCGACGGCCTCGTCGAGCGTGAGGCCCTTCCGGGTGTGCTGCTCGGGGGCCCAGCGGACCTCCCCGTAGACGACGCCGTCGAGCGAGAGGTCCTCGACGAACTCGCGGGCCACCCGGATGAGGCCCTCGCGGGTCTGCATGACGGCGATGGTGTGGTCGAAGGTCTCCAGGTACCGCTCGAGCGAGCCGGAGTCCGCCGATTCCCTGAACCAGGTGCCGAGCGACGCGGCGTCGGAGGCAGGCAGTTCGTGCCCGATCCCGGCGGCGAGCTCGAGGATGGTGGCCGGCCGCAGGCCGCCGTCGAGGTGGTCGTGGAGGGAGATCTTCGGCAGGGTCTGGATGTCGATGGCAGCGTCGGGGACGGCGTCGTTCTGGGTCTGGGTCACGCTGCCAAGCCTACGCGATCACCCTCACGGCGGGCTGGTCTCGCGGGCCGGCTCCGGCCGGTGCCGGGCCTGCGCGGACGACGCGGTGGGCGCTCCGTCGGGTGATTCGTCGGGCGCTCCGTCGAGGGGTGCCCGGAGCGGGGTGGAGCCCCGGACGAGGGCGATCACACGGTCGACGACGAACCCGATGACGACGGCGATCGCGATGGCCACCGCCACGCCGAGCAGGTGGTTCTCCTGGAACCAGGTCCCGGCGAGCGCGCCGATCCCCACGGAGTACCCTCCCCAGACCACGCCGGAGAGGGCGGTGAGGGCCACGAAGCGCCGGTGCGAGAAGCCCGTGGCGCCGGCGGTGAGGTTCACGGCCACGCGGCCGATGGGGATGAAGCGCGCCACGAGGATCAGCGAGGCGGCGCGCTTGGCCAGTTCCGTGCCTGCCCATGAGAACGATCGCTGCATCCGCGGGCGGCGCATCCAGCGGAAGCGCGTGGTGCCGATCCCCCGGCCCAGGAGGTAGGCGATGTTGTCGCCGAGGAACGCCCCGAGCGCTGCGACCAGGATGAGCAGCCACGGGTTGGGCACGCCCTGCGTGATGATGAGGGACGCGAGGCCCACGACGACGGACTCGCTGGGGAACGGCGGGAAGAAGCCGTCCACGATGCAGCACACCAGCACGAGGACGTACACCCACGGCTGCTCGGCGGCCGCCAGCACGAAGTCGCTGATGCCGCCGAGTGCACTGGTGATCGCATCCATCGGGTTCCTCCCGCTCGTCCGTCCCGCGTCGGCCCGCCGGAACCGGAGGTGGGGGCGGGCGCGGGACCCGACGTGCGGGGGCGGTCCGTCCGGACCATGCGTCGCCGCGCGTCTGCCTCCGACGCTACCGGTGGGAACCCTCGCGGGTCGTCGCCCTTCCGGGCGACATGCTTCGGCGGCCGGCTCACCCTCAGGGATGAGGCCGGCCGCGCCCTTCCCTAGGGCGAACCCTGAGGACCCCGTCAGGGCGTGCCCGCCCGTCCCCACCCTGACGGGGCCGTTCCCGGGGTCACCCCTCTCCCGCTTGGAGCATCAGGACACGCGCCGGGGCTGAAGCGGTTCCGCCATTGTCAGGTGCGGCTGCCGGTAGGGCCTGGCGCCGGAACCGCGTCGGCGAACCGCAGGGGGTAGGCCGGCGCCTCCGTTCCCCGCCCTCGATGTCACGATCGACCAGGAGCTCGCATCGGCCGTGCCGGACGCCCAGGAGGACCCGCGGTTCGCAGGCCTGCCGGATGTCGCCGGCGTCTGCGTGCCCTACCGGCAGGTGGGCGGCGACGTTCCATCCCGAATGCAGCATCACCGCCGATCCTGTGTCAAGCGGTGGATCAGAAGGGGAGCCGGCCGCACAATGAAGAGGACGGACCCATCGTGCCCGTCTTGGAGCCGGGGCGCCGGGGGTGGGATGAAGAGCCGACGACTGATGGCATGCCTTCTGGTGCTGCTGACCCTGCTCGCTGCCGCCCCGGTCCCGGCCGCGGCGCCCTCCGGCCCGTCGATCAGCATCCGTCCCTCCTCCCATCCGGCCGGGACGTCGCTCACGGTCACCGGAACCGGATTCCCGCAGAGGAGGACCGGGACCGTCACCGGCGGCACCGATCCCGTGGTCTTCCGGACGAGCGCATCGGGTCGATTCGACATCAGGCTGTCCATCCCCGACACGACCGGACCGGTGGTGGTCGTCCGGGCCCTCTCGGGGGACGTGAGTGCCTCTGCTACGTTCAGGGTCCGTCACCCCTCGCGGCCCCCCGGCACCGCCGCCCTGCGTTTCGGAGTCGGGACACCCGGGGGTCCCCTGGCAACCGCCGAACTCGACGAGGTCACAGCCCTGGCCGGGGAATCACCCACGATCGTCCTCGCCTACAAGGACTTCCGTCAGGCCCCGCCGATCGCCGAACTCGATGCGGCGCGTATACGGGGAGCCGACACCCTGCTGACCTGGGAACCCTGGGCATGGGGAGGCGGCACGGAACAGCCCGCCTATGCGCTCGACCGGGTCACAGCGGGAGATCTCGATCCCTACCTGCGCTGGTGGGGCCACTCCCTCGCGGACTGGGGCCACCCGGTCCTGCTGCGATTCGGGCATGAGATGAACGGCGACTGGTATCCGTGGTCCGCAGGGGTCAACGGCAACACCTCCGGGGACTACGTCGCGGCCTGGCGGCACGTCCACGAGACGCTCGCATCGACGGGCGCATCGAACATCACCTGGGTGTGGAACCCGAACGTCCCCTATAGCGGATCCACGCCGCTGAGAAGCCTCTACCCCGGTGACTCCTACGTCGACGCCGTCGCCCTCGACGGATACAACTGGGGCACCTCCGTGCCGTGGGGCACCTGGCAGGTGCCGTCCGAGGTCTTCGGCCGGGGACTGTCCGAACTCCGGGCCCTCGCACCGGGCAAGGAGATCCTGATCGCTGAGACGTCCTCCGCCGAACACGGTGGCTCCAAGGCCGAATGGACCACGGAGCTGGTCGGCTACCTGGCAGCGCAGGACGACGTCACCGCGGTGGTCTGGTTCCACCTGGACAAGGAGACGGACTGGCGGATCGACAGCAGCAGCTCATCGGCGGCCGCGCTGACAGAAGCCCTCACCACACGCCGGAAAGGACCGGCGAGCCCGTCGGAGTCCCCCGGCGAGCGTACGGGGGTCCCGGCTACGGCGGTGGCCGCACCCCGGAGTCCGCCCGGCTGTCCGGTAGGAGACGTTCCCGGGAGTAGCCACGCGACAGGACCCACGTGTTCGTGCCGTCCTGTCGTTCGAAGATCACCGTGGTCACCAGCGCCTGGATGAGTGCCAGGCCCCTGCCCGACTCGGCCTCTTCCTCGGGCATGCGCGGGATCATCTCGCCGTACGGCGGCTTGGCGTGCAGCGCACTGACGCGGGCCTCGAGCGCCGTGGGCCGAACCGTGATGACGACGCCGAGCTTCACCGGCTCCTCCCCGACGGGCTCGGCGTGCTGGACGACGTTCGAGGCGGATTCGATCACCGCCGTCGTGAAGGTCATGCGGTCGATGTCCTGGGTGAGGGGAACCTCCGACCACAGACCGTCCAGCATGTCGTGGACGGACTCGATGGCCTCCTCCCCGGCGGGCCCGAGGAAACTGCGCGCAGCCAGCGCATCATTCATCGCCGAAGGCCTCCTCCACGGTGTCGTAGGACGTGAGCACCCTGTCCATACTGGTCAGCTGCAGCACCATCTTGACCTGCGGATGCACGGCTGCGATACGGAGGTCGCCGCCGGCCTGCCGGGTGGCCTTCAGACAGCCGATGAGCGCGCCGAGCCCGGAGGAATCCATGAACGAGGTCTCCGCGAGGTTCACGACGATGCGGTTGGAGCCCTTGAGGATCACATCACCCACGAATTCGCGCAGCCTCGGCGCGGACACCATGTTCAGGCGACCGCTGACCTTGACCTCCGTGTAGGAATCCCTGAGCTCATAACTGAAATCCATCGGCATACACCTATCCAACGTCGGGTCCTGCCGATCGACGGCGTGCGCGAAGAGCAGGAGGGGCGGGTCACTCGTGAATCCTCACCCAAAACTAACCCACGTCGCCGACGATCACCCGGCGCGCCGTCGTCAGGGCGCGCCGGTCAGCGGCTCACCGCGTGCGACCCGTCCTCCTCGGGGACGTACCCGTCGTAACGCACCGCCTTGAAGAGGACACTCAGGACGACGAGGTCGTAGACCACCCAGGCGACGTTCACGAGCGTCCCCAATGGCTCGTTGAGTCCGACCGCCAGCCGGAACACCCCGACCACTGCCGCTACGGCGAGCAGGGCCATGGCGACGAGTTGCGGACGGATCAGGTGCCAGTCACGGCTGTTGCCCTCCTTGACCTTCGGCGTCACGGCGAAACCCAGGGGCCTGCCGAACCACACGTTGCGAGCAGCAGTGGTGCAGGCCTTGATCCAGGTGGGGAACAGCGCCAGGCTGTACTGCTGTCCCCGCCATGTCTTCGCCCCCCGTCCGGCGACTGCGAAGAGGATCTGGTTGACCACCATGAAGGGGATGAAGCGGATGAAGAATTCCGTGCTGAGGCTGGTCACGGGCAGGATGCCGAGGATCAGGTAGATGATGGGCGCAGCGATGTAGACGACCGCGGCGAAGCCTGACAGGTAGCTCCACATGGTGGCGAAGTACATCAACCGCTGGGTCCACTTCATCCCCCGCTTGGTCAGGGGGTTCTCCCGGAGCAGCACCTGGATGGTGCCCTGGGCCCAGCGCAGCCGCTGGGTCAGCATGGTCTTCAGATCCTCGGGGGCGAGGCCGATGGCGAGGATCTCGTGATGGTAGACGCTCTTCCATCCCATGGCGTGCAGTCGCATGGACGTGGCCATGTCCTCGGTGACGGAGATCGTGGCCAGAGGCATGACCGGCTGCGCCTCCTCACCGCGCTCGATCGAGATCGCCTCCAGCACGGCCTGCACCGACTCCAGCGCACCGAGCGGGGACCACTGCCGGGAGGACAGTCCTGCCACCGCGACCTCGACTTCTTCGGGGCTGAGCGAGCCGGAGCCGGGTCCGAGACCCATGGCCTCGATCTCCGCCAGATCGGCCTGCAGCGCATGGACATCGGCAGCGACGAGCTTCTGGACAGCGGCATCGACCGTGCGGCGCAGGGTGTAGGTGATCTCGCTGTAGGACCGCCCCTCCTTGAGTCCGGCTGCCGCCCCGGCCATTGCCCGTTCCACCTCGTCGAGCAGCTGGGCGACCATGGGGTCACGGGCCTGCTCCGACCTACGGGCGCGACGGATCGCGGAGCGGGATCCCTTCAGGGCGGTGCGGATGTTCTTCTCGACCTCGTCGACATACCCGACCAGGCCGAGCTGCATGAGCGCCTCCCTGCGCAGCAGTGCGTTGGAGCCGCAGAAGAACGCCGCGTTCCAGCCATCCTTGCCCTGCTGCAGCGGGCCGTAGAACAGCGGCGCCTGGCTCCCCAGAGGGTCGTCATCGGGGACATTGACGAACCACTGCGGCGTCTGTACCAGAGCCACCTTCCGGTTGTTGAAGTAACCCAGGGTCCGGTCGAGGATCTCGGGCTTGGGGATTTGGTCCGCATCGAGGATCATCATGAACTCGCCGTCGGTGGCCATGAGGGCATTGTTGAGGTTGCCCGCCTTGGCATGCCGGGGACGGTCCGCCCAGTCGGCGCTGCGGGTCAGGTAGCCGACGCCGTGCTGCTCGGCCGCCTCCCGCAACTCGGTCCGGGTGCCGTCGTCGAGGATCCACGTCCTGTGCGGATACCGGATGCGTTGCGCCGCGAGTGCCGTCTCGAGGACCATCTCGATCGGTTCGTTGTACGTGGTGATGAACACGTCCACGCTCAGGCCGGGGGGTGCCGGCGGAGGCGTGCGCTCCCTGGTCCGCCACACCGTCAGCCCGAAGAGGCACACGTCGACGAGGCTGTAGGTCTCTGCCAGCACCAGCGGCACCGCGATCCACCACGCCGACCAGTTCAGCGACTCCAGCCAGCGCCACCCCACGTAGTTCACCCCGAAGATCACGGTGAGCAGGACCAGCAGGCGGAGCAGGAATTGATGCACGTCGTTCCTCCAGGTGTACGTCCGGTCCGGACTCTGCGCCAGCTGTTCGTGCCACACGAGGCGCGTGTTGCACGTGTGGTTCGGGGATCACCCTAGTTCAGCCCGGCGCTCATCCGCACAGGCCATCAGCAGGCGCGCCCTAGGCGATGCGGTCGATGATGAGCTGCTGCGCGGGGCGGGAGCCCTCGGGGGCGATCACGACGGCATCGGCCAGCGCCTCGCGGGCGCGGTCGAACTTGTCCGGGGTGTCGGTGAGCAGTGTCATGAGCGGCTCGCCGGCGCGGACGGTGGCGCCGGGCTTCGCGTGCAGGCGGACGCCCGCCCCGGCCTGCACCTGGTCCTCCTTGCGGGCACGGCCGGCCCCGAGGCGCCAGGCGGCCACCCCCACGGAGAGCGCGTCGAGGCCCACGAGGACGCCGTCGGCCGGGGCGAGGATCACCTCGGACTCCTTCGCGACCGGCAGGGCAGCCCGGGGATCCCCGCCCTGCGCCTCGATCATCCGGTTCCAGACGTCCATGGCGCGTCCGTCCTTCAGGGCGGCCGCCGGGTCGGCGTCGTGCACTCCCGCGCAGGCGAGCATCTCCTCGGCGAGGCGGACGGTGAGCTCGACGACGTCGGACGGCCCGCCGCCGGCGAGAACCTCCACCGACTCCTCGACCTCGATGGCGTTGCCGGCCGTCAGGCCGAGCGGCGTGCTCATGTCGGTCAGGAGCGCGACGGTGTTCACGCCGGCGTCCTTGCCGAGCACAACCATGGTCTCGGCGAGCTCGCGGGCCTGGTCGACGTCCTTCATGAACGCGCCGCTGCCGACCTTCACGTCGAGCACCAGGGAGCCGGTGCCCTCGGCGATCTTCTTGCTCATGATCGAGGACGCGATGAGCGGGATGGCCTCGACGGTCCCGGTGACGTCGCGCAGGGCGTAGAGCTTCTTGTCCGCGGGGGCGAGGCCCGTGCCGGCGGCACAGATGACCGCGCCGACGTCGGCGAGCTGCCGCAGCATGTCCTCGTTGCTGAGGTGCGCCCGCCACCCGGGGATGGACTCGAGCTTGTCCAGCGTGCCGCCGGTGTGGCCGAGGCCGCGGCCGGAGAGCTGGGGCACGGCCACGCCGAACACGGCGACGAGCGGGGCCAGGGGCAGGGTGATCTTGTCCCCCACGCCGCCGGTCGAGTGCTTGTCGCTGGTGGGGCGCCCGAGGGAGGAGAAGTCCATGCGCTCGCCCGAGGCGATCATGGCGGCGGTCCAGCGGGAGATCTCGGCACGGTCCATGCCGTTGAGCAGGATCGCCATGTTGAGGGCGGCCATCTGCTCGTCGGCGATGACGCCGCGCGTGTAGGCGTCGATGGTCCAGTCGATCTGCTCGGGCGTGAGGGTGCCGCGGTCGCGCTTGGTGCGGATGATGTCGACGGCGTCGAAGGCTTCGGTCATGGGGGAGTCCTCGGGTTGTTCGGCTGATGGGAGCTGCTGGGAGCTGCTGGGAGCTGCTGGAGAAGAGAGGGGCGCGGCCGCTCGGGCCGCGCCCCTCTCGGCGGTGGTCAGGCGAGGTGCTGCGGCCCGAAGGCGTCGGGCAGGACCTCGTCCATGGTCCGGATGCCGCTGACGGTCATGAGCACCATGTCGGGTGCCCGGAATTCGTACAGCAGCTGGCGGCAGCGCCCGCACGGCATGAGCGTGGTGCCCTCGCTGTCCACGCAGCTGAAGGCGCGGATGCGGCCGCCGCCGCTCATGGCGAGCGCGCTGACGAGGGCGCACTCGGCGCACAGCGTCAGCCCGTAGGACGCGTTCTCCACGTTGCAGCCGGAGATGATCCGGCCGTCGTCGAGGAGGGCCGCAGCCCCCACGGGGAACTTCGAGTACGGCACGTAGGCGCGCCGCATGGCCTCCGTGGCCGTGGCGGCGAGGGTGTCCCAGGGGATCTCGGTCCCCGTGGTCTGCTGATCGGTCATGGTGGGTACTCCTAGCCCTTGATGTAGGGGATGCCGCTGGCGCCCGGTGCCCGCGAGCGGCCCACGAGGCCGGCGACGGCGAAGACCGTCACCACGTAGGGCAGCATGCGCAGGAACTGGTCCGGCACCGGGGTGCCGAGCAGGCTCAGGACGTTGGACAGGTTGGTCGCGAAGCCGAACAGCAGGGCCGCGAAGAACGCGCCGATCGGGTTCCAGCGGCCGAAGATGAGCGCCGCCAGGGCGATGTAGCCCTGGCCCGCCGTCATGTCGCGGCCGAAGCCCGACACGGCCACGAGCGTGAAGAAGGACCCGCCGATCCCGGCGACCACACCGGCGAGCAGGACGTTCATGAAGCGCATCCGGTTGACGTTGACGCCGAGGGTGTCGGCAGCCTTCGGGTGCTCACCGACCGCGCGCGTGCGCAGGCCCCAGCGGGAGTGGTACAGGGCCACGTAGACGACGGCGACCGCGATGTACATGAGGTAGCCCACGATGGTCTGCTGGAAGAGGATCGGGCCGATCACGGGGATGTCGGCGAGCAGCGGGATCTCGATGACGGGCAGGCGCGGCGGGGAGTTCCACCGCTCCGAGTCCTCGCTGAGGACGGCGGAGAACAGGAACCCCGTGAGGCCGGAGACGAGCACGTTCAGCACCACGCCGACGATGACCTGGTTGACCACGTAGCGGATGCTGAAGACGGCCAGGACGAGCGAGACGAGGACACCGGCGACGGCCGCCGCGAGGAGGCCGACGAACGCGCTGCCGGAGAGCGACGCCGCGACGGCCGCCGCGAAGGCTCCGAACAGCAGCTGCCCCTCGATGGCGATGTTCACGACGCCGGAACGCTCGCAGAGGACGCCGGAGAGCGAACCGAAGATCAGCGGCACCGCGAGGGTCACGGACCCGGCGAGGAGCCCGTAGAGGGCCACGTTCGGGGTGCGGGCGCTGCCCACCACCCACGTCAGGAAGGCGACGAGGAACAGCGCCGCGAACACGGCGAGCACCCACGTGGGGACCTTCTGCCCGGCCCGGGTGCGGAGGATCGCGAGGACCGCGAGGGCGAGCATCGCGAGGGCCGTGATCCAGCCGATCACGGGTGCGGACACGACGATCGACGGCAGCACGATCGGGTCGTTGTCCTCCGAGAGCCGGAACGTGACGTCGTTGTCCGGCGCGCCCAGGGCGAAGACCAGGAGCGCGAAGAGGGCGACGACGGACAGGATGATCGGGTTCTTCCAGCTGCGCACGCCGGCGTCGCCGGCACCGCGGGCGGGATTCTTGCTCTTGTCGCTCTCATGGCGTGCGGTCGCTGTGCTCATGCTGCTGCTCCGGTCGAGGCTGGCGTGCGGGTCGTGGCGCCGCCCTTGCCGGCGCGGGAGGCGCCGGGTGCGGGGAGGCGGAACAGCGCGCGGACGAGCGGCGGCGCTGCGATGAAGAGGACGATGAGCGACTGCACCACGAGGACGATGTCGATGCTGGTCCCCGTGGAGGCCTGCATGGCCACTCCCCCGGCCCTGAACGCGCCGAAGAGGATCCCGGCGGCGAAGGTGCCCCACGGCGAGGAGCGTCCGAGGAGCGCCACGGTGATCGCGTCGAAGCCGAAGCTCGCGGCGACGCCCGAGGTCAGGACCTTCTCGGTGCCCGACACCTGCGCCACCCCGGCCAGGCCCGCGAGGGCTCCGGCGATGGCCATGGCCAGGATGTAGCCCTTGCTGACGTTGACGCCTGCCGTGCGGGCGGCGCTCGGGTTCGCGCCGACGGACCGGAGTTCGAAGCCGACGGTGGAGCGGTTCAGCAGCCACCAGACGAAGACGGTGGCGAGCACGGCGACCACGAAACCCCAGTGGAGGCGGAAGGCCGGTCCGAGCAGCGGCGGGTAGAGCGCCGTCGCGTCGAGCTGGGGACTGATGGGGTTCGTGGACCCGGGCCGCTGGAACGCCGGGGTGCTCAGGAAGTAGAGCACCAGGTTCGTCGCGATGTAGTTGAACATGATGGTGAGGATGACCTCGTGGGCGCCGGTGCGGGCCTTGAGGAGTCCCACGAGTCCGGCCCAGATGGCGCCGCCGACCATGCCCGCGAGGATCACGAGCAGCAGGTGGATCCCGGCCGGCAGGTGCAGGGTGAAACCGACCCAGCCGGCGAACGTCGCGCCGATGAGGATCTGTCCCTGGGCGCCGATGTTGAACAGGCCCGCCCGGAACGCGAGGGCCACGCCGAGACCGGCGCAGATGAGCGGCGTCGCGACGGTCAGGGTCTGCGTCAGGGGGTAGACGACCCGGGTGAAGGAGTCCCCCTCCAGGTTGAGCACGGAGCCCTGGAACAGGGCGAGGTACGCGCTCGAGGCGGCCGTCCATGCCGCGGCCAGGGTGTCCTGGGGGCGGCTGAAGAAGTACGACGACGCCCGGGCCACGTTCTCGTCCGTCACCGCGATGAGCAGGCCGCCGAGGATCAAGGACAGCACCACGGACAGGAACGCGACGAGCGCGTTGCCCGTCATGATGCGCTGCATCAGCGTGGCGTCAGGCCCGGGGCCGGCGCCGAGGTCGGCCGCCGTCGCGGGCACGGCCGGGGGCGGCAGCTCCCCTCCGGCGGTCTCGACGGCGTTCTCGAGGCGCACCTCGTCCTGGCGGGCGGCGTCATTCGCTTCCCTGCGCGAGTGCGGGGCACCCGCGCCGGTGGCCGGGACTGCCGGCCGTTCCTCCTGCGGGGTCACAGGTTTCCTCCTTGAACGTCGTGGGCCTGCGCCAGCGCTTCGTCGGCAGGCATGCCGGCCATCATGAGGCCGAGGACATCGCGCGAGACCGTGCCGGGCACGATCCCCATGAGGCGGCCGCGGTACAGCACGGCGATGCGGTCGGCGAGCTCCAGGACCTCGTCGAGCTCCGTGGAGACGATGATGACGGGCGTGCCACCGTCACGTTCGGCGACGATGCGGCGGTGCAGGAATTCGATGGACCCGACGTCGACGCCGCGGGTGGGTTGCGAGGCGATGAACAGTTTGAGCGGCCGCGAGAACTCGCGGGCCATGACGACCTTCTGCTGGTTGCCGCCGGACAGGGTGCCGGCCGCGGCGGACGCCGACTGCGTGCGGACGTCGTACTCGGCGATCTTCTCGTCGGCGTTCTTCTCGATGGCCGACGGCGACATGGACAGCCCCTTCGCGAACGGGGCGGCGTCGTACCGGTTGAGGATGAGGTTCTCGGCCACGGAGAACGTGCCCACGAGGCCCTCGACGCTGCGGTCCTCGGGGACGAACCCGACGCCGGCGCGGATGATGTCCTTGACGCTGCGGCCCACGAGCTCGTTGCCGCCGAGGGTGATGGATCCCGTGACGTGGTCCTGCAGGCCCATGATGGCCTCGGTGAGCTCGGTCTGCCCGTTGCCCTGCACGCCGGCGACGGCGAGGATCTCGCCCTCGGCGACGTCGAAGCTCAGGCCGTCCACCACGCGCTGGCCGTTGGCCGCCTGCACGGTGAGGTCCCGGACCCGGAAGGTCACCTCGCCGAGCGTGGCGGGCTTCTTGTCGAGCGTCAGGCTGACGGACCGCCCGACCATGAGGGACGCGAGTTCCGTGGTGGGAGCGTTCGGGTCGGCGGTGCCGACCACCTTGCCGCGGCGGATCACGGTGATGACGTCGGAGACGGCCTTGACCTCGCGCAGCTTGTGCGAGATGAACACGATCGACTTCCCGTCCGCCTTCAGCTGCGCCATGATACCGAGCAGCTCGTCGGTCTCCTTGGGCGTCAGCACGGCGGTGGGTTCGTCGAGGATCAGCACCTCGGCCTCGCGGACGAGGGCCTTGATGATCTCGACGCGCTGCTGGACACCGACCGGGAGGTCCTCGACCACGGCGTCGGGATCGACGTCGAACCCGTACTGGTCGGAGATCTGCCGGATCCGCGTGCGCGTCTCCTGCAGGTTCAGCATGCCGCCGGCCTTCGTGGCCTCGTTGCCGAGGGCCACGTTCTCCGCGACGGTGAAGACCGGTACGAGCATGAAGTGCTGGTGCACCATGCCGATCCCGGCAGCCATCGCGTCCCCGGGGCCCTTGAAGGTCACGGGCCTGTCGTCGACGCGGATCTCGCCCTCGGTGGGGTCGTAGAGCCCGTACAGCACGTTCATGAGGGTCGACTTGCCGGCCCCGTTCTCCCCGAGCAGGCTGTGCACCTGTCCGGGTTCCACGACGAGGTCGATGGAGTCGTTGGCCACGAGCGATCCGAAGCGCTTCGTGATGCCGATCAGTTCGAGTTTCACAGCTCAGCCTGTTCTGTTGTTCTCACGTCTCTCGTCAGGCGAGAACCGTGCTGAAGTCACCGGAAAGGATACCGGGTGCGGCTCTGTGCCACGCACCGCGGACGAACGCAAACCGCCTTCCTCCCTGCGGGGGTCCGCAGGGAGGAAGGCGGTTCGGATGCGGTGGCCGGTGCTACTTGGGGCTGGCGGCCGAGTCGACCGTGATCTCGCCCGCGACGATCTGGTCCTTCAGCTCGTCGAGCTTGGTCTGCAGATCGGCCGGCACGTTGGCCTCCTGGTCGTGGAACGGCGCGAGTGCCACCCCACCGTTCTCGAGGGTGCCCACGTACGGGGTGTTGTCGAAGTTGCCCTCGACGTCCGTGCTGATGACGTCCTCGACGGCGTCGCCCATGAGCTTCATGACGGAGGTGAGGATGAACTCCTCGCCCTTGCCGGCGGTCTCGTAGCCGTCGGAGTCGACCCAGATGGCCTTGACGTCCTTGCCGGCGCCGTTGGCCTCGATGACGGCGTCGAGCGTGCCGGAGCCCACCGGGCCCGCGACCGGCATGATGATGTCAGCGCCCTCGTTGATGAAGTTCTGGGTGTTGGTCTTGCCGGCGGCCGCGTCCTCGAAGTTGCCGACGAAGGTGCCGTTCTGGCTCTCCTTGTCCCAGCCGAGGAGCTGCACGTCGCCGCCCGTCTCCTCGTTGAAGTAGGCGACTCCCTCGGCGAAGCCGTCCATGAAGATGGTCACGGTGGGGATGTTGATGCCGCCGTAGGTGGCGACCTTGCCGGTCTCGCTCGTCGCCGCGGCCGTGTAGCCGGCGAGGAACGCTGCCTGGGCCGTGTCGTAGATGATCGGCTTGACGTTGTCGGCCGTGATCGAGTTGTCGTCGACGATCGCGAAGTTTGCGTCCGGGTTCGCCTCGGCGGCGGCCTTCGTGGTGTCGGCGAGCAGGAAGCCGACGGTGACCGTCAGGTTGCAGCCGGCCTGGACCATCTGGTCGACGTTGGGGCCGAAGTCGGTCTCGGCCTGGGACTCGGCCTGGTTGATCTTGATGCCCAGGTCCGTCTCCGCCTTCTTCAGTCCCTCGTAGCTGGACTGGTTGAACGAGCGGTCGTCGAATCCGCCCGAGTCCGAGACGATGCAGCCGAGGTAGTCGGAGTTGGCTTCGGCGCCGCCGCCGCCGGACGAATCCTCGGCCGGCGGCGCACCGCAGCCGGAGAGGACGAGGGCCGATACGCCGAGGACGGCGGCGGACAGGCCGGTGCCGCGCGAAAACTTGCGCAGTGAGTTCTTCAAAATGCCTCCAGAAAAGAAATGCGCCACGGGTATGAGTACCAGTGAGTGACCATCCCGGGTCTCATGCGATCCGGGGCTCTGTTGTCACTGGAAGACCGTGGCGCCGCGACACCGTCGGTGCAGCACGTATGCGAACATCCTAAGGGCCAAGTGACGAAGAGCACTACACGGCCCGCTCGGCGGGGAGGATCGTTCGGGTTTCGTTATGCGTGGCGACCGCGGGGACGGCAGCGGGCGGGTCCGGGGGCCCCGGCCTCAGTCGTCCTCGCCGAACACGACCTGCAGGGCGGCCGCGGCCATGACGCGCACGCCGCAGCCGATGGCCCGCTCGTCCGGCGCGTAGTCGCCCCGGTGCAGGTCGAACGTCTCGCCGCCGGGGGTCCGTGTGCCGAGCCTCATCATGGCGCCGGGCACCTCCTGCGTCATCCACGCGAAGTCCTCCCCGCCCATGGACTGGGGCGTCAGGACGACGGCGTGCGAACCGAGTTCCGCGCGTGCGGCGGCCTCCAGGAGACCTGTCTCGGCCTCCTGGTTCACCACCGGCGGTACCCCGCGGATGTGCTCGAGCCGGACGTCCACGCCGAACGGGGCCGCGACCTCGCGCACCGCGCGGTCGAGCATCTCGCCCGCCGAGTGCCAGGCCTCCCCCTCGAGGCAGCGGAGGGTCCCGGACATGAAGCCGTGGGCGGGGATGGCATTGGGGGCGGAGCCCGCGTGGATCTGCCCCCAGACCACGGACACCGCGCTGCGGACGTCGATCCGGCGCGACAGGACGGCCGGGACGTTCACGGCGATGGAGGCGAGCGCGAAGACGAGGTCCTCGGTCAGGTGGGGGCGCGAGGTGTGGCCGCCGCGCCCGCTGAGCTCGACGCGGATGGTGTCCGACGCGGAGGTGATTGCCCCGATGCGGGTGCCCACGAGGCCCACGTCGATCCGCGGGTCGCAGTGCAGTGCGAGGATGCGCGGGACGCCTGCGAGGACCCCCTGCGCGATCACGTCCAGGGCACCGCCGGGCATCAGCTCCTCCGCGGGCTGGAAGATGATCCTCACCGTGCCGGGCAGCGCCTCGTCGGCGTGCACCCCGGCGAGGACGAGCGCGACGCCGAGCATCACGGTGGTGTGGATGTCGTGTCCGCACGCGTGCGTGACGCCCGTCGTGGCGGACTCGAAGGGAAGGCCCGTCTCCTCGATGATCGGCAGGGCGTCGATGTCGGCGCGCAGCGCCAGCCGGAGCGGTCCGCTGCCGACGTCGACGAACACGCCCGTCCCCTCGAGCCGCTGGGGGGAGAGCCCCGCCTGCTCGAGCCGGGCCACGAGGACGTCCGTGGTGCGGTGCTCCTTGTAGGACAGTTCGGGGTGGCGGTGCAGGTCGCGCCGGATCTGCACCAGCTCGTCGTGGAGCTGCTCGAGGGCGGCTCCCACCCGGGAGGTCGGAGTCTGCGTGATGAACGTTTCCACCAGCTCAGCCTACCGACCGCAGGGCGGGCGCCCCCACCCGGGACCCGGCGGGTCCGGTGTTCGACAGATCGGCTCCCTGCAGGGCGTCGGCGCTACAGCACGTCGGTGTCACCGCTGGCACGCAGGCGCTCCACGGCCTTCTTGACCTCCTGGGCGTGCTCCTTGGTCGTCACGAGCAGGGCGTCGGGGGTGTCGACGATGACGACGTCGTCGATCCCGATCAATGCGATCACACGCTTGGTGTCGGACACGACGATGCCCGAGGCGTTCTCCGAGAACACGCGCGCGCCCTCCCCCATCACCGTGAGTTCGCTGTTCTCCTCCGCCGGGTTCAGGCGGCCGATCGCGGCGAAGTCCCCGACGTCGTCCCAGCTGAACTCGCCCGGGATCATGGCGACGTCGCCCGCGGCCGCCGCGGGCTCGGCGACGGCGTAGTCGATGGCGATCTTCGGGAGGGTGGGCCACACGCGGCGGGCCACCTCGACGCGCCGGGGGGTGTCCCAGGCCGCGGCGATCTCCATCAGGCCCGCGTAGAGCTCGGGCTCGTTGGCGGACAGGTGCTTGAGCATGAGGTCCACCGGCGCCACGAACATGCCGGCGTTCCACGAGTAGTTGCCACTGTCGATGTACCCGTCGGCGACCTCCTGCGACGGCTTCTCCACGAACTCGATGACGGCGCGGGCGCTGGGGGCGCCCTCGGCCGCGAGCGACTCCCCGGCGCGGATGTACCCGAAGCCGGTGGAGGCGTGGGTCGGCTTGATGCCGATCGTGACGATGTACCCGCAGGCGGCCGTGTGGATGGCCTCGCGGACGGCGGCCTGGAAGACCTCCACGGGCGCGATCACCTGGTCCGCGGCGAAGGACCCCATGATGATGCTCGGGTCCCGCTGGTGCAGGATGGCGGCGGCCAGGCCGATCGCGGCGCCGGAGTCCTTCGGCTCGGACTCGAGGACGAGGTTCATGTCGTCGATCTCGGGCAGCTGCGCGAGGACGGCCCGGCGGTGCACGATCCCCGTGACCACCATGGTGCGGCCGTCGCACAGGGGCCGGAGCCGGTCGTAGGTCGCCCGGATCAGCGTGCTGCCCGAACCGGTGAGGTCGTGCAGGAACTTCGGGGCGGCCGCCCGGGAGAGGGGCCACAGGCGCGTGCCCGTCCCTCCCGCGGGGATGACGCCGTGGAAGCGGTCCAGCACGTTGTCGGGGGTCTGGGCAGCGGCCCTCTCGGTATTCATCGCTTCCACGGTAACCGACGCGCGCCACCGGGCACCGGTGTGTCGCGATCCCGGGCTCACCATCGGCCTCGGCCCCGGTGGTGACCCCGGTGTTAACAAGGTCACAGGTGAGGCCCCCCTAAATTGAACGGAGAGTGTCACCGGCCTAGATTATTCTTATCTGAAGAGTGCTGTCGCACTGGCGTAATCACTGCGTATATCGCGCTAACGCCCTCGCGATGCAGGGAGGTAATTTCAATGCCGAAGACACTGACACCAGCAGGCACCCTTTACCGCGGCCGTGAGGGCCAGTGGTCCTGGGTCGCGCACCGCATCACCGGGGTCGTGATTTTCTTCTTCCTCCTCGTGCACGTGCTGGACACGTCCCTCGTCCGTGTGTCGCCCGAAGCGTATGACGCCGTGATCGCCTCCTACAAGAACCCGATCATGGGCCTCGGTGAGCTCGGCCTCGTCGCGGCCATCGTGTTCCACGCCTTCAACGGCATCCGGCTGATCCTCGTGGACTTCTGGAAGAAGGGCCCCAAGTACCACCGGCAGATGCTCTGGGGCGTCGTGGGCCTCTGGGCGCTCGTCATGATCGCCTTCTCGATCCGCCATCTCTCGCACGTCTTCCACGTCTTCGGAGGTTAGGACCCATGGCTACCCCAATCATCGAAAGCCCCCGTTCCGGACGCGTCGCCCCGGGCTACTCCCGCACCACCAGCTCGCGCAGCAACTTCGAGATGGTCGCGTGGCTGTTCATGCGGATCTCGGGCGCCATCCTCGTGGTGCTGATCTTCGTCCACCTGTACGTCAACCTCATCGCCGGTGACGGCATCACCGGGATCGACTTCGGCTTCGTCGCCGGCAAGTGGGCGAGCCCCCTGTGGCAGATCTGGGACCTCACCATGCTGTGGCTCGCCATGCTGCACGGCACCAACGGCATCCGCGTGATCATCAACGACTACGCGGACAAGAACAGCACCCGCATGTGGCTCAAGGGCGTGCTGTACACGGCGACCGTCGTCATCGTGGTCCTCGGCACCCTCGTGATCTTCACCTTCGATCCCTGCCCCGTGATCGACGGCGTGGCCCACGTCGCGGACTACTGCCCCGCTCCGTAGCAGCGCCCATCGGTACTGCCGATCAGTACCGACCCCAGCACTGACCAACAGCGCTGATCTCCAGCGCTGACGAGCAGTAGCTGCCGTTTCCCGGCAGCACCAGCACGGCGGGCTCATCGCAGCGCCCCCCGGGCACCACCACCGGTTTCAACAGAAAGAGCGACCAGCATGCAGGTCCACAAGTACGACGTCGTCATCGTCGGCGCAGGTGGCGCAGGGATGCGCGCAGCCATCGAATCGGGCCAGCGCGCCCGCACCGCCGTCCTGACGAAGCTCTACCCCACCCGCTCCCACACGGGTGCGGCGCAGGGCGGCATGTGCGCGGCACTCGCCAACGTCGAAGAGGACAACTGGGAGTGGCACACCTTCGACACCGTGAAGGGCGGCGACTACCTGGTCGACCAGGACGCCGCCGAGGTCATGGCGAAGGAGGCCATCGAGGCCGTCCTCGACCTCGAGAAGATGGGTCTGCCCTTCAACCGCACCCCGGAGGGCCGCATCGACCAGCGCCGGTTCGGCGGCCACACCCGCGACCACGGCAAGGCCCCGGTCCGCAGGTCCTGCTACGCGGCCGACCGCACCGGGCACATGATCCTCCAGACGCTCTATCAGAACTGTGTCAAGCACAACGTCGAGTTCTACAACGAGTACTACGTGCTCGACCTGCTGATGGTCGACCAGGAGGTCACGGTCGACGGCGAGACCCGCATCCAGAAGCGCGTGGCCGGAGTCGTCTCCTACGACCTGGCCTCGGGCGAGCTGCACATCTTCCAGGCCAAGTCGGTCGTCTTCGCCTCCGGCGGCGTCGGCAAGGTCTACAAGACCACGTCGAACGCCCACACCCTGACCGGCGACGGCATGGGCATCGCGTTCCGCCGCGGCATCCCCCTCGAGGACATGGAGTTCTTCCAGTTCCACCCGACCGGCCTCGCCGGTCTCGGGATCCTCCTGTCCGAGGCGGCCCGCGGCGAGGGCGCCATCCTCCGCAACTCGGAGGGTGAGCGCTTCATGGAACGCTACGCCCCGACCATCAAGGACCTGGCGCCGCGCGACATCGTGGCCCGCTCCATGGCCAACGAGGTGCGCGAGGGCCGGGGAGCCGGCCCGAACAAGGACTACGTCCTCCTCGACCTCACGCACCTCGAGCCCGCGCACATCGACGCGAAGCTCCCCGACATCACCGAGTTCGCCCGCACCTACCTGGGCGTCGAGCCCTACACGGAGCCGGTACCGGTCTTCCCCACGGCGCACTACGCCATGGGCGGCATCCCGACCAACATCAAGGCCGAGGTCCTGGCGGACAACGACACCGTGGTGCCGGGCCTGTACGCGGCCGGCGAGGTGGCCTGCGTGTCCGTCCACGGATCCAACCGCCTCGGGACCAACTCGCTGCTCGACATCAACGTCTTCGGCAAGCGCGCCGGCCTCGCCGCCGCGGAGTACGCACTCACCGCGGACTTCGTGGAGATCCCCGAGAACCCGACGGTCGAGACCGAGGAACTCCTCAACCGGGCACGCAGCTCCGAAGGCGGAGAGCGCGTGGCGCTGATCCGCAAGGAGCTGCAGGACATCATGGACGCCAACGTCCAGGTGTTCCGTACCGAGGAGACCCTCCTCGAGGCACTGCGTGTCATCGATACACTGGAGGAGCGGTACACGCGCATCACGGTGCAGGACAAGGGCAAGCGGTTCAACCTGGACCTGCTCGAAGCCGTGGAGCTCGGGTTCCTCCTCGACATGGCGAAGGTCATGACCGCGGCGGCCCTGCACCGCAAGGAGTCCCGCGGCGGACACTTCCGCGAGGACTACCCCGAGCGCGACGACGAGAATTTCATGACCCATTCCATGGCCTACAAGGACCCCAGCGCCACTGCCACCAGCGGCGTCCGCCTTGAGACCAAACCGGTTATCTTCACCCGATACCAGCCCATGGAGCGAAAGTACTGATGAGCACCGAAACGATGGAGAAGGAGCCGGCCTCCAAGGTCGAGCTCGCACCCGGTGTCGGCGGCGGCGGAGAGATCCCCACGTTCGACATCACCCTGAAGGTCCGCCGCTACAACCCGGAGGTCTCGGACGAGGCGCACTGGGACGAGTGGAAGCTGACCATGTACGGCACGGACCGCGTGCTGGACGCCCTGCACAAGGTCAAGTGGGAGCACGACGGCTCGGTCTCGTTCCGCCGTTCCTGCGCGCACGGCGTGTGCGGCTCGGACGCCATGCGGATCAACGGGCGCAACCGGTTGGCCTGCAAGACCCTCCTGAAGGACCTCGACACGTCCAAGCCCATCCTGGTGGAGCCCATCAAGGGCCTGCCCGTGGAGAAGGACCTGATCGTGGACATGGAGCCTTTCTTCCAGTCCTACCGCGAGATCATGCCGTTCCTGATCAGCAAGGGCCACGAGCCCGCGAAGGAGCGCCTGCAGTCCGCCGAGGAGCGCGATCGCTACGACGACACCACCAAGTGCATCCTGTGCGCGGCGTGCACGTCCTCGTGCCCCGTGTTCTGGACCGACGGCCAGTACTTCGGCCCCGCGGCGATCGTCAACGCGCACCGGTTCATCTTCGACTCGCGCGACGACGCCGGAGACATGCGCCTCGAGATCCTGAACGACAAGGAGGGTGTGTGGCGTTGCCGCACCACCTTCAACTGCTCGGAGGCGTGCCCGCGTGGCATCCAGGTCACCAAGGCCATCTCCGAGGTCAAGCAGGCGATCCTGACCCGCAAGATCTGATCCGGACACACCGCCGGTGATGCCGGAGCACCGAGGGCGGCCCCTGTACAGGGGCCGCCCTCTCGTGTTCCCGGAGTGTCATCGCGAGACCGGTCAGGGCCCGACGGCGGCACAGCCGGGCGCTGCGCGTCAGGGGTAGCTGCTGCCTGCGCTGCGGCTCCTGCGGCGGCTGCGCTGCCACAGGGTCCCTGCTTTCGCGTGGTGTTCCCGGTCGGAGACCACGCCCGCGTCCGCCGTGCCGATCGCGCACCAGGCGGTGGCCAGCAGGTACACCTGGCTGAGCAGGAAGAACCAGATGAACAGGGCGAGGATCACGGCGAAGGACAGCAGCAGCGGGTTGTTGCCGAAAGCGCCGAGGATCTGGGCCGAGAACGTCCGCAGCAGGGTGGTGCCGAGCCCCGCGATCAGTGCGCCCTGGATCAGGACCCGCCGTGGCATCTCGATGGCCGACGCGGAGTGGAACAGGACCACGGCCACGAGGATGTCCAGCAGGATCATCACGGCGAAGCCCGCTGCCTGCGTCATGAGCTGGTCCACGACGTTCAGGCGCAGGACGGCGAGCAGGGCACCCACGGTGTTGTTGGCCACCACCCCGAGTCCGGTGGTCACCACCATGATCACCCCGAGGAGCGCGAGGGTCCCGAGGTCCTTCGCCCAGAGGACCACCGGGTGGACCGCGACGGGCGGCAGCGCGAAGATACCGCGCATCGCCTGCCGCATCCCCCCGATCCAGCCGAGGGCCGTCACGAGCATGACCACCGAGGACACCACGATCGCCCAGCCGAGTCCGCTGGTGACCTCGAAGAGCCGCTCTGCAGTCACCAGGCCGCTCTCGCCGCTCGCGTCGCCGATGAGCCCGGGAACCGCCTGGTCGAGTGCATCGACCGAGATCTCCCGGAGTTCCTCGTCGCCCGCGATCACGATGCCGAGGGCGGCGAACGCGACGACCAGGAGCGCGGCGATCGCGAAGAACAGGCGGTAGGCCAGTCCTGCCGCCATCAGGGGCCCGCGCCGCTCGTTGTACAACACGACCACCCGCACCGGGCGCAGCGTGAAGAACCGGCACAGCAGCAGGTCCACCCGCGCGAGCAGGAGCTCCGCTCCCCCGCCACCGGAACGGGTCAGCCGGCCGACCCTGACCTGCGCGTCGATGACCCTGCGCTGCAGATCGGGCAGGCTGGCCGGGGACGGCTGGTCAACCCGCGGCGGCTTCGGAGCTGTCAGCGTCTTCGCCAAAGTGCAGCTCCTCCCTCAGTTTCCACAGGCCCGACTGCACATGCTCGTAGAGTCCCATGCCCCGCACCTCGAAGGAGGCGTCGAAGGCGCGGAGGACCTCGGCAGCAGCGTCGAGTCCCGCCGCGGAGACGTCGTGGGCCACCGTGACGTGCGGGTGGAACGGGAACTCGAGGTCGCGGTCGAGCGGCCCCGCCTGGAGCTTCGCGTGCAGCGCGACGCACTCGTCGAAGCCCTCCACGAGGTTCAGGAACACCACGGGCGAGACGGGCCGGAAGGTACCGGTGCCGTGCAGGCGCACCGTGAACGGGCGCTGGCGGCGGGCCACGGAGCGCACGTGGTCGATGGTCTCGTCCCAGTCCGTCGCGGGCGTCGTGGTGATCAGGGTGATGTGGGGCGGCGCGACCGCCGCCATGGGGTCGCCGAAGGACGCCCGCCACGACTCGAGGTCACCGGCGAGCGGCTCGGGGATGGGGATGGTGACGCCGACGCAGCTGCCGCTCGGGCGCGGGCCGGCGAGGGCTGTCACCATTCCGTGGGGCTGACCGTCCGAGGCGCACATGGATCAGAGGGCCCCCGCGCCGGGGAGGAAACCCACGCGTGAGTACACGTCTGCCAGCGTGGGCGCCGCGAGATCGCGGGCCTTGGCCGCACCCTTGGCCAGCAGGCGGTCGAGCTCGGCGGGGTCGGACAGGAGTTCCTCGGCGCGAGTCCGGACGGGCGCCAGCGCCTCGACGACCACGTCGGCGAGGTCCACCTTCAGGTGCCCGTACATCCGCCCCTCGTAGTCCGCCTCGAGCTCCGCGATGGACCGGCCGGACAGCGCCGAGTAGATGGTGAGCAGGTTCGAGACACCGGGCTTCTCCGCCGGGTCGAACCGGATCTCCGTGCCCGTGTCGGTGACGGCGGAGCGGATCCGCTTGGCTGTGGTCTTCGGATCGTCGAGCAGGTTGATCAGCCCCGCGGGCGACGGGCCCGACTTCGACATCTTCGCCGTCGGATTCTGCAGGTCGTAGATCTTCGCCGACTCCTTCTGGATGAAGGGCTGCGGAAGCGTGAACGTCCGGCCGTATCGCGTGTTGAATCGCTGCGCCAGGTCACGGCTGAGCTCCACGTGCTGGCGCTGGTCCTCGCCCACGGGGACGCCGTCGGGCTGGTACAGCAGGATGTCGGCGGCCTGCAGGATGGGATAGGTGAACAGGCCCACGCTTGCGGTGTCGGTCCCCTGCCGGGCCGCCTTGTCCTTGAACTGGGTCATGCGGGACGCCTCACCGAACCCGGTGAAGCAGTTCAGCACCCACGCGAGTTGCGCGTGCTCCGGGACGTGGGACTGCACGAAGAGGGTGGCCCTGTCGGGGTCGACGCCCCCGGCGATGTACTGGGCGGCCGTGAGCCGGGTCCGCTGCGCCAGTTCCTGCGGATCCTGGGGGACGGTGATGGCGTGCAGGTCGGGGATGAAGAAGACGGCGTCGTAGGTGTCCTGGAGGCGCACCCAGTGCACGAGCGCGCCCAGGTAGTTGCCGAGGTGCAGTGAGCCCGCGGAGGGCTGCATGCCGGAGAGGATGCGCTGGCGCCGGCCGGTGTCCGCGGTGGCTGTCGACGATGTCTCGGCGGATGTCCCGGCGGATGCCTCGTGGGCTGTCGTGGTGGCTGTCATGGAAGCTGTCCTGGGGTCTAGATCTGGTAGTCGACGACGAGCGGGGCGTGGTCGGAGAACCGCGTGTCCCAGCTCGGTGCCCTGTCGACCTCGGCGCTCACGGCGCTCTTCGCAAGGGCCTGCGTTGCCAGCTGGTAGTCGATGCGCCAGCCCGTGTCGTTGTCGAAGGCCTTGCCCCGCCAGGACCACCACGTGTAGGGCCCGTCGACCTCCCCGGCGAGGAGCCGGGCGACATCGAGGAAACCGCACTCGTCCGAGAAGAACCGGTCGAAGTAGGCCCGTTCCTCGGGCAGGAACCCGGCGTTCTTGACGTTGCCCTTCCAGTTCCTGATGTCGAGCGGGGTGTGGCCCACGTTGAGGTCACCCATGACCACGGCGTGGTCCGCGCCGTCCCGGAGCTCGGGCAGGCGCGTGATCATCGCGTCGAGGAAGCGGTACTTGTCGTCCTGCTTCTGCGTGCCGACCTCGCCGGAGTGGACGTAGGCGCTCACCACGGTGAGGCTCGCACCGTCGATGTCGAAGTCGGCCTCGACCCACCGGCCGGACGTGTCGAAGTAGCTGCCGCCGATGGTGGTGCGCGTGGCGGTCGGTGCCCGGCGGGAGGCGATGGCGACGCCGGCGCGGCCCTTGGCCTCGGCCTCGGTATGGAGGATGTGCCAGTCCTCCCCCAGGAGGCTGCGGACGACGGCATCGGGCGCGCGGACCTCCTGCAGGCAGAGGATGTCGACGTCGCGCCCGTCCAGCCAATCCTGCATGCCGCGCTTGTAGGCGGCGCGGATCCCGTTGACGTTCACGGAGGCGATGCGCAGGGGTTTCTGCGGGAGGTTCGGTGCCTGGCTCACCCGATCAACCTTACCCCGGAGGGTACCTGCGGTGCTCCCGGCGGGACGCCCGTCACTCGACGACGGTCCCCTCGACAGGGCCCTCGTTCGACCCCTTCATCATGGAGCGGGCATTGTGCGAGGTGATCTCGATCGTCTCGAGCGCGCGCTCCACCATTCCCTCGTCGCTGCCGAGGTAGTCGCGGACCACTCCCACCTGCACCTGCACGATCTTGAAGCTGTGGTCGAGCTTCAGGTCCCGCGCCCGGTCGGCGGCGACGGGGCCGGAAGGCGCCTGCCCCGCAGGACCGAAGGCGCCGGAAACCTGCAGGCGGGCCGCGGCTTTCCGCGCGGCGGAGCGTAGGCTGAAGACCACGAAACTGAAGATCAGGAGCCACCCCAGCGAGATGATCACCACCAGCCAGCCGATCACGTCGTTCTGGTTCGCGGCAAAGACCACGGCGACCAGGAACACGACAAGCATGACGGCCATCCCGGCACTGCCCATGCGCATGCTCACACCCCGGCCCGCAGGCCGCTCATTGCTCCCTAGTGACTGCATGGGATCATTCTTCCGCATGACCCGGCCGGCCCCGGCGCCTTCCACCGCAGGCGAACTGTCAGGATTCTCGAAGTCTTTTCCCATCTCCTCCAATCCGTGATGCCGATCACCGCGAAGTACTGACATGCGCGCCCCACAGCGCGCCTTACTCGCTCTATGGAGGAACTACCCATGAACAAGAAGATGCGCTTCCTCGCAGTACCAGCCCTCGCCATCAGTGCCGTCGCCATGGCAGGCTCGCCCGCCATGGCCGCACATGACGGCTCCTACTCCTCGACCCTCGGCCAGCTCAACGGCACTACGGGGACCGGCACCATCACCCTCGACGTCGCAGGTGACCAGGCCACCGTCAACCTTCAGGTCTCCGGTCTCGCCCAGACCTTCATGGACGCACCGTACCCCCACGTCCAGCACATCCACGGTGGAGCCGAGGGCGTCTGCCCCACGCCTGCCGACGATGCCAACGGTGACGGCATCGTCAACGTCGCCGAAGGCGTCCCGGGATACGGCGACATCCTCACGACCCTGACCACCTCCGGTGCGTCGACCCCCGCCGAGGGACTCAACCTCGCCCTCGGCGGCCAGGGCGGCACCTACTCCATCAACCGCACCATCACCATCGATGAGGCCACCCAGAAGTCGCTCGCCGCCGGCACCGCCGTCGTCGTCGTGCACGGCCTGGACCCGGCAACTGCCGGCGTCTCACCCGAGGTCTTCGGCAGCCCTTCCGAGATCGCTCCCGAGCTTCCCCTCGGCGCAACCTCGCCCGCCCTGTGCGGCACGCTCATGAAGACCCAGATGGGCGAAATGCCCTACGGCGGAGCCGACACCGGTGTCGCCACCGAGTCCTCCAGCTCGACCGGGATGCTCGCCCTCGGTGGCGGACTCGTCCTCGCAGCAGCAGCCGGCGGAACCTACGCCGTCCGCCGTCGCGCAGCACAGAACGTCTGATCCTGGTCGCTCGTGACCAGTAAAGCAACCGACCACCGCTGGGGCCTCACGGCTCCGGCGGTGGTCGCCCTTTTCCTCCTCGCCGGCTGCGGCTCCGCCGACTCCACGGCGCCGTCCGAGCCGCCTGCCGCGAGTTCCCCGGCGGCCGTCGCGACGCCGTCCGCCACGCCCTCGACGCCGTCCGCCGCGCCCTCGACGCCTGCCGCCGGCGCCTCCGGCGGGACCGCGCCGGGTCCTGTCGCAACGGCACAGCCCCCGGTCCTCGCCGCCTCCGCCCCCGTGACGCTCGAGATCCCCTCCATCGGTGTCAGGACGGATCTGCTCCGCCTCGGTCTCCGCGAGAACCGGAGCCTCGAGGTGCCACCCGACAGCCCGGGCGCACCGGCCGGCTGGTACGATCAGTCCCCCACCCCGGGCGACCGCGGGCCCGCTGTGCTGCTCGGCCATGTGAACGCGACGGACGGCGGCAAGGGTGTCTTCGCCGAGCTCCGGGAGCTCGAGGCCGGCGACCGCATCAGCGTCACCCGCGAGGACGGCACGACGGCGGTCTTCGAGTTCCAGCGCGGGGAGGCGTACCAGAAGGACGAATTCCCCACCCTGACGGTGTACGGCAACACCCCGGGCTCCGAGGTCCGCCTCATCACGTGCGATGGCTACAACCCGGACACGGGCGAGTTCGACGACAACTACGTGGTGTACGCCACCCTCGTGGTGTAGCGCCCTACTTCAGGAACAGCTTCCGCAGGCGCAGCGTGGTGAGGAGCATCCCGACGGCGATCATCACGAGGAAATAGCCGAGGTGGACGATCGTGGCAGGGGTGAACGAGGCGACGCTGATCTGCCGGAGCAGTTCGACCCCGTGCCACAGGGGCAGCGCCTGGATGAACCACTGGATGCCCTGGGGGTACACAGCGAGCGGATAGAACGTGGCCGAGAACAGGAACATCGGCAGCATCACGAAGTTGATCCACTCCATCTGCTGGAACGTCTTCATGAAACTCGTGATCCCCATCCCGAAGGACGCGAACCCGAACGCGATCAGCACGGACGCGGGGACCATGAGCAGCGCCACGGGCGTGGTGAGGAGCCCCATGAGGCCCATGACCGCGGTGAAGCCCGTCGCGTACAGGGCTCCGCGCAGGAGGGCGAGGAAGATCTCCCCGAGTGCGACGTCGAGCGGGCCGAGCGAGGTGTACAGCATCCCTTGGTAGAGCTTCGCGAAGTTCATCCGGAAGAAGACGTTCCAGGTGCTGTCGTAGACGGCACCGTTCATGGCGGACACGGCCAGGAGTGCCGGGGCGATGTACGCCGCGTAGCTGATCGGTTGCCCGTCGGGCCCCTCGACCGATCCGACGAGGGTCCCGAGACCCACGCCCATCGACAGCAGGTACAGGACGGGTTCGAAGAACCCGGACACGATGACGAGCCAGTTGTTGCTGCGCGTGGCGAGGAGGCCCCGCGCGATCACGGCCTTCGCGTTGCGTGAGTAGAGCGCGGCCAGCGGCCTCTTCGAGCCGTCCAGCGCGTAGTCGGCGGCGGTGAGCTGCGTGGTCATCTGCCCAGCCTCCGTGCGTAGACACGGCGGGCGAGCCGGAGACCGACGGCAGCGAGGATCACCAGGAAGAGCACATGCACGGTGGCGAGCCACGCGGGCAGCGGCTGGCCGTAGGTCAGGGCCCTGCCCAGCTCCGTGCCGTGCCACAGCGGGGAGATCCAGCCGATCCACTGCAGGAAGACGGGGAGCGTGGTCAGCGGGAAGAACGTGCCGGAGAAGAGGAAGAGCGGCATGACGACGAACCGCATGACGAGGGCGAACTGCCCCTTGTCGTCCTCGACACTCGCGGCGTACGCCATGAGCGGGAGACCGAACGCGAGACCGCTGAGCACGGCGACGGGGACCGCCAGGACACCTGCCGGCTGGGGCGAGGCGCCGAAGGCCGCCACGATCAGGAAGTAGACGATCGTGGTCACGGTCAGGCGGACCGTGATCGCGAGGACGTGGCCGTGGACGATCTGGTCCGTGCCGAGCGGCGAGGCGTGCGGTCCGTAGTAGACCCGCCGCCACTTGAAGCCGTCCATCACGGGGTACGTGAATTCGGTGGCCGCCGTCATGATGGTCGCCGAGGCGAGCAGCGCGGGTGCGATGAACACGAGGTAGCTGACACCACCGAAGACGCTCCCGGAGTTCCGGTCGACCAGGGTCGCGAGACCCACGCCCATCGCGAACAGGTACATCACCGGTGTCCCGACGCTGGTGGCCAGCAGGGTCCACTTGTAGCCGTTCATGGCCCTGAGCACGTGCTCGGCGTAGTACCACGAGCCGAACGCGCGGGCGCGGCGCGCGGACACCTCCGGCTTGTGCGCGTGCAGCCGGTACGCCGGGCCCGCGTTCTCCTGCACGCCGGCGGACGAGTGGTCAGTCAACGAGGCTCCTCCCGGTCAGGCGCAGGAACACGTCCTCGAGGGATGAACGGCGCACGAGGGACGTGACGGGCCGCAGCCCGCGGGAGACCACCTGTTCGAGCGCCGCCTCCCCGTCGTTCGCGTAGATCAGCACGCGGTCCGGCAGCGGCTCGAGCCGCTCGCCGATGCCCTGCAGCTCGCCGGCGACCGTGGTGTTGCGCTCGGACCCGAAGCGCAGCTCGAGGACCTCGCGGGTGGAGTGCTCGCGGATGAGCTGTGCCGGCGATCCCTCGGCCATGATCCTGCCCTTGTCGACGACGACGAGCCGGTCGCAGAGCTGCTCCGCCTCGTCCATGTAGTGCGTGGTGAGGATCAGGGTCACCCCCGATTCCTTCAGCCGGAACAGTCGGTCCCACAGGATGTGGCGTGCCTGGGGGTCCAGGCCCGTGGTGGGTTCGTCCAGCAGGAGGATCTTCGGCTCATTGATGAGCGAGCGGGCGATCGTCAGGCGGCGCTTCATGCCGCCCGAGAGGGAGTCGACCTTCGCGCCCGCCTTGTCGGTGAGCTGCGCGAACTCCAGCAGTTCGTCGGCCTTGGGCTTGAGGTAGCTCATCGGCAGCCCGAAGTAGCGGCCGTAGACGAGCAGGTTGTCGCGCACGCGCAGTTCCTCGTCGAGGTTGTCCTGCTGCGGCACGACGCCGAGGTGCGCGCGCACCTCGGGCCCGTGTTCCTGCGGGTCGAGGCCCATGATGGTGAGGTCCCCGGACGTGCGCTGGGACACGCCGCCGATCATGCGCATGGTGGTGGACTTCCCGGCGCCGTTGGGGCCGAGGAGGCCGAACGACTCGCCCGCGGGGACGTCGAAGGAGATACCGTCCACCGCCGTGAAGTCGGCGTAGTGCTTGCTGAGCCGGTGCGCGGAGATGACCGGTGGACCGGCGAGGGGTGTAGGCACCCGCCCAGCCTAGGCGATGCTAGGCGGATGCAGCCCGACGCTCGGCCGCCTCGACGACATTGGTCAGCAGCATGGCCCGGGTCATGGGGCCCACGCCGCCGGGGTTCGGGGACAGCCAGCTCGCCACCGTCGCCGCGGCGGGGTCGACGTCGCCCGTCAGCTTCGCCTTGCCCGTCACCGGGTCCTCGACGCGGCTGACACCGACGTCGAGGACGATCGCCCCGGGCTTCAGCTGCTCCGCGGTGATCATGTGCGGGATCCCCGCGGCGGCGACGACGACGTCGGCGCGCGCCAGGTGCTCGGCGAGGTCCACGGTCCCGGTGTGCGCGAGGGTCACGGTGGCGTTGATCTGCTTGCGCGTCAGCAGGAGCCCGAGCGGACGTCCGACCGTCACGCCGCGCCCGACGACGAGCACGTCGAGCCCCGTGAGGGCGACGTCGTGCCGGAGCAGGAGTTCCACGATGCCGTGCGGCGTGCAGGGCAGGGGTGACGCCATGGGCGCGTTGACGTTGAGCACGAGCCTGCCGAGGTTGGTCGGGTGCAGGCCGTCGGCGTCCTTGGCCGGGTCGATGCGCTCGAGGATCGCGTTCGTGTCGATGTGCGCGGGCAGAGGCAGCTGCACGATGTAGCCGGTGGTGGCGTCGTCGGCGTTCAGCTCGTCGAGGACCGCCTCGAGCTCCTCCTGCGTGATGGTGTCGGGCAGGTCCCGCCGTACCGAGGTGATGCCCACCTCGGCGCAATCGCGGTGCTTGCCGGCCACGTAGGAGGAGCTTCCGGGATCATCACCGACGAGGACCGTGCCGAGCCCGGGCGTGATGCCGAGTTCCCGCAGCGCGGCGACCCGCTCGGCGAGTTCGCGCTTGATCTGTGCGGCGGTGGCCTTCCCGTCGAGGATACGTGCCGTGGTGCTCATGCGGATCGTCCTCGTCCCCGCCCGATGCCTACCACTGCTCCTGGCCCGGGTAGAGCGGGAAGTCCGCGGCGAGCGCGGACACGCGGGCGCGGAGGGCGTCGACGTCGGGGGCCGGCTTCAGCGCGGCGGCGATGATCTCGCCGACCTCGGTGAACTCGGTGGCCCCGAAGCCGCGGGTCGCCAGCGCCGGCGTGCCGATGCGGAGACCGGAGGTGACCATGGGCGGGCGGGGGTCGAAGGGGACGGCGTTGCGGTTGACCGTGATGCCCACGGAGTGCAGCACGTCCTCCGCCTGCTGACCGTCCAGCGACGAGTTGCGCAGGTCGACCAGGACGAGGTGGACGTCCGTGCCGCCGGTGAGCACCGAGACGCCGTGCTCGGTCACGTCGGGAGCGGTGAGTCGGTCGGCGATGATGCGTGCGCCCTCGAGGACGCGGCCCTGGCGTTCCTTGAACTCGGCGGAGCCGGCGATCTTGAAGGCCGTGGCCTTGCCCGCGATGACGTGCATGAGGGGCCCGCCCTGCTGGCCGGGGAAGACGTTGGAGTTGATCTTCTTTGCCCACTCCTGCTTCGCGAGGATCACACCGGAGCGCGGCCCGGCGAGGGTCTTGTGCACCGTGGAGGTGACGACGTCGGAGTGCGGCACCGGGCTGGGGTGGACGCCGGCGGCGACGAGGCCCGCGAAGTGCGCCATGTCCGTCCACAGGAGCGCGCCGACCTCGTCGGCGATGGACCGGAAGGCCGCGAAGTCGAGCTGGCGGGGGTATGCCGACCAGCCGGCGATGATGACCTGGGGCTTCTCGGCGAGTGCCTGCTCGCGGACCCGCTCCATGTCGAGGCGATGGGTGTCCTCCTCCACGCCGTAGGCGGCGACCTCGTAGAGCTTTCCGGAGAAGTTGAGCTTCATGCCGTGCGTGAGGTGCCCGCCGTGCGCGAGGGAGAGGCCCATGATCTTGTCGCCGGGCTTGATCATGGCGGAGAGGGCGGCGGCGTTGGCCTGCGCGCCGGAGTGCGGCTGGACGTTCGCGAACTCCGCGCCGAACAGGGCCTTGACGCGCTCGATCGCGAGGTTCTCCGCGACGTCCACGTGCTCGCAGCCGCCGTAGTAGCGGCGGCCGGGGTAACCCTCCGCGTACTTGTTGGTGAGGACGCTGCCCTGCGCCTCGAGGACGGCGCGGGGGGCGAAGTTCTCCGACGCGATCATCTCGAGGGTGTCCCGCTGCCGTGCGAGCTCGTCGCGGAGGACGGCGGCGATCTCGGGGTCCACCTCGGACAGGGGTGCGTTGGTGACGGAATCGGCGGCAGCGTGGGACGCGGCCATGGGCGAGGTGGTCATCGGTCGATCCTTCTCTGGGTGTCACGGGGGGGGGGGGGGGGGTCAGCGTGCGTCGCGGGCCGGCGGATCGGTGTCCGCGCGGCAGGAACGTGAGACGTGACCCGCGGCCCAGGCGTGCGATCCGTGGTCTGCACTGGAAGCGCAGGATCTCCCGGGGGCCCTGGTTCCGCGCCGCTTCCTGGTGGTTGCCCACCCTACGCCAGTCGCGACGATCCCATGCTAGCTGCACCGCGGGCCGCGTCGCCACCGGCGCCCGCGGCTCCGCAGCGGGGCCGGAATAGGCCGAGCCCCGGCGCCGTTCCGGTCAGCGGATCGGCGAGCGCCGGACCGGAGAGGGCGCTGTCATGCGCGGGACGGAGCGGGCGGCGGCGGAGGCTCTGACGCATCGGGTGCGCGTGGTCGTGATCGGCGCAGGGCAGGCCGGGCTGAGCAGCGCCTACTATCTCGCCAGGCGGGGCCTCGCACCGCATCGCGAGGTCGTGCTCCTCGACGCTAATCCTGCTCCGGGCGGCGCCTGGCTGCACCGGTGGCCCTCCCTGACGTTCGACGCCGCCCACGCCCTGCACAGCCTGCCCGGTCTCCCCCTCGAGAGGCCGGACCCGAAGGAGCCGGCCTCGGCCGTCGTGAACCGCTACTACGGCGCCTACGAGCGCGAGTTCGCCCTGCCGGTCGTCCGCCCTGTCACCGTGCTCCGCGTTGAACCGGAGGACGACGGCGGCGCCGATCTTCCCGACCGGGCCGATGCGGGGCCACTGAGGGTCACGACGACGGGCGGCACCTGGATCGCCGACGTGGTCATCAACGCGACGGGCACGTGGGACCGCCCCTACTGGCCCTACTATCGCGGGCGGGACGTCTTCGCCGGACGCCAGCTGCACACGCACGACTTCCGGTCGGCGGCCGAGTTCGCGGGGCAGCGTGTCCTCGTGGTGGGGGGCGGGACCTCCGCCGTGCAGTTCCTGCTGCAGCTCGCGGATGCCGGTGCCGACACGGTGTGGTCCACGCGCCGCCCGCCGGCCTTCACACGGCGTGTCTTCGACCCGGAATGGGGGCGGGAAGTCGAGGCAGAGGTCACCGCGCGGACGACCGCCGGCCTGCCGCCGGCCAGCGTGGTGTCCGTCACCGGGCTGTCACTCACGCCGCAGTACCAGGCGGGGATCGACGCCGGGATCCTGGTCTCGCGCGGTCCCCTCGCCGAGCTGCGGGAGCACTCGGCCGTGCTCGCCGACGGCTCCGAGGAACCCGTCGACGCCGTCCTCTGGGCGACCGGTTTCCGCGCTGCGCTCGACCACCTCGCACCGCTGCACCTCCGGGAGCCCGGGGGCGGCATCCGGACGGACAACGTGCGTGTCGCCAGGGACCCCCGGCTCCTGCTCGTCGGCTACGGCGCCTCCGCCTCCACGCTCGGGGCGTCCCGTGCCGGGCGTGCAGCGGCGCTGGCGGCCCTGGACAGGCTGCGCGGCCTCACCCCCGGCGCGGGAGCTACCGGTACGCTGGCTTAGGTGGACTCCCCCGACGCATCATCCTCGTACTCCCTCACGCTGTCCTGCCCTGACAGGCCCGGGATCGTGCACGGCGTCTCCGGCGCCCTGGTCGGCGTGGGCGCGAACATCACGGAGTCCCAGCAGTACGGCAGCCCGGACACGGGCACGTTCTTCATGAGGGTCGACCTGACCACCGGGGCCGGCCTGCAGGACCTGCGCACTGCACTCGAGCCCGTGGCAGCGGAGTTCGGCATGCAGTGGTCGCTCGTGGAGGCGGCCCGGCGCACCCGGACCCTCATCATGGTGTCGAAGGCCGCACACTGCCTGAACGACCTCCTGTTCCAGCACCGCTCGGGAACGCTCGCCATCGACATCCCCGTGATCGTGTCCAACCATCGGGACCTCGAGGGCCTCGCGGCGTTCTACGGCGTCGAGTTCCACCACATCCCGGTGACACCGGAGACCAAGCAGGACGCCGAGGATGCGCTGCGCGCCCTGATCGACCGGCACGACATCGAACTCGTGGTCCTCGCCCGCTACATGCAGATCCTCAGCGACGGACTCTGTGAGGACCTGCGCGGCCGCGCCATCAACATCCACCACTCGTTCCTGCCGTCGTTCAAGGGCGCACGCCCCTATCACCAGGCCCACGCGCGCGGCGTGAAGCTGATCGGCGCCACGGCGCACTACGTCACGGCCGTCCTGGACGAGGGCCCGATCATCGAGCAGGAGGTCATCCGCGTGGACCACGCGCGGACGGCCGAGCAGCTGGCCTCGATCGGGCGCGAGCTCGAGGGACGCGCCCTGGTGCAGGCGGTGCAGTGGCACGCCGAACGGCGGGTCCTGCTCGACGGACGCCGCACGATCGTCTTCAACTGACGCCCTGCTGCCCTAGGCTGACGCCATGACCCACCTCATCGCGTTCCGCGGGAAGACCCCCGACACCGGAGCCGCCGCGTTCATCGCGCCCACCGCGTCCCTGATCGGCGAGGTCGTCCTCGGCCCCGCGTCGAGCGTCTTCTACGGGGCCACCGTCCGTGCGGACACCGCGCCCATCCGCATCGGGGACGGGACGAACCTGCAGGACAACGTCGTGCTGCACGCCGACCCCGGCTTCCCGGCGGTCATCGGCAACCGGGTCAGCGTGGGCCACGGCGCCGTGGTGCACGGGTGCACCGTCGAGGACGACTGCCTCATCGGCATGGGCGCCACGGTCCTGAACGGGGCCGTCATCGGCACGGGATCGCTGGTCGCCGCGGGCGCCGTCGTGCTCGAGGGCACAGTGGTGCCGCCGCGTTCGCTCGTCGCCGGGGTCCCCGCGAAGGTCCGCCGCGAGCTGACCGACGACGAGGTCGCGGGCGTCAGGAGGAACGCCGAGCAGTACAGGGCCCTGGCCCACGAGTACCGTCAAGCGTTAACTTCTTGACTACAAAGTCCGCCTGCGGCAACCTTGGGAGCATGCCCGCAGAATCCCCCTCGACGGCGAGAACACCCCTGAGCGCCGCGCTTCCGAAGCCGGGCTCCCAGTCCGCCCTGCGCGAGCAGAACCAGCGCCGCGTCATCGCAGCCCTGGTGAGCAACGGGCCGCAGACGCAGGCAGAGCTCTCCCGGCAGACCGGTCTGTCGACGGCCACGGTCTCCAACATCGTGAAGGTCATGGCGACCAGCGGGATCGTCAGCACGGCGCCGACCACCAGTTCGGGGCGCCGGGCGCTCTCCGTGATCCTCAACGACAAGGGCCAGGTCGCGGCGGGCATCGACATAGGCCGCCGCCACGTCCGCGTGGTCCTCGCCAGTCCCAACTACCGCGTCCTGCAGGAGGCCTCCGTCAGCCTGCCGCCGCGGCACAGCGCCGTCGAGGGACTCCGGGCGGCCTCGGACCTCCTGGATGCCCTGCTCGCCGAGGGCGGGATCGACCGCAGGGCACTGCTCGGCGCCGGCATCGGGATCCCGGGGCCCATCGACCGGCGCACCGGCACGGTGGTGCAGGGCGCCATCCTGCCCGAGTGGGTGGGCATCAACATCCACGAGACGTTCGGCGAACGGCTCCGCGTCCCCGTGTTCATCGACAACGACGCCAACCTGGGCGCGCTCGCGCAGGTCACCTGGGGACCGCACAGCGCCGTGGAGAACCTGCTGTTCATCAAGGTGGCCTCCGGGATCGGGTCCGGCCTCGTCCTCAACGGGTCGCTCTACTACGGCAACGTCGGCGTCACCGGCGAGCTCGGCCACACCACCATCAACGAGCAGGGCGTGATCTGCCGGTGCGGCAACCGTGGTTGCCTCGAGACCGTCGCCTCCACCTCGATGATGATCGAGCTCCTCGGCCGCGGCAGCACCGAGACCGTCGACACGCAGCGCATCGTCGACTGGGCCCTGACCGGAGACACCGCGGCCCTGCGCGTCATCGAGGACGCCGGCACGGCCATCGGACGGGCCCTGGCCCATGTGGCCAACATGATCAACCCGGAGACCATCGTCATCGGCGGACCGCTGACCAGCCTCGGCGACATCCTCCTGGAACCCGTCCGCCGCGGGCTGGCCCGCCACGCGGTCCCCATCATCGGCGAGACCACGAGCGTATGCATGTCCTCCCTCGGCGACCGCGCCGAGGCCCTCGGCGGTGCCGCCGTCGTCCTCGCCCAACCGAACCTCTCCCCGGCCTTCGCGATCACGGCGTAACGGTCCCGTCTCTATTTGCTGTAGGTTTGCGTTCAACACTTGACGACAATGCCGATCAGCGTGTTCAATTCTTCCGGGCCGAGGTTGGGCCTGCACCAAGACAACGCCGTCACTGCGGGAGGCCCCATGAACAACCACACCATCCTTGAGATGCGCTCCATCACCAAGGAGTTCCCGGGAGTCAAAGCCCTCTCCGACGTTTCCCTCGAGGTACAGGCCGGCGAGATCCACGCCATCTGCGGGGAGAACGGGGCCGGCAAGTCCACCCTGATGAAGGTCCTCTCGGGCCTCTACCCCTACGGCGACTACTCCGGCGACATCGTGTTCCAGGGCGAGGTGGTCGAGTTCAAGGACATCCGCGCCAGCGAGGCCGCGGGGATCGTGATCATCCACCAGGAACTCGCGCTCATCCCCGAGCTCTCGATCGCCGAGAACATCTTCCTCGGCAACGAGCCCACCCGGTTCGGCGTCATCGACTGGGACTACGTCAACCGGACCACCCTCGACCTCATGGCCCGCGTGGGCCTCACCGAGGACCCGACGACGAAAATCAAGGACATCGGCGTCGGCAAGCAGCAACTGGTCGAGATCGCCAAGGCGCTCAACAAGTCCGTGAAGCTCCTCATCCTCGACGAGCCGACCGCGGCGCTCAACGAGTCCGACTCGCAGCACCTCCTCGACCTCATGGCGGGCCTGCGCAGCAAGGGCATCTCCTGCATCATGATCTCCCACAAGCTCAACGAGATCGAGCAGATCGCCGACTCCATCACCATCATCCGGGACGGCAGGTCGATCGAGACGCTGCACGTCAAGAACGACGGCGTGGACGAGGACCGCATCATCCGCGGCATGGTGGGACGCTCTCTCGAGTCACGCTTCCCCGACCACACGCCGTCGATCGGCGAGACCTTCTTCGAGGTCCGCAACTGGACGGTCGGGCATCCCACGGTCCCCGACCGCCTGGTGTGCAAGAACTCCAGCTTCAAGGTGCGCCGCGGCGAGATCGTCGGTTTCGCCGGCCTGATGGGCGCGGGGCGCACCGAGCTCGCCCGCTCCGTCTTCGGCCGCTCGTACGGCAACTTCAAGTCCGGTCAGATCCTCATCAACGGCAAGGAGGTCACGCTGCGCTCGGTACCCCAGGCCATCGACGCCGGCCTCGCTTACGTGACGGAGGACCGGAAGTCGCTCGGGCTCAACCTCCTCGATGACATCAAGGCCACCACGGTGTCCGCCGACCTGAAGAAGATCACGCGCGGCCTCGTGGTGGACAAGGACGAGGAGTTCCGGGTCGCCGAGGAGTACCGGAAGTCGCTGCGCACCAAGGCGCCGAGCGTCAACGACGGCGTCGCCACACTTTCCGGCGGGAACCAGCAGAAGGTGGTGCTCGCCAAGTGGATGTTCACCGATCCCGAGCTGCTCATCCTCGACGAGCCGACCCGCGGCATCGACGTGGGCGCCAAGTACGAGATCTACGGCATCATCCAGAGGCTTGCGGATCAGGGCAAGGGCGTTATCGTCATCTCCTCGGAACTGCCTGAACTGCTCGGCCTCTCCGACCGGATCTACACGATCTTCGAAGGCGCCATCACCGGAGAACTGACCCGCACCGAGGCGAATCAGGAATCGCTGATGAAACTCATGACCGCCAGCAGGAAAACTGCCTGACCGTAGCCCTAGGAAAGACACCATGAAAGCACTCAAACAAATCCTCGGCGGGAACACCCGCCAGTTCGGGATGATCTTCGCCCTGGTCGCACTCGTCGTGTTCTTTCAGTGGCAGACCGGCGGCAAGACCCTCACTCCCGGCAACATGATGAACCTGTTCAACGGCAACTCCTACATCCTGATCCTCGCCATCGGGATGGTGCTCGTGATCATCGCGGGCCACATCGACCTCTCGGTCGGTTCCATCGCCGCATTCGTCGGGATCGTCGTCGCGATCGCCATGCGCGACTGGGGCATCCCCTGGTACATGGGCGTCCTCCTCGGCCTGGTCCTCGGTGCCGTCATCGGCCTGTGGCAGGGATTTTGGGTGGCGTACGTCGGGATACCGGCGTTCATCGTGACGCTGGCCGGCATGCTCCTGTTCCGCGGCGCCAATCAGGCGGTGGGCGACTCGAACACGGTTCCCGTACCCGAGGGATTCCGGTACCTCGGAGCGGGCTACCTCCCCGAGGTGGGCCCCAACACCGGGTACAACAACCTGACCGTCCTGCTGGGACTCGGCCTGGTGGCCTTCGTCATCTACCGGGAGATCCGCAGCCGCCGCAAGCTCGAGAAGATCGGCGCCGAGATCGCCCCGGCCTGGGTGCCCGTGGTCAAGCTGGGCCTGCTCTGCGCGGTCATCCTCTACGCGACCTACCTGTTCGCGACCGGCCGCCCCGGCACCTCGTTCCCAATCCCGGGCCTGATCCTCGGCGTCCTCGTCATCATCTACGCCTTCGTCTCGAACAAGACCATCCTCGGCCGGCACGTGTACGCCGTCGGCGGTAATCGCCACGCGGCGGAACTCTCCGGCGTCCAGAGCAAGCGCGTGAACTTCATGGTCATGATGAACATGTCGGTCCTCGCCGCCCTCGCCGGCATGATCTTCGTCGGGCGCTCCACGGCTTCCGGCCCGTCCGACGGCGTGGGCTGGGAACTCGACGCGATCGCCGCCGTCTTCATCGGTGGCGCGGCCGTCAGCGGCGGCGTGGGCACCGTGGTCGGGTCCATCATCGGCGGCCTCGTCATGGCCGTGCTCAACAACGGACTCCAGCTGCTCGGCATCGGTGCTGACCTGACCCAGATCATCAAGGGACTCGTCCTGCTCGTCGCCGTCGCCTTCGACGTCTACAACAAGAGCCAGGGCAAGCCGTCCATCATCGGCCTGCTCACCAGGAACTTCGGCGGGGGTGGCGGCGGCAGGAAGCCCGACGCCCCCGTTCGCGAGGTCGCTCCGACGGAGCAGGCCATCGGGACGAAGGAAGTAATCTCCCACGACGTCTAGGGATGCGGCTCACGCCGGTCCCAGGCAAGCTCCATCCGTCCATCAGAACAAGAGCAAGAGCGACAGAAAGAGAATGGAATGCGTAAGTTCGCAAAATCCCTCGCAGCCATCGCTGCAGTATCAGCATTGACGCTGACCGGGTGCGGCCGCGAAGACACGGGTACCACGACGGAGGGCGGCGAAGCTGCCGCCTCCGGTTTCGAGACCGGGTCCGCGATCGGCGTCGCCCTGCCGCAGAAGACGTCGGAGAACTGGGTTCTCGCCGAGACGCTCTTCAACGACGGCCTCACCGAGGCCGGCTACGAACCGAACGTGCAGTTCGCCAACGGTGGCGTCTCCGAGCAGCAGAACCAGATCAGCTCCATGATCACCAACGGTGTGAAGGTCCTGATCGTCGGTGCCATCGACGGCGCCCAGCTCGGCACGCAGCTCGCGCAGGCGAAGGAAGCCGGCATCACCGTCATCGCCTACGACCGTCTGCTCCTCAACACCGAGGATGTGGACTACTACGTGGCGTACGACAACTTCAAGGTCGGCGAGCTGCAGGGCCAGGCCCTGCTCGACGGCATGAAGGCCAAGAAGCCCGAGGGCCCGTACAACATCGAGCTGTTCGCCGGTTCGCCCGACGACGCCAACGCGAAGGTGTTCTTCGACGGGGCCATGAGCATCCTGCAGCCCGAGATCGACAACGGCAACCTCGTGGTCGTCTCCGGCCAGACATCCTTCGAGCAAGCTGTGACCCAGGGCTGGAAGGCGGAGAACGCGCAGAAGCGTGCGGATTCCCTGCTCTCCGGCAGCTACGGTTCGACCGAGCTCGACGGCGTCCTCTCCCCCAACGACACGCTCGCCCGCGCCGTCCTGACATCCGTCGAGGGCGCAGGCAAGCCGCTGCCCGTCGTCACCGGTCAGGATTCCGAGGTCGAGTCCGTGAAGTTGATCATGGAGGGCAAGCAGTACTCCACCATCAACAAGGACACCCGCGCCCTCGTGGAGCACTCCATCGAGATGGTCGGAAACCTGCAGGCCGGCGACGAGCCCGAGATCAACGATCCCGACTCCTACGACAACAGCGTGAAGACCGTTCCCGCCTACCTCCTCGAGCCGCAGATCGTGACGAAGGAGAACGCCGCCGAGGCGTACGCCAACGACCCCACGCTGTCCGCGCTCACCAAGTAAGGGCCGCCCGGACTTTCCGGGTCAGTTCCAGCTGAAGCGCCCCGGCCCTCCCGGCCGGGGCGCTTCGTCGTGTCCGGACACCGTGCCGACCCCGGACCAGGGGGGGTGCTGGACGCGGGCCCCGCGTGCGGCAAGGATAGGTCCATGACTCCACAGAATCGCCTGATCGTTCCCCCCTGCGCGGAAGCAGGGGCTCCCAGTCCCGTCGTCGCCACCGGCCGTCCCCTGAAGTGGGGTGTCATCGCCACGGGCGGCATCGCCGCCAAGGTCACCCAGGACATCGCCCTGCTCGAGGACGCGGTGCTCCACGCGGTGAGCTCGCGCAGCGCGGACAGTGCCGCTGCCTTCGCCGAGCGGTTCGGGTTCGCCACGAGCTACGGGAACGACGGCGGCACGGCGGGATACCAGCGCCTCGTGGACGACCCGGAGGTCGACGTCGTCTACATCACCACTCCGCACGGCCAGCACTACGAGGTCGCCAAGGCCGCCCTCACCGGCGGGAAGCACGTCCTGTGCGAGAAACCGTTCACCATCAATGCCACCGAGGCCGAGGAACTGGCCGCCATCGCGGCCACCCGGGGGCTGTTCCTCATGGAGGCCGTCTGGACGCGCTTCCTCCCCAGCGTCAACCGCGCGTGGGAGATCATCCACTCCGGGGAGCTCGGTGACATCCGGTGGGTGCAGGCGGACCTCGGCTTCGCCGCACCCGACGATCCGAGCAGCCGCCTGTGGGACCCGAAGGCCGGCGGCGGGGCCCTCATGGACCTGACGGTCTACCCGCTCACGTGGGCACTGGGGTCACTCGGCTTCCCCGATTCGGTGTCCGCCGTCGGCACCTTGAACGACGACGGCGTCGATCTGCAGGCAGCCGTGACCCTCAGCTACGCGGGCGGGGCGTATGCCCAGCTGTCGTCGTCGTTCATCGCCTCGTGCCCGGGGCAGGCGACGGTCTGCGGATCGAAGGGCTGGCTGAAGACCGGCGGCGGGCACCTCCACAACCCGAAGGAGCTGACCATCCAGGCCGGCCCGGGTGAGGCGCGGGTGGAGGAGTTCGAGCAGGTGGGCGCGGGGTACACCTACGAGCTCCGCGAGGTGACGCGCTGCATCCAGGAAGGCCTCACCGAGAGCCCGACGATGCCGGTCAGCGACAGCGTGAGGACCATGCGCCTGCTCGACGGCGTGCGGGCGCAGATCGGCCTGCGCTACGAGAACGACGCCGCCTGACGAGTCGCGGCCGACGCACGCCGCAGGACGGGTCCCCGCAGCTTCCGCTGCGGGGACCCGTCCTTTTTGGTTCGACAGGACCGGCTATGCGCCTGCCTTCGAGCGGCGGGCGGCCAGCAGACCGCCTGCGCCGGCGAGAAGCAGCAGGGAGCCGAGGAGCAGGATCTGCTGCGCGGCGAATCCCGTGGAGGCGAGGGCCTTCGGGGTGCTCGATGCCGCGCCGGGTGCACCGGCTGCACCGGCTGCCGTGGTGACGTTCACCGAGGTGCTCGCTGCGGAGATCGTGCCGGGTGCGGTACCGGTCCCCGCGTCGCGGACCGTTGCGGCGACGTCGGCGTCGGCGTCGTTCGAGCGGCCATCGTTGGTGCCGTCATCATTCGTTCCGCCATCATTCGTTCCGCCGTCATTCGTTCCGCCATCATTCGTTCCGCCAGGGCCATCGGTGCCGCCGTTGCCGCCCGATCCGGGAACGTCAGGGGTGGTCGGGGCGGTCGGGGTGGTCGGGGTGGTCGGGGTGGTCGGGGTGGTCGGGGTAGTCGGGGTAGCCGGAGTCACCGGGGTCGTCGGAGTCACCGGAGTCACCGGGGTAGCCGGAGTAGTCGGAGTCACCGGGGTAGTCGGGTTAGTCGGAGCTCCAGCGCCGGCGCCGCAATCCGAGGCACTGTCACCGATCAGGGTCACATCGTTGCAACCGACATTCACCGGGATGACGATCTCGGGTGAGATCACATTCCCGTCGAGGATGCCGCCGTCAGTGCTACCGGGCGTGGTGCCGGGCGTCATGCCGGGCGTGGTGCCGGGCGTCGTTTCGGGCGTGGTGCCGGTGGTACCGGTCGTGCAATCAGCGGCACTGTCACCGATCACGGTCACACCGTTGCAGCCGACATTCACCGGCACCACGACCTCGGGCGAGATGATATTCCCGCCCAGGACTCCCCCGCCCAGCAGGCCGCCCTCAGCCGCTGCCGGAGCGAGAGCGGGAGCCGCACCACCGGTCGACCCGGTCGACGTGGACCCGCCTGCCGTCGACGAATCACCGATCACGGACACCGAATTACCGGACAGGTTCACCGGCACCACGACCTCGGGCGAGATCACATTCCCGCCGAGGATGCCGCCGTCAGTGGTGCCGAGCGTGGTTCCGGGCGTCGTGCCGGGCGTCGTGCCGGTGGAACCGTTCGTGCAATCAGAGGCACTGTCACCGATCAGGGTCACATCATTGCAACCGACATTCACCGGCACCACGACCTCGGGCGAGATCACATTCCCGCCGAGGACTCCCCCGTTCAGCAGGCCGCCCTCAGCCGGAGCCGGAGCGGGAGCAGGAGCCGCACCACCGGTCGACCCGGTCGATCCGGACCCGCCGGCCGTCGACGAATCACCGATCACGGACACCGAATTACCGGACAGGTTCACCGGCACCACGACCTCGGGCGAGATCACATTCCCGCCCAGGACTCCCCCGCCCAGCAGGCCGCCCTCAGCCGGAGCGGGAGCGGGAGCGGGAGCGGGGGCAAGAGCCGCACCACCGGTCGACCCGGTCGACGTGGACCCGCCGGCCGTCGACGAATCACCGATCACGGACACCGAATTACCGGACAGGTTCACCGGCACCACGACCTCGGGCGAGATGACATTCCCGCCCAGCAGGCCGCCGTCGAGCAGGTGGTCGGAGGATCCGCTGCCGATGACGCCGAGGTCGACACCGAGGTCGAGGGAACCATCGAGCGAGACCAACGCCTCCTGGATGACCGAACCGCTCGTGGTCCCGGACTGCAGGGGTGCGGTGATGACGGTTCCGAGACTCGAAGCGAGCTCGGCATCGGGTGTTGCCGAAAGGTCTGCAGCCACTGCCGACCCTGCTCCGAGGACGACGACGCCCCCGGCTAGAAGGGCTCCGTAGAGCCCGCGCTGCACGCATGTACGCATGATGTTCTCCTGTGAATCGAAGTGGTGTGGAGACGCCCGAGGCGCCGCGAGCCGTCTGCCGCGCGGAGCACGGCGAGGCCACCACTAATCAGGAGAGGAGCCGGGATCGAAGCTGGGGGAGGTCGGGAGACCGGCCACCGCGGAGCGGTCGGCCCGGCCGGAGAGCAGGATGACGACAAGAAGGGCCGCGCCGCTGGGCGCCGCGAGCGGGGCCGTGGTGCCGCCGCTGGTCATGGAGGCCAGGGCGCCCGCGGACACAGCGATGGGCGCGGTCGGCAGGTCCGGCAGGGCGGTCGTTGCCTGAGCGATACCTGCCAGGACGGGGGCGTCGGCGATGCCCCGGCCACGACGCCTGCCAGGGTCACCGGGAGAAGGGAAGCGTTCCGACCAGCCACTTCGACGCTGCCGACGGGAGCAGCGGAGGCGGTCCGAGGCGCGTCCTGCACCGCGCCGCCAGCCCCGCCGGAGGCGGAGGTGACGTCGTCGGAAGCGGGGGTGATGCCGTCGGAAGCGGGGGTGATGCCGTCGGCGCGGACCGGCTCGGCAGGTGTTCCCGCGACGCCGGGCAGGGCGTCGACCGCGGGGACTGCGGGAGCCGCCACTGGCGCAGCGTCCTCCAGCACGGGGACGACGACGTCGACGGGAGGAATGATCTCAGGAGCCGGGACGACGACGTCGACCACCGGGGCCACGACCTCCGTGACCGGCGTGACGACCTCGAGCACCGGCGCGGTGACGCCGCCGACGGCCCCGTCGACGGCTCCGATCACCGGGGAGGTCACACCCGTGACCGTCCCGGCGGGTACCAGGGAGTGCACGACCGGCACATGGGCGACCAGAGTGTCGACCGCCGAGGTCACGGGGACGAGGACGGTGCCCGCCGGCTGCGCGACTACCTGCGGCGCGCGGGCCAGGAGGTCGGGCACGACGGGGAGATCTGCCAGGAGGGGCCGCGGCGCAGCGGATGCCGGGGTTGCGGGGGCCACCGAGGAGAGCGGCTTCGAGAGGGAGGAGACTGCGGGTGCGCTCACGGAGTCGACGACGCCGACCACCGAGTCGAGCAGACCGGCATCGCGGGGAGACTCGGCGGCCGAGGCTCCGGTGGCACCGAGGGCCAGCCAGCCGAGGGCTCCGATCCCGGTCAGGAACGACACGCGCAGGGTGGTCGTGAGAGACCGACGCTTCTGCATCTTCATCGCGACACCACCCCAGGTTGAGACCGTGGAGCAACCATAGGCCTGTCATGGGGCGCATGTAAATGCCTGTTGTTAAAGTGATCAGCCGGCGTACCATACGGGTGGAACGCCGGCTGATCGGCGAGGAACTACTTGGCCAGGATCGCGAGGACCTCGGACAGCTTCGCGGAGGGACGCATCACCTGGGTGACCTTCGTGACGTCGGGGTGGTAGTAGCCCCCGATGTCCGCGGGCGAACCCTGCACGGCGAGCAGCTCGGAGACGATGGTGTCCTCGTTGCCCGTCAGCGCCTCGGCGACGCGCGCGAAGCTCTCGGCGAGCTCGGCGTCCTGCTCCTGCTCGGCCAGCTCCTCCGCCCAGTAGCGGGCGAGGAAGTAGTGGCTCCCGCGGTTGTCGATCTCGCCGACGCGGCGGCTGGGCGACTTGTTCTCGAGCAGGAACGTGCCGGTGGCGCGGTCCAGCGTGTCGGCGAGGACCTGCGCCCGTGCGTTGCCGGTCGACGTCGCGAGGTGCTCGAAGCTCACAGCAAGGGCGAGGAACTCACCCAGGCTGTCCCAGCGCAGGTGGTTCTCCTTCACGAGCTGCTGCACGTGCTTCGGGGCGGATCCGCCGGCGCCGGTCTCGAAGAGTCCGCCGCCGTTCATCAGGGGCACCACCGAGAGCATCTTGGCGCTCGTGCCGAGCTCGAGGATCGGGAACAGGTCGGTCAGGTAGTCACGCAGCACGTTGCCGGTCACGGAGATGGTGTCGGCACCCTCGCGGATGCGCTTGAGTGTGAAGGCGGTGGCGTCGACGGGCGTCAGGATCTGCAGCTCGACGTCGTCCGTGCCGTGCTCGGCGAGGTACGCCTCGACCTTGGAGATCAGCTTGGCGTCGTGGGCGCGGCTCTCGTCGAGCCAGAACACGGCGGGCGTCGCCGAGGCGCGGGCACGCGTGACCGCAAGCTTCACCCAGTCGAGGATTGCGGCGTCCTTGGTCTGGCAGGCACGCCAGATGTCGCCGGGCGCGACGTCGTGCTCGATCAGCACGGAGCCGTCAGCGTCGAGGACCTGGACCTTGCCCTCGGTCCGGATCTCGAACGTCTTGTCGTGGCTGCCGTACTCCTCGGCGGCCTGCGCCATGAGGCCGACGTTGGGGACGGTGCCCATGGTGGTCGGGTCGAACGCGCCGTTGGCCCGGCAGTCGTCGAGGACCACCTGGTAGATGCCGGCGTAGCTGCTGTCGGGGATGACGGCGAGCGTGTCGGCTTCCTTGCCGTCCGGTCCCCACATGTGGCCGGAGCTGCGGATCATGGCGGGCATGGATGCGTCGACGATCACATCGCTCGGGACGTGCAGATTGGTGATGCCCTTGTCGGAGTCCACCATGGCGATCGCCGGGCCGTCCTCCATGCCCCTGGTGATCGCCTGCTGGACGCCCTCGCGGACGTCCTCCGGCAGCTTGTCGAGGCCGCCGAGGATCGACGCGAGGCCGTTGTTCGGGCTGAGGCCGGCAGCGGTGAGCTGTTCCCCGTACGTCTCGAACAGCTCGGGCAGGAAGGCGCGGACCACGTGGCCGAAGATGATCGGGTCGGAGACCTTCATCATCGTGGCCTTGAGGTGGGCCGAGAAGAGCACGCCCTCGTCCTTGGCCCGGGCCACCTGGGCCTTGAGGAACTCGTTGAGCGCATCGGCGCGCATGACGGTGCCGTCGACGACCTCGCCCGCGAGCACGGGGATCGAGTCCTTGAGCACGGTGACGGTTCCGTCGGCCGCGACCTGCTGGATGCGGAGGGTGCCATCGGCCGGGATGACGACGGACTGCTCGTTCGAGCGGAAGTCGCCGGTCGTCATGTGGGCGACATTCGTCTTCGACTCCGGCGTCCAGGCGCCCATGCTGTGCGGGTTCTGCCGCGCGTAGTTCTTGACGGACGCGGGTGCGCGGCGGTCCGAGTTCCCCTCGCGGAGCACCGGGTTCACCGCGCTGCCCTTGACCTTGTCGTACCGCGCGCGGACGTCCTTCTCCTCGTCGGTGGACGGGTGGTCCGGGTAGTCCGGCAGCGCGTAGCCCTGGCCCTGGAGCTCGGCGATGGCCGCCTTGAGCTGCGGGATCGAAGCGCTGATGTTCGGCAGCTTGATGATGTTGGCTTCCGGCGTCTTCGCCAGGGCGCCGAGCTCCGCCAGCGCGTCGGCCATCTGCTGGTCCTCGGTGAGGTGGTCGCCGAAGAGGGCGATGATGCGTCCCGAGAGTGAGATGTCCCTGACCTCCACCTCGACACCCGCCGTGGACGCGAACGCCTCGATGATCGGCAGGAACGAGTAGGTGGCGAGCATCGGCGCTTCGTCGGTATGGGTGTAGATGATTCTGGCCATGGGTTGGCTTCTCCCTGGTGATCTGCGGTGGTCGGTTTGGGGGTTGCCCATCGGCTCTAACTTACCGAGGTGCGCGGGCCTTCGCCTAACGGCGGGACCCTTCGGTGGCGTCAGTGGAAGAAGTGGCGCGCGCCCGTCAGGTACAGGGTGACGCCGGCAGCGTTCGCGGCGTCGACGACCTCCTGGTCCCGCACCGAACCGCCGGGCTGGACGACGGCGCGGACACCGGCGTCGAGCAGGATCTGCAGCCCGTCGGCGAAGGGGAAGAACGCGTCCGACGCCGCCACGGACCCACGGGCCCGCTCGGTGTCGGCGAGCGTGTTGGCTCGCTCGACGGCGAGGCGGCAGGAGTCCACGCGGTTGACCTGACCCATCCCGACGCCGACGGAGGCACCGTCCCTGGCCAGCAGGATCGCGTTGGACTTCGCGGCCCGACAGGCCGTCCAGGCGAACCGGAGGTCGGCGAGCGTGGCGTCGTCGGCCCGCTCCCCGGCGGCGAGCGTCCAGCCCGAGGGGTCGTCACCGTCGGCGTCGAGCGTGTCGGCGACCTGCATGAGGACCCCCCCGGACACCTGGCGGAACTCCACCGGGTTGCGGCCGTAGCCCTCGGGCAATGTCAGCAGCCGGATGTTCTTCTTCTGCGAGAGGATCTCGACGGCCTGGGCGGAGAACGACGGCGCGATCACCACCTCCGTGAAGATGTCCTTCACGGTCTCCGCCATGCGGGCCGTGACCTCGCGGTTCGCGGCGATGACCCCGCCGAAGGCCGACACCGGGTCGCAGGCGTGCGCCTTGGCGTGGGCGTCCGCGATCGGGTCCTCGGCGTCCGCCGAACCGACAGCCACACCGCAGGGGTTGGCGTGCTTGATGATGGCGACGGCGGGCTCGTCGAAGTCGAAGGCCGCGCGGAGGGCTGCGTCGGCGTCGACGAAGTTGTTGTAGCTCATGGCCTTGCCGTGGAGCTGGTCGGCCTGGGCGATACCCGGCGTTGCACTCTTCTCCACGTACAGCGCCGCCTGCTGGTGCGGGTTCTCGCCGTAGCGGAGCACCTCGGAGCGCTCGAGCGCGAGGCCCGCGTACCCCGGCCAGGAGAAGTCGTCGTCGTCCGTGTCGAACTGCTCGGCGGTCCAGGACGCGACGGCGGTGTCGTACGCGGCGGTGTGCGCGAAGGCGAACGCGGCCAGCCGCCGCCGTGCCCTCAGGTCGAAGCCGCCCTCGGCGGCCGCGGCGACCACGTCGCCGTACCGGGCCGGATCGACCACGACGGCGACCGACGGATGGTTCTTGGCGGCGGACCGGACCATGGCCGGGCCGCCGATGTCGATCTGCTCGACGACGGCGTCGGAGTCCGCACCCGAGCGGACCGTCTCCACGAAGGGGTAGAGGTTCACGACCACGAGGTCGAAGGCCTCGATGTCGAGCTCTGCCAGCTGGTCCACGTGCTCCTGCCGGCGGCGGTCCGCGAGGATCCCGGCGTGCACCTTGGGGTGGAGGGTCTTGACGCGCCCGTCGAGGGTCTCCTGGAAGCCGGTCACCTCGGACACCTCGGTCACGGGGACGCCCGCGGCGGCGATGCGCTGCGCCGTCGAACCGGTGGAGACGATCGAGACGCCTGCACGGTGCAGGCCCTGGGCCAGCTCCTCCAGGCCGGTCTTGTCGAACACCGAGATCAGTGCGCGACGGATGGGGACACGGTCGAGGTGGGGGCTCACGCAGTTCTCCGTCAGTCAGGGGGTCGCCGGGGTCGCGCACCAGTCTATAGGTGGCGGCGTGCGGCACCCCGTCGCCGGCCCCATCCCCGGCGATCCGGCGGGGGTGCTTCCCGGTACAGTTCTCGCAGTACCCGGCCCCTCCACGAAGGCATCATGAGCATCAACACGCAGCTCCCCACCGGCGACCAGGTGGTGCAGGATCTCCCCTGGCGCTGGAAGGTCCAGGGCAAGATCTTCCTCATCGGCGGCCTCGGCTTCATGTTCGACGCCTGGGACGTCACCCTCAACGCCTACCTGATCCCCCTGCTCATCGGCGACTGGGGGCTCTCCCCCGGCCAGGCGGCGTGGATCGCGACGTCGAACCTGATCGGCATGGCCGTCGGTGCGTTCGCCTGGGGGTCGGTGGCGGACATCATCGGCCGCAAGAAGGCGTTCACCCTGACGCTCCTCGTCTTCTCCGTCTTCACGGTGCTCGGGGCGTTCTCCCCCGACATCGTCTGGTTCTGCGTGTTCCGGTTCCTCGCGGGCTTCGGCCTCGGCGGCTGCATCCCGGTGGACTACGCGCTGGTCGGCGAGTTCACCCCGCGACGCCAGCGCGGCCGGGTCCTCACGGCCATGGACGCGTGGTGGCCCGTGGGCGCCTTTTTGTGCGGGGTGGTGACGACGGCGGTCGTCGCGCAGTTCGGCGACTGGCGCTACGCGATGCTCGTCATGGTGCTCCCCGCGCTCCTCGTGTTCTGGGTGCGGCGCGGCGTCCCGGAGTCCCCGCTCTACCTCGTGCAGCGCGGTCGGCAGGAGGAGGCGCGGGAGGTCATCGACGGCCTCGTCGCCCGGACCGGCGCGACGGAACGCGCCTGGCGCCTGCCCGAGCCTGAGGACATCCCCCGCTTGTCCCTCGGCAGCATCTCGGGGCAGCTCACCGGCCTGTGGCGCTACAACTGGCGCATCACGCTGACCGCATGGAGCCTGTTCCTCACCATCCTGCTCGTCTACTACGGTGCGCTGACGTGGATGCCGCGCATCCTCATCGCCTCCGGCTACGCGCAGTCCGTCGCGTTCATCACCACCACGTTCATGACGGGTGTCGGCTTCCTCGGCGTCGTCGCCGCCGCCCTGCTCGTGGAGCGGATCGGCCGCAAGTGGCTCCTCGCCATCACCGGTCCGGGATCCGCCCTGCTCCTGGTGGCCTTCGCACTGACCCTGGACCTGCCCGCCGTCGCCACGGCCTGGCTGCTCGGTTTCGGGTTCGTGGTGCAGGTGGCCATCCCCGTGCTCTACACGTACGTCTCGGAGCTGTACCCCACCGAGCTCCGGGGCAGCGGCTTCGGCTGGGCGTCGACCATCTCCCGGGTGGGCGCGGGCCTCGTGCCGCTGATCTTCGGCACCCTGCTGTGGCCGCTCCTCGGCCTCCCGCTCACGTTCGCCCTCACGGGCGGGCTCGTGCTGCTCGCCGTGGTCTTCATGGCCTTCAACGCCCCGGAGACGAAGAGCGCGCGGCTGCACTGACGGACCGGTACCCGGCGGCGGCACCACCCGCGCCCGGACCTAGAGCCAGTGGTTGCGCCTGAACGCCCAGTACAGCCCGATCCCCATGCCCACCATGAGCACGAGTGCGAACGGGTAGCCGAGCTGCCAGTGCAGCTCGGGCATCACGTCGAAGTTCATGCCGTAGATCGAGGCGATCAGGGTGGGCGCGAAGAGGATCGCCGCCCAGGAGGAGATGCGCTTGACCTCCTCGCCCTGCGTCAGCGACGTCTCCGTCATCCGGGTCATCTCCTCGTTCTGCCGCTGGGCCACGAGCGTCGAGTGCACGGTGAGCGCATTCTGGAGCAGCGTACGGAACGTGGTGATACGTTCGACGACGCGGATCACGTGGTCCTGCACGTCGCGCAGGTTCCGCGTGAGCTCGGCGTCCATCTCGTACTTCTCCGAGCCCCGCAGGAGCCCGTCCATCATCGCGTCGAGGGGCTGCGCGGCCCGCTGGAACTCGATGACCTCACGGTGGAGCTCGTAGATCCGGCGGGAGACGTCGGGGGCTCCCCCGAACAGCTCGTTCTCGATCTCGTCGATGTCGTTCTCGAGTCCCTGCACCACGGGCCCGTACTCGTCCACCACCTGGTCCAGCAGCGCGTAGAGCACGGCCTGCGGCCCCGTGCCCAGCAGCTCGGGATCGGCCTCGAGCCGGCGCCGCACGATGCCGAGGTCGGGCGACTCCGCATGCCGGATGGTCACCACGAAATCCCGCCCGACGAAGATGTGCAGCTCGCCGAACTCGACCTTCTCCTCGGCGTCGAGGTACCGGGCCGGCCGCAGCACCAGGAAGAGGGTGTCCTCGTAGCGTTCGAGCTTCGCGCGCTGGTGGCCGTTGGTGGCGTCCTCGACGGCGAGGGGGTGCAGGCCGAACTCCGCCTCGACGGCGCTGATCTCCTCACGGTCCGGCCGGTACAGGCCGATCCAGCCCATGCCGCCGCTGTCGCGCATGATCTCGAACGTCTGGTCCAGGGTCTCCGGGTTGATGCGCTTCTTCCCGTCGACGTAGACGGCGTTGGCGACCAGGGGCACCTCAGGCCCCCGTCCCGGAGCCGGCAGCGGACCTGGCGGCGGAAGCGGCGGAGCCGGCAGCCGCGAGCCCCGCGAGGGTCTCGATCAGGAGCCTGCGCTCCTCGACCTTGATGCGCTCGTGCAGGGTGGCCTCGGTGTCGTCGGGCAGGACGGCGACCGGCGCCTGGGCGAGGATGGACCCGGTGTCCACGCCGGCGTCTGCGATCATGACCGTGCAGCCCGTGACCTTGACCCCGTAGGCGAGTGCGTCGCGGACGCCGTGTGCCCCGGGGAAGCTCGGCAGCAGGGCCGGGTGCGTGTTCAGGTAGCGGTCGGGGAACCGGTCCAGGAAGTGCTGGTCCACGATCCGCATGAAGCCCGAGGACACCACGTAGTCGGGCTCGTAGGCCGCGACGGCGTCGGTGAGCGCCCGGTTCCACGCGGCCCGGTCCGTGTACCGGCGGAAGTCGACCTCGAAGGTCGCGATGCCCGCTTCGGCCGCCCGCTGCACGCCGCCGGTGCCGGGCCGGTCCGCGCCCACCGCCGCGAGCGTGACGTTCAGGGTGCCGTCGGCGACGGCGTCGATCACGGCCTGGAGGTTGGATCCGCTGCCGGAGACGAGGACTACGATGCGCATGGCTCAACCTTAGGTCGCCGCTCGCCTAGGGTTGAACCATGCCGAAGGAGGAACGATGACGCAGCAGGGCACGGGACGGGGCACGCCGGGACACACCGGGGCCGGGCGGACGAGGACCGACGGCGACGCCTCGGCGCGCCTGTGGCTGCGCCTGTTCCTGCTGACCCTGCTGGGCGCCGTCCTGGCGAGCAACCTCATGCTGCCCTGGAAGGTGCTCGCGCTCGTGCTGTCGCTGTTCGCGCTCGGCGCCGGTGTGGTCGCCCTCGTGAAGGCGATCGGCGCGAAGCTGCCCCGCCTCGTCCTGGTGGCGACGTCCCTCGGTCTCGCGGCGTCGCTCTTCCTGGTGACAGGCATCGGCGCCTCGGTGCTCCTCTGGCGCGTCACACAGACCTACGAGGACTGCATGTCGCGCGCCCTCACGCTCGAGGCGCAGGGGCAGTGCGAGGACGGCCTGCGCGAGCTCGAGGGCTTCAACGGCTGACCCGCCCCCGAGGCAGGACCCCGGACAGGACGGCGCCCTAGCGGCGGCGCGGCTCGCGCTCCAGCAGGGGCCCGACGGCGTGGCCGAGGACGGCTCCGACCGCCACCTCGACGGCCAGCCACAGGCCCACCGCCAGCGGGTCCGGACCGAGGTCCGTGAAGCGGCCGAGGCCGAGTGAGGCCCGCGAGACGAGGGCCACTCCCGCGCCGGCGATCCCGGCCGTGATTCCGATGAGCAGCGCGAGCGCGAGGGTGGACGCCGTCGAGGTCAGCCACCGGTGGGGGTTGTGGAGGACGAGCCACTCGTCGAAGTGGTTCTCGCCCTCGCGGAAGAACCACCACCCGGCGAGGAGACCCGCGAGGACGGGGATGGCCAGCGCCGCGTAGCCGTACTCGAGCGTGCCGGCCGGCAGGGCGCCGAGGATCGGCAGCGCGGGCAGGGGACCCACCGTGCTGGCGAGCGGTGTGAGGGAGCTGCCGGTGCCGAGCGCGAATCCGGCCCCCGTGGACCAGGCCATGGTCCAGACCGTGAGGTTGGGCAGGAACCCGAGCTGGAGCAGGGTCATCACGGACGCGCCGGCGATCCCGCCGTCGATCCGCTCGTAGACGGCGGCGATGCCCGCCCAGTTCAGCCCGATGGCCACGGCGAACAGCGCGGCCGAGAGGCACAGTGCCACCATCACCGCCAGGAAACCCGAGCGGAGGACGGACCACGCGTAGGAGCCCGCCCAGCGGGAGTGCTGGCTGGTGCGGCTCACCCAGGCGGCGAAGTCGACGCCGACGAGCCGGCTCCACGCCCCCGCCTCCCGGTAGGCGCCCGTGATGAGGCCGATCCCGGCGGACACCGGTGGGATCAGCGCCCCGGCCGCCACGGACGCCGACGCGTCGGGGGTGCCGGAGAAGTGCGCGACGGCCGCGCCGATCAGCGCGTAGGTGAGCAGTGCCCCGAGCAGTGCCTGCCACAGCTGATCGGTGTAGGAGGCACGGGCGAGGCGGCGCCCCGCCCGCCAGGCGAGCAGCAGTGGCACGAGGATCAGCCCGAGCGGCACCACGTGCAGGAGTCCCGGCCCCAGCGAGAGCGGCACGCCGTGCATGACGAGCCACCCCTGCCCGGCCAGCCGCGCAGCGGACTCCGGCGTACGGTCGGCGAACCCGCCGGTGAGCCAGACCGCGGCGACGGGCAGGAGGACGAGCAGCGCCGAGATCAGGGCCGCCTGACCGAGTTCGAACACCCCCTGCAGCCACAGGGGCATGGGAAGGGAACGGGGTTTGGTGGGGAGTTTCATCCCCTCCATGGTGCCACCGGCGGGAGCCCGAGGCGCCGCGCGACGCGGACCGGGGACCGCTCCGGGTGGGGTGGCGCCGGTCACCCGGAGAGGTCGAGCACCCCCTTGACGACGGCGAGGGCCGCCCCGACGAACGCGATGACGATGACGAACAGCCGCGCCTGGTCGTCGCGGACGAACCGTCCGAGCTTCTCCCCCGCGTAGATGCCGGCGACGATGGCCAGCCCGATCGCGACCCACATCCACGCCGCGAGGACCGGCGCCTGGGATGGGTCCAGGAGCAGCTTCAGCGTCAGCGTCACGATCCCGATGCAGACGAAGAACGGCTGGAGCGTCGCGGCGAACGGGCGCTGCGGCCAGCGCGAGAGCACGGCGTACGCGCTCACGGCCGGGCCGCCCACGCCGGCCATCGAGTTCGTGAGGCCCGCGGTGAACCCCGCGACGGCCTTCGGCGCATTGCCGCGCACCACGACGTCGGACCGCTGCAGCACGAGGGAGATGGTGAGGGCGACGAGCACCACGGCGCCGACCGTGACCGACAGGGGCGCCGAGGGGACGGCGACGGCGAGGAAGGACCCGGGGACGGAACCGAGCAGCGAGGGCAGCACGAGCCAGCGGAACATGCTCCAGTCGATGTCCTTCCACACCCGGCCCACGATGATGGCCGAGGACACCACACCGCAGATGTTGACGAGGAGCACGCCGGCGTGCGGCCCGAGGATGATCACGAGGAACGGCGCGATCAGCAGGGCGAACCCGAGGCCGGCGATACGCTGCGCCACGGCTCCCACGAGGATGGAGGCCAGCACGATGAAGAAGATGCCGAGAGTCACCCCGCTACAGTACGCCTGGGCAACCAGACGGTGCCGCGGTCCCGTAGCCTGACACCATGACGGCGCTCACCACCGCACTGGCCACTGCCGACTGGCGCCGGCGCGTCTTCGGCCTGTACGACGACGTCCGCGAGCGCGCAACGTCCGAGTCGCCCGAGGCCGCGCACGGCCTGTGGCGGCGGGGCCGCGACGAGCTCTTCCGCACCCACCCGGCCTCGGCTCTCGGGGAGCATGCGAGGGCGTCCTTCCCCGGGCTCGCCGTCGCCCCCTACGATCCGGCGTACCGCTTCGAGGCCCTGCTCGACGACGACGGGGCGGGCGAGGAGATGGAGGTGGCGACCGGCACCGACGGCGTGGTGCGGTTCCGGCGCCTCGGCACCCTGGTGCTGTCCGGGCTCGGGACCCTGGCCCTGTGGAAGCTCGGCTCCTACGGGGGCGGTTTGTTCCTGCCCCTCCGGGACGGTACGGCGGGCACGGCGGGCGGCACGTACGGGGGCGGACGCTACGTCCTCGACACCATCAAGGGCGCCCACCTCGGGGAGGGCCGGGCTCCCGGCAGCCTCGTGGTGGACCTCAACTTCGCGTACAACCCGTCCTGCGCCTACGACGAGCAGTGGGCGTGCCCGTTGCCCGGTCCCGGCAACCGCCTCGCGGCCGAGGTCCCCGTCGGCGAGCTCTACCGCGAGTACTGACCCGTGGAAATCGGGCCTGCGGGGCCGCCGGGCAGTACGTAGGCTGAGGAATCCCGGGCTACCCGTCACCGGGGAGCCTACCGAGGAGCGCGCACGTGCCGATGCAGCAGATGAAGCAGATGCAGTGGCGCCGCCGCTCCGAGATACCCCTCATCCTCGCCGCCGTGCTCTACCTCGCGGCGTACTCGCTGCAGGTCACGGCCGAGCCGGATCCGGCGGAGGCCCGGCTCCTCGAGGGAGTCATCTGGGCCGTGTGGGCCCTCTTCCTCGTCGATTACCTCGTCTGCCTCTTCCTCGCGCCGGCGCGGGGACGCTGGTTCGTCCGGCACCTGCACGAGCTCGTCATCCTGCTGCTGCCCATGCTGCGTCCCCTGCGCCTGCTGCGGCTCATCCCCCTGCTGCGCGTCCTCAACCGGTCCGGGGGCGACGCGCTGCGCGGGCACATCCTCCTCTACGTCCTCTCGGCCATGACGGTGCTCGGGTATGCGGGAGCGCTCGCGGTGCTCGATGTCGAACAGGACGCGCCGGGCGCGAACATCGTGACCCTGCCCGACGCTCTGTGGTGGGCGCTGACCACCGTCACCTCCGTCGGGTACGGCGACTACTACCCCGTGACGGGAGCCGGGCGGATCGTGGCGGCCGGCCTGATGCTCGGCGGGATCGGCGTTCTCAGCGCGGTCACGGCCGCGTTCGCCTCCTGGCTCGTGGAGAACGTGGCGACGGCACGCGCCGCGGATGAGCAGGTTGCGGAGTCGCAGGGCGCGGAGTCGGACGCCCGGGTGCGGGAACAGCTGAGGACAGTCAGCCTGCAGATCGACACGCTGGCCCGGCAGCTCGCCCACGGCGCCCACAGCGGACAGGGCACCGGCGGACAGGGCGACGTCGGACAGGGCGGGGTCGGAACCAGCGGCGCCGGACAGGGCGGGGTCGGAACCAGCGGCGCCGGACAGGGCGGGCACGCCGGGCGGGAGTAGCCGCGGCCCGGACCGAGTTCTCCCGGAGTTCACCCGACCTCCATGCTGCAGTGGCCCGCCCTCCGCCTCCGCGACGGAGTCTGGGAGTGTGAGGATCGCCGTAGTCGCAGAATCATTCCTGCCCCACATGAACGGGGTCACCCATTCGCTCCTGAAGGTGCTCGCGCACCTGCGCAGCCGCGGGGACGAGGTGCTGGTGATCGCCCCGTCGTCGTCCTGGCTCGACGACGAGGCACCCGCCACCGTGGAGGGGTACCCGGTGCACTCCCTCCCCTCCATGCCCCTCTCGGGGTACGCGAACGTGCGGCTGGCCGCCGGCACTGTGGCGCGCGTGCGCCGCATCCTCGCCGAGTTCGGGCCCGACGTCGTCCACATCGCCTCCCCGTTCGTCCTCGGCTGGCGCGCGGTGCAGGCGTGCCAGCAGCTCGGTGTCCCCTCGGTCTCCGTCTACCAGACCGAGGTCCCGGCGTACGCCGCGCACTACGGCTTCCCGTGGCTCGAGTCCCTCCTGTGGCAGCGAGTCGAGAACATCCACGACGCCTCGACCCTCACCCTCGTACCGTCCACCTTCGCGCTGCAGCAGCTGCGCTCCCACGGGGTGCAGCGGCTCAACCTGTGGCGGCGCGGCGTGGACACGGAGCGCTTCTCCCCCACCCGGTACGACGCCGCCTGGCGGGACACCGTCGCCGCGCCCGGAGAGCGCATCGTCGGGTACGTGGGCCGGCTCGCGGCCGAGAAGCAGGTGGCCGACCTCGCCGCGCTCGACGCCGTGCCGGGCACGCGGCTCGTGATCATCGGATCGGGGCCGCAGAAGGAGAGCCTGCGCGAGCGGCTGCCCCGCGCACACTTCGCGGGCTTCCAGACCGGTCTGGACCTCGCGCGGATGGTCGCCACGTTCGACGTCTTCGTGCACCCCGGCGAGTCCGAGACGTTCTGCCAAACCATCCAGGAGGCCATGGCATCCGGTGTGCCCGTCGTCGCGGTGGGCCGGGGCGGGCCGCTGGACCTCGTGGATTCCTCACGCACGGGATGGATCTACGAGCCGGGCGACCTGGCGGGACTCCGCGCCGCCGTGACCGACCTCACGGGTGACGACGCGAAGCGCCGCGCCTTCGGCCGTGCCGCGCATGCCTCGGTGCAGGGACGTACGTGGCCGGTGCTGTGCGAACAGCTCGTCATGTACTACGAGAAGGCCGTCATCGTGCAGGCACGGCGGGCCGGGGTGGCCTCCCGGGTGCGCCGCAGTCCGCAGCAACCCTGAATCCGTGGCCCGAAGGGCTGGACCGGGCCGCCCCGAGGCGGTATTGTTTCCGCCCGCATCGACACCGCCCCGCCAGGCCCTATCATGGGGAGCGCACACACCCACTCCCGGAGGTTTCGATTACAGACACGGCTGCCCAACACGACATTTATTTCGGTGCCCCCGAGCCGGAGAATGAAGCCGAGATCCTCGAATCGGCGTCGCGCGCGGCGGTAGCCCGGTTCGAGGGCCGCTCGGACATCACGACCGTCAAACGGCGCTTCACCCTGATCAACCAGGATCGCACGCCCCACCAGGCCATGGTCGAGGACCTGCTCTTCATCCGCGCAGCCCTGGACCAGGCGGGCATCGAGTTCCTCCTGGTCCGCGGCAACGACCAGCGGCCCGTCATCGCCGTGGACCTCGCAGACCACGCACGGCTCGTCGCGGCGCTCGTCGTGGCGTGCCGTGACGAACCGTTCTACTCCCGCACCGTGGACACCAAGAGCCGCACCACGCTCCTGGTGAGTGACGGCGAGCTCTCGAAGAGCCGGAAGGCACGGATCTTCCGCCTGTTCCGCCCGCGCATCGAACCCCTCGGAGGGCTCGCCTACGGCCCGTCCGCCGGCGTGCAGATCGAGCTGTGGGCGCTCGGGGCGGCCATCGAACTGCCCGTCGAGAACTCCCTGACACGCCGCACCCTGCCGGCCGCCGAGGTGGTGCGCGGGGAGGTGGAGCGCCACGGGCTCACCTGGCCCACCATCGACAACATGTTCGCGGACCACGCCACGGACATCGACTTCGACATCGACATCGTCTTCTCCTGGGTGGACGGCAGCAGCCCGGAGTTCCAGGCCGCCCGCGCGGCCCGCATGCAGGGCGTGGTGGTGGGCGAGGGTGACGACCACGAGGCCCGCTTCCGCCAGATCGACGAGCTGAAGTACGCGCTCCGCTCGGTCTACATGTTCGCGCCGTGGGTCCGCCGTATCTTCATCGCCACGGACTCGGACCGGCCCGCGTGGCTCGCCGACCACCCGTCGGTGACGCTCGTGCGCTCGGAGGAGCACTTCAAGGACCCGTCGGTCCTCCCGACCCACAATTCGCAGGCCGTCGAGGCGCAGCTGCAGCACATCCCGGGATTGTCCGAGTACTTCCTCTACTCCAACGACGACATGTTCTTCGGCCGTCCCGTGGCACCGGACATGTTCTTCTCCCCGGGCGGGATCACGAAGTTCATCGAGGCGGACACGCGCATCGGCCTCGGCGAGAACGACGCCGAGCGCAGCGGCTTCGAGAACGCGGCGCGCGTCAACCGGCGCCTGCTGCACGAGCGCTTCGGGCGCATCACCACGCGCCACCTCGAACACACCGCCGCTCCCCTGCGGAAGAGCGTGCTGCTCGAGATGGAGGACGAGTTCGCGGCGGAGTTCGAGGCGACGGCGGCGTCGCGCTTCCGGGCCAAGGACAACATCTCCGTGACCAACTCGCTGTACCACTACTACGCCCTGCTCACCGGGCGGGCCGTCACGCAGGAGATGGCCCGGGTGAAGTACGTGGATACCACCATGCGCTCGGGGCTGAAGAGCCTCAACAAGATGCTGGACAAGCGCAGCCAGGACTTCTTCTGCCTCAACGACGGCAGCTTCCCCGAGGTCGCGGCGGACGAGCGGGCCCACCTGGTGACGGACTTCCTCGAGAAGTACTTCCCGGTCAAGGCTCCCTGGGAGATCTAGGCCGCCCGCCGGCCTGCCCGCGCCGCATGCGAGACTGGCGCGATGCAGACCTTCCTGCCGTACCCCGACTTCGCGGCCAGCGCCCGGGTGCTGGACCAGGCGAGGCTCGGCAAGCAGCGGGTGGAGACCCTGCAGGCACTGCGCGCCCTCGTGATCCCCGACTACGGGTGGCGGCAGCACCCTGCCATCCGCATGTGGATGGGCTACGTGCCGGCCCTGACGGTCTACGGCCTGGCCATGGTGTCCGAGTGGGTGTCGCGCGGGCACGCGGACTCGACGCACCGGCAGATCCTCGAGTTCGCCCCGCACGTGCTCGACGACCCGGACGTGCCGATGCCGCCGTGGCTGGGCGAGCCCGCGTTCCACGTGAGCCACCAGTCGAACCTGATCCAGAAGGCTCCGGAGATCTACCGGAGCCGGTTCCCCGGGATCCCCGAGGACCTGCCCTACGTCTGGCCCGTGCCGGAGCAGGAGCGCATCCCGGCCGAGCCGGAGGGGAGGCGGCTGTGGGTGTGGAGGGCCGCGTCCCACCCGCCGGAGGGCGACGCGACGCTGCTGATGCCGCCCGAGCCGCCGGGGGGACGGGCCGCCCCGAAGTGGGAGCGGCAGCTCCACGTGTTCGAGGAGTCCGTGGAGGACGGCGACGCCGTGGCCATCGCCGATCCCGACGGCGAGCACTTCCGCACGGGCCGCGTGGGTCCGGTCCTCATGCACGAGGACGGCCTGCTGCGCCCGGCGCGCCTGCACGGGTGGCTGCGGCGCGCGGACTTCGATCCCCCGGCGCTGCTGCAGGACCCGCGGACGCTCTTCAGCGTGGGACTGCCGGGGGCGCTGGAGTAGGGCGTCAGGCCGAGGTGAGCTGGCGTGCCCGGTGCGTGTCGGTGATCCTCACGCCGGCGGCCTCGAGCCGGCGCCGGGCCTCCTCGCTGGGGACGACCTCGCCCACCGAGGCGTGGCGGCCGGCGGGTACCACCGAGTGGACGATCGTCTCCTCGTAGACGTGCACCAGGTTGTAGGACTGCGCGCCGTCCCGTCCGCGGGTGCCGCCGCCGTCGAACAGCAGGTCCTGCGTGTAGCAGGTGGCGCTGGCCACCGAGACCGGCACGCCGGCGAACATCGCCGTCGTCGAGTAGTGCAGGTGGCCGGCGAGGATGGTGCGCACGTCCGAGCCGCGCACGACCTCGGCGAGGGAGCGCTGGTCGCGCAGCTCCACGAGCACGGCGAGGTCCTGGACGCTGGGCACGGGCGGGTGGTGCAGGGCGAGGATGGTGCCGTGCGGTGCCGGCACCTCCAGCTCGCCCGCGAGCCAGCGCAGCTGGTCCTGGGTGAACTCGCCGTGGTGGTGACCGGGGACGGTGGAGTCCAGGGTGATGATCCGCAGGCCGTCGACGAAGTGCACGGCGTCCACGGGAGCATCGGGGCGGACGGACGGGTGGTCGTCGAGCAGGCCCGCCCGGAACGCGGCGCGGTCGTCGTGGTTGCCCATGGCCCAGATGACCCTTGCGCCGAGCCGGGCCGCCGCCGGGTCCACGATGGCCCGGAGTTTCGCGTACGCGCCGGGCTCTCCCTTGTCGGCGAGGTCACCGGTGAAGACGATGGCCTGCGGCCGGGCGCCCGAGGCCTCGAGGTCCTCGAACACCTCGCGGAGCCGTTCCTCGCTGTCCACCGCCCCGTACAGGGGCCCGTCACCGGCGATCAGGTGCGTGTCGCTCATGTGCAGGATGAAGTGCTGGGGCCGAGGATGCTCTGCCGTCCGGGGGACCATGGAACCTACTCCGATAGCTGATGGGACTTCGCTGCCTTCACCCCATCCAAGCAGGGGTAGCTGCGGGCTGCATGAACGCGCCACGGCATGGCGCGAAACATTGAGGAAACAGGCGCGCGAGGCAAGGGCTGGCGGGGCGGGAGCCCGCGTCGTAGGCTGCTCAAGCCACGTACTTCCCCAGCGAAAGGCACCACCATGGGACTCCGCCCCAGCCACATCCCCCTCCGCCTCGCGACAGGGGCGTTCATCCTCAACTCCGGTCTCGGCAAGACCAGCCTCGACGAGGGCTCGGCCGGCTACCTGCAGGCCATGGCCTCGCGGGCCTTCCCGCAGATCAGCCAGCTCGAGCCCCAGCAGTTCGGCAAGGTGCTCGCCGGCTGCGAGATCGGCCTCGGCGCGGCACTGCTCGCCCCCTTCGTCCCGAGCAGGGTCGCCGGACTCGGCCTGCTCGCCTTCTCGGCCGGCATGATGACCATGTACCTGCGCACGCCGGAGCTGACCATGGACGACGGCATCCGCCCCACGCAGGACGGCGTCGCGCTCGCGAAGGACAGCTGGATGCTGGGGATCGCCCTGTCCCTGCTCCTCGACCGCAGGAAGAAGTAGGCGCGGGAGACACGGGCGACACGGGAGACACGGGTAGATGTGCGGGCGCTTCGTCATCGCGGGCAACAGGGCCGACCTCATCGACGCCTTCGAGGTGGACGAGGCGGTCGAGGACCAGGTACGGCCCTCGTGGAACGTGGCGCCCACGGACACCGTCCAGCTCGTCGTCGAACGGCTGGACCCGGAGACCGGTGAGCTGACGCGCAGGCTCGAACTCGCCCGCTGGGGCCTCATCCCGTCCTGGGCCAAATCGTCCTCGGTGGGCTCGCGCATGATCAACGCGCGCAGCGAGACCGTCCTGGAGAAGCCCTCGTTCCGGTCGGCCGCCCTGAAACGCCGGGCGATCGTGCCCGCCGACGGGTACTACGAATGGCGGAAGAACGCCGACGGGTCCAAGACCCCCATCTACCTGCACGGCACCGACGGCGCGCACCTGGGTTTCGCGGGGCTGTACGAGTTCTGGCGCGACCCCGCGACGGTGTCCGGGGAGAACCCGCAGGGCTCGTGGGTGGTCAGCTGCACCATCATCACGCGGCCGGCGAGCGATGCCCTCGGCGAGATCCACGACCGCACACCCGTGATCGTCCCGCCGGACCTGCGAGGGGACTGGCTCGACCCGCGGAACGATTCGCGGCCCGCCGTCCAGGGGCTCCTGGATGCTATCCCCGACCCCGAGCTGGTCCCGCGGCTCGTCGGCAACCGCGTGGGGTCGGTGCGCAACGACGGACCCGACCTGATCGAGCCCTTGTCCCCGGTTGCCCCGGATGCCTAGGGTCGGGTGCAGGTGACGATCGAAGGAGACGCATGATCAGGACGGATATCGCCCCGGGGATCCACTTCATCGAGCACGCCCGGACCAATGTCTACCTCGTGGAGGACGACGACGGCCTGCTCCTGGTGGACACCGGCCTCCCCCGTTCCAAGGCCCTGCTCCTCGAGGCGCTCAGCCGGATCGGCCGGGCCCCGGAGGACATCCGCGCCGTCGTCCTGACGCACGCCCACTTCGACCACGTGGGCACCGCCGAGCACCTGCGGTCCCGGTACGGGATCCCGGTGTACTGCCACCCCGACGACGCGTTCCTCGCCGCACACCCCTACAGCTACGAGCGGGAACGCTCGCCGTTCCTCTATCCGCTGCGCCATCCGCGCGCCGTCCCCGGCCTGGTGCAGATGGCCGCCGCGGGTGCCGTGGCCGTCAAGGGCGTGGAGGACACCCTGCCGCTGACCCCCGAGGCCCTGGCCGCCCTGCCCGGTGCGCCGCTGCTGGTCCCGACCCCCGGCCACACGAAGGGGCACTGCGCCCTGCACTTCCCGGATCGTGATGCCGTGATCAGCGGCGACGCCCTCGTCACCCGCGACCCCTACACGGGCCGCCCGGGCCCGCAGGTGGTGGCCATGGCAGCGACCGCGGACTTCGCGACGGCCCTGCGCTCGCTCGACGCACTGCGCGCCACCGCCGCAGGGACCGTCCTTCCGGGGCACGGCTTCCCGTGGCGGGCCGGCGTCGACGCCGCGGTGGCGCAGGCCACCGAGATCGGCCGGCACTAGTCGGCCGGCATCGGTGATCACCACGAACGGCGCGGCCCCGGCCGGGCCGGACCACGGCATGTCCGGGAAGGGGCGATACGCTGGGCGCATGAGGTGGCTGGAGCGCAGGACGATGATGGGGTTCGCCGGTGTGACGGTCAAGCGGGCCGCGATCACCCTGTTCTCGGCGCAGGCGGTGGTCATCGGCGGGCTCGTGGGCGTGGACACCTACCAGAAGCGCCGCCGCACCCGGCGGCCCGGCTTCCCCCAGCCGGGGACCTTCCACACCACGATCGCGGACACCGACACCACGGTGTACACGTACGGCGAGGACCTCTTCGACGCCATGATCGCGGCGATCGACGGCGCGAAGCACCAGGTGCTGCTCGAGACGTACATCTGGAAGGGCGACGCCGTCGGCGCGCGGTTCCGCGACGCCGTGAACCGGGCCGCCGAGCGCGGCGTGAAGGTCTTCGTCATCTACGACGGCTTCGCGAACCTCGTGGTCAACCCGTTCTTCTACTCCTTCCACCCGCTCGTCAACGCCTACCGCTTCCCCGTGCTGCGCCCGTCGATCCTGTTCACGAACATCCGCGGCACCGGCTTGGACCATCGCAAGGTCCTCGTGGTCGACGACGAGGTCGGGTTCGTGGGCGGGTACAACATCGGCTCCCTCTACGCGACGAAGTGGCGGGACACGCACCTGGAGATCCGCGGCCCGTCCGTGTGGGAGCTCCGCGAGGCGTTCGCCAGCTTCTGGAACCTCCGCGCCAAGCCGCGCCGGCCGGAGCTGCCGGACCTGAGCGCGTCCTTCTGGGAACCGCGCATCCGCGCCGTCAACAACCTTCCTGCCTACCTCGTGTTCCCCATCCGGGGCATCTACCTGGATGCGATCAACCGCGCGAAGCACCACATCTTCATCACCACCGCGTACTTCATCCCGGACCGGCAGATCCTCGACGCCCTCCTGCGGGCAAGCCGCCGCGGCGTGGACGTCCGCGTGATCCTCCCCGAGGACTCCAACCACGTGGTCTCGGACTGGCTCTCGCGCGGCTTCTACTCGTCGCTGATCAACGCGGGCGTGCGGATCCTGCTGTACCAGAACTCCATGATCCACGCGAAGACGGCCACGATCGACGGCGAGTGGAGCACGGTCGGCACGGCGAACATCGACCGCCTCAGCCTCACGGGCAACTACGAGATCAACCTCGAGATCTTCGACCGCCACCTCGCGGGCACCATGGAGAAGATCTTCGCGGTGGATTCATCCAACAGTCGCGTGCTGACGCGTGAGGAGTGGGAGGGCCGCCACGTCGTGGCCCGCGCCAGCGAACTCATCCTCGCCCCGCTGCGTCCGTTCCTGTAGCTTTCGCCGCCGTCGTGCCCGCAGTCCCCGGTCCCGGCGCGTCCGCCGAGAACCGCTCCATGTACCCGCGCTGCGAGGAGCCCACGTGGCCTGCCATGAGGCGTTCGGCCTCGTCCGCGTTGCCTGCGTCGATCGCCGCGATGATCTGGCGGTGCTCGCCCCACGACTGCTTGCCCCGGTTGTCCACGTCCGCCGCGTAGAGCCACTCGATCTTGCCGGAGATCTGCCGCAGCAGGGCCGCCAGCGACGCGCTGCCGCTCAGCTCGGCGACGCCGAGGTGGAAGCGGATGTTCAGCTCGGGCAGGTCCGCGAGGGCGTCGGCTGCCACGGCGCGGTCGCCGTCGTCGAGGATGTCGACCAGGGCGCGGCGTGCCGTCCACCACTCGGTGCTCGGTGCCTCGCCGGCGAAGTGCGCCGTCGCGCGCAGCGCCGCACGCCGCGCGATGGTGGCCTCGATGACCCTGCGCACGGCGAACAGGTCCTCGGCGTCGTCGAGCGGGATCTGCGCCACGGTGGAGCCGGCGTAGGGACGCGACTCGACGAAGCCCTCCGCCTCCAGGGCGCGCAGCGCCTCCCGGACGGGGATGCGCGAGACCCCGTACGTGGCGGCGAGCGCGGCCTCCGTCACCCGCGTACCGGGGTGCAGCGTGCCGAGGATGATGTCGCGGCGGAGGGCGTCGAGGACGCGCTGTGGGGCGGCCGCGTCCGCCTCAGGCCGCGAAGGCCGCACCGGGGATCGCTCCAAGAAGCTCCTTCGTGTACTCGGCCCGCGGGCGGTTGAAGACATCGTCCACCGAACCGCTCTCGACGACGTCGCCCGACCTCATCACCACGACGGCGGAGGCGATCTGCCGGACCACCGAGAGGTCGTGGGTGATGAAGAGGTAGGTGAGACCGAGCCTATCCTGCAGGTCGGCGAGCAGCGCGAGGATCTGGTCCTGCACGAGCACGTCGAGCGCGGACACCGCCTCGTCGCAGATGAGCAGTTCCGGTTCGAGGGCGAGCGCCCGGGCGATGGCGACGCGCTGTCGCTGGCCGCCGGAGAGCTCGTTCGGCCGGCGCTGCGCGACGGACCGCGGGAGGGCCACCTGGTCCAGGAGCCCGCCGACCCGCGACTGGCGGCTCCGCCGGTCGCCGACGCCGAAGATGCGCAGCGGCTCGTCGATCAGGCGCTCGATGCTGTACGTCGGGTCGAGCGAACCGTAGGGGTCCTGGAAGACGGGCTGCACCTTGCGCCGGAGCGCCCGGCGCTGGGCGCCGCGCGTGGTCGCCAGGGATTCGCCGTCGATCAGGGCCTGCCCCGACGACGCCGTCTCGAGTCCGAGGATGATGCGCGCCACGGTGGTCTTGCCCGAGCCCGATTCTCCGACGACCGCCGTGGTGGTGCCGCGCGGCACCGTGAAGGACACGTCGTTGACCGCGCGCACCGTGCTGCCGCGCTGGCCGCGGAGGGCGAACTCCTTGACGAGGTTCTCGACCACGAGGATGGACGGCGCCCTGCCGTCCGTGGGAGCCGACGCCGTCAGGGGTGTCGCGTCGAGCGCCGCCGCGACGGAGGGGGCTGCTGCGACGAGCCGCTGCGTGTACTCCTCCTGCGGGGCGAGGAGGATCTGCCGGGGTGTGCCCACCTCGACGATCCGCCCCTCGGACATGACGATGATGCGGTCCGTGCGATCGGCGGCGAGCCCGAGGTCGTGCGTGATGAACAGCAGCGACGTGCCGCGCGCATCCACGAGCGACTGCAGGTGGTTGAGGATCTGCCGCTGCACCGTGACGTCCAGCGCGGAGGTCGGCTCGTCCGCGATGAGCAGCTCGGGTTCGCCCGCGAGGGCGATGGCGATGAGCACGCGCTGCCGCATGCCGCCGGAGAACTCGTGCGGGTACTGCCCGTAGCGGCGGTCGGCGTCGGGGATGCCCGCCTCGGACAGGAGGGCGACGGCCCGCTTCCGCACCTCGGCGCGGTCGGGCTTCGCCTCGCCGCGCAGGCTGGCGACGATCGCGTCGGCGACCTGCGGGCCGATCTTCATGGCCGGGTTCAGGTTGGACATCGGGTCCTGCGGCACGAGCGCCACGCGCTGCCCGCGGATGGTGCGCAGCACGGGTTCGGTCGCCGTGGCGAGGTCCTCGACGTCGCCACGCGTACGTCCGGCGCCCAGCACGATGGAGCCGTGCGAGATGCGCCCGCTGCCGGGGAGCAGGCGCAGGATCGCGCCGATCGCCGTCGACTTGCCGGAGCCGGACTGGCCCACGATGGCCACGCGCTCACCGCGCCGCATCGAGAAGCTGATCCGGTGCAGCACGGGCGTGCCGCCGAAGGCGACCTCCAGGTCCGTGACCTCCAGGATGTTCTCAGCGTCCTGCAGCATAGCCCTGTGCTCCTCGCGGGTTGGCGGCGGCGGACAGCACACCGGTCTCGTGGTCCCTGGCCACGGAGGACAGGCGCCCGAGCGACCAGTCCCCCGCCCGCGTCACGACGTGGCCCCGACGTCCGAGGTCGTCGATGACGTCCTCGCCGAGGCGGTCCTCGACGACGGCGCCGCCCGGCTCCCAGGTGCGCGGCCAGAAGGACCCGGGGATGGACGTGGTGTGCAGGGACGGCGCGTCGATGGCCTGCTGCGGCGTGTAGCCTCCGACGATGGTGCGGAGGATGTAGAGCAGCTGCCACTGGTCCTGCTGGTCGCCGCCCGGCGAACCGAGGGCGACGACGGGCCTGCCGTCCTTCAGGATCAGCGTGGGCGTGAGCGTGGTGCGCGGGCGCTTGCCGGGGTGCAGGGTGGACGGTGCGCCGTCCTCGAGCCACGTCATCTGGAGCCGCGAGCCGAGGCAGAAGCCCAGTTCGGGGATGGTCGGGGAGGACTGCAGCCAGCCGCCGCTCGGCGTCGCGGAGACCATGTTGCCGGCCGCGTCGACGACGTCGATGTGGCACGTGTCGCCGCGCGTCTCGCCGCTGCGCGACACCGTCGGTTCGCCCACCCCGGCGAAGCCGCCGCTGCCGACGAGGGCGGGCGGCGTGTAGTCGGTGCGCAGCGGCGGGGTGAAGGGCTGCATGCCTGGCACGGTCCCGGGCCTGAACTCGAGCGACGCCTCATCGGTGATGAGGGCGCGGCGCCCGGCGGCGTACTCCGCGGAGAGCAGGTACTCCATGGGGACCTCGGCGTCACCGTAGTAGGCCTCGCGGTCGGCGATAGCGAGCTTCTGCGCCTCGAGGATGGTGTGGGCGCCGAGCGCCGTGGACGGGTCGAGACGGTCGTCGTCGAACCCGTCGAGGATCGCGAGGGTCTGCAGCAGGGCTGGGCCCTGTCCCCACGGGCCGGTCTTGGCGATGGTGTGGCCGCGGAACTCGAGCGTCGTCGCGTCCTCGTAACCGGCCTCGAAACCGGCGAAGTCCTCGGTGGTGATCACGCCCGCATGGTCGAGTCCCGAGGAGTGCCGGTGCGGCGTCGCGACGAAGGCGGCGGAGGCCTGCGCCACGAGCCCGGTGCGCCACTCGAGCCGGGCGGCGTCGATGCGTTCCGCCCTGCCGGCGCCGCCCGCAGCCGCGGCGACGAGGGAGCCGAGAACCCGGGCGTAGGCCTCGTTCCGGATGACCTCGCCCTCGCGCGGCGGCCGGCCCTCGGGCATCCAGAGGGCCGCGGACGTGGGCCAGTGCTCGGTGAAGAGATCCGCCACGGCGGCGATGGTCGCACCCACGCGCCCGACGACCGGGTGGCCGTCGCGTGCGTAGCCGATCGCGAACGCGAGGACGTCCGCGAGTTCCCACGTGCCGTGGTCGCGCAGCAGCAGGAGCCAGGCGTCGACGGCGGCAGGGACGGCCGCGGCGAGGGCACCCGCGCCGGGGACGAGCTCGAGGCCCTCGGCGAGGTAGTGCTCGCGGGTGGCGGCGGCCGGGGCGGGGCCCTGGCCCATGAGGACCACCGGGCGGCCCGGCTCCTCGGCGGTGGCGAAGACGCCGGTCATGTCGCCGCCGGGTCCGTTGAGGTGCGGTTCGACGACGTGCAGGACGAAGGCGCCGGCGACGGCGGCGTCGAACGCGTTGCCGCCGCGCTCGAGAACGGCCTGCGCGGAGGCGGTGGCGAGCCAATGGGTGGACGCGGTCATGCCGAACGTGCCCTGGAGGGTGGGCCGGGTGGTGAAGGAGGGTGGGGCCGTGTACGTCATTCTTGTCACTTCCGGGTGGTGTTCGTCGGGTCGAAGGCGTCGCGCAGGGCGTCACCGAACAGGTTGAAGGCGAGGCAGATCAGGGCGATCGCGACGCCCGGGAAGATGGCCGCGCTGGGTGCGCGGAAGAGGTACTGCTGGGCGTCGGAGAGCATGATGCCGAGGCTCGGGGTGGGCGGCTGGATGCCGAGGCCGAGGAAGGACAGCAGGGCCTCGCCGATGACCGCGACCGGCATGATCACCGTGGCCTGCACGATGATCGCGGAGGTGGCGTTGGGCAGGACGTGCCGCAGCATGATCCACGTCGGCGAGGCGTCCATGGTGCGGGCGCCGAGCACGAAGTCGCTCTCCTTGATGCGCAGCGTCTCGCCGCGCACCACCCGGATCATGGTGGGGATCTGCGCGATGCCGAGCGCGATCGCCGCGTTGCCGAGGCTGGGTCCGCTGATGGCGGCGAGGCCGACGGCGATGATGAGGAACGGGAAGGCGAGCGTGACGTCCGTGAGCCGGGAGATGACGGCGTCGAACCCGCGGGAGTAGCCCGCGAGCAGGCCGAGCGGCGTGCCGATGACCACGGCGAGGAGCACGGAGAGCACCCCGACCTGCAGCGAGGTCTGGATCCCGAACAGCAGGCGCGAGAGGATGTCCCGGCCGAGGTCGTCGGTGCCGAGCGGGAAGCCCTCGGTGAGCGGGCGCTGGAACGGGGTGGCGAAGTGCACCTCGGTGGGCGGGTAGGGCGCGAGGACCGGGGCGAGGAGCGCGGCCAGCACCACGAGCACGAGCATGATGCCGCCGGTGATGCCGAGTGGGTTGGAGCGCAGGGAGGACAGGATGCGGCCGCGGCCGGAGCCGAGGCCCTCGCCGCCCGTCCCTGTTCCGGCGGGCAGTGTCTCGACGGCCATCAGTTTGCTCCTCCGACGCGGATCTTGGGGTTGACCACCGAGTACAGGACGTCCACGGCGAGGTTGATGAGGATGTAGCTGACGGTGATGATCAGCACCACGGCCTGGATCACGGGGTAGTCGCGCGTGAAGACGGCGTCGAGCGTGAGCTTCCCGAAGCCCGGCAGCGCGAAGATGCGCTCGGTGACCACGGCACCCGAGATGAGGCCGCCGAGTTGCAGGCCCACGATGGTCACGACGACGATCAGCGAGTTCCGCAGCCCGTAGCGCACGAGCACGCGGCCCCGGCCGAGGCCCTTGGCGCGCGCCGTCCGCACGTAGTCCGTGGTCATGGTCTCGATCATCGACGCTCGGGTCTGGCGCATGATGACGGCGGCGAGCCCGGTACCGAGGATCAGGGCCGGCAGCGTGAGGTAGTAGAGGCCCCGCAGCGGGTCCGAGAGCACATCCACGTACCCGGAAGCGGGGAACCACCCGAGGGTCACCGAGAGGTACAGGATCGCGAGGATGCCGAGCCAGAAGTTGGGCACGGACAGGCCGATGAGGGCGAAGGCGTTCGCGATCCATTCGGGCCAGCGTCCGCGGAACCGTTCGGCGATCACGCCGAAGACGATCCCGACGACGATCGCCACCACGATCGCGTACGCCGAGAGCCACAGCGTGACGGGCAGCGTGGTGGCGATCAGCTCCGTGACGGGCGTGCCCGTCCGGGTGGACTCGCCGAAGTCGCCGCGGAACATGTTCCCCACGAACGCGAAGTACTGGGTGACGAGGGGCTGGTCGAGGCCCATCTCCGCCCGCACGGCGGCGAGCTGCTCGGGGGTCGCCTCCTCCCCCGCCATGGCGAGCGCGGGATCGCCGGGCAGCTGCCGCACCCCGATGAAGACCACGATCGAGGCGAGGATCAGGGTGACGGCCGACTGCCAGAGCCGGGTGACGAGATAGCGGCCCATGTCAGTTCTCCTCGGCGGACGGCTCGATGAAGGCGGCGCTGCTCAGGTGCACCACGCCGTCGGCGAAGGTCTCCACACCGGCCACGTCAGTGCTGTAGGCGGTGAGGTTCCGCTGCCGGTACAGGTAGATCAGGGGGTTGTCCTGCTGCACGAGCTCCACGGCCCGGCCGTAGAGGGCCGCGCGCTCCTCGACGTCGTTGATCTGGGCCGCGCTGGTGAGCAGGTCGTCCACGGCGGGGTTGCTGTAGCCGGAGTAGTTGTTGCCGCCCCCGGTCGAGAGGAAGTTGAACATGTTGCCGTGCGGGTCGATCCGCCCGGACCAGCCCAGCTGCAGGGCCTCGAAATCACCCTGGGACTGCACGTCCAGGAGCGTGGAGTACTCCACGGGCACCACGGTGAGCTCGAAGCCGCCGTCGGCCACGGCGGCCTGGAGCGCCTGCCCGTAGCGCAGGGTGTCCGGCGTGTTCGTCACCTGCATCCGCACGGGGTACGGGGTCTCCAGGCCGGCGTCCGCGAGGAGCTTCTTCGCGCCCTCCGGATCGTACGGCGGGCAGGCCTCACTCGCTGCGGAGGCGTACGGGCTGTCGGGTGAGATGGGCGAGCAGGCGGGCTCGAACCAGCTGTTGAACACGGTGTTGACGAGGGCCTCGCGGTCGATCGACATGGACAGGGCCATGCGGACCGCCTTCTCCTGCGCGAGCGGGGTGTCGATGCTGCCCGTGGGCTCCCCCACGCCCTCGGTGTTGCCCACGTTGACCGTGAGCCCCTGGTAGCCGAGGGAACCGACCTGCAGCACGCCGACGCCGTCCTCCTTGAGCAGCGCGTCGACGTCCTGCGGCGAGATGGTGTCGGCCACCTGCACGTCACCGGAGCGCAGGTTCGCGGCGCGGATGTTCGCGTCGGTGATGATCCGGTAGGTGATCGTATCCAGGTGCACGCTGTCGGCGTCGTAGTAGAGCGGGTCGCGCTCCACGGTGATGGACGTCTGCGGCACGCGGTTCACGAACTTGAACGGCCCCACGCACACCGGGCTGGTGCCGAAGTCGGCGCCCTGCTCCGCGATCGCCTTCGGCGAGAGCATCATGCCGGCGCGGTCGGCGAGCGCGGCGGTGAGCGGTGCGAACGGCTTCTCGTAGCTGATCTGGACGCGGTCTGGGCTGACGGCCCGGATCCCGCTGATCGGTCCGAGCTCGCTCCTGCGCGTGGAACCCTCGAGGGTGAGGTGGCGCTCGAGGGTCGCACGGACGGCATCGGCGTCGAACGGCTCGCCGTCCGCGAACACCGCGTCGGTGCGCACGGGGATGGTGACGGTCAGGCCGTCCTCGGAGATCTCCGGGAGTGCCGTGGCGAGCTGCGGGACGAGCTCGCCCTCCGCGTCGATGTCGTAGAGCTTCTGGCACATGGTCTGCATGACATAGCGCGTGTAGAGGGACGACGACGTCGTCGGATCCAGGCGGTCCGGCTCGGCGGAGAGCGCCATGACGAGGTCGCCGCCCTCCCGGACGGCGGTGTCCCCGACGGGCACGCCCGTCACGTCGTCTCGCACGGGTGCCGCCGGGAGCGGCTGCACCGGCTGGCAGGCGGTCAGGGCTGCCAGGGCGACGGCGGCCGCGGCGAGCAGGCGCACCTGCCTCCCGGGACGGCGGGGCATCGGGCCCCGGGGGTACTGCGGGTAGTGCTGCATGGGGTTCCTCACGGGAGGGCGGACGGAACTGCTTCTGCACTGCAACGGGTACTCAGATTGAATACAATCACGGGTACGACGATAAGCTTCGTATACATTCGTTTCAAGGTTATTACCGAAGGAAAACATCGTGAAGAAGAACAGGGTGGCGACGGACCGCCTGCATCTGTGGCTCATGCTGGCGCTCACCTTCTCCACGGGCGTGATCGACGCCGTCGGCTACCTGGGGCTCGACCGCGTCTTCACGGGCAATATGACCGGCAACGTCGTGCTCCTGGGCATGGCCTTCGCCGGCGGCGCGGACCTCCCGATCCTGCGGCCGGCCCTCGCCCTCGTCTTCTTCATGGTCGGCGCTGCGCTCGCCGGCCGGGTGCTGAGGAAGGCGCCGGAAGGATGGTCCGGTCGAACCTCGGGCACCCTGCTGGCTGTGACGGTCGGCCTGACGGCGCTCGCGGTGTACGTGGCGCTCGTGGACGTCCACGCCGAGGAGGTGCTCGGCAGCATCACGACGTCGGTGCTCGCCACCGTGATGGGCGTCCAGGCCGCGACGGCGAAGCGCCTCAAGGTCGCGGAGATCACGACCGTCGTGGTCACCTCCACGATCACCGGCCTCGCGTCGGACTCACGGCTCGCCGGCGGGAAGAGCCCGTTCTGGGCGCGCCGTGCCTCCGCGATCGTGCTCATCATGGCGGGTGCCGTGGTGGGCGCGCTGGCCCTCTCCGTGGGCCTCTGGCTCGGGGTGGCCGTGTCCGCGCTGCTCTCCGCCATCGTCACCCTCCTCGGCCACCTGCGCCACCGGCATGACCGCAGGGAAAACAGCGCAGAGAGCGCCAAGGAATCCGCACTACGGTAGAACCATGCAACAGGTCGACGGACAGTACGAATACCACCGCCTGGCCCTCTCGTGGCCGCGTCACCGATGGTGGAAACCGCTCCTCACGGCACTGCTCGGCTTCGTGTTCTACATCGTGTTCCTCCTGGTGGTCCTGGTGGCGGGCCTGGGCCTGGCGTTCCTCTCGCCCACGGGGGTGGGTCCCTACCTCGACGCCCTGACCGTGCTGGACCTCAGCAACCCGGTGATGTTCGCCTTCACCCTGGTGTCGCTCATCCTGATGATCCCGGCGCTCGCCCTCGCGGCGCTGATCATGGGGCCGAGACCCATCGGTCTGCTGTCCTCAGTGGCCGGCCGGATCCGCTGGCGCTGGCTCGCGATCTGCACGGGCGCCGCCCTGGCCGTCTTCCTCGCCAGCCTCGCCGTCTCGACCGGGATCGGGTTCTTCTTCCCCGAGGAGGCCGCCGCAGCACCCGTCCAGCAGGACACCACGATCCTCCTCGTCATGCTGGCGCTGTCCCTCCTCGCCGTCCCGTTCCAGGCCGCCGCGGAGGAGTACGTCTTCCGGGGCTTCCTGATGCAGGCCATCGGCAGCTGGCTGCGACACCCGGCCTTCGCGATCCTGCTCCCCGTGCCCCTGTTCGTCCTCGGTCACGGCTACGACCCGCTCGGCCAGACGGACGTGGCGATCTTCGCGATCTTCGCCGGCTGGATCAGCTGGCGCACGGGCGGGCTCGAGGCCGCGATCGCCGTCCATGCCATCAACAACATGACGATCTTCGTGCTCGGCGCCTTCGGACTCGTGGACGTGAACTCCACCGAGGGCTCGGTGGGCGGCCTGGTCGTGTCGGCCCTGACCATGGGGGTCACGGCCGTCGTCATCGTGCGCCTCGCGGACCGCCTGGGCATCGACCGCACGCGCACGGTCGCGCCGCAGCCGGTGGCGCAGCCGGTTGCTCCGTACCCCGGGGGGTGGGGCGCCTACCCCACGCTCCTGCCGGCGGACCCGGGCGTGCCGCCGTGGACGCGGGCGCCGGAGCCGGCGTCGCTGCAGACGCAGTCCCCGGCAGGGCCGCCCCTCGCGCCGTTCCGACCGCCCGTACACCGTTCCGCGGCCGGACCCGCCCCGAGCGCCGTCCAGAAGCCCGCACCTGCACCTGCTGCTGCACCTGCTCCTGCTCCTGCTCCTGCTCCTGCACGGGACCACGACGACGACCGCCACCCCTCCGGCCCTGCCCACCCGGGCGGGCCCGGCTATCCCCCGGGCGTCGCGCACCCCACCGGCCCGGGCCACCCCAAGTAGGACTGCGGGCCTGACCCGATCCTGACCGGGGTCAGTCCTCGATCCGCAGGCCCATGCTCTCGGCGAGGAAGGGCGCCAGCAGCTGCAGCTGGTACTCGTCGATGGTGGCGCCGCGCAGCCCGTCGAGCCCCTGGATACTGCGGAAGCTGCTGGTGCGCAGGTCCACGTCCCGGAGCTGCGCGCCGTCGAGGGTTAGCGTGCCGATGGTGCAGTCCGCCAGGGCGAGCCGCGTCGCCTTCGCGCCGGTGAGGTCCAGCTCCCCGATGATGCATCCGCTCACGAGCACGTCCGTCAGCCGCGCGCTGCGGAGGTTCACGTAGTCGAGCTTCCCGCCGTCGAGGTGGACGGCGTCGAACCGGCTGTCGTAGAGCTCCGCGGACCCCCAGCGCGTGCTCCGCAGCGATGTCTCCCGCCAGCTGCTGCGCGGGGCGCGGAGGACCGGGGCGAAGAGGTCCTCGAACGCGCACTCGATGATCCGGGCGCCTCGCAGCTCGGTGTCGTTCAGCGAGACCCCGTCGAGCACGCACTCCTGCAGGGTGATACCGGCGATCTCCTCGCCGTCGAGGGCCAGCCGCTCGTAGTGCTCGCCCTCGCGGTGGTCGCCGTCGAGCAGATGCGGCTCGTCCACGCGCGTCACGCCCTGCGGGGGCCGGAGGGACAGGCGCGGCGGGTTCGTCGTGCTGCGGGCAGGACGCGCTGGCATTCGCGACTCCGATCGTGGTCCGGGCCGCACGGGTCTGCGGTCAGAAGATCATTCCATCATCCGCCGTCGCCCGGACACTCCCCACGGGCCCGTCGATCACCTACAGTGGGTCACCCGGAGTCCAGCGGAGGGACGGCCGACCGGGACCGTTTACCGGCGACCCGGATCCCGCATCAGCAGTGGACCCGCAGAGGACGGAGCAATCATGCCGACACCGGAGAGCCCCAAGGGCACGACGCATGGGGAGGACACCTCGCTCCTGAAGGTCCTCGGGAACTGGGACGCCCTCGCCCTCGGGTTCGGCGCGATGATCGGTTTCGGCTGGGTGGTGCTCACCGGCGGGTGGATCGCCTCGGCGGGAACCGGCGGAGCGGTGCTCGCGATGGTGACAGGAGGAATCATCATGGGCGTCGTCGGACTCACCTACGCCGAGCTGACGGCCGCGATGCCGAAGGCCGGCGGCGAGCACAACTTCCTGCTGCGGGGCATGGGCCCGCGATGGTCCTTCGTGGGGTCCTGGGCCATCACCGGGGGCTACGTCACGATCGTCGCCTTCGAGGCCGTCGCCCTCCCCCGGACCGCGGAGTACATCTTCCCCGGTCTCAGCCGCATCCCGCTCTGGACCGTGGCGGGTGACGAGGTGCACCTCACGTGGGCACTCGTCGGCGCCGTCGCCGCGGTCGTGATCACGCTCATCAACATCCGAGGCGTCAAGATCGCCGGTGCAGCGCAGACGTTCGTCGTCGTCTTTCTCCTCGTCATCGGACTGATCCTGATCTTCGGCAGCATCACCGGTGGCTCGTCGACGAACATGCAGCCCTTCTTCACGGGCGGATCGGCGGGCTTCTTCGCCGTCCTCGTCGTCGTGCCGTTCCTGTTCGTCGGCTTCGACGTCATCCCGCAGTCCGCGGAGGAGGTCGACATCCCGGCGCGGCAGATCGGCCGGCTCGTCGTCGTCGCCGTCGTCCTCGCGACCATCTGGTACGTGATGACGATCCTGACGACGTCCTCCGCCATGCCGGCGGACGAACTCGCCGGTGCGGACATCGCGACGGCGGACGCGATGGGCGCGATGTTCGGGTCCGACGTGATGGCGAACATCCTGATCGCCGGCGGGATCGCCGGCATCCTGACCTCCTGGAACTCGCTGCTGCTCGGCGCATCCCGACTGATGTACTCGATGTCACGCTCGGGCATGCTCCCCCGATGGTTCGGCGTCCTGCACCCCCGCTACCGGACACCCGTCAACGCGCTGATCTTCATCGGTGCGCTGTCCTTCGCAGCGCCGTTCTTCGGCACGCAGATGCTCGGCTGGCTCGTCGACTCCGGTGCTCCCAGCATCGTCCTCGCCTACATCCTCGTGGCGCTCGTCTTCGTGATCCTGCGTCGGCGCGAACCCGCCATGGAGCGGCCACTGCGCATCGGCGGGGCCGGAAACGGTGGCACCGTGATCGGCTGGATCGCCGTCGTGCTCTGCGTCGGCCTGCTCAGCCTATACCTGCCCGGCATGCCGGCGGCGCTCACTCCGCCGCCGTGGATCCTGTTCGGTCTCTGGTGGGTGCTCGGCGTGATCTTCCTGCTGCGTATCCCCCGCGGGATCACACCGGGGCACGACGCCGAGGAGCGGCTGCTCCACAGCCTCGCCACCCGGCGCTGACCACGCCGGTGCCAGGGACCGGGGCGCCGTTCCCTCGCCCGGGCCACCGTGCTTTACTGGGTCATCCATCAAACCAGGGGGAGGGACGATCGATGAGCGACCGCGTGCAGTCCACGTACGACCCGCGCTACGAGGGCATCTACCAGCGCGGCGGTGCCACGGAGTCGGCCTCGCGCATGGCGACACCGGCGCCGCTCGCCCCCGCGCTGCCCGACGAACCGGCTCCGGCGGTCGAGACCTCCGCCATCCGCGAGGTGGCGGCTCCCGCGCAGCAGGTCGAGGCACCGCCACGGAACCCGTACGACCGATGGGCCTGGATCACCGCCGGCGTCCTCGCCGCGCTCGGGGTGTTCCTCCTCGCCGCGCCGTCGATCTACGCGCAGCAGTCCATGGAGGCCCTCACCGCGGGCCAAAGCTATGTCGCCCCGTGGTACGACAGGACGATCTTCGCCGCACCCGTGCTGCTGCTGCTCGGCATCACGACCGCCGTCGCCCAGCTCTTCGTGCTGTCCGTCCGCCACACCCTGAGCACCATGACCAGCCGCTGACCATCGGCTGAACATCCTCCGACCACCCGCTGCCCCGACGGAGGCCCCCGCTCCCGCACCGTAGGGTGGAGAGCATGGAATCACCGATCGAGACCTACCTGCGGACCATCCACCGGGAGATCTCGGATCTGAAGGACGGCAAGCCGTACAGCACCATCCCCGCCATGGCGAACGTGGACCCGGACAACTTCGGCATCTGCCTGACCACCGTGGACGGCTACATGTACGAGATCGGTGACACGCGCGAGGAATTCACCATCCAGTCCATCTCGAAGCCCTTCACCTACGGGCTGGCGCTCTCCGACCTCGGGATGGACGCCGTGGACGCGAAGGTGGACGTTGAGCCCTCGGGCAACTCGTTCAACGAGATCTCGCTCGCGCCGGGCACGGGCCGCCCCGCGAACGCGATGATCAACGCCGGCGCCCTGACGGCCACCTCCCTCGTGCAGTCCCGCGGCGGCAACCGGCGCTTCAAGCGCATCCTCAGCACCTACTCGCACTTCGCCGGACGCCAGCTCGGCGTCGACGAGGAGATCTTCCGGTCCGAGCTGGAGCACGGCCACCGCAACCGTGCCCTGGCCTATCTCCTGCGGTCGTTCGGCATCATCGAGGACGATCCGACACCCGTCATCGAGGACTACTTCCGGCAGTGCTCGGTGATGGTCAACTGCATCGACCTGTCCGTCATGGCGGCCACGCTGGCCAATTCGGGCCGCAACCCCCTGACCGGGGTCGAGGCCATGGACATCCTCGCCGTCGAGCGGGTCCTGTCCGTGATGACCACGTGCGGCATGTACGACGACGCCGGCACGTGGATCAGCACCGTGGGCATGCCCGCCAAGAGCGGCGTGGGTGGCGGGACGATCGCCGTCCTGCCCGGCCAGGTGGGGCTCGCCGTGTACTCGCCGCCGCTCGACGACCACGGCAGCAGCGTGCGCGGCATGGCGACGAGCCAGCGCCTGTCCCGTGACATGGAGCTGCACTTCGTGCGCGCGGCTCGGGCGGGCCGCTCGGCCATCCGCGCCAGCTACGACATCCTGGCCGCACCCTCGGGGATCCGCCGCACCGACGAGGCCATGGACGTGCTGCGCGAGCACGGGCACCAGGCGATGGTGATCGAGCTCAACGGCGACCTCCTCTTCGCCGGCACCGAGTCCATGGTGCGCGAGCTGAGCGGGCTCGACGACGACGTCGACTTCGTGGTCCTCGACCTGCGCCGCGTCGACGAGGTGGCCGACGTCTCCCTCCGCCTGCTCGGCGAGGTGCGCGAGAACCTCGCGAAGGTCGACTGCGACCTGGTGCTGATCGACGGCGAGGGCACCCTCGCCGAGACATTCAGGGACGTCGACCGTCCCGTCCCCACCTTCGACACCCGGACCGCCGCCGTCGAATGGTGCGAGAACGAACTGATCATGCGGTACGGCGGCGACCTCCTGCTCCCGTCGACGGTGGAGGTTGCGCAGTGCCCGGCGCTCAGCCCGCTCTCCGACGAGGACGTCGAGGCCCTCACCAGGCACATGGAGGACCGCACCTACGAGAAGGGCCACGTGGTGCGGCGCGTCGGGCAGACGTTCGGCGGCGTGTTCTTCATCCTCTCCGGGAGGATCGTCACCTCGGCACCCGGGCCCACCGGCGAGCGCCTCAAGCTGACCACCCTGAGCGCCGGGATGACGTTCGGCGAGCTGGCGCTCGGCAGCGACGACCGCCAGGAGACGACCGTCAAGGCCCTGGAGGACGTCCACGTCAAGGTGCTCACCGCCCAGGCCATCCGGACCGTGGAGAAGGAGGAACCGCGGCTCGCCGTCGAACTCTGGAAGGCGCTCACCCGGGACGCCTACTCGCGGGTGGACCTGTACCTGCGGGAGACGGCGGTGCGGATCCGCGACTAGCGGCCCTGCCGGGGTGTGCCGGACTCGGCCGCCGCCTTCAGGTTCCGCAGGGTGCGCCGGATGTTGCCGCGCTGGAACGCGGCGAACGTCGTCCCGCCGGTCGCCACGTAGTCGAACGCCTGCGCGGCGGCGTCGTGCCAGGGCCGGTCGTCCGTCCACGTCTCGGTGACGAGCGTGCCGCCGTCGTGCTCCTCGAAGGTGTACTGCCACGACGCGATGCGGGCGGGGATCCGGCGCTTCGTACCGCCGATCGCGTGCACGCGGAACGCGAACTCGCGCCCGGGCTCGGCCACGGTCACGGTGCAGCGCGTGGTCCAGCTGACGCGGCCGCGCGTGTTGGCGCCGTCGAAGACCGTGCCGACAGTGACGCCCGCCCTACCGTCCGTCGCCCCGGCCAGCACAGCGCCGCTGTTCTCGGGGCTCCACTCGCCCATCCTCGTGACGTCGCTGACCATGGCGTAGAGCGTCCCCGGCGACCGTGCGATCACCACACTGTCCGAGACCGAGATGACCCGCCCCACGTGTCCCCCTCGCTCGTTCCTCCGCCCGGCACTCCCCGGCACGCTGCGGGCCAGTCTACGGCCGGCGGCTGGGAGCCCGGCCGGGATCGGCGCCCTAGACTGGCGACGTGCGCGGCCGCCCGGGCCGGCGAGCAGGAGGGCTGGATCGATGACGGTGCTGATAGCGGGCTGCGGGGACCTCGGGACCGAGGTGGGGCTGCGGCTCGCCGCCGCGGGCGGGCGTGTGGTCGGCTTGCGCCGCTCCCCCGACCGGCTCCCCCGAACCATCGAGGGCGTGGCCGCGGACCTGACCCGGCCGCTGCCGCCGGTCCCGGAGGACACCGACGTCGTCGTCATCGCCACGGCGGCCGGCGAGCGCACCGAGGCCGCCTACCGCAGCGCCTACGTGGACGCGACGGCCAACGTGCTGGACGCCCTCGAGCGCGACGGCGTCTCACCGCGGCGCATCCTCTTCGTCTCCTCCACCGCGGTGTACGGGGACTTCGACGGCGCACTCGTCACGGAGGACTCACCCGCGCAGAGCACGACGCCGACGGCGCGGCTCGTGCGCGAGGCCGAGCAGGTGCTCCTGGACCGGTCGAACCGCGGGACGGTCCTCCGGCTCTCGGGGATCTACGGGCCGGGCCGGACGCGCCTGATCGACCAGGTGACCAGCGGGGCGGCCCTGCTGCCGGCGGAACCACAGTGGACCAACCGGATCCACCGCGACGACGCCGCGGCGGCGATCGTGCACCTCGTCACGGAGGTCGCGGAGCCCGCGCCGATCTACCTCGGCAGCGACGAGCTGCCCGTGGACCTCGGGGAGGTGCTGCGGTTCATCGCCGCCGAGCTCGGCCTGCCGGAGCCGCCCCGCGGCGAAGCGGCGCCGACCCGCGGCGGTGCGCGCCGCGTGGACAGCGGACTGCTGCGCTCCACGGGGTTCTCCTTCACCTACCCGACGTACCGGGAGGGCTACCGCGCCGTCCTTGCGGGGCAGGGCGTCAGGCACCCGTAGTCGCGGCGGCCGGGATGCGGGCGCGCGCCGTCAGGCGTCCGAGGCGCACGAGCGACCAGACGAAGATGCTCACCACGAGCAGGTTCCGGAACGTGAGCAGGACGGCGACGGCGGGGTTGAGCTCGTAGCGCAGGGCGTCGTAGAACACGGGGTACACGAGCGTGGTGAGGGCCGCGCAGCCGAGCATCGCGATCGCCGGGTAGCGCCACTCGGCGGCGCGGTCGAGGACCAGCCCCGCGGCGATCACGGCCGCGATCCACAGCATGAACTGCGGGGAGCCCACCTTGTTGAAGACCACGAGGGTGCTCACGAGCGCCAGCGACCCCGTGGCGAGCAGGGCGTCCGCACGGGCACCGCGGTGCAGCGCGATCGCGAGGAACGCGGCGACGAGGACGACGGTGAGGGCGAGCAGCGGTGTCATGAGGTCGCCGACGAGCCCGCTCAGCGCGCCCCGGACCTCCATGGTGTTGATGACCTCGTCCTCGAAGAAGTAGGCGCCCGAGGTCCCCGTGATCGCCTGCCAGACGCCGGGTGTGCTGAGGGGCGCCTCGAGCTGCATGCCGCGGGCGCCCTGCGCGCTGAGGAAGCCCGTGAGGTTGCGGACGTCTCCGGCCACGGCCACCACGGCGGCGATCCCGGCCGTCAGCGCGATCCCTGCGCCCAGGATACGCAGCCGTCCATGCCGGACCACGACGAGCGCCGCGAGCACGACGGCGGCCGGCCACACCTTCATCCAGGTGGCGGCGCTGAGCAGGAGCGATGCGAGGAACGGACGCGCGGCGACCAGGAGCAGCCCTGTGATGACCATCGGCGCCGTCAGGCCGTCGATCCTGCCGACCGCGACCGGCCCGAGCAGCGCCGTCGCCGTCAGCCACCAGTAGGCGGCGGTGGACGACGACGCGGTGCCCCGCCGGAGGAGGGCCGCCGTGCCGAGGGCGTTGAGGCCGGCGAACAGCACGAACCAGGCGAGCTGGTAGAGGTAGGGGCCGAACACCGTGGCGGCGATCATCGGCGCGAGCGCCCCGACGGGGTACACCCACGCCGTGTCGATGCCCTGCCAGGTGCCGTCGTCGAGCGCGAGGTAGGCCCACTCGCGGTAGAAGCGGATGTCGCTGAGCACTCCCCCGCCGAGGATGAAGGGCAGCAGCCGGGCAAGGAACCCGAGGTGGATGAGGCCGAAGTACAGCCAGACCGAGCGGGCGCTGCTGCGGATCTCCGGTCGGAGGAGGCGGATGCGCACGGGTGGCTCCTGGTCGGTCTGGGTGGCGGCAGCGCCATCGTCTCACCCGCCGCGCGGCCCGCGCCAATCCCCGACGACCTCGCGGGCCGCTCCCTGCGAGGCGGAGGTCCATGGGCCTACGCTGGGGCGAGACCGTGGCGTACGTCCGTGATCCCGAGGGGACCATGCTGCTCGTCATCCAGGCCCAGGCGCCGGCGGATCAGCCCGTCGAGGGCACGTAGCCGAGCATCTTGTCGACGACGCCGGGCAGCGGCCGGCCGTCCATCCAGAGCAGGAGGTTCCGCTCGAACTGTGCCGCGAGGTCGTCGAGCCAGGAATCGGCGTTGCTCGCCATGTGGGGGGTCACGAGCACCGAGGGCAGCGACCACAGCGGGCTCTCCTGCGGCAGGGGCTCGACGGCGAACGTGTCGAGCACCGCGCCGGCGAGCGTCCCGTCGCTCAGCCGGTCCACGAGGGCGCCCTCGTCCACAAGCCGGCCGCGCCCTGCGTTGATGAGGACGGCGGTGGACTTCAGGGCGGCGACGACCTCTGCGCTGAGGAGGTTCTCGGTCGCCGGCGTCAGCGGCGCCAGGAGGATCACGTAGTCGAACGCGCCGACCACGGCCGCCAGGTCCGCCGTCGCGTGCACGCGGCCGAAGTCGTCGTCGTGTTCCCTCGCGGTGCGTCCTGCACCCTCGACGCGCACTCCGACGGCCCGCAGCAGCCGGGCGGTGGCGCGGCCGATGCTGCCCGTCCCCACCACGAGCGCCCGGCTGCCGGCGACGTTGCGGCCCTCGCGCCACGCCCACCGCGCCTCCCGCTGGGCGTCGCGCAGCGGGCCGAAGCCCTTCGCGGCGTTCAGCATGGCGCCCAGCACGTACTCGGCCATCGGCTGGTCGAAGACGCCGTGCGCGTTGGTCACGACGACGTCGGAGGCCACCAGCTCGGGGAACAGGAGCTTGTCCACGCCGGCCGCCGCCACATGCAGCCAGCGCAGGGACCCGGCGGCGTGCCACGCGGCGGGCAGGGCACCGGAGAAGTAGTCCCAGAGGTACAGCACGTCGGCGCCGTCGAGCGCCCGGGCGAGGCCCTCCGCCCCGGTGACGCGCACGTCGGCGAGCCCGGCGACGCGCTCGAGCCCCCGCACCGGACGCCCGCCCTCCAGCACGGCGATCACGGGGCGGATCACGGGGCGCCTAGTCACCGGGCTGCTCCGCGCGGTGCCCGACGGGCCCGGGCTCGGCCGGCGTCTCCGCGGCGGGCCCGCCACCGCCCGCGTCGGGCGGGGCATGGGCAGGCACGGCGTCGGGGTTGCCGGACGCCACGCCGGTCTCCGGGCGGTTCTCGATCGAGAGGTCACGCAGGTACCGCAGGACGACGATCGCCACGGCCGTGGTGGGCACGGCGAGGAACGCCCCGACGATGCCGAAGAGCGTGCCGCCCGCCGTGACGGAGGCCAGGACGACGGCGGGATGGATCTCGAGCGTGCGGCCCACCAGGAGCGGCTGGATGAAGTTGCTCTCGAGCTGCTGCACGAGGATCACCAGTCCGAGCACGATCAGCGCCGTCACCCAGCCGTAGGCGAGGAACGCCACGAGGGTTGCCACGAGTCCGGAGACGATGGCTCCGACCACCGGCACGAAGGCGGAGAAGAACACGAGCACGGCCAGCGGGACGGCGAGCGGGATGTCCAGCAGCACGAGGCCCAGGCCGATGAACACGGAGTCCACCAGCGCCACGGTGGCCTGCGCGAAGATGTAGGAGGAGAGCGTCCGCCAGGTGCCGCTGGCGATCATCGAGGCGTGGCCGTAGGCCGCGGAGTTGGTCCAGCGGGACGCCCACGGCATGAAGCGGTCGCCGTCCTTGAGGCAGAAGAACGTGAACACGAGCGCCAGCAGCACCACGATGGTGGCCGAGGTCACCTCGCTGAGGCCCGCCGTGATCCCGCTGACGATGTTCCCCACGTTCGCCTGCAGCTGGGCCAGGGCGGTGTCCACGATCCCGTCGAGGTTCACCGCGTCGAGGTTGAGCGGCGGGCGGGCCACGAAGGCCGCGAGGTCCGCGACGTTGTCCCGGGCCAAGCCTGAGAGGTCGGTGATGCCGCTCGCGATGGCGGGGACGGTCAGTGCCCCGATCCCCACGACCACGCCGACGAACCCGAGCAGCGTGGCGAGGGCGGCGAGGACCTTGGGCAGGCCCCGACGCAGGAACCGGTTGACGGGCCAAAGGACCGAGGCGAGAAGCAGCGCGAACAGCGTCGGCAGGACGATCGACCACAGCGCCCGCGTCAGGTACCAGAGGATGACGAGGCCGGCGAGGACGATGATGCAGCGCGCCGTCCAGGCAGCGCTGGCCCGCAGGCCGTCGGCGAACGCGTGCGGGCGGAACCGCCGGGCCACGGAGGAACCGTGCGGCTCCGGGGCCGGTGCCTGCGGCTGCCGCCGCCGCAGGGGTCGGCGCGGGGCGGGTGTCTGATCGTCCGGGTTGCCGGATCCTGAGCGTGTCACGTAGCCATCCTGCCCTAGCCGGGCGCAACATCCGGTGTGCCGCTTGCCATCTGGCGGACAATTGGAGCATGAAGCGAGCATCCGGATCCGGCGGCGCCTGATGGTGCAGCAGGAGCGCGCGCGGTCCACGCGCACGGCGATCATCGGCGCCGCCGCCCGCATCTTCCAGGAGCAGGGCTACGGCGGCACCGCCCTGGCTGCCGTCGCCACCGAGGCCGGCGTCACCAAGGGCGCGCTGTACTTCCACTTCCCTGCGAAGGAGGACCTCGCCGTCGCCGTCATCGGGGAGCAGCACGCGATGGCCTCCGCCGAGGGTGCGCGGGTCCAGGCACTGGGCCGACCGGCGATGGAGACCATGGTCCTGGTCTGCCGCGGATTCACGCTGCAGCTCATCGAGCACCCGCTGATGCGCGCCGGCATCCGCCTGACCTTCGAGGCGTCGGCCTTCGGGCATGACGTCCGGCAGCCCTACCTGGACTGGTCGACGAGCTTCGCGGAGCTCGCACGCGCGGCGCAGGACGACGGCGACCTGCGCCGGGAACTCGATGCGGAGACGTTCGCCCGCCTGGTCGTGGGTTCCTACACGGGCGTGCAGATGGTGTCCGACATCCTGACGGGACGGCAGGACGTGCTGGAACGCCTCGGGGACCTGTGGCGGATGCTGCTGCCCGGCGTCATGGCCGCCGACCGGCAGGAGCGGGTGCCGCGGCTGGTGGATCTCTTCCTCGATTCGCCATAAACCGGTCATGCGGTTTGTTTTCCGCCGGTACACGGCTACAGTTGCTGCTGGCATGGTAGGGGCTCCGTGGGGGAAGCCCCCTGCCCGATCCGCAAGGGTCACGCCCGCGGGCGCCCACGGTAGCGAACGGCTTCACTGGGCGCCCGCTCCTTACCTCCCTGGAAGGGAGGGCCCTGACTAGAGTGGAACCATGCGCTACGTGAAACTCGGCTCCACCGGCCTCGACATCTCGCCCCTCGCACTCGGCTGCATGAGCTACGGCACCCCGGACCGGGGCAACCACGCGTGGACGCTGCCCGAGGAGGAGAGCCGGCCCCTGATCCGCGCCGCCGTCGACGCCGGGATCAACTTTTTCGACACCGCCAACGTCTACTCGGACGGCTCGAGCGAGGAGATCGTCGGACGGGCCCTGGCCGACTTCACGCGCCGCGAGGACACCGTCATCGCCACCAAGGTGCACGGGCGCATGCACGAGGGACCCAACGGAGCCGGCCTCTCCCGCAAGGCGATCCTCGCGGAACTGGACAACAGCCTCCGCCGCCTCGGCACCGACTACGTGGACCTGTACCAGATCCACCGCTTCGACCCCGCGACGCCCCTCGAGGAGACCCTCGAGGCCCTGCACGACGTCGTGAAGGCGGGCAAGGTGCGCTACATCGGCGCGTCCTCGATGTTCGCGTGGCAGTTCTCCAAGGCCCTCTACCTCCAGCGCCTGAACGGGTGGACGCGGTTCGTCACCATGCAGGACCACTACAACCTCATCAATCGTGAGGAGGAACGCGAGATGTACGGACTGTGCGCCGACCAGGGCATCGGCGTCCTCCCCTGGAGCCCGCTCGCACGCGGCAAGCTCACGCGGGCGTGGGACGAGACGACGTCGCGCTCGGAGTCCGACCAGTTCGGCAAGACCCTCTACGGCACCGTCGATGCCGACCGCCGCGTCTCCGACGCCGTCGGCACGGTGGCCGAGGCACGCGGCGTGACCCGGGCGCAGGTGGCCCTCGCCTGGGTGTCCCGCAATCCCGTGGTGTCGGCGCCGATCGTCGGCGTCGGCAAGCCGCACCACCTCGAGGACGCCCTCGCGTCGCTCGACCTCGAGCTGACCGGGGACGAGGTCGCGGCCCTCGAGGAGCACTACGTGCCGCACGCCGTCGTCGGCTTCTGACACCCGCGCCGGCCGCCCTACCGTGATAGGCCCCGCGTAGCAAGAGCTGGAGCGGCGTCGGTGGGGTGCTGTACGTTGTGACCACCCTGACCCGGAAGGCACAACGATGACCATTTCCAGACGGCAGATCCTCGGCGGCGCAGGTTTCCTCGCAGCGGCGGCGGCACTCAACGGCTGCGCCGGATTCGGCGGCGGGGGCGGAGGGGACGGCGGGGGCGGAGGGGGCGGAGGGGGCGACGGCGACGCCGACACCCTCACCTTCACCACGTGGGGCAGCCCGGCCGAGGAGGAGGGCTTCCGGAACGGCATCGCCGCCTTCGAGGCCGCGAATTCCGGCGCGAAGGTGGAGCTCAACCTCGTCCCCTACGAACAGATCTTCCAGAACATCGATGCGCAGCTGCAGGCAGGCACGGCCCCCGATCTGTTCCGCGTGGACTACGGCACCATCGGCGCCTACAGCAGCCAGGACCAGCTCCTGGACCTCAGCAGCTACTTCGACACCGCGGCCGCCGAGGAATTCCTGCCGTCGATGTGGCAGGCGGTGCAGTTCGACGGCAAGCCCTTCGGCGTCCCCCACCAGACGGACACCTCGGCCCTCGTGTACCGCACGGACCTCTTCGAGCAGGCCGGCATCGGGAGCGTCCCCGACAGCCTCGACTCCGCCTGGACGTGGGACGAGTTCCGGCAGGTGGCGGAGCAGCTGCGCGGGTCCCTCCCCGACGACCTCTACCCCTTCGTGTACAACTGGCAGCTCGGCGGTTCCACGCGGTGGCTGAGCTGGCTGTTCCAGGCGGGCGGACGCCTCTTCAATGACGACCTCACCGGGTCGGCCATCGACTCCGACGCCGGCAGGAAGGCGCTCGAGTTCACGCAGGGCTTCTTCACCGACGGCCTCGTGCCTCCCAGCAGTTCCGTGAAGTCCTCGACGTACGCCGACGACGCGTTCTCCGCGGGCACCACGGCCATGGCCTTCGTGGGCAACTTCGTCCTGCCCGGTCTCGAGGAGAACATCCAGGGCTTCGAGTGGGGCGCCACCTACCTCCCGCGCGACGAGCGCGGCGCCTGCGACCTCGGTGGCAACGCCCTCGTCGCCACCAGGAGCGCCCGCAACCCCGAGCTCGCGGCCGAGTTCCTGAAGTTCATGACGCAGCCGGACCAGATGTCCGACTTCTGCGCCCGCGCCATGGAGCTGCCCACCCTCAACAGCCTCGTCGGCACCGAACTGGACTACCAGACGCGGCCCGACATCGCCGGCATCTTCGTGGAGCAGGCCACCACGCTGGAGCCGGGTGACGTCCAGCAGCTCACCTCACCGGCCATGGCGACCATCAACCCGAAGCTCCGGGACCAGCTGGAGGCCGCCTTCACCCAGGGCCAGCCCGTGGAGCAGACGCTCGCCAACATCGCTGCGGCCGTCGACGAGGCAGCCGGCTGATGTCCGCCGACACCTCGGCCCGCGAGGAGTCGACCGGCAGCACCCCTCCACCGCCCTCCCCGGCGGCCACCTACACGGCCAGGCCCGGCAGGACCTCGCGGCAGCAGCGCTCCACAGGCGCTGCCGCGGGGTTCCTCGGCCCCAACCTGATCCTGCTCGGCATCTTCCTCTTCCTCCCGCTCGGCTGGGCGTTCCTCATCAGCTTCCAGGAGTCCAGCGGCTTCGGGGCCAGCGGCTGGGTGGGCCTCGAGAACTACCGGCGCCTCGTCACGGACCCCACGTTCTGGCAGTCGGCGCTCAACACGGCCGCCTTCACGCTGATCACGGTGCCGCTGAGCCTGGCCCTCGGGCTCGGTCTCGCCGTGCTCATGAACTCGGTGCTGCCCGGCCGGAAGCTGTTCCGCACACTGATCTACCTGCCCATGGTCATCTCGGGCATCGCGACGGCCCTCATGGGCGTCCTGCTGTTCGACGAGGCCACGGGCATCATCAACAAGCTGCTCCGGGAGGGCGGGCTCGCCACCGTCCCGTGGCAGTCGCAGGGTACGGCGGCCTTTACCTCGATCATCCTGGTGACCCTGTGGATCCGGGTGGGGTTCAACATGGTCATCTACCTCGCCGGGCTCCAGGGCATCTCGCCGGAACTGTACGAGGCCGCGCGGCTGGAGGGGGCGAGCTCGTGGCAGCAGTTCCGCTACCTCACGGTGCCGCTCGTGGGCCCGTCCACGTTCTTCCTCCTGATCATGGACGTCATCTATTCGTTCCAGGTCTTCGACACCATCTTCGTGATGACGGGCGGCGGGCCCGGGCGGTCGACGTCGGTGCTCGTCACCTACGCCTACGAGAACGGCTTCGTGACCCGCGACCAGAGCTACGCCGCGGCCATCGGGATCGTGATCTTCCTGGTCACGCTCGTCTTCACGGCCATCCAGTGGCGGGGCAACCGCTCGCGCGACACCGTCGGCTAGCCCTCCAGGACAGGACAGGATCCCCATGGCACACCCCCTTCCCGCCCGCGAGCGGGCAGCCGCCCCGGCAGGCTTCACACCCCGCGCCCGGCGCGTGTCACCCGCGCAGCGGGCCTCCGCGGTCGCGCGGTTGGTGACCGCCGCCGTCGTGGGCCTCGTGATGATGTTCCCGCTGTACTGGATGATCACGATCGCCTTCTCACCGAGCGCCGACGTCGTGAGCCGCGAGCTGCAGCTCTGGCCGTCCGAGTGGACCCTCGACAACTTCCGGACCATCTTCGGCACCTTCCCCGCGGCCACCTGGTTCGGAAATTCGGTGGTGGTCACCGCGATCATCACGGTCCTCACCGTCTCGGTGAACCTGCTCGCCGGCTACGCCTTCGCGAAGCTCGACTTCAGGGCCAAGGGCTTCGTCTTCCTGCTGGTCCTCAGCACCATGATGGTGCCCGTCCAGGTGCTGATGGTGGCGCAGTTCCGCCTCGTCACCGAGCTCGGGATCTACGGCACGTTCTGGGCGGTCATCTTCCCGTCGGCGGCGTCCGCCTTCGGGATCTTCCTCGCCCGGCAGTTCATCATCGCCATCCCGGACGAACTCCTGGAGGCAGCCAGGATGGACGGCGCCGGGACCGTGCGCATCTTCCTGCAGATCATCCTGCCCCTGTGCAAGCCGCTCATCGCCGTGCTGGTGCTGCTGACGGTGATGTACCAGTGGAACGACTTCGCGTGGCCGCTGATCGCCCTGAAGGACGCCCAGCTGTTCACGCTGCCCATCGGGCTGCTGTACCTGCAGGGTCAGTACGGCGCCGACTACGGGGCCATCATGGCGCTCGCGCTGCTCTCCATCACACCGATCATCATCATGTTCCTCGCGTTCCAGAAGTACTTCGTACAGGGCCTGGCGCGGAGCGGCATCCGCTAGGCCCAGCGCCGGAAGCCGCCCTCCGTGCTCAGCACCTGACCCACCATCCAGCGCCCCTCGTCGCTCAGCAGCCAGGCGATGAGCCGCGCGGGGTCGTCGGGTTCACCGAAGCGCCCCGACGGGAAGTGCGCGAGGACGTCCCGCAGGGTCTCGGGTGGCCGGTCCGCCGTGTCGTCGTCGAGGTAGCCGGTGTTGACCGGACCCGGGTTCACGGTGTTCAGCAGGATGCGCCGGTCCACGAGGTGGTCGGCGACGGAGGCCGTGAGTCCCGCGAGCGCCGCCTTGGACGCCGCGTATGCGATCTCCCCCGGCATGGGGCCGGTGACCTGCCCGGACGTCATCCAGATGACGCGCCCGCCCTCCCGGCCGTCGTGCTGGTCGGCGAAGTGCTGCGTCGCGAGGATGGTGGAGCGCGTGTTGACCTGCCAGTGCGCATCGAGGTCCTCCCAGGAGATCCCGTCGAGCCGGCCGTCTCCCCCGCTCCTCGCGTGGTTGCAGACCAGCCCGTCGAGATGGCCGAGCGCCGAGCGGGCCTCTCCGACGAGCAGCTCACCGCCGTCGTGCCGCGCGAGGTCGATGCTCGCGTGGGCCAGGCCCGCCCCGTCCCGCAGCCGGCCGCGCAGGGAGGCCACGACGTCGTCGATGCTGTCGGCACCCCAGGGCTGATCGGCGTCATGCGGTGCGTAGTGGTGCAGGAAGAGGCTCGCGCCCATGCCGGCGAGGCGCGAGGCGACGGCGTAGCCGATGCCCTTGCGCCGGCTGACACCGGTGACCACGAACGTGCGCCCTGCCAGCGAAGTGGAGTTCATGGCCTCCACCCTAGCCGCGGTGCTTCGCTAGGCTGGGACCGCCACCTCCCGTTCCGTCCCCAGGAGTCCCATGCGCCGCCTGCCGTCCCGTCTCCTGCTGCCGGCCGCATGGAGCGGCGCGGCGGTGCTCGCCCTCACGGGCTGCACGGGACCGGTGATCGGGCTGCTGGATCAGGAGCAGACGGAGCAGGACGTCCTGACCATCCGGACGGACCTCGACGGCATCGACCTCGACAGCACGCGCTTCCTGGCCGAACGCGACGGCGTCGAGTACTTCGCGGCGACGCCCGTGGACGGGACGGGCACCGAGGGCACCGTATGCCTCCTGGTCGAGGAGGGCATCGGGGTGGGTCTCGAATGCACGCCCCTCGAATCCGGGACGGCGGGCCCCAGCATCCGCGACAGCAGGGCCACCGTAGTCCTGCTGCCGGACGCGTTCGACAGGGATGCCCTCACCGCCGAGGGCTTCGAACTGCTGCACCCGAATCTCGCCCTGCGCCCGGCCGAGGCGGGCGCCTAGCATGGGAGGAGCAATCCGACCGAGGAGGAGCCATGGCCATTGCAGAGGATGACGGCGGCGAGCTGATCGTCGGGGACGTGACGCGAACCGGGGGCCGTGCCCTCGCCGTCGGGCTGTCCCACACCGCGGACGCGCAGGACCGGCCGATGATCAGGATCGGCTGGGTGGAACAGGACCAGCATCTCGAGATCACGGTCGACGAGGCGCGGGTGCTCCGGGACGAGCTCTCGCGCATCATCGAGGACGCGGGAGCCTAGGCCGAGACCTGCGTCTGCCCGACCGTGACCCGGTGGTCCTGCTCGCACTGGAACACGGCGATCGTCCCGGCCGGCACAGGCCCTTCGGCCGGCCACTGGCCCTCGTCGAGCTCGGTCAGGGCAGACCCGCAGCTGGGGCATCGGGTTTCCATCGCATACGTCCTCTCCTCGCAGGGGCGGGCAACGCCGCTCCACCCAGTACACACCGACGCGCGGCCCGCGGCCACCCTGCACCGCAGCGGTCTGAAGCTGGACGCGGCACGCCGGAGCCCTATCCGCGCCGGCGTACCGACCGGCGCAGGGCGACGACGACGAGCCCGGCGGCGGCGGCACCGAGCACCGCGGCCCCCCAAGGGAACGGCGGCCTGCCTGCGACGGCGCGCGTGGAGGGATCCTCGCCGGACCGCATGATGGGCAGCAGTTCGACGGCGTGCGAGGCCGCGGCGAGCGCGGAACTGGCCCGGTGGAGTGCCGGCGTCGCGGAGTCGGGAGCGCCGAGGAGCGCGCGGTCCACGGCGTCGCGGCAGCGGTCGAGGACCGACAGCGGCAGGGCGGCGACGACGTTGCCCGGCGGGCGGCGGGCGACCACCGGGTGGGCGCGTGTGGGGGCGATCCGCCGCACGAGTTCCCAGAGCACGCCGAGCACCTGCAGCTCCCGCCGGGTGACCCGGGCCTGGAGTCGCGGGAACAGGGCGTCCTCCTCGTCGCGGACGTCGTCGTCGAGGACCTCCGTGAGGCGACCGAGCACGTCCGCCCGCTCGGGAGACCCGTCCTCGAGCCCTTCGAGCTTGGTGACGAGTTCGTTGACCTCCTGGTGCTCGCGCTCCACCTCGAGCGTCAGCTCCTCGCCATCCGGGAGGACCCGGCGCATCACGGGCCACAGTACCGACTCCTCGGCGAAGGCGTGGGGGAACACCAGGCGGTAGATGTCCAGCAGGACCGCAGCCTGGTCCTCGCCGGTGGTCCCCCTCAGGCGCTCCATCAGCGCGCTGAGCCTCACATGGTCCCGCTTCTGCCGCACGAGCACGCTGAGGGGTCCGCCGAGCTGGTCCGTGGTCTGGTCTGCTACCGAGGTGTACAAGGAATCTCCTGGGACGGGGGGACATCGAGCTGTGCGGGGCACCTCTTCCATCTCTACCCGCCGGTGGACGATCCACACAGGTCAAATGGTGCTGGTTCCCCGGGGCCCCGGTGCCTATAATCGGGCGTGCTCGCAGCCGGGTGGATCCCGCTCCCGGGCGACGCACCGCGGGCCGGACGGAAGGACGCAGCACCATGGACCTCGTGGACCAGGCCTCGGCCCTCTATGCGCTGCCGCTCGACCGGTTCACGGAGGCGCGCAACGCCGCCGCGAAGCAGGCCTCGCAGGCAGGCGAAAAGGATCTCGCCGCCGTACTGCGCAAACTCCCCAAGCCCGCCTCCGCCGCCTGGCTCGTCAACCTGCTCGTCACCCGCCGCAGGGACGAGGTGGAGCAGGTACTGGAGCTCGGAGCCTCGCTGAAGGAGGCGCAGGCCGACCTCGACCGGGCGCAGCTCCACGCGCTCGGCCAGCAGCGCCAACGGCTGCTCGCCGCCGTCGCCCGCCAGTCGCTCGAGGCAGCTGCGGAGGCCGGGGTCGACGCCGGGTCCGGCGCCCTGCCCGGCGTCGAACAGACGCTGCGTGCCGCCCTCGCGGACCCGGCGGCAGCCGCGGCGGTGCTGACCGGGCGGCTCGTCCGCACACTGGAGGCGTCGGGCTGGGATCCTGTGGACCTGACGGGCGCCGTGGGCGGCCCGTTCACCGCGCCCGGGCAGGACGGCGACAGCGTGGACGACACGACCCCGGGCCACGAGCGGAGCCCGAAGAAGCCGGGCGCACGCGAGCGCAAGGAGGCCGAGGCACGTCTCGCAGTGGCACGCGACGCACTCGCGGAAGCCGAGGACGCCGCCGCGGATCTGCAGCGGAGATCGCAGCGCCTGGCGGTGCGGCGCGACGGGGTGGCCGCGTCGATCGAGGATCTCGAGGAGCGCCTGGAGGCGCTGCGCAGGGAACACGCCGACATCGATTCGGAGGCGGCCGACCTGGAACGGGCGGCCCGTGAGGCGGACGACGCCGTCGCCGGGGCGAAGGAGGAAGTGGACCGCGCCGCGGCGGACCGCTCAACCCTCGGTGACTGAACCGGCGCCGGCACACGCGGCGTAGACTGCGGAGCGCCATGTCGGCCGGGCCGGGGGAACGATATGAAAGAGCAGCAGGAACTGAGCAGTGTCAGCGACGAGCTGTTCGCGCTGCTGACCGGGACGGCCGATATCCAGGCCTTCCTCGACGAGTTCGCCGGCATCGCCGCGCGCCGGCTGTCGACGACGGGGGGACGTCTCCTGCGCGATCACACTGGTGCGCCGGCGGAAAGCGGGCACGCTGGCTGCGAGCGACGAGATCGCACGGAGAGCCGACGAGTTCCAGAACCGTTTCCAGGAGGGGCCGTGTCTCGAAGCGGCCGTGACGGGGACGACGGTGTACTGCTCCGACACGGCGCTGGACCCGCGCTGGCCCACCTATCTCGGCCGGCTCGACACCGGGCGCATCCGGTCGATCCTCGGGGTCCCCATCGCCCTCGGGGACGAGGGGCAGGCGGCGTTGAACGTCGATGCGGCTCAGCCCCATGCCTTCGACCGCGCGGGCAGCGAGGCGGCCGAGGCACTCGCCGTGTCCGCGTCCGCCTCCCTGCGGTTCGCGGTGCGGGCAGCGTACCTGGACGACCGGCAGAAGGACCTCGAGACGGCCCTGACGCGACCAGGCGTACGGCTCAGTCGAAGTGCGTGCTGACCGGGGCCTCGACGGTGCTCGCGAGGACGTCCGACGCGACGTCCCGGAGCCGCATGTTCCGCGCGCTCGAGGCCGCGCGCAGGAGCCCGATCGCCTCGTCCTGCGTGCACCCCCTGCGCGCCATGATCACTCCCGCCGCCAGGTCGATGGTCGTGCGGGACTCCATGGCAGCGGTGAGCTGTTCGGTCCTGTCGGTGAGCCCTGCGAGCCGGACCGTGAGTCCCAGCGGCGTGGCCGCCATGGCCGTGAACTGCTCCACCCGGTGGACCGCCTCCCCGGGGAAGGCACGGGGTTCACGCGCATAGTAGGTGAGGACGGCCGTCTCCGGGCCGTCCAGCGGGACCGGCACCCCGAGAGCGGAGCGGATGCCGCGCTGCAGTGCCGCTGCGCCGTAGAGCGGGAAGTCGGCGCTTCGCAGGAAATCCTCCACCTCCACCGTCCCGCCGTTGGCCGCCTGCACGGCGGGACCGTCGCCGAACCGGTACTGGATGGCGGTGAGGGTGCGTGCCGTCGGGCAGGTACCTGTGATCGCGGCCTTCGCGCGCTGCCGCAGGACGGTGACGCCCACCATGACACGCCCCGGATCTCCCGTAAGTGCCCCGGTTGCGAGCTCGACGAGCCGTTGGAGGAAGTCGTCGAGCCCCGTACTGGTCATCACCAGGTCCTGCAGGAGGTGCTGCGTGTGTTCGAGGGACCGGAGAGCGGGCCCTTCCTTCATCGCAGATCCCTTCGAAGCGAGACGCCGACCGGACAACTGCACCCATGGTACAAACCATGCTCCGGCCCGGCCATGGTGCCGACCCTGGATACCGGATGAGGAGATTTCCCACGCGCGGGCGCGGCCGCTATCTTGGAACCGGTCCAGTAGTGGGCTGGATCTTCCGTCGGTTCTGACCGGCACAGGATTTCTGAAGGCACACCATGAACTCCGAACCCACTCTCAACGACCTCGCCGCGGCTTTCGGCCGTATCCGCGGGTTGCTCCTCACCGAGGAAACCGTCCAGCACGCCGTGGACCTCCTCGCCGAAGCGGCGAGGGATCTCATTCCCGGCGCCACCGGTGCCGGCGTCTCCCTCATCCACCATGGCCGACGGACGAGCAGCGGCGCGACCGACGGATCGGTCCTGCGAGCCGACGAGCTGCAGTACGAACTCTCCGAGGGGCCCTGCCTCGACGCGTGGGCCACGAGCAGCCCCGCACGGGCCGACGACACGACCGCTCCCGGTCAGCGCTGGCCGCGGTGGGCTGCGGCGGCCGCCGAGATGTCGGTGCGCTCCTGCCAGAGCGTTCCGCTGATCCAGGGGCAGACCACGATCGGCGCCATGAAGGTCTACTCGACGGAGGCGCATGCCTTCGACGAGGCGACCGAGCGCGCGCTGTCGCGTTTCGCAGCCTCCGCCGCCGCCCTGCTCGGTCATGTGCAGACAACGGAGACGCCCCTGCGCATCCGGACCGAACTGGCCGGCGCCCTGCAGACACGTGACCGCATCGGCATGGCCAAGGGCATCCTCATGGCGCAGCGCGGCATCGACGACCGCGCGGCCCTGCGGGAGCTCGTCGCCCGTGCGCAGGAGGGCCGGCGCACCGTGGCAGAGGTCGCCCTGGAACTGACCGGCGGCCTGGACTCCTCCGCGTCCTAGGCAGCCGGACCGCCTCGCCACGGGCCGGGTGACGTCAGCGCAGGCCGGCTGCTGGGCCCACCAACCTGACGATGTTCCCGAGGAGCGCTGCGTTGAACTCGACGCCGAGCTGGTTGGGGATCGTCACCAGCACCGTGTCGGCGGCCTGCACAGCTGCGTCTGCCGCGAGCTGGTCGGCGATGACGTCGGGGGGCCCGATGTAGCTTCGCCCGAAGCGGGACCGTGCGCCGTCGAGGATCCCTACCTGGTCCGTCGTCTCCCGCTGAGCACGGACGCCGAAGTAGTACTCGTCCGTCTCGCTGACGATGGGCAGGATGCTGCGGCTCACGGAGACCCTCCCCGTCCCCTCGTGGCCTGCCTGCGCCCACGCCTTCCGGAAGACGTCGATCTGCTCGGCCTGCAGTTCGTTGAACGGCACGCCCGTGTCCTCGGTCAGCAGCGTCGAGCTCATCAGGTTCATGCCCTGCTCCCCCGTCCACCGGGCCGTCGCCCTGGTGCCCGAGCCCCACCAGATGCGCTCGGAGAGTCCGGGTGAGAGTGGATCGACGGGCAGCTTACCCGTGCTGCCCGTCATGCGGGGGTTGGCCTCCGCGATACCGTGCCCGGCGATCGCCGCGCGGAACAGGGCCGTCTTGTCACGGGCGAGATCGGCGTCGGTGGAGCCTTCCCCGGGTACGTAGCCGAAGCTGCGGAAGCCGTCCAGGGCTGTCTCGGGCGAGCCGCGGCTGATACCGAGCTGCAGCCGCCTGTTGCTGATGAGGTCGGTGACCGCGGCTTCTTCGGCCATGTAGAGCGGGTTCTCGTACCGCATGTCGATCACGCCGGTTCCGAGCTCGATCGTCTTCGTCCGTGCGGCCATCGCCGCCAGCAGCGGGAAGGGCGCGGAGTACTGCGGGGCGAAGTGGTGCACGCGCATGTAGGCGCCGTCGACGCCGAGCTCCTCCGCGGCCACGGCGAGTTCCACGGCCTGGACGAGGGCTTCGCGGGCCGTCGGGACGAGGGAGCCACGCACGTCCTGGTAGTGGCCGAAGGACAGGAATCCGATCTTCTTCATGGTTGCTGTAGCGCTGGGGAGCGTGTCCCCATTCCCGGGACCGGTGCCGCGCCGTTCATCCGGGAGGATGCGGCGCGACGGGATCCGGGACGGCCGGCTCCCCAGCGGCGTCGGGCAGCGCAAGGCGCTGGCCAGGACGCAGGCCCTCGGGCTCGACGTCGTCGTTGAGGTCGGCGATCTCCTTCCAGTCGGCGATACCGAGACGCGTCGCGATGCCGGACAGGGTGTCCCCCGCGACCACGGTGTGGGTGCGGCTCGGGGAGGGCAGCGGAATCGGGAGGACGGGCGGCAGGGTCGTCTCGGGAACACCGATCTTCACGAGGGGGCCGATGTCCGTGGCGAACGGCCAGCCCAGTCCCTCGTCGATCGACAAGGACCAGTTGAAGGCGCCCCGGAGCTCGGGATGGCGGGCAGCCACGGTCTTCCACGCGCCCTCGACGACGGCGCGGGTGGAGTAGTTGGCCGCATTGCCCAGGCCGAAGCCGACGCCGACACGGCCGGCGTCGCCCATCCGCGCCACCCATTCGTCGACGGAGCGCACGATGTAGTTCTCGGCGGAGAGGTCGGGGCCGTCGTAGTACTGGGGGCTGACCATGTCCAGGACGCCCGCGTCGATCATCGCCCTGCAGTGGACCATGTCGACCGCACGCCAGGGCGCCGGTGGGCTGGTGATCGCGAAGTCCTGCCCGTACATGGCCTTGAGCTGCCGGGAGACCCAGATCATCTGCTCGGTGTTGGGCTGCTGGTCGCCCTCGTAGTTGTTCCAGTCGAGCCCGTCGAATCCGCCGAGCTCGCCGTAGATGCGCTCGATGCTGTCCAGGAAGGTCTGGGCGCGCGCACGCGTGGAGATGTCCACGTTGGCCTGTGCGCCTCCGACCGTGAGGATCGCCGTGCGCGTCCTGCGGAACTCGGCCAGGTCCGCCGCGAAGTGGGTGGCCGCTCCGCGCCCGTCACCCGGATCGTTCCACTGCACGGCACCGGTGGTGCCCGGTGCGCCGCCCACCGGGGTGGCGTAGAACAGGAAGACGGTGTTGTAGTGCGCCGGGATCTCCTTGAGCCGGAGCGGCGAGCCCCAGTGCGTCCAGTAGCCGGCGACCACGCGGCTCGGCAGTGGCGTCATGACCTTGCTCCTGAATGTCGGGAGGGGCTTGTCGTGGGGATGGGTCAGGGAGGGAAGTGCGGCAGCCCAGGCTGCTCCAAGGACGAACGAGCGGCGGGTGACCATGTGCTGCCTTCCCGCCGCTCGTCCGTGTTGTCTGCCTGTCATCGTCCTACTTGGCGTCGTCACCCGCGCCGCAGGCGATGCCGTCCCCGTTGGAGTCGAGCCCGAGCGGGTCCTCCTCCGTGGCCAGGCCGTCGGGGATCAGGGCCCGGACATCCTCGCAGGTGTAGAACATGGCCATCTCCGGCCCGTCCATCCCCGCATGACCGGCGTGCTCGGCCACCAGCCGGGGCGGGATGGGCGGAAGGCACCGCCCGTCCGTGCCGTAGCCCGGTACGCATCCGCCGGCCAGCGCCGTGTCCGACACATCACCCGCCTCCAGGCCCTTGACCGTGTCGGAGGTCATCGTGATGCCCTGCGCCTGCTCAGGCCCGGGCTCGTTGACCTCCGCGGCCTCGGGAGCGACGTCCGCGATCGGGACGTCGGCCTCGGGGATCTGCGCATCCGGCCGGGCGTCCGCCGCCTGTACCGGGGGCGCCTCCACGCCCGGAGCGCCAGGGGCGCCTACGGCGGACTCGATTGCGCACCCGCTGAGCAGCAGCAGTCCTGCTGCTGCCGCTGCCATGATCTTTGCTCTCATCGGACATTCACCATCCTGGCGACGGAGGGGGTACCGCTGGCATCCAGGACCGTGAGCATGTACGGGCCGGGCGGCAGCAGCGCGGAGTTGGACGGCACGGAGGCACGACGCGTCGTGCCGGTGCCGGTGATGGGCAGGTCCACCAGGCGGGCGTTGGTGTCCGTCTGGTGGGTGGCCGACCCGACGGCGGTGAGCGAGGCGCTGACCACGTCACCGGTGACGCCGAGGTCGAACCCCGCACCGTAGGTGGTGGCCCCCGGAGCTGCCGTGATCGTCGGGCGCGTGCCCTTGAACAGGTAGCCCGGTTCGTAGACCGACACGCGCATCTCGAACGAGCCGTCGGCCGGGTTGGAGCCGAAGACCGCCACGCGACCGTCCATCAGCACCAGCGAGGAGGAGTGGTAGTTACGTCCCACCGGATCCGCCGCGACCGTGGTCCAGGCGTTGGTCGCGGGGTTGTACGTCGCCGCCCGCAGCACGTTGCCCGCACGGGGTCCCGTGCTGCCGTTGGAGGCAAGGACGGTCCGGTCCGGCAGCGTCGTGAGGTTGACGTACATCCGGCCCTCCGACCCGGGCAGCGCCGGTCCGGGAGTCCAGGCGGGGTTGGCCGAGTTGAGGTTGATCAGGTCGACGCTGTTGGTCGCCCCGCCTCGGTCGGTCGAGCCGCCACCGGCGATCATGAAGGTCTGGTTCTGCGCCGGAGGAAGCAGGACCGAGCTGGCCTGGTCACGCAGCTGCCGGTTTCGCAGGCCGGGGACGTCGCCGCTGGTGGCGTTGCGCCAGTTGTGGATGACCGACCCCGTGGCCGACGGCGAATTGCCGAAGGTGTAGCCACCCGTGAAGAACAGATTGCCATTGGCCATGAGGAAGAAGTGCGGGTAGGTACCCCAGTACCGGTTGGTCTGGGGGGTGGCCGCACGGGACTGCCACTGGTTGGTCGTGGCGTTGAACATCTCCACGGCCGTAGAACCCTTGGCCACGCCGTCGCGGTTATCGTAACCGCCGACGGACCAGATGTTGCCGTTCTCGAGCTTGGTCAGCGTCGGGTACCAGTGGCCCTCGATGGTGTCGTTGACCTTGGTGTAGCTGTCGGTGGCCGGGTCGAAGATGTAGGACTGCTTGGACCCCACGTATCCGACCGCATTCTTGTGGCCTGCGTAACCATCGGTGCCACCGCTGATGAGCACCCGGCCGTCCGGCAGGGTGACGTGCCCCGCGCAGAACATGTCGTAGGGCACCCGGATCTCCTTGAACGCCCCGGTGGAGGGGTTCCACACGGCGCTCTTGAAGGTGCCGGCGTCGAAGTCGCCGGTGTTGTTGCCGGAGCCCGCGAGCAGCAGGACCCTGCCATCGCGCAGCAGCGTCGAGTGGATCGCCCGGGCAGGCAGTGGGGCATTCGCGATGCTCCAGCGCCCTGTCGCCGCCAGGCCGGTGGCCGGTGGCGGGGTGGTGGGCGGCGGCGTCGTGGGTGTCGTCGTCGGCGGCGGCGTTCCGCCCGGCAGGGTGACCGTCGCGCCGACCGGCGCGTTGAGTTCGAGCCAGCGCTCGGACTCGCCGTGGCCGGACAGGACGTAGCCTCCGCCCGGGATGGCCATACCCGGCTGGCGCCTGCTGATCGAGGCGACCTTGCCGTCGGCTCCGACGGCGACCTCGAAGCCCCACATGTTGGCCGGGCTCGCGGTGCCGGTGTAGCGCACCAGGTAGTCGGCCTCACGCGCCACGTTGGTGCCGTTCAGGACATGTTTCGCCGTCCCGATCCGGATCTCGTTGGCGGCCGGCGGGGTCGTCGGCGGTGGGGTGGTCGGCGCCGGAGTCGGGCTCGGCGTCGGAGTCGGGGTCGGCGTCGGAGTCGGGGTCGGCGTCGGAGTCGGCGTGGGCGGCGGCGGCGTCGTCGTGCCACCACCCACCTGAACCGTCGCGCCGACCGGGGCGTTGGCGTCCAGCCAGGCAGCGGAGGCCTCATGTCCGGACAGCACGTAGCCTCCAGCCGGGATCGCCATGCCCGGCTGGTAGCGCGAGACGGCCGTGACCTTGTTGTCGGGTCCGACGGCCACCTCCACACCGTACGGGTTGGCCGGGCTCCGCGTGCCGGTGTAGCGCACGAGGGCTCCCGCCGCGCGGTAGATGTTCGTGCCGGTCAGGGTGCGGACGGCGGCTCCGATGCGGACCTCGTTGGCGGCCGGAGGGGTCGTCGTCGGTGGAGGCGTGGTGGTGCCACCGAAGTTTATGGTGACATTGGCCGCCGGGCTGCGGCCGGGAGGCCCGCCCCAGGTACGCACCCACTCCTCGTCGAGGACGTGCGCTTCAACGGTATACCCCGCCGTGTTCGGCAGGGTATAGGTACGCGTGCCCGGCAGCTCGTAGGCCCCGTCCCTGGTGGTCATCCGGTTGGCGACGACCCAGGAACTGCGCCAGGTGCCGTCCGTGCGGGTACCTGCGGCCGGTGTGGTCGACTCGGCTAGCAGGATCTTGCCCTCACCGTTCTCGGGGACCTGCCGGGTGAAGTCGGGGTGGTAGAGCCACCATTCGACCTTGACGATCGCACCGCGGGCGGGCTGGGTGGCCCGCGCGGTCGCCTCCAGTGGCACGGTGCCGCTGAGGGTGGCACCGGAGGCGGGTGCGGACATGCTGACGGCGACGCACTGCGTCCCCCAGGTACACGGCGCGGCACTCGCGGGCGAGACACCGACCAGACCGACCAGAAGCACGGTGGTCAGCACGGCCAGGCCCCGGACGCGGAGAGCCCGTAGAGCATTCATTCGATCCCTTTCTTTTCCCATGACGAATCAGCCACGGGTGTAGATGAGCCAGTTGTCGCCCGGGGCGGGCGACGCAGGGAATGGCTCGAAGGCCAGAGAGTAGACGGAGCTTTCCTCGAGGGCGTCCAGGAGCACGGCCTGTGCGGCGTCCTGCTCCGGGTTCCCCAGGGTGGAGCTGCGGAGGATCACCGCCTGGTAGCGCTCGTCATCGATGGCGGAGCGGATGCTGCCCTCGCCCTCGAAGTAGAGCTCGAACGTCGTCTCCCAGGCCAGGCCCGGAAGGTCGCTCGTGTGGTAGTCGAGGGCGTCGGTGGATGAGCTGATGTAGAGCCCCTCCCGGGGGTCGGACTCGATCGCCGCCACCACGCTCTGGACGTTGGTCCAGCGATACATCGCATCGGCACGCACCAGGGGGAACAACGCCATGATCATCACTGTGATCACGACGGGAGTGACCATCAGCGGGTAGCGGGAGAAGCGCGCCAGGCCCCACCCGACGGGGAGCGCGAGGAGCATGACCGAGTAGGCCAGGTGCTTCTCGAACGAGACCGCCTCACCCAGGATCATCTGGCCGATGGGCAGCGCCATCGACGCGAGCACCAAACCGGAGCCCAGGATCAGCAGCCGCCGGTCGCCGGCTCGGACCATGAGTACAAGTGACACCACTGCGAGCAGCAGGACGACGATCAGGTGATCGCCGACCAGACCCAGGAGGGTCCCCGTGGTGGTCGGGGACAGGGCGGTCCGATCGGTGGTGGTGAAGGCGACGTCCCGGGCGATGCTCTCCCCCCATGCCGCCCACAGGGTGGCCAGGATGCCGAGCGCCACTCCGGCGGCGACGAGTGCGCGACGCGCTCCGAAAACGCCCAGGACGAGCGTCGCTGCGAGCACGACCGGCACGAAGATGCCGGCCGTGTACTTGGTCATGGCGGCCAGGGCCAGCAGGGCGCCGAGCAGGACGGCCGAAGGGTAGCCCTTCCGGGTGAGGCCGATCCACAGACCCGCGGCGAGCAGGAAGATCACCGGGGCATCGAACGTGCCGAGCCAGCCGGTGAAGATCACCGGGCCGGACAGCATGAAGGTGGCCGCGGCCAGCAGGCCTGCGCGCTTGCCCCACAGGTGCCGCGCCGTGCCGTAGAGGGCCATAGCCGTGCCGAGTACGCACAGCAGGCTGAACGCCCGCACGAGGTAGAGGCCCCCCACGGAGTCCAGCAGCGCTGCCAGCACGGGATAGAGCGCGGGCAGACCCGAGAAGAAGGCACCGGCGTCACCGAGTGGACGGCCCTCGAACCAGTAGTCCAGATAAGCATTGCCCGCATTGATGTACAGCGCCTCGTCGATGAAGGCGGTGTTGCGCAGACGGACCGCGAGCGCGACGCCGTAGGCGAGGACGAGGCCCAGGAGCAGCCATTGCCTCTTCGCGCGGCTCATGGGCGGGCGGGCTGCTGGGGTGATCTGCGATGCTTCGGAACGCATCAGGGTCGCTGTGGTCATGGCTCCTGCTTGCTTGCTCGTGCCCGGTGGGTCAAGCCGAACCAGGCAGTGGGAATTTCTGTGTCAGCGGTGACGACCTGGCCGAAGCACAGGTTCTGCGCCCAGTAGTGCTCGATGATCAGGGGCAGCGCGTCCACGGTGAGGGCTTTGCCGTCGTGCAGGAGGAGGATCCCGCCGTCCGTCATGCCCTTGGATTGCTCGGCCACCTGCTCCGCGGTCGTGGCTTCGAAGTCCTTGGAGTCGACGGTCCACAGGACCTCGATCATTCCCCGGCCCTCGACGGCTGCCCTGAGTTCGGGGCTGGTGTTGCCGAACGGCGGGCGGAACATCGTCGGGGGTTCATGCCCGAGGTCGCGGTGCACGACCGTCGACGCGTCGATATCGGCGAGGGCCGCCTCCAGATCCATGGACAGCAGGTCGGGGTGGGTCATGCTGTGGTTGCCCAGCTGATGACCCGCAGTCTTCGTGCGCTCCACTTCGCGGGGGCGTGCCCGCTCCTGGACGCCGTTGTTGAAGAACACCGCAGGGACCTCGTAGTGGGCGAGCACGGCCAGGAGGTCCGAGGTGAACTCCGTGGGTCCGTCGTCGAACGTCAGCGCCACATAGCCGGCACAAGCGGTGGGAGCCGTCAGCTCCGGCAGGTGACTCATGTCCGCGGCCTCGGCCGGATTCTCGGACCGGGGAATGGGAATGGGTGGTAGTGGTTCCTGGCTCGCGCAGCCCATGACGGTCAGCACGAGCACCGCGACGGCGGCCCTGACACGCAGGGCCGCCGAGCGGCTCAAAACTCCTCCTTGGGGCGCAGCCGCGTCAACACGACGCCGGCCATGATGAACGCCACGCCGGAGACGATGATCCAGAACACATCCAGCCCGGTGGCTGCAAGTGCGGTGGCCGAGGCGCCGGTTGCAGCGAGACTTCCGTTTGCTCCGTACATTTGGTTTTCCTCCTCTCAGGTGATCCAGACGCGCGCCTCGCGGCGCACGGCTCCTAGCAGGGAACGCCAGTACACGATGAACATGGCGTTGTCATAGAGCCACAGAGGGACGAAGAAGATGGCCGTCCGGATCGACGCCCTGTCCTTGGTCCGGTACGCGGTGACGATGTTCTCCGCCATGAAGATGGGCAGGAGGAACCAGTAGTACGGATTGGGGGTGATGTCCCACAGCAGCCAGCTCAGGACCAGCGCGAGCAGCGCGGCCGGGAAGAGCAGGGAAGAGAAGAACGTGAACGCGACCCCACCCCAGGTGCGGCGGGTGATCTTGTTCCAGCCGTAGAGCCACAGCGACTCCATGGCCCCTCGGTACCAGCGCAGGCGCTGGACCTCGAGGTCCCGGATCGTCGGCATGACGTCGGTGACCACCGGGCAGCGCTTGGTGCTGGTGCAGTCGAAGCCGAGGTGCCTGATCGCGAGAGTCAACTCGTAGTCCTCGGTGAGCGAGTCCTCCATGTAGACGCTCCCGGCGGCGCCCGGAAGCGTCGTGCCGCGTGCGTCGGCGATCGCCCGGAAGACGTGCACGGGGAAGAGCGAGGCGGCACCGGACAGGACGTGCACCTTGCCACCCTGACGCCCCATGAGGCGGGTGCCACGGGCGTACTCGATGGCCTGGGCGCGTTCGATGAAGTTGTTGGGAGTCCGGGCGATGATGCATCCCGACACCCCGCCCAGGTTCGGCTTCACGTCGTAGGCCCACAGGGCGTTCTTGACGAAGTCGTTACTGAGTTCGCCGTCCGCGTCCTGGGCCAGGATGTAGTCCCCGTCGTCGAGCAGCGGCATGACCAGGGCCAGTCCCTGGTTGAGTGCGCCGGCCTTCTTGGCCTTGTTGCCCACCGTCTCCACCACCTGCGCGCCGGCCTCGCGGGCCAGTCGCACGGTGTCGTCGGTGCAGTTGTCCGCCATGACGATGACCAGCGCGGGTTCGATGGTCTGTGCGAACTGGCTGCGGACGGTCTTGACGATGCCGTCCTGCTCGTTGTGCGCCGGGATGAGCGACACGATGCGGGGCCCCGGCCGGTTCAGGCCGGACAGGTCCAGGCCGTGAGTTCCAGGGTCGACGGGGTGTTCGGTACCCCCGACGGAGAACTGGTCCGCTGTCAGTTGCACGACGGGCCTCCATGTTGAACCTCCGCGCAGCGGCTGCACGGGACCCTGGGCCGTTCCTGCTCCGGCCGGGGACTCTCCTGCGGTTCAGAGGCCCGGGCGGGGGGCGTAGCGGTAGTGGCAGTCATGACTGCGCTCCTCTTGAAGTGAGACCACGAGCCCAAGGGCTCGCGACGAGACAGAATGCGCTTGTGCGCAATCAGGAAAGCGCTTCACGACTGCCCTCTCGACAGCCGGACTACAGCTGATTGGACAATTGATTTGCGTTCACGACAAAGCTTGTGCCGGTTCTCCGACTCGATCACCAGTAGGTGCTACTCCACTTCCGTCGGGGACTACTTGCCCGACTGAACCGCTTTACTCGGTACGCCTGCGACGGCCCGACAAACGAATGGCAGTCCCTTCCCTGTCCTTTCCGGGTTATTTGCCCCGATACGCCTGGCGCCTCCTACTCGTATCCGCGTAGCCGAACCATCAATGGACAGGGGGCAATTCTTCCCTGGCGCTCGGAGTGTCGTTCATCACAAATGGGACGGACCTCGGGACGGAATGGTTCGAACCATTCCCGGCGTGAATAGGCGCCGGGTCACGACGTCGTTGCACGGTGCGACAGCGCAGGTGCCAGGGCTCCACGAGGACACACAGCCAGCGGCCGGCGGCAACTCGCAATGGGGCGGAGGGCAACGTCAACTGCGCCCTGACCTGCGCAATCGATCCGGCGCCGGCCCTTCATGGCCGTGATGGATGGACCCCTGCGGAGTGATCCTGAAGAAATTTCCTCAGTACTCGACGGCCAGACGGTGATGGGAGCACGGCCCCGATGAAACACCGAAGAGTTGAAGCAGGAGTACCCATTCAGGGCGCCCGCAATTGCGCAGTCGGCCCTATCGCGCGGCGACCACCGACCGACTCGGCGCTCGCTTCGGAGCCACGTCGTACATGCGTGATTCCATCGGGTCTTTCACCGAGAATGCGTTTCCGGTGGGTTGATTCCACCCCTGGGATTCACGGCCTCGATCGAGTGCATCGATTCACGGGACACGTGATTCATGCCAACCTTGGGGGTTTATCCGGGGTGCCGAATTCTGCCTCTTGGAGGATTGGTAGGAGCTGGAAGTACCGAAATGGGGGAATTGAAGGGGATTTGCGAGTAGTTCGAATTCGGGAACAGGTAGACGAAGTTGCTGATTCCGAGTGTGCTTGTCCTGACCCGTCTGATATCCCGCGCGGACGATCTCGCATCGGCTCCTCACTGTGTCCGGCGAGCACGCTCAGCAGGTGCGGCCGGACCGCTCCCCCGCCGGCGCCTCACATGCCTTCACGGTCGAGGATCGGGGCGGGCTACATCCTGGAGTTCCGCGACCCGGACGACATCGCACCCGAGCTGTTCGCGCGAACGCCTGGGGCAGTCGCCGGTGCTGCGGGGGCCTCCCGCAGAGCAGAATTAGCCATTGTGTTCTAAATCACAAAGAGTACAATAGAATACATGTTCCACAACGGCGGAGGCGCTCAGGACAACCACTCCCCCGGTGCCTACGTGCCGGCCGTGGACACGTCCGTGGTACACGGATGGATAGCGAGCCTCGCAGCCCCGAAGAACCTCTCGGCGTCGCTTCCCGCTGGTACCCCGCCGGGTGATGCTGCGGACCCCGATCCCGACGTGGCCTGCGCGTCCTGCGGCAGACCGACCACCGTTGCCGTCCCGGATGCAATCCCTGATGCCATCCCGGAGGGGCACGAGGAGGCGCTCATCTCGCACCTGCGGGCGCTCGAGGACCTGAAGAGTGCGATAGCGGCCGACCAGGCCCTCGCGGCCCTGGCGCTGGACACCGCTCGACGACGAGCGGAGGCAGCCGCCGGCGTGCCGGCCAATCAGCGCGGGCGGGGCGTAGGCGCGGAAGTCGCGCTGGCACGGCGCGAATCCCCGCACCAGGGCTCGCGGCTGCTGGGCTTCGCTCGAATCCTGGTGGCCGATATGCCACGCACGCTCAGGGCTCTGCAGACGGGTGTCCTAAACGAGTGGCGCGCCACGCAGATCGTCCGCGAGACCGTCTGCCTCAGCACCGGGAACAGGCACGCTGTGGATTCGGAGTTGGCGGCCGATACCGGCGCGCTCGATGGCGTCGGCACCCGGGGCCTGAGGAACAGGACACGCACGATCGCCTACCGCCTCGAGCCGGAGGCCGCCGTGGCTCGAGCCCGCAAGGCCGTCGGTGAGCGCCACGTCAGTTGCCGGCCCGCTCCGGACACCATGGCCTACCTGACAGCCCTGCTCCCCGCCGCCGACGCCATCAGCGCGTACTCCGCCCTGTCCCGCCATGCCGACGCCGAGATCGGCGGGGGCGGCAGCCACGGGCGCGGCCGCGGCCAGTTGATGGCCGACGCCTTCGTCGGACGTCTCACCGGTTCGCCCGCAGGAGTGGGGCGGACGGAGGTCCAGCTGATCATGACCGATCGCACCCTGCTCCAGGGCGACAGCGAGCCGGCCTATCTCCCCGGCTACGGAACCGTCCCGGCCCAGGTAGCCCGAGATCTCGTTCGGGGCGGCGCACAGAAGCGCATGGAGGGCACCGGTAACCCATCGGACGGAACGGAATCGACCGACGCCGCCCTTCAGGCGTGGCTGCGCCGGCTCTACACCGCCCCGGAGACCGGCCGGCTGGTGGCGATGGACTCCCGTGCCCGCCTGTTCCCACCCGGGCTTCGGCGCCTGATTGCCACGAGGGACGCGACCTGCCGCACGCCGTACTGTGATGCGCCGATCCGGCATGCCGACCACATCGTCCCGTGGCGCATCACCGGGACCACGGACGCCGACGGCGGGCAGGGCCTGTGCGAGAGCTGCAACTACGTCAAGGAAGCTCCCGGCTGGTCATCTCGGCCCCTGCCCGGCCCACGGCACGCGATCGAGTACCGCACCCCCACCGGGCACACCTACGTCTCCAACGCGCCTCCACTGCCCGGCTCGCCTCGGCTCCGGCGGACGCGGCCGTTCACCCACTCGGTGGTCGACTTCATCGTGGACCTCGTCGCCGCCTAGGGACCGGGCAGAGCAACGACCCGGCAGTCGTGCCTTCGCACGGCCGCCGGGTCGCGGGCGCTTACATCACGGAGGATCCCACCGCGGACGATCACCGCGTCAGAGCTTGACCGCCAGGACGTTGCACGGCGCCGACAGCAGGATGGTCTGCGCCGTCGACCCCATGATGAGCTTGCCGACCGGCGTGCGATGCCTCAGCCCGATCACGATCAGCTCCGCGGACAGTTCCTCCGCCGTGTCGACGACCTCCTCCGCCGCCGTCGCCTCCGAGATGCTGTGGCGGATGGAGTAGGGCACTCCGGTGGTGCTGAGCATGCCTTCCAGCTTCAAGACATCCTCGGAGTCGGCGTAGGCCGGGTTGACGAGGCGGTCGGCCCGCGTGGTGTTGATGACCACCAGCTCGGCCCCACGGCGTCGTGCCTCCTCCACCGCCTCGGCGACGGCGGCCTCCCCCAGGGCGTTGGGCACGTAGCCCACCACGATGGCGCTCATCGGTCGGTGTCCTTCCGGTCGGGGGTGCTCGAGGTCGTCGGAGCAGTTGTGGTCGTCGCCGCCGTCGCTTCCGTCGGAACTCCTTCGGACGGCTCCGCGGAACCGCGGACGACGTCCGACGCGTCGGCGTTCGCCGCAACCATCGCCTCGAACTGGCGCTGACGCCGCTTGAGCAGGAACGAGAGGGCGAAGATGACGATCAGGACCACGTAGATGGTCGCTGCGACCGGCGACTGGATGAGGGCCACCGGATCACCCTGCGAGATGGCGAGCGACCGGCGCAGCTGGCTCTCGAAGATCGGACCCAGGATCAGGCCCACCACCATCGGCGCGATCGGGTAGCCGAAGCGCCGCATGAAGAACCCGAGGATGCCGACGATCAGCAGGATGATCACGTCGATCGGCGTGAAGTTCACCGAGAACGCGCCCAGCACGGCGAACACAAGGATGCCCGCGTACAGGTAGGGCCGCGGGATCTGGAGGATCTTGACCCAGATGCCCACGAGCGGCAGGTTCAGGACGAGGAGCATGAGGTTGCCGACGTAGAGGCTCGCGATGAGCGCCCAGACGAGTGTGCTGTTCGATTCGAAGAGCTGCGGGCCCACCGGGATCTGGTACCGCTGGAACGCCACGAGCATCATGGCGGCCGTCGCGGTCGTCGGGATGCCGAGCGTCAGCAGGGGCACCAGCACGCCGGCAGCGGCCGCGTTGTTCGCGGCCTCCGGACCGGCGACACCCTCGATGGCGCCCTTGCCGAACTGCTTCTTGTTCTCGCCCTTGGCGAGCTTGCGCTCGGAGGCGTAGGACAGGAAGGTCGCGACGTCGGCGCCGCCGGCCGGGATGGTGCCCACCGGGAAGCCGATGAACGTCCCGCGGAGCCAGGGCCTCCAGGAACGGCGGAGGTCGTCCTTGCGGAGCCAGCTCGTCCAGCCGCCCGTCACCGGGATCACCTTGATGGGCCCGTGCCGCAGCCGAGAGGCCACGTAGAGCGCCTCGCCGACGGCGAAGAGCGCCACAGCCACGAGGACGACGTCGATCCCGTCCGCCAGGAACGGGCTGCCGAAGGTGTACCGCTGCTGGGCGGTCAGGGCATCGAAGCCCACGAGGGCGATGAACAGGCCGAGGCCGAGGGACGCGAGTCCGCGCAGCACCGACGAACCGAGGAGCGCACCGACCGTCAGGAAGGCGACGATCATCAGGGCCACGTACTCGACGGGGCCGATCTGCACGGCGAAGGCGGCGACGTACGGGGCCAGGAAGCTCAGCAGGACGGTCGCGATGGTGCCGGCGACGAACGAGCCGACCGCCGCGGTCGCGAGCGCTGCCGCTCCCCGGCCGGCCTTGGCCATCTTGTTGCCCTCGAGCGCCGTGACGATCGAGGATGATTCGCCGGGCGTGTTGAGCAGGATCGATGTGGTGGACCCGCCGTACATGCCGCCGTAGTAGATGCCGGCGAACACGATGATCGCCGCCGTCGGCTCAAGGCTGTACGTGATGGGCATGAGCAGGGCGACCGTCATGGCCGGGCCGATGCCGGGCAGCACGCCGACGGCGGTGCCGACGAGCACCCCGCCGAGTGCGAAGAGGAGGTACATGGGCTGCATCGCCGTGGCGAAGCCCTCCATCAGCAGGAAGAAGCTATCCACCGAAGACACCCAGCCCTTCGAGGAAGCCCGGAGGCAGGGAGACGCCGAGGAGGCCGCCGAACACGAACTGCACCACCAGGGCGAGGACGATCGCGGTCACGAGGTTCCGCCACCAGGGGCGGGCCCCGAGGGACCAGGCGGCACCGAAGAAGAGGATGGCCGCGGCGAGGGGCCACCCGAGCGGGACGATCAGGAACGCATGCAGCAGGACGAACCCGGCGAGCTTCCCGACGGTCAGCCAGTCGGTCTTCGCGTCGGGGTCCACGTCCTCGCCCTCGTCCGCGGAGCCGCGGTGGCCGCGGAGCACCTGGATCACCAGGCCCACGCCGACGGCGACGAGCAGCGCCGAGACGGCGTAGGGGAACGCGCGGGGTCCGATGTCGCTGGCCGAGGTGGGGGTCTGGATCCCCGCACCGGCCACGAATCCGACGACGCCGATGCTGACGATCAGGAGCGCGAAGACCAGCTCACCGATCGGCTTGCCGGGAGCGGTGGTGGTGCCGCTCCCGGGGTTGTTCTGGATGGAGGTACTCATGGGCTACAGCAGTCCGATGTCGGTGAGGGTCGTCTTGACGCTCGTGATGTCCTCGTCGAGGAAGGTCTGGAACTCCTCGCCGGACAGGAACGCGTCCGACCAGTTGTTCTCCTCGAGCGTGGCCTTCCAGGTGTCGGTCGCGTGCAGGTCGGTCACGAGCTGCGTGAGCTTCTCGGCCTGGGCCTCGTCGATGTTCCCGGGAGCGACGACGCCACGCCAGTTGGTGAGCACGACGTCCACGCCCTCCTCGGTGAGGGTCGGGGTGTCGGGCAGCTGCGGGGCGGCCTCGTCACCGGACACCGCGAGCGCCCGGAGCTTGCCGGCCTCGACCTGCTCCGCGTACTCGCCGACGCCGGAGACGCCGGCGTTGACCTTGTTGCCGAGCAGCGCTGCGAGGGACTCACCGCCGCCGGAGTAGGGGATGTAGTTGAGGCTGTCCGGGGAGATGCCGGCCTCCTTGAGGACCGAGCCGGCGAGGATGTGGTCCGCGCCGCCCGCCGAGCCGCCCGTGATGGAGACGCCCTTGCCCTTGGCCTCGATGTCGTCGAGGAGGTCCTGGATGGTCTGGTACGGCGAGTCCGCGGGGACCACGATCACGAGGGGCTCCTCGGTGAGCCGGGCGATCGGGGTGGTGTCCTCGATGCGGGTGGCGGCCTTGTTGGTCTCCACGGCCCCGACCATGACGTAGCCCATGACCATCAGCGTGTTCGGGTCGGTCTCGGTGGCGAGCTGGGCGAGGCCGTTGGTGCCGCCGGCGCCGCCGACGTTGACCACGGAGGCGTTGCCCACGAGGTCGTTCTCCTTGAGGTCGGCCTCCATGGCCCGGCCCGTCTGGTCCCAGCCTCCACCCGGATCGGCGGGAACCACGATGTTGAGTTTCTCGATGGTGCCTTCCGCGTCCCCGGCGGTGGTGCTCTCCGTCATCGAGCCGCAGGCCGAGAGGGCGAGCGCGGAGACGAGGGCGAGGGATGCGAGGGCCGAGCGGCGCGTCGTCGTGCGTTCGATCATCATGGTGTTCTCTTCCTTGAGATGTGATGGGGGTCACCACTGCTGGTTTCAGGCTAGGGAGGCTGCTGACGGACGGTAAAGCATGCGGTCGTAGTGCTCGTATTGGTCTTTGTGGTCCCACGGGCCAGGCAGGGTCCGACGCCGCCCCGGTGTGACGCGCCCAGGCGTGTCACACTATGGAGATGATCAGGTCGATGTCGCTTCGATCACAGCTGTTCCTCCTGCAGCTGGCCATCGTGCTCGTGATCGTCGCCGTCGCCGGTTCCACCGCCGTCGCCATGCAGCGCCAGCAGATCCGGGAGCAGTACCAGGACCGCATGGTGGGCGTCGCGCAGTCGGTGGCGCAACTGCCCTCGGTCATCGATGCTTTCGACGAGGCGGATCCCAGCGCGACGATCCAGCCCATCGCCGACCTGATCCGCCAGTCCACGGGCGTCACCTACGTGGTCGTCACGGACGAGGACGGCATCCGCTACTCCCACCCCAATCCGGAGCTCATCGGCCAGGTCGTCTCCACCGATCCGTCGGTGCCTCTCTCCGGTGCCACCTTCGTGGGCACGCAGACCGGCACGCTCGGTAAGTCCTGGCGCGTGAAGGTCCCCATCTTCGACAGCGACGGCGCCATCATCGGCACGGCGTCGGTCGGCACCCTGGAGTCCGAGCTCGACGCCGACCTCTACGAGGACCTCCCCCGCCTGCTGGCGTGGCTGATCGTGGCCGCGCTCGTCGGTTCGGCGGGAGCGATCTGGATCTCCCGGCTCGTCTGGCGGCGGATCTACCGCCTCGAACCGGAGCAGATCGCGTCCCTCCTGGAGACGCGCGACGCCATGATCCACGGCATCAGCGAGGGCGTGGTCGCCATTGACGAGCACCACCGGATCGCGCTGCTCAACGACGAGGCGAAGAGGCTGCTGGAGCTCGACGACGCCGCGACGGGCAGGCCGGCGGCGGACGTCATGGAACCGGCCCTCGCCCGGGTGCTCACCGACCCCGCCGACACGGACGAGACCGTCCTGTCCGGCGAGCGCGTGCTCCTCGCCCGTACGACGGACGCCCTCGTGGACGGCAAGCGCGTGGGCCGCGTCATGATCCTCCGCGACCGCACCGAGCTCTACCAGCTGCTCACGGACCTCGACGGCGAGCGCGACGCCACACAGGCACTGCGGGCCCAGGCCCACGAGTTCGCGAACCGGATGCACACCATCTCCGGGTTGCTCGAGCTCGGCCGCACGGCGCAGGCCGTCGACTTCATCTCCCGCTCCGGGCACGGCGGATCGCTCGTGTCCGGGAGCATCGCACCCGGCATCCAGGATCCGGACGCCGCGAGCCTGCTCATGACCAAGAGCACCATCGCAGCGGAGAAGGGCATCACCCTGACCATCGACGACACCTCGGTGCTCGAACCCGACGGCACCACCGACGTCGTCACAGTGCTCGGCATCCTCATCGACAACGCGATGGAGGCCGTGACCGGCAGCGGACGACCCGATGGGCTCATCGCGGTGCACCTCGCCGACGAGGACCACACCAGGATCACCGTGGCCGACAACGGTCCCGGCGTCGCCCCCGAGGACGTCGACGGCATCTTCTCCTCGGGCTACTCCACCAAGGACGGCGGCTCCACCGGGACGCGCGGCTTCGGCCTCGCGCTCGTGGACCGGATCGCCCGCCGCCGGTCGGGACACGTGGTCGTCGACGAATCCGACCTCGGCGGAGCCGAATTCACGGTCTGGCTCGCACCGTCGCTCGTCGACGCCCCGAGACCCCACCTGCAGGTGCCATGACCGCCGCGCCTGCCCCGATCCCCACCCTGGTGGTCGACGACGACCACGAGGTGGCCGGGATCCATACCGGGTTCCTGCTCGCGCACGGCGCGTTCGACGTCGTCGGCGCCGCGCACACCGGTGCGCGGGCGCTGGAGCTCGCCGAGACCCTGCGGCCGCGCCTCGTGCTGCTGGACATCCACCTGCCCGACATGACGGGCATCGACGTGCTGCGCGCACTGCGGAACCGGCCCGGCGACCCGCTGGACGTCATCGCCATCACTGCCGCCCGGGAGCTCGACACCGTCCGCGCGGCCGTCGCCGGCGGGGTGCTGCACTACCTCGTGAAGCCGTTCAGCGCTGCAGTGCTGAACCAGCGGCTGGATTCCTATGTGGCCTACCGCCGCGACCTCGACACCCACGCGGCGGACGGCTCGGCGGCCCTCGACCAGGGGCGTATCGACCAGCTCCTGCGCACGACGGCGGGAACCCGGGCGGGCGGAGCGCCGTCGGCCACCGCCACGATCACCACGCCCAAGGGCCTCTCCGCGCCGACGCTCGACGCCGTCATGCTGGACCTGCGCAGCCAGGGCCGCGGGACCTCGGCGTCCGACGTGGCCGAGCGCCTCGGAATGGCGCGCGTGAGCGCCCGTCGGTACCTGGAATTCCTCGTGGCGCGGGGGCAGGCGCGGATCGTCCCGCAGTACGGATCGGCGGGGCGTCCGGAGAAGTTCTACGTCTGGACGGACGGCGCCGCCCGCGGGTGAGCGGGCAGGAGGAATAACTGCCGACCAGGACGGTTGTGCTGGACATGAGCGAGAACAGGACGAACCGGACGGATGCCCGGCGCAGCACCATCGGCTTCATCGGCAGCGGCCATATCGGCTCGCAGCTCGCACGCCTCGCGGTCGGGCGCGGATACCAGGTCATCATGAGCAACTCCCGCGGCCCGGATACCCTCTCCGACCTGATCGGCGAGCTCGGCGACGCGGCGCGCGCCGGGACCACGCAGGAGGCGGCGACCGAGGGGGACGTCGTCGTCGTCACCATCCCGCTGAAGGCCCTCGACACCGTGCCGGTGGAGCCCCTCGTGGGCAAGCTGGTGATCGACACCTGCAACTACTACGAGTCCAGGGACGGCCGGATCGCCGAGCTGGACGACGAGCGCACGACGACGAGCGAGCTCGTGCAGCGCCACCTGCCGGGCTCGTCCGTGGTCAAGGTCTTCAACAACATCGCCGCCTCGCAGCTGACCACGGACGGGGCACCGGCCGGCACACCGAACCGCCGGGCGCTGCCCGTCGCGGGCGACGATTCGGACGCGAAGCAGGCAGTCGTGGAGCTCCTCGACGAGTTCGGCTTCGACGCGGTGGACGCGGGTCCCCTCGCCGAGGGCTGGCGCTACCAGCGCGACACCCCCGCGTACGGGACGGTGCACGACGCCGCAGGGATGCGCGAGGCGCTCGCGCAGGCCAGGCGCTACGCCGACATGTAGCCCCTGGCTCGGTCCTGCCCTGTCAGTTCCTGCCGCGCCAGATCCGCCGCCAGAAGGACGCCTTCGGAGGCTCGGGCGGCGCCTCGGCCTCGGCTGCCCGGCGGGCCGCTTCCCTTCGGTCGCGCCAGCGCTCCACCTCGGCGTCGACGTCGCGGAGCTTGGTGATGACGGGCGGCCCGCCGAGGAGCTGGCGCCGTGCGTCGATCACTCGGTAGTTGAAGTCGTCGAGGATCTCGCGGACCTGCTGCTCGGTGTACTGGCGGTCGAGTCGGCCGTCCAGTTCGGAGTCCTCCCTGCGCAGCATGATGGCCGCGGGGCCGAGCCCCGTGATGTTCTCGCGCTGGATCAGGCCCTTGACCCACCAGTCGGGGTCGTGCGCCTCGCCCAGTCCAGGGATGGGCTTGCCGGCGAGGACCAGGTTGTCGAAGTCGCCGCGGGCCACGGCGCGGTCCACGATCAGGCGGGCCCGCTTGACCTCGTCCTCGCCCTCACGCAGCGGTGCCATCTCGCCGTCGGCGGCGTCCTCGTCATCCTGCCGTTCCAGTTCGGCCAGCGCATCGCTCGCGTCCCCCGTCCCGCGGGCAGCCCGGACCTGGGCCGCCCTGCGCAGCCTCTCCTCGTTCTCCCGGAATCCGCTGATACCGCTACCCCTCCGCCTGGTGCTGCCGGTCCTCCCAGTATCCCGAGGTCGCAGGCGGCCCCGCAACCGATTCTCCCGGCGCCGGACCCTGGATCAGCCGGTCGGACGCTGGACCAGCCACGCCGTCGTGTCGCCCGGCAGCCTGCCGTCCTCGAGCGGTGAGCTGCTCAGCAGCACGGTCCCCTCGGGCAGGTCGACCGGCACGGACCCGAAGTTGGTGATGCTGTGCCAGCCGTTCGGACGCGTGAAGTGCAGGACGTCGTCGGACGGCTCGTCGACCCATGCGAAGTCCTCCTCCCCCTGCAGTTCGCGCCGCAGTGCAAGCGCCCGGCGGTAGAAGCTGAGGTGGGAAGACGGGTTTGCCTCCTGCACCTCGACGGCGTACTCGCCGAACCATCCGGGCTGCGGCAGGTGCGCGCCGCCGAAGCCGAAGCCGAAGGAGCTGCCGTCCCGCGTCCAGGGCAGCGGCACCCGGCAGCCGTCCCGGCCCACGTCGACCCCCTTGTTGCGGAAGAACGTGGGGTCCTGGCGGTCCTCGTCGGCGATGTCGGCGACCTCGTGCAGGCCCAGCTCCTCGCCCTGGTAGAGGTAGGCGGAGCCGGGCAGGGCGAGCATGAGCTGCGAGACGGCGCGCGCGCGGCGTTCCCCGAGCTCACGGTCGAGCTGCGGCTCGGTGCCGCCGCTCATGAGCCACGCCGCGCCGTCCTGGCCGTCCTCGTTCTCGGGGCCGGCGGGCGGCAGACCGTAGCGCGTGGCGTGCCGGACGACGTCGTGGTTGGAGAAGACCCACGTGGACGACGCGCCGGAGGACGTGGCCTCGATAAGGTTCTTCGTGATGATCTCGCGGAACTGGTAGGGGTTCCAGTCGGCCTTCAGGAGGTCGAAGTTGAACGCCTGGCCGAGCCCCTCGGGACTGGCGTAGCGGGCGCGGCGGTCCGCGTGCACCCACGCCTCGGCCACCGCGGTGCGCGGCGGCGTGTACTCGTTGAACACCGTGCGCCACTCGGCGAACACCTCGTGCACCTCGTCGCGGTCCCAGAAGGGGTGCTTCCCGCGGTTGTTGCCGCCCTCGGGTCCCAGCTCCGCCTTGGACGGCAGCGGCTCGCTCATGTCCTTCGTCAGGGCGTGGGCCACGTCCACGCGGAACCCGTCAACGCCGCGGTCGGACCAGAAGCGCAGGGTCTTCAGGAAGTCGTCGCGCACCTCCCTGTTGTCCCAGTTCAGGTCCGGCTGCTCGCGGGCGAAGATGTGCATGTACCACTGGCCGTCCTCCGTGCGCTCCCAGGCCGGGCCGCCGAACACGGAGTCCCAGTCCGAGGGCGGCTCGGCGCCGTCGGGGCCGAGCCCGTCACGGAAGATGTACCGCTCGCGGGCAGCCGATCCCCGGGGTGAGGCCAGCGCCTCCCGGAACCATGCATGGCGGTCGGAGGTGTGGTTGGGCACGATGTCCGCGACGAGCTTGATGCCGGCCGCGTGCAGCGCGGCGATCATGGCGTCGAAGTCCTCGAGCGTGCCGAGCTTGGGGTCCACGTCGCGGTAGTCGTCGACGTCGTACCCGCCGTCGGCGAGCGCCGACGGGTAGAACGGGCTGAGCCAGACGGCGTCCACGCCGAGCGACGCGAGGTACGGGATCCGGGATGTGATGCCCTTCAGGTCACCGATGCCGTCGCCGTCGGAGTCGGCGAAGCTGCGCGGGTAGATCTGGTACACGGCCGCCTGCCGCCACCAGTGCGGGTCCTGCATGCGCTCGGCGAGAGCATCGGCGGAGAGCTCCGCAGTGGCGTCGACGGCGGATTCGACGTCGGGATCGACGGTGGAAGTCACGGGGGCGGGCCTTTCGACGGTGGTTCGGAGAACGATCGGGGAAGGGTGCTACCTGGACGATCCGCGCATCACGCCCGAGATCACCCAGCGCTGTGCGAACAGGTACACCACCAACAACGGTGCCATCGCCATGAGGTACTACGCGAATGCCACCGGGTAGTCGGTATTGGATTGCCCCTGCAAGGTGAACTGTGCCAGCGGCGGTGTCCGGGCCGACGGTCCCGGGGGGAAGCATCAGCGCTAACCTGAAAATAAGTCCCCTCGTGTGAACGGAAACCCATGGACGCGGTCACCTCCCTCGCCCCCTCCAGCCCCGCCAGGGCGCTCGCGCGCGAAGTCCTCATCCGCGGCCCCATCTCGCGCGGCGACCTCGCGGCACGCCTCGGCCTGTCCGTCGCGAGCCTCACGCGCCTCAGCAAGCCCCTGCTCGACTCCGGCATGCTCCGCGAAGCGGACGGAGCCTCCGTCGCCTCGATCGGGCGGCCCATCCGCCCCCTGGAGATCAGCCCCGACTCCCACCGGTTCGTCGGCGTCAAGCTCACCGGGGACACCGCCGCCTCGGTCGCCACCAACCTGAAGTCCGACGTCGTCGGTGCGAGCGAACGGGCGCTGCCCGGCCACGACGTGCAGGACGTCCTCGGGGCCATCCTCGACGCCGTCGCGGACCTCGGCCCTCTCGACGGCCTCAGCGGCATCGGCATCAGCATCGGCGGCAAGGTGGGTCCCGACGGGATGGTGCTGCGCGCCCCGTTCCTCGGGTGGCGCGACGTCCCCCTCGCCGAACTCCTGCAGCAGCGGACCGGGCTGCCCGTCGCCGTGGAGAACGACGTCGTGGCGCTCACGGTCGCCGAGCAGTGGTTCGGCGCCGGGCGTGGGGAGCGGAACTTCGCCGTCCTGACGGTGGGTGCGGGTGTGGGCTACGGCCTCGTCATCAACGACGTGGTCATCGCCCCGCCCGACGCCGGCCTGGGCCTCGTGGGCCACTATCCCCTCGACCCGTCCGGGCCCCGGTGCATGGAGGGGCACCGCGGGTGCTCCTCGGCGGTGCTCACCATCCCCGCCATCCGCTCCCGGTTCGCCGCGACCACCGGGGAGCAGCTGTCGTACGCGGAGATCCTCGACCTCGCGGCAGCGGGCCATCCGGTGGCGGGCGCCGTCGTCGAGTCGGCCGGCCTGTCGCTGGGCCTGCTGGTCTCGGCGGTCGCGAACCTGACGATGGTGGACCTCGTGGTCCTCTCGGGTGAGGGCATGGACCTCGCGGACGTCGCGGAGACCGCGCTCCGGGACGCCATCGCCTACCACCGTGATCCCGAGGCCTCACCCCTCCGCCTGAGCCGCCGGCCCTCGGACTTCGCCCAGTGGGCGCGCGGTGCCGCCGCCGTGGTCATCCAGCGCATCATCCTCGGCACGCTGCACTAGGACGGGGCCCTCGGCGGGTCACGGAATGATTACGGCCCGGATGCTCTTGAACCGGACATGACAACTCTCGCAATCATCGGAGCAGGACGCGGCCTCGGAGCCGCAGTGGCACGGCGTTTCGGAGCCGAGGGATTCTCCGTCGCGCTCATCTCCCGCAACCAGGGCAAGCTCGACGCCCTCGCGGAGGATCTCGGCAAGGAAGGGATCCACGCTCGCGGCTTCACGGCCGACGTCCGAAACCCCGATTCCATCACCGCCGCACTCGAGGCGGCGACCGAGACCCTCGGCCCCATCGAGGTGCTGCAGTACAGCCCCCTCCCCCAGAAGGACTTCATGCGGCCCGTCCTCGAGACGACACCCGCCGACCTTCGCGGTCCCATCGAGTTCTCCATCTACGGACCCGTCGCCGCCGTCCACCAGGTGCTGCCCGGCATGCGGTTCCTCGGCGAGAACCGCGGCACCATCCTCTTCGTCAACGGCGGATCCGCAGTGAAGCCCGGACGGTCCGTCACGGGGACGTCGGTGGCGTTCGCCGGCCAGGCCGCCTACGCGCAGCTCCTCCACGAGGTGCTCGGCGAAGAGGGCATCCAGGTGTCGCAGCTCATCATCGGCGGACGGATCATCGAGGGCGACCCGGAGAAGGACCCGAACGTCCTCGCCGACCTCCTCTGGGGCCTGCACACCAGGCGGGACACATTCCGCCATCAAGTCAGCGCCGACTGACACCCCTCGCGCTCGCGTCCGGCCTCGCGCTACTTCCCGACGCCGTCCGCGAGTCCCTTGACGAAGTACTTCTGGGTGAGGAAGAAGAGCAGGATGACCGGGACGGCCGCGATGGTCATGCCCGCGAAGACCACGGGGTACTCGGTCCCGTGCTTGCTCATCAGGTTGGTCAGCCCGATGGGCAGCGTCTGCAGGTCTCCCCCGCTGGTGAAGACCATCGCGAACAGGTACTCGTTCCAGGTGAAGAGGATGTTCAGGATCACGCTGGAGACGAGGATCGGCTTGCACATGGGCAGGACGATGCTCCAGAACGCCCTCGCCTTGCCGGCCCCGTCCACGGCCGCCGCCTCGTCGATCTCCAGCGGCAGGTCGACCATGTACGCGCGGATCAGGAACGTGGTGAACGGGATCCGGAAGGCCACGTACAGGATCAGCAGCGCCCAGAACGTGTTGTAGAGGCCGAGCGCCTGGAACATCCGGACGAGCGGGATCAGCGCTACGGCGGGGGCCAGCATCAGGCCGCCGAGGATCAGCGCGAGGACCGTCCGGCTGAAGGGGATCTGCATCCGCGTGAGGCCGTACGCGGCCCAGGCGCTGATGAAGACGGTGGCGACCGTCGACGTCACGGTCACGAGGATGCTGGTCATCAGATAGCTGCTCACACCGCGGTTCCACGCCTTGGCGTAGTTCTCCCAGGTGAACTGGAGCGGCAGCGCGAAGGGGTTCCCGAAGAGCTCGCTGTTGGTCTTGAAGCCGTTCAGGACCATCCAGAGCAGCGGGTAGACCACGACGACGGCCAGGGCGAGCAGGAAGGACGCGACGAAGGTCCGCAGGATCACGCCGAGGACAGTCGATCGGCTCACCATTCCACTCTCCTCTTCCGTGTGATGGCCAGTTGCAGCAGTGCGATGCCGAGCGTCAGCACGAAGATCACCGTGGCGATGGCCGCCGCGTAGCCGAAGTCGTTCCGGCCGAACCCCATGCGGTAGAGCCACGTCACCAGGACCTGGCTCGAGTTGTTGGGACCGCCGCTGGTCATGACCATGACCTCGTTGAACACCTGGAACGCCCCCGAGAGCGTGACGATGATCATCAGTCCGGTCATCTCGCGGGTGAGGGGGACGGTGACCTGGAAGAACCGCCGGATCGGGCCGACGCCGTCGAGCGACGCCGCGTCGAAGAGGTCCTGCGGGATCCGCTGGATGGCGATCGCGAACAGCAGCGTGGAGTAGCCGAAGCCCTGCCACTGGCTCATCGCGATCACGGCCCAGATCGCCGTGCCCTCCTGCCCCAGCCAGGCCTGCGTCAGGGTGTCCAGCCCCACGCCCCTCAGGAGCGCGTTGAGGATGCCCAGTTCCGGTTCGTAGACGAAGTAGAACAGCAGCCCTGCGACCGTCAGGGAGATCGCGGACGGGACGAAGTAGATGGCCCGGAGCGCCCGCCGCCACCGCTCGGACCGCAGGCCCTCCACCAGCGCGGCCAGGAGCAGCGCACCGAAGACCTGGCAGGCCAGGGAGACGGCGGCATAGGCCGAGTTGTTGAACAGTGCGCGCCAGAACACCGGGTCGCCGACGAGCTTCTCGTAGTTCGCCAGCCCGACGAAGGTGGAGCCCCCTGCGTAGATGTCCCACTTCATGACGCTGTACTGCAGGTTCTGCAGCAGCGGGAGGTACACGAACACACCCAGCAGCAGGAGCACCGGTGCGACCCATGCCCAGCCGCGGGGCCTGCGGCGGCGCCGCACCGCTGCCTCCACGGCGTGGAGAGGCAGTGGTGCGGCCGCCGTCCTATTCGGCGCTGTCCGAAGCGGCGCGGACATTGCTCAGGACCTCTTCGGGGGTTTCGGATCCGGACACGAGGGCCTCGCCGCCGGCGAGCCATGCGTCGGCGACATCGGGCACGGTGACGGCGTCGAGCCAGCCGAGGAGGTAGCCGGCCTCGTTCAGCTGGGTGACACCCTCGACGACGGCGGGGCTCGCCGTCGCGTCCGACACGGCGCCGACGATCGTGCTCGGCTGGCTGTAGGGAGCACCGGCGAGCGTCTCGGCGTTGGCCTTGCTGGTGACGAACCGGAGGAAGTCGACGGCGAGGGCCTGGCGCGGGGACTTGGCGTTGACCATCATGCCCTCGGGTGAGCCCTCGAGCGCAGTGGGATCGCCCTCGGCTCCCTCGGGTGCCGGGAGCGCGAAGATCCCGAAGTCCTCGGCCGTGATCGCGGAGGACTCGGTGACCACCGAGTCGAACTCGAGGATCTCCTGGAAGTACATGGCGGCCTGACCGGACGACTGCGCCTGCTGCGCCGTCGAGTACAGCACGCCGTTGGAGTCGGTCCCGGTACCGGTGCAGTCCTGCACCACCGTCTGGAACTCCTCGAGCGACTTCACGTACCCCGGGTGGTCCCAGGTGGCCGTGGCGGGGTCGAAGTCCTTCTCGAGGACGTCCTGCGGGACGTTGTAGGCGAAGAGCTGCTGGAGGAAGTGCAGCCCGGGCCAGCCGTCCTTGTTCCCGAACGCCAGCGGCTCCACGCCCTGCGCCTCGAGCTTCGGGCAGGCGGCGATCAGCTCCTCGAACGTCGTGGGGACGGCGACGCCCGCCGCGTCGAAGACTGCCTTGTTGTAGCCCATGAACTTGCCGTTGTTGTAGAGGGGGACGGCGAAGTACTTCCCGTCCTTCGCGAACGCATCCAGCGACGCGGCCCCGAAGGTGCTCCCCCACTCGGAATCCGGCGCCAGCACGGAGGTGAGGTCCGTGGCCAGGCCGCCCTCGATGAACTTGTCCGCGTAGTCGCCGGTCCACGAGAAGTAGATGTCCGGGAGTGCGGACGAGGCGACGAGCGTCTTCGTCTTGTCCTTGATGCTCTGGTCGGTCTCCTGGATGATCTCGAAATCGACCTCCGGGTGCATGGACGTGTATTCGGCTGCCAGGTCCTCGAAGTACGGCGAGAGCGGCTCGCCGCCGAACTTCGTGAGGATCGAGAGGGTGCCCTCGTACTCGGGCTCGGCCGTGAGGTCGGCCGCCTCGACGTCGGTCCCCCCTCCGCAGGCCGTGAGGCCGATCATTACCGCAGCGGATACCGCGCACACTCTCAGTCGGACGTTGTTCATGGCCGAGCCTCCTTCATGGACCGGGACCTCCCCGGAAGCTTCCCTGCGGACGGCGGCTGCCCGATCGGCCCGCCCTTTCCACGTGGTGCGGATCACAGTAGCGCAACTTTGATACCGGTACCAGACTCTTCGGCACAAAGTTTGTCCGCACGCGTTCCGATACCTGGATCTCGCCGGGAATGGTTGACGCCCGCGAATTCACCGTGCAACGATGTGCTGGTGATACCGGTATCAACTGGTCACTCTCGCCTCTTTCGAAGGGATCGCCATGCTGAAGTTCGATGAGGACCAGTTCCTCACACGCGCCCAGAGTTTCCTCGCCCTCCAGCCGCAGATCGAGGACATCGTCGGCGGCCTCGGCGGCGTCGAAGCGGTCTTCCTCGTCGGGTCGGGAGGAACCTACGCCGCCATGTGGCCCTACGAACACCTGATGCGCCGCAGCACCACCGTCCCCGTCCGCTCGGCCATCGCCGCGGAACTGGTCCTCTCCGGCGATGCCCTGCTGAACGAGCGCGCGGTAGCCGTCTTCACCTCGGCGTCGGGCACCACCGAGGACGTCGTCCGATGCATCGAGTACTGCCGGGACCGCGGTGTCCGCACCGTCGGCTTCACGGGGATCGCGGACAGCCCGATCGCGCGGGCGGTGGATCACGCGCTCATCACCGAGCCGGACGCCTGGCCCTTCGATCTCGGCCTGCTGCTCTTCACCACGCGCTTCCTCTCGGAGCGCGGCGAGTTCGCCGGCTACGACAAGCTGGTTGACCAGCTGCCGGCCGTACCGAAGGCCCTCGTCGCCGTGGCCCGCCAGGCCGAACCGATGGCGGAGGCCTTCGCGGAACGCCACAGGGACACCGACTTCCACTTCGTGGTGGGCAGCGGGAACCTCTGGGGCCACGCGTACCTGTACTCGATGTGCATCCTCGAGGAGATGCAGTGGCTGCACACCACGAGGGTGCACGGAGCGGAGTTCTTCCACGGCTCGCTCGAGCTGATCGAGGAGGACACGAGCGTCCTGCTCTTCGTCGGCGAGGACGAGACGCGCCCCCTCATGGAGCGCGTCGTCGCGTTCTCCGAGAAGTACTCGAAGGCCACCACCGTCCTCGACACGGCGGACTACCCGCTGGAAGGGATCGACGACGAGTTCCGGGGCCTGCTCGGCCCGCTGGTCATGGACACGATCACGAGCCGGATCAGCAAGCACCTCGAGAAGCAGCGCGACCACTCGCTCGACCTGCGCCGGTACTACCGGGTCGTGGAGTACTGAGCCGGCCTCCGGCATGATCCCACCATCGGCCGGGTGCACGGCACCCGGCCGATGGTCCCTCCTTCGAGCAGCAAGGCACCCATGCGCGTTCTCGGCCTCGGCGACAACATCGTCGACCGCTTCATCGACCGCCGCACCTCCTATCCGGGCGGCAACAGCGTCAACTTTTCCGTCTTCGCGCGCCGCCTCGGGGCCGAGTCGGCGTACCTCGGCGTGTTCGGCGCCGACCGGTTCGGCGACCTCCTCAAGGAGTCCCTGCTGGCCGAGTCCGTTGACATCTCGCACGCCGTCACCCGCGACGGACCGAGCGGCTGGACCAACATCCGGCTCGAGGAGGGCGAACGGAGGTTCCTGGACTGGAACGGCGGAGGGATCACCCTGAGCGCGCCCTTGCGGCCGTCCCCGGAGGACCTCGACTACATCGGCCGGTTCGACGTCGTGCACTCGAGTGTCTATTCCGGCATCGAGGAGCACCTCCCGGCCGTTCGGGCCGCCGTCCCCCGCGTGAGTTTCGACTTCTCCGCCGACGACGACCGGCGCTCGGATGCCTATCTCGCCGCCGTGTGCCCCTCCGTGGATCTGGGCCAGTTCTCCTGCGCCGACCTCAGCGACCGCGAGTCGCGCGAACTCCTCCTGACGGCGGTCCGCCACGGCGCCGGCTCCGCGCTCGCGACGCGGGGCACCGACGGCGCCCTCTTCCTCGACGGGGGTGTGTTCCACGAGGGCGGCGCGGAGTTCGTCCCACCGTCGTCGATCGTCGACACGATGGGCTGCGGGGACGCGTACCTGACCGCCTTCCTCCTCGACCTGGTGGGGGCCGGCTGGTCCCGGGACCGGCGAGTGAATGCCGTGGACGTGGCGGCCGCGATGCGGACGGCCGCCCTGTACTCCGCGCGGCAGTGCACCGTGGAGGGGGCGTTCGGACGCGGCTGGCCGTTCTCGGAGGCGGACCCGGACGGCGCGCGGGCCGCGCTGGCCGACTCCGGCGTCCCGCTCCCTCGCTACCATTAGCCCATGGCGTCCGAGCATCCTTCCAGCAGCGCGCCCACCATCTCCGACGTCGCGGCGGAGGCCGGCGTCGGGCGGGCGACGGCGGCGCGCACGCTGGGCGGCTACGGGTCGGTCAGCGCCGTGGCCCGCGAGCGTGTCCTCGCCGCGGCCGAGCGCCTCGGGTACCGGTCCAACATCCTGGCACGGAGCATGACCACCGGCGTCACGAACTCGCTCGGGATCGTCGTCGCGGACATCGGCAACACCTTCTTCTCGGGCCTGATCCGCGGCGCCTCCGACGCGGCGAACGCGCGGAACCTCGACGTGATCGTCATCAGCACCTACGAGGACCTGGCGGCCGAGCGACACGCCGTGGGGGTCCTCCTCGACAAGCAGGTGGACGGCATCGTGGTGTCCTCCGCGGCGGTCGGCGCCCCAGAGGCAGAGCACCTCACCGAGGCGACCCGGCGCGGCACGCCGGTGGTGCTGATCGACCGGCTGATCCCCGGGCTGCATCTCGACGCCGTGGTCGTCGACAACCGGGCCGAGGCGCGGCGCGTGACCCGCGCACTCATCGAGGCCGGCCATCGGCGCATCGGGTTCCTGTGGGGCCCCACCACCGACGCCGGCATCGAGACCCTGGACGAACTCCTGACCGTCAACACGCGGAGCCTGTGGAGCGATGCCGAGCGGCTGCGCGGATACCTGGATGCGCTGCAGGATGCCGGGATCCCCTACGCGCCGGCCCTGGTCACCACCGGGATGAAGACGGAGGAGTCCGCGGCGAAGGCCGCCCATGCGATGCTCCAGTCGGAAGACCCTCCCACCGCTCTCTTCGCGTCGGAGGCGGAGGCGCTCATCGGCGCCCTTCACGCGGTCCAGGGCCTGGGTCTCTCCTACCCGGGGGACGTCTCCCTCGTGGGCTTCGACGACACGAGCTGGGCGACGGTCATGCAGCCGCCGCTGACCATGGTCGCCCAGCCCGTGGACGAGATGGGACGGCTCGCCGTCGACCAGGTGGTGTCGCGCATCGGCGCGTCCGAGTACGAGCCGCGCCTGCACATGCTCCCGGCAGAGCTCAGGACCCGCTCGTCCATCGGGCCGCCCCCGCGGATGCCCTGATCTCAGGACGCACCGGCGGAAAAGGGTCAGGCGAAGCGGCCCGGGCGGAAAGTCTCCAGCATCGGGTGCCTGCGGCCCGTCATGATCTCGCCCGCCAGCAGTTCGCCCGCGATCAGCCCGAGCGTCGCGCCGGAGTGCGTGAAGGCCACGAAGCAGCCGGGGACGGCGTCGAGCTCGCCGAGCACGGGCTCCCCGTCGCCGGGGACAGGCTTGCGCCCGATCTTCCACGACGCCGCCGTGAGCTGCGGCCGACCCTCGAGCAGGGCGGCCGCTTCGTCGGCCAGTTCGCCCACGACCTCCACGGGGATCGAGTACGTGCCGTCCGCGTCCTGCGTGATGCTCTGCTCGTACCAGTCGTGGTCGAGCGCGAGGGTATTGCCCGGGTTCGGCCGGACGGCCGCCCGCGGCGTGTTGAGGACCGCGCGGACAGGGTGCTCCACGGGAGCGGTCGTCACGAGCATGGACACCGGCGAGGCGTCGGGGATCTCCACCCCCAGCTCGGCCACGACGGCGGGGGTCTGCGGTCCGCAGGCGATGACGACGCCGTCCGCGGCGAAGGACCCGGCGGGAGTGACGGCACCGGCGGCGCGCCCCTGGTCGACCAGGACGCGGGCCGCGCCGGCGTTCGTCACGAGCTCGCCGCCACGGGCCGTGAACTCCCCCATCAGGAAGTCGATCAGGTGCGGCAGGCTCACCCAGCCCTCGCCGGGATTGAAGATCGCAACGGCCCCGACGGCCTCCGGACTGATACCCGGGGAGTGGTCAGCCACCGCGGCGGGCGCCACGAGGACCGAGTCATAGGCATGCGCCTTCTCGTACTCATGGCGTGCCACCGTGTCCTGGTCCGCGCCGTTACCCGCCCAGTGGAGTCCACCGTCGAAGCGGAGCCAGTCGCGGGTCGGATCGGCGGCGAACAGCGTCCGGTACCGGTCGATCCCCGCGATGCGCAGCTGGTGGTACGGCGTGGCCCGCTCGCCGGCACTGTTGAGCCAGGACAGCGACCTGCCCGAGGCTCCGCTCGCGAGGTCGGACTCCGTGATCAGGACGACGGACGCACCCTCCCGCAGGAGGTGCACCGCCGTCGAGACTCCGAGGATGCCGCCGCCGAGGACTGCGACGCGGCGTGCTGCGGGGGCCGTACTCATGGTCTGGTTCCTTCTCTCCGTGATCTTGCCGGGCTCGTGTGAGACCGGTCTCACTCCTCTCGTCGAATCTATCCCGGGCCCTCGTCCGGGACAATGGCGACAACACATCAACCAGCAACCGGAGGACTCATGAAGATTGCACTGCTCGGCGTCGGACGCATGGGATACGAACTCGGCGTGCACCTCCTCGCCGCTGGCCACGAAGTGACCGCCTGGAACCGGACGGCGGCCGCCGTCGGCCGGCTGCGCGACGCGGGGGCCACGCAGGCCGATTCGCCCGAGGACGCCGTCCGCGACGCCGACGTGGTGCTGACGGTCCTCTTCGGACCGGACACCGTGCGCGCCGTGGTGCTCTCCGGGCTGGAGATCCCCGCCGAAGCGGTATGGCTGGATGTCACCACGGTCTCCCCCGAGGACGCCCGCGAGTTCGCCGACTACGCCGCCGCGGCCGGCGTCCGCTACGTGCACGGGCCCGTGGTCGGGAGCCTCGCCCCCGCCCGGGCGGGCCAGCTGGGCGTGCTGCTCGGCGGTGCGCCGGAGGACGTCGACGTCGTCGAGCTGCTGGCCGCGCTGTGGGCCGACGCCGAACGGCTCCGCCGGGTCGCCACGCCGTCGGACGCGGCGACCGGCAAGCTGCTCGCCAACCTCGCGCTCGGCGTCACCCTGCAGGGACTCGTGGAGGCGCTGCGCCTCGGCCGAGCCAACGGCCTCGACGCCGCGGGCGTCCTGGACCTCCTCAAGGGCACAGGCCTCGGCGTCATCGCCGGCATGAAGGGGCCCGTCATCACCGACGGGACGTTCGGGGACACCCAGTTCTCGGCAGACCTCCTCGCCAAGGATGCGCGCCTCATGCTGCGCTCCACCCCCGATCCGCTGCCCGCCGTGACCGCCGTGCTGCAGTCCCTCACCGACGCCCAGCGTACGGGCTCGGGCGACGACGACATCGCTGTGATCACGAAGCCCGAACTGGGCTGAGCGGAAGTCCGAGCCGGGCCGGGCACGGCTGTCTGGACACCGGGCAGTCTGGGTACGTACGAAGTATGGCTACCCTCGACACCCCCGGTCCCGATGCACACCACCAGCGCCCCGACGGGGTCTCCGACATCACGGTCGAAGCCCTCGGAAAACTCTCCGAGGCCCTCGAGGTCCTGGAACACGCCCGCGGCTACCTCTACGGCTTCCACCGCCTCACCGGCACGGCCGACCTGAACCTCTCCGATGCCGAGGAGCTGTTCCGCAAGGCCGGCCACACCGGGATCGCAGACAAGCTGGCGAACGAGATCATCGGCCGCAACGTGATCGAGGGGCGGTGGACGTTCCAGATCGTGGAGGACTACGACGACCACTACTACGCCGAGTTCAAGGCCTTCGAGAAGGAGGCCCGCGATGCGCTCGTCGACGGCAAGCGCCACCTCTTCGAAGCGGAGATGAAGGAGGACCGCCGGTCCAAGGGCAAGGAGCACCACGAGGCCCTGCCACCCGAGGCCTGAGACCCGCTCCCGCGGCATGCCAGCAGCAGATGTGTACAAGCGTACGTAAGATGCGTACGCTTGTACACGAACGATGACGGCGGACGCGAGGAGCGGTGGATGCACACGGAGTATCTCCAGGACGACGGGCGGAGCATGCGGCAGCGCATGCTCGACGGCGACGACTACGTCGCCGACGACCCCGACCTCGCGGCGGCGAGTCGGCGCGCCATCCGGCTGGCGGCGCAGTACGCCTCCGTCTGGCCGGGCGACCCCGAGGCCGGCCGGTCGATCCTCACCGAGCTCCTCGGCTCCCTCGGAGAAGGTACGGAGGTCCGTGCGCCACTGGCCGTCGACTACGGAAGCCATCTCTCCATCGGCGCCCGCACCTTCATCAACTTCAATCTGACCGCCCTGGACGTCGCACCCATCACCATCGGCGACGACGTGCAGATCGGCCCCAACGTGCAGCTCCTGACCCCCACCCACCCCGTGTCGCCGGGACCCCGGAGGGCGAAGATCGAGGCAGCCCGGCCGATCACCATCGCGGACAACGTCTGGATCGGTGGAGGCGCAATCATCCTGGCCGGAGTCACCGTGGGCGAGAACTCCGTCGTGGGTGCCGGCGCCGTGGTGACACGGGACGTCCCGGCCGGCGTCGTGGTCGTCGGGAATCCCGCACGCGTCACCCGCGAGGTCGGACCATGACCGTCGAACGACGCCACGATCCTGAGGCCCGGTCGCGTCGTCACGATCCCGGCCGGCGCGACCGGCTGATCGACGTCGCCATCCGGGTACTCGCAGAGCATGGCGTCGCCGGCACCACACATCGCCGTGTCGCTGCTGCCGCGGACGTGCCCCTCGGCTCCATGACGTACCACTTCGACAGCATGGACGACCTCCTGCAGGCCGCCTTCACGCGGCTCGCCGAGCGCACGGCCGACGCGTTCGACCAGGCCCTGACGGAGGCCGAGACCGTCCAGGCGGCGGGCGACGCCGTCGTCGGCCTCATCGCCGGGCCGACGCTCAATGACCCGGAGACGATGCTCGCCGGCCTGGAGCTCTACGCCCTGGCGGCACGGCGGCCGGAGTTCCGCGCGATCACCGACGCGTGGATGGCGCGCAGCCGCGAGGCCCTGCACGCCCATTTCGACCCCGAGACCGCCTTCATGCTCGATGCGCTGATCGAGGGCACCACGTTGCACCGCGCGCTGTCGCTCGATCCCATGCCCGTGCGCACGGTCCGTGCGGCCGTCGAGAGGATCGTCCGACCATGAGTCTCCACGCGCCGACGCTGCCCGTGGAGTACACCGCGCAGCGGCTGGGCCGGGCGCGCTTCGCCGTGAGCGCGCTGTTCCTGACCAACGGGGCGATGTTCGCGAACATCCTCCCGCATTACCCGGCCATCAAGGACGGGCTGGAGCTCAGCAACGCCGCGTTCGGCGTCTCCGTCGCGGCGTTCCCCCTCGGGGCGATCACGGCGGGACTCGCCTCGGGCTTCCTCGTGCGCCGCTTCCGGTCCTCGCGGGTCGCGACGGTGGGCACGTGGCTCATCGGACTGTCGATCCTCCTGGCAGGCATCGCGCCGTCGTGGGCCGTCCTGACGGGCACCCTGTTCCTCGCGGGTGCCATGGACGCCATCACGGACGTGGCGCAGAACTCGCACGGGCTGCGGGTCCAGAAGCTGTACCGGCGCTCCATCCTCAACTCGTTCCATGCGGTGTGGAGCATCGGCGCCGTGCTGGGCGGCCTGATGGGCGCGACGGCGGCGGGTCTCGAAATCCCGCGCGGACTGCACCTGTCGGTGTCCTTCGTCCTCTTCAGCGCGCTCACCCTCGTGTGCTACCGGTTCCTCCTGCCCGGCCCCGAGCCGACCGAGCCGCAGCAGCCCGACGGCGCGTCCACCGCATCGGGCAGCCGTAGCGCCGGCCCGAAGCTGCTTGTCACGATCGGCACCCTCGCCGCGCTCGTGGTGATCGGCATCGCCGGGGCACTCGTCGAGGACGCCGGCAGCACATGGGCAGCCGTCTACCTGTCCGGCTCCCTCGGAGCGACGCCCACCATCGCGGGTCTCGGCTTCGTAGCCCTCGTCGCCTTCCAGTTCGTGGGCCGCCTCTTCGGCGACCGTCTCGTGGACCGGTTCGGCCAGCGTGCCGTGGCACAGGCGGGCGGGGCACTGGCGGCCATCGGCATGGGGGTGGCCCTGCTGTTCCCTTCGGTCCCGCTGACCATCCTCGGCTTCGGCCTGGCGGGTCTCGGCGTCGCCACACTCGTGCCCGCCGCCATGCACTCCGCGGACGAACTGCCCGGGCTCCGAGCCGGAACCGGGTTGACCGTGATCAGCTGGCTGCTGCGCCTCGGGTTCCTGTTCTCCCCGCCGATCGTCGGTGCCGTCGCCGATGCCTCCTCGCTGCGGGCCGGGCTGATCGTGGTTCCCCTGGCCGGCATCCTGACGCTACTGGCTTCCCCCGTCCTCCCGAAGCGGGTCCCGACTCGGCACCTCTGACGCTCGCGCCGTTCCCGAATATCCGGAGGATCTGCTAGACAGGGAGGATCACTCGTCGGACCCTGCAGTGCGGGTCGCAGTGACAGCACATCTGGGGGACGGGGAACACATGCGATTCGGGGAGATGCTGCGCCATGCGCGTACTGCCAAGGGACTCACGCAGGTCGAGCTGGGTTCAGGGGTGTACTCCACCCATTTCATCTCCCTGCTCGAGCGCGGACTGCGCCAGCCGACACCGGACATGGTGCAGCACTTCGCCTCGCGGCTGGGCATGGACGTGCAGACGCTGAAGTGGTGGGTCGAGCCGCCGGACGCCGAGGACCAGTCGGCCCTGGCCGGTGCGATGTTCGCCGTGAACTACGCGCGCGACCTGCAGGACAACGCCCTGGTGACGTCGGAGGCCGAGCATGCGGCCAACATCGCCTACGAGCAGCGCAATGCTCCCGCCTGGTGGGACATGTCCATGCTCCAGGCGCAGTCATTGATCGCCCTGCGGCGCATGGAGGAGGCGGAGTCCGTCCTGCTGCAGATGGAGAAGTCGTCGCTGACGATCGCCTCGGCCGAGCTGCGCTCCATCGTGCAGGGCCGGCTGTCCATGATCGCGCGCACCACAGGGCGCCTGTCCGAGGCCGTCGATCTCGCGCACCGGTCCATCGCGTCCGCGGCCGAGCTGCCGGAGCTGGCTCCGGCCCGCCTGGAGGCCGCCTTCATCCTCATCGCCGCGCTGGCGGTCAGGGGCGACCTCGACGAGGCCTGGGAGGTGGCGACGGCCCTCGACCTCACCGAGGGCGCCCCCTCCGTGCCGTCCCTCCAGGTCGCCCGCGGCGCCTGGGCCATCGGCAACGTCGCCTTCCGCCGCGGGGAGGTGGAGATAGGACAGGAGCAGCACGCCCTGGCGGCCAAACTGCTGCTGCCGCAGGCCGACCTCGAGACCTGGGCCGAGTTCCACAAGGCCAGCGCGCGCTTCAAGCTGCAGGTCGGCATCGTGGACGACTCCGTCCGCGAGTCCATCCTCAACGCCGAACGCGGTTTCACGCTCGTCGGCACGCAGCTCCAGCGGCTCGAGCTCAGCCTCGTCCAGGCCCGCTACGCCCTCTTCACCTCGGACCTGCTCCGGGGGAAGGCACTGCTGGACGACGTCGACGGGCACCGCGCCGTCCTCGATGTCGAATCGGTCGCCGAGCTGGAGGACTGCCTCGGCCAGTACCACGCCGCGAACAACGCCCCGCGACAGGCGGCCCGCCACCTCGCCGAGGCCGCACGCCTGCACTCGGACGCCGGGGCGGAGGAGAAGGCCCGCGAACTGCAGGAGCAGGCCCGCGCGCTGACGGGGTGAGCCCTCCCGTCCCGGATGACGTCGATATTGCGACGGGACCATGGACACCCTCCAGGGGCAGTCCTACGCTTTAAGCCGCACGATGACCCGGGGGAGGATTCGAGGGCCGTGCGGGTAGGACAGCGGCGGTGCCGCTGCTCGGTGCTGGGCCGGTCTGAGCGTCTCGACAACTCCTCGTATCCAAGGACAGGCACCATGAAAGGTACACGCACGTCCATCGCGGCGGCGGCACTCGCCGTCGCCCTCACCTCCTCCGCCGGCGCGGCGACCGCAGGGCCACCCGCGTCCACCGACGGGCACGATGACTGGGAGGCCACCGCGGGCGACTCCACCGATCGGGCCACCGGCCTGCTGTCGCCGCTCCGTGTCGCCGTCGGGCGCGATGGCACCGCCTACGTCTCCCAGAACTTCGCCGGCCTGCTCACCCGCGTGGGTGCCGACGGCGGGACCTCGACGCTGATCGAGCGCCCGGGTATCGAGATCGGCGGGGTCTCCACCCGGCACGGCAACGTCTACTACACCGAGAGCGCCGGCGGACCCGGCAGCCCCGTTCCATTCGTCGCGAACGTCAGCGTCCTCGAGGACGGCGAGACCCGCGTACTCGCCGACTTCGCCGAACTCGAGACGGAGAACAACTACGACGCCGACAACGAGTACGGGTTCCAGGACCTGCCCGAGGACTGCGCGGCCGAGCTGCCCGCGGACCTCCGCGAGTTTCTGTTGCCGCGCGGCGGTGATGTCTACTCGCACCCCTACGCCACGGTGGTGTCCGATTCAGGCCGGTACGTGTACGTGGCGGACGCCGGGGCCAACCTCGTCTGGACCGTGGACACCTGGCACGACGACGTCGACGCGACCGTCCTGGACCCCGTGCCCACGCTGGTCACGGCGGAGCTCCGGGATTCCCTCGCGGCCCAGGGGATCACGCTGCCCGAGTGCGTGCTCGGCTACACCTTCAACTCGGAGCCCGTCCCCACGGACATCGAGTTCGGGCCCGACGACATGCTGTACCTGACGTCGCTGCCGGGAGTACCGGAGGACCCCACGCTCGGTTCGGTGCGGAGCTTCGACCCGCACTCGGGTGAGATCGACATCGTCGTCTCCGGCCTGACGTCACCCACCGGGCTGGCGTTCGACCGCTACGGCAACCTCTTCGTCGCCGAGCTCTTCGCCAACCGGATCTCGATCGTCCCGTCGGGGAGCGACGAGGCGGAGCTGTTCACGGACGCGGCCCAGCCGGCGGACGTCGAGGTCAGGGGCGGGTACCTCTACTCCACCCGGAACGCCCTGCCGGGCGAGGGCGCACCGAGCGGCACGCTGGTGCGCACGAGCCTGGACTACGGCCAGGAATAGCGGGAACCGACGACGGCGCCGCAGACCCCGGGCGGGATGCGGCGCCGCCGCGCGTCACACGCCGGGGGTAGTGGGATCAGGTAGCGGGCCGGAAGCGCCGGATGCTGTAGGCGATGAAGGCCGCCGCGAGGAGGCCGGAGATGACGAGGCCGGAGCCCACGCTCCAGCCGCCGGGCAGCCACCACCGCTCAGCCAGCGGCCACCAGGACGGCACCGGGGGGTTCACGCCCCACAGCACGCCGAGCAGCACCAGGACGAGGGCGCCGGTGAAGCTGAGGACGATGTTCCGCGTGGTCTTCACGCCCTGCGCGGCGGCGGCGAAGGCCTTCCGCTTGACCGGCTGGAGCCAGCGCCGCGCCCACTCGTACTGCTGCGCGAGGACCGCGAGACCGGCCACCAGGGCCAGCAGGCCGGGCCCCGGAAGGACGAGGGCCGCCAGCCCGATGAGCACCAGCAGCCATCCGACCACCAGCCCGAGGACGCGGCTGGCGCCACGGGGCCGGGTCCGCCCGGCGAACCGGGCACCCCGCGGGCGATCGGGCCGGCCGAGTCGCACCATCAACGATTCCCAAGTAGGCTTAACACTCCTCAATCGTCGAACTGATCGACGGTGATGGCAACGCCCGATGCGCGAGAAGCCGCTCGCTTGCCACGACGAGGACCACAGGCTTCCCGCCCAGAGCGGGTCCACGAGAAGGAGATTCATCATGATCGGTTTCATCATCGCGGGGCTCATCATCGGCGCCCTCGCACGCCTCATCAAGCCCGGCAAGCAGAACCTCGGGGTGATCGCCACGCTGCTGCTCGGCCTCGTCGGGTCCGTCATCGGCGGCTCGATCGCGAGCCTCATCGGGACAGGCGACATCTTCGAACTGAACGTCTTCGGCTTCATCGTGTCCGTCATCGCCGCCGTGCTGCTGATCGGCGTCGCCGAATCGGTCGCCGGCCGCCGCCGCGTCACGCGCTAGGGCATTCAGGCACGACGGAAAGGGGCGGCTCCGGCCGCCCCTTTTCTGCATCCTGGGGCACGCCCCGGCATCCCCGCTCGTTCTCCGAAGTACATGTGCCCAACGTCCAGCTTGCAGGTGTAGCCTTGGCGCCAGATGGGGCACAGATCCGTTCGGAAGGCTCAATCATGAACAAGAACTGGCGCTGGCTTCCTGCCGGCATCGTCCCGGTCGTCATCGTCACTGCTGCCGTGAGCGGCTCCGCCGTCGCCGAAGCCCAGCCGCAACTGCCCGCCAAGACCGCGCAGGAGCTCCTCGAATTCGTCGCGACCAGCACCGACGACGCCTACTCCGGCACCGTGGAGCAGTCCTCCGATCTCGGCCTCCCCGATATCAGCATGGCCACCCCCCCGGGCCGCACCTCCGGCTCCGACCCCACCTCCACCGCCCTTGAACTCCTGACCGGCGAGCACACAGCCCAGGTGTACGTGGACGGCACCGAGAAGGCCCGCGTCCAGGTGCTCGACCAGCTGGCACAGCGCGACGTCGTCGTGAACGGGAACGACGCCTGGTACTACGACTCCGAGTCCAACGAGGCCGTGCATGCCGCCCTCCCCGACAAGGAGACCGTGAAGGCGGACCTCGAGGCCGAGCTGCAGCAGAAGACCGCCGAGTACCCCGAGCTCCAGACCCTCCCCCGCACGCCCGCCGAGGTCGCCGAGGTGTTCCTCGCCCGGATCGACCCCAGCACCGACGTGACGGTCGAAGGGACCAGCCGCGTCGCCGGCCGCAGCGCCTACGAGCTCGTGCTCACCCCGGAGGACGACGCCACGCTGATCGGGTCGGTCTCCGTCAGCGTCGACTCGGAGACCGGCGTCCCGCTGAACGTCACCGTCCTGGCCAGGGGCCAGGAGGAGGCCGCGTTCTCCGCCGGCTTCAGTTCGGTGGACTTCAGCGCCCCCGACGCCGACGTGTTCGCGTTCACTCCCCCGGCCGGCGCCACCGTCACGGAGGCCCCGACCGCGGACGAGCTGAAGGCGGAGATCGAGGGCGGACAGGATCTCAACCAGGCTCCCGCCGAGGCGCAGCAGCCGACGGTCATCGGTCAGGGCTGGAGCACCATCGTGGAGCTCCCTGCCGGGACTGCGGGCAAGCTGGGCATGAGCCCGGCCGGCGGCGATGCCGCAGGGATGGGCGAGATCATGGAGATCAAGCCGGGCATGGACCCCGAAGAGGTCGCCGGCGCCCAGGCGCTGCTGGAACAGGCACTCACCGAGGTCGACGGCGGTCAGGCCCTCCAGACGTCGCTCGTCTCGGTGCTGATCACCGATGACGGCCGGATCCTCGCAGGCGCCGTCGGCGTCGACCAGCTCGTCGCCGCCTCCCAGAAGTGATCGCCGGAGTACCCGCGGAGTCCGCACGAGCAGTGCGGGCCCGCGGGTGAGCGCCGGTGACCTCGCGATCGAGACGCGCGGCCTGACGAAGATCTTCAACCGTCAGCGCGCCGTCGACGGCGTCGACCTCGCCGTCCCCCGCGGCACGGTGTTCGGTTTCCTCGGCCCCAACGGGTCGGGGAAGACCACCACCATCCGCATGCTCCTCGGCCTCGCCGCGGCGACCAGCGGGGAGATCAGGCTGCTCGGTGGGGCCATGCCGAAGGACGCCCGCGCCGTCCTCCCGTGGGTGGGGGCACTCGTCGAAGGGCCGGCCATCTACCCGTTCCTCTCGGGGCGCGCGAATCTCCAGCGGTTCGACGCCGCCGACCGCCACACCTCCCCCGCCACCCGCAATGCGCGCGTGGACGCCGCCCTCGAGCGCGTCGGCCTCGGTCATGCGGCGAAGAAGCGCGCCCACGCCTACTCGCTGGGCATGAAGCAGCGCCTCGGGATCGCCAATGCGCTGCTGGCGCCCCGCGATCTGCTGATCCTCGACGAGCCCACCAACGGGCTCGATCCGCAGGGCACCCGCGAGGTCCGCAACCTCATCAGGTCCCTGTCCGACGACGGCACCACCATCTTCGTCTCCAGCCACCTGCTCGCCGAGGTGGAGCAGATGTGCACCAGGATCGCGGTGATGAGCGCAGGCCGGCTCGTGGCGCAGGGAACGCTCGACGAACTGCGGTCCGTGGGCACCGCCCGGGTCCGCATCGCCACGCCCGACCACGCCGACGCCCAACGCGTCCTCACCGGGCTCGGCCTGGTGCCCGAGATCCACGGGCGCGACGACGTCATCACCGCCGAGCTCTCGGTGCCCGGGCTGCAGCCGGAGACGGTGAACGCCGCCCTGGTCCGCGCCGACGTGCGCGTGCGGGGCTTCGAGGCGAGCGGTGCGTCCCTCGAGGACCGGTTCGTCGCACTCACGGGAGAGGGCTTCGATGTTGCAGGCTGAGCGGTCCCTCGGGCTGGAACTGGTGGTCTCCGAGATCACCGTGCTGTTCCGCCGGCTCCGCACATGGGCGATGATCGGGGCACTCGCGCTGATACCGATCCTCATCGCCGTCGTCGTGCGCGTGTCCTCCGACGGTGCGGAGAGCGGCCGCGGCCCGGCGTTCCTCAACAGCATCACGCAGAACGGCCTGTTCGTCTCGCTGACGGCGCTGACCGTCGCCATCCCGCTGTTCCTGCCGCTGACCATCGGCGTCGTGGCGGGTGACACGATCGCCGGCGAGGCCAACCTCGGGACGCTGCGCTACCTGCTGGTGGCGCCGGCCGGGCGGGTGCGGCTGCTGCTCGTGAAGTACGCGGGGGCGGCACTCTTCTGCTTCGTGGCCACCCTGACCGTCGTGGTCACGGGAGCGATCATCGGCGCGCTGCTCTTCCCGGTGGGACCGGTGACGCTGCTGTCCGGGGACACCGTCGGCATCCCCGGCTATTTCGGGCGGCTGCTGCTGCTCGCCCTGTACGTGACGGTGTCGCTCATGGGCCTCAGCGCCATCGGCCTGTTCATCTCGACGCTGACGACCATCCCGGTCGGGGCGATGGCCGCGACGGCCGCGCTGGCCGCCGTGTCACAGATCCTCGGGGCGCTCCCCCAGCTCGAGTGGCTGCGCCCCTGGCTGTTCACCAACTACTGGCTGGGGTTCGGGGACCTGCTGCGGCAGCCGATCGTATGGAAGTCGTTCGCGGACAACGTGCTGCTGCAGCTCGGGTACATCGCCGTGTTCGGGACGCTGGCCTACGGGCGGTTCAGCACGAAGGACATCCTGAGCTAGGCAGGCATCACCGGATCGTGGTGCCGGCCGGCTGCCCGATCAGTGCCAGGTCCTGCCGCGTGGGCAGACCCTCCCAGTCCGTGGCATCCGCGACGGCGAACGCACCGAGGGCGACGCCGCGCTCGAGGCGCTGCCCGAGCGGCAGGCCGTCCAGCGTCGCCGACAGGTACCCGGCCGAGAAGGCGTCACCGGCGCCGACCGTGTCGATGACCGGCACGGTCAGTGCGTCCCGGTGCTCGGTGGAGGTGGCGTCCCCCTGCCCGAAGGACCACGCCGTCGCCCCCTTCCCTCCGCGCTTGACGACCACCTCGCGGACGCCGAGGTCGCCCAGGTGCCGAACGGCGTCGTCCTCGCCGAGGTCCGCCGGACACACCAGGCGGAGTTCGTCCTCGGAGGCGACGACGACGTCCGCCTGCGCGGCCAGGCCGGACAGGACCGCTGCCGCGTGCTCCTCGGACCACAGCGTGGACCGGTAGTTCACGTCGAAGGACACGAGGATGCCGGCGGCCCTGGCCCGGGCGGCAGCGGCCAGGGTCGCCTCGGCCGCGCCGGGTGACAGGGCAGGGGTGATCCCGGTGAGGTGCAGGATCCTCGCGCCCGCATCCAGCGCTTTGGCCAGGTCCTCGGTGCGCAGCGCGGACCCAGCCGATGCCGCACGGTAATAGGCGACGCGGGAGAACCCCATGCCATGGGTCTCGAGCAGCATCATCCCGGTGGGGCGGGCCCCGTCGACGGTGACGGCGTCCGTCAGCACAGCCTCCGCCCGCAGGGTCCGCACCGCGAAGGCACCGATCTCGTCGTCGCCGAGGCGGCCCGCCCAGCGCACGGTATGGCCGAGGCGGGAGAGCCCGATCGCCACATTCGTCTCTGCGCCTCCGAGCGACATCGACATCGCCCCGCCCATCCGCAGCGGTCCCGAGGTGCGGATCGAGCCCATGGTCTCCCCGAAGGTCAGGACCTCCACGGGCTGCAGCACCGTCACTGCGGCGCGTCCCGGACGACGGCCAGGAAGTCCCGCGCGCGGGTCCGCAGGGCGTCCACGTCCCCTCCTGCGGCGGCGTCCCCGATCAGCGGCGACCCGACGCCGACCGCGAAGGCGCCCCTGCGGAGGTACTCCGCCGCGGCGTCGAGGTCCACACCGCCGACCGGGACGAAGGGGACGTCCGGGAACGGGTCCCGCAGCGCGGCCAGGTAGCCCGGCCCGCCCAGCGATGCGGGGAACAGCTTGATCGCCGATGCGCCGCCGGTCATCGCGGCGTAGGCCTCGGACGGCGTGAGCGCACCGGCCAGGACGGGCAGCCCGACGGCGACCGCGGCCTCGAGCGACGGACCGAACGCCGGTGTCACGACGAACTCGGCTCCGGCGTCGGCCACCCGCGTGACATCGTCGGCGGTGAGGACGGTGCCGGCCCCGATGCCGGCGTGAGCGCCCGCCTCGCGCCGGATGCGCGCGATGACGGCGGTGGCGTTGGCAGAGTTCAGCGACACCTCGAGATACGCCACGCCTTCGTCGATGAGCGTCATGGCTGTGCGGAAGCACGCGTCCTCGTCGGTGCCGCGGATGATCGCCAGCAGTCGGGCCGAGCCGAGTCCTGCCATCAGGGTCTGCGGTTTCATGGGTCCTCTCCCTACCATTCGGCGTATGCGCCGTCGTCGTGCCGCCAGACCGGTGAGCGCCAGGCGTGACCGCTCTTGTCCGCGCGGCGGACGGCGGCCTCGTCGATCTCGATGCCCAGGCCGGGCGCCGTGAGCCGTTCCACGGAGCCGTCGACGAACTTCAGCGGTGTCTTGTCGAGCACGTAGTCGAGCACCTCGGCGCCCTGGTTGTAGTGGATGCCGATGCTCTGCTCCTGGATGAGGAAGTTGGGGGTGGCGAACCCCACCTGCAGGCAGGCCGCGAGCGCCAGCGGTCCGAGCGGGCAGTGCGGGGCCAGCTGGACGTCATAGATCTCGGCGAGGGAGGCGATCTTCCGTACCTCCGTGATGCCGCCGGCATGCGAGAGGTCCGGCTGCGCCACGGCGATGCCCGCCTGGAGGACCGGGAGGAACTCCTGCCGGTTGTAGAGCCTCTCCCCCGTGGCCACGGGGATGGTGGTCGACGCCGTCAGGCCGCCGATCAGGTGCGAGTTCTCCGGCACCGTGGGCTCCTCGAGGAACAGGGGATGGAACTGTTCCAGGAGCGGGGCCACACGGCGGGTGTTGGCGAGGGTGAAGCGGCCGTGGAAGTCGACGGCGACGTCGCGGTGCGGACCGAGGACCTCGCGGGCGGCGGCGACGCGCTGCACGACGTCGTCGATCTCGGCGACGCTGGCGATGGGGCTCATGCGTCCGCTGGCGTTCATCTTGACCGCGGTGAGTCCCACGGCCAGCTGGGCGGCGACGGCGTCGGCGATCGCGGCGGGCTCGTCGCCACCGATCCACCCGTACATCCGGATGCAGTCCCGGACGTGGCCGCCGAGCAGCTGATGCACGGGGACGCCCAGGGATTTGCCGTGGATGTCCCAGAGCGCCTGGTCGAGCCCGGCGACCGCGCTGGCCAGGATCGCCCCGCCGCGGTAGAAGGATCCCTTGGTCATGACCTGCCACAGGTCCTCGATGCGGAGCGGGTCCGCGCCGATGAGCAGTTCGGACAGCTGCTCGACGGCGGTCCGGACGGTCTCCGAGCGTCCCTCCACGACGGGCTCACCCCAGCCGACGATCCCGCTGTCCGTCTCCACGCGGACGAACAGCCACCGGGGCGGGACGAGGAAGGTCTCAATCCTGCTGATGCGCACGAACCCTGCTTCCGTCGATGAACGCCGCGGCGGAGGAGACGAGCTCCAGCGGCGGGGAGCCGAGGTCGAGGGTGATCCCGGCTTCCGCGGCGCCGAGGTGCTCGAGCGCCGCGTACTGCGAGTCGAGCAGTGACGGCGGCATGTACTCGTGTTCCCGCAGGGAGATCCGGGCGGCCACGAGGTCCCTGGATCCGTAGGGGTGGACGAAGACGACGTCGGGAGCGGCGTCCCTCAGCAGGTCGCGGTACGCCCGCTTGAGGGCCGAGCATGCCACCACGACGCCCGCGCCGCTGTCGGCCAGTCGCTGCGCGACGGCGGCGAGCCAGGGCAGGCGGTCGTCGTCGGACAGGGGCGTGCCGGCCGCCATGAGGGTCCGGTTGCGCTCGGGGTGCAGGTCGTCGCCGTCGACGAACGGGACGCCGAGCCTACCGGCGAGGAGCGAGCCGAGGGTGCTCTTGCCGCAGCCCTGCACGCCCATCACCACCACCACGGGCGTGGAGTCGAGGTCCATGCCCTAGCCCTTCGTCGCGCCGGCGGTCAGCCCGGAGACGATGTACTTCTGGGTGAACAGGGCGATGACCATGATGGGGATGGTCACCACCACGGAGGCTGCCATGAGTCCTCCCCAGTCGATGCTGGCGTAGGCCACGAAGTTGAAGATCGCCACGGGAAGGGTCTTCGTGTCGGCTCCGGACAGGACCAGGGCGAACATGAAGTTGTTCCAGGAGAAGATGAACGCCAGGATGCTCGCCGTCGCGATCCCGCCGACGGACAGCGGCAGCGTGACCTTGAGGAAGGCGCCGATATGGGTCAGACCGTCCACCCGGGCGGCCTCCTCCAGCTCCAGGGGCATCGAATCGTAGTAGGACATGAGGATGTACACGATCAGCGGGAGCGCCACGAACATGTGCGAGAGGATCAGCACGCTGTAGCCGCCGACCATCGACAGGTTCGAGAACACGTAGTACCAGGGCACCAGCAGGCTGACGCCGGGGATGATGCGGGCCATCAGGACCACGAGTGCGGAGCGCCGCATGGCGAACCGGCTCATCGAGTACGCCGCGGGGATACCGATGATCAGGGACAGGGCGGTGGAGGCGAACGCCACCCAGAAGCTGTTGAACACGAAGGAGAGGTAGTTGTTCCGCCCGAGCACGGTCTCGTAGTTGGCCGTGGTCGGCGTGAACACGAGCGTCTTGGACGCGTCGTAGATGTCCACGTTCGTCTTGAGCGAGGCGAGGAACATCCAGACCAGCGGCGCGATGAACGCGGCCACGACGACGATGAGGGCCACCGCGCGGAACACCTTGTAGGCACGCGTGCCGAACGGCTTCCTGCGCCGGGCAGGGGCACCGGACAGGGCTGCCCGGTCGGATCCCGGCCTGATCAGTTTCGGTTCGGCGAGGCTCATTTCTGCACTTCCTTCCGGCGGCGGGTCAGGAGGAACATCACGGCGACGATGATGAGGAAGAAGATGATCAGCACCGTCGAGGACACGCCGTAGTCGTTGTAGTCGAAGCTGAGCCCGTAGGCGTAGACGTTGAGCGTCTCCACCTCGTGGAAGGATCCTCCGCCGCGACCCTTGGTGGCGTACAGGAGGTCGAAGGTCTTCAGGGCGTCGATGCTGCGCAGCAGGATCGCCACGATGATCGTGGGCATGAGCAGCGGGACGGTGACGAAGCGGAAGCGCTGCCAGGCGCTGGCGCCGTCGATCCTCGCCGCTTCGTCCGGCTCGTCCGACAGCGACGTCAGGCCCGCGAGCAGGATGATGACCACCATGGGGGTCCACTGCCAGATGTCGATGAAGATGACGGTCGGCAGGGCCGAGTACTGGCCGGACAACCAGGGCTGGGGTCCGATCCCGAGGAAGCCGAGCAGCTGGTTCGCGAAGCCGATGTTCGGATCGAAGATGAGCCGCCACATCATGCCCACGGCCACCGGGGTGGCGACGAGGGGAAGCAGGATCGCGACGCGCACCCACTTCTCGCCCTTGAACGGCCGCCAGAGCAGCAGGGCGATCGCCATCCCCAGGACCAGCTGGACGGTCAGGGCGACCGCCGTGAAGACGAAGGTCCGGGCGACCGCGGGCCAGAAGCGTTCGGTGTCCGTGAGGACGTCGGCATAGTTCTCGAAGCCGATGAACTCGGACTCGGCCCGGACGGATCCGGAGGCGTCGGTCAGGCTGAGGTAGAGCGTCCAGCCCAGCGGGAACGCGATGAGGACCGCGACGAAGATCATGGCCGGGGCGGCGAACAGCCATTTGCGGTGCTCGTTGGCCCAGTCGGAGTAGGACTTCCACGCGGTCTGCTTCTGCGGGAGTCTCTTGGGGGGAAGTGCGGCGACTGCCATGATCCACGTCCTATCGGCGGCGGGGAGCTTCGGTGCTGTGCGGTGGCGGCCGCCGTCGTCCCGGCAGGACGACGGCGACGGCCGGCAGGGAGTGCTATTCGCGCTCGTCGTCGAGGAACTGCTGGAACGCCTCGTCCGCCGCGTCGGCGGCCGCGTCGACGTCGCCGTCCGTGATGCCGACGACGATCGGGTCGCCGACGATCTCACGCGCCTCGCCGACGTTGATCACGAGCGGACGGTCGGCTCCCACGCCGTTCTCGGCGCTGACCTCGATCGCCGCCGCCAGGTCCTCGGGGTAGGTCTCGGTCCCGGCGGGGTCCTGCCACACCGAGTTCCGGGGACCCGGGACGCCCTCCTGCTGGATCTGCATGACCATGTCCTTGCTGGTTGCCCATTCGATGAACTTCCACGCGTTGTCCTGGTTGCCCGAGGCCTCGTTGATCCCGAGGCCCCACGAGGGCACGTTGTAGGGCTTGGAACCGGCGGGCCCGGCGGGCATCGGCGCGAAGCCGACGGTCTCCGCCACCTGCGAGTTCGCGGGGTCCGTGGCGTTCTGGTAGAGGCTGTCCGCCTCGGTGTAGAAGGCCGAGCCGCCCTGCGTGAAGATGGCCATCGCCTCGGGCCAGCTCATGTCGGTGCTCACGTTGGCGGGGCCGTACTCGTTGATCATCCGGCCGTAGTAGGCGTAGGCCTCCTTGGCCTCGGGTGAGTTGACGGCGGAGTTGCCCTCGTCGTCGATGAACTCGCCGCCGAAGCCGTACAGGAAGCTGGAGAACTGGGTGACGGCCGGCGACTTGCCGGTGCGGGCCACGAATCCGGCGATGTCGGGGTTCTGTTCCTTGATCTGCTTGGCGGCCGCTTCCAGTTCCTCGAGCGTCTTGGGCACCTCGAGCCCGGCCTTCTCGAGGAGGTCCTTGCGGTAGTAGAGGACCTCCCGCTCGGTGATCGTGGGGACACCGACCACCTGCTCCTCGAAGGTGGTGGAATCCACCGGGCCTTCCTGGAAGTCGTCCCACTGCCAGTCCGGGTTCGAGCTGACGCGCTCCGTGAGGTCCGCGAGGTAGCCGTTCTGGGCGAAGAGCTTGCCCTCCTGCAGCGGGCGGTACATCATGACGTCGATCTCGTCCGTGCCGGCGTTGAGCTGCACGTTGTACTGGGCCGAGAGCTGGTCCTCACCGAGCTGGGTTACCTCGACCGTCAGGCCGGACTCCTCCTCGAACTCGGGGATGGCCTCCACGATGGCGTCCGTCCAGACATGGTTGGCCAGCGTGACGCGGACCGTGTCGGAACCTGCATCACCCTCCCCGCCTCCGCCTCCGCCGCTGCAGGCCGAGAGCGACCCTGCGGCCAGGACGGTCGTCAGCACTGTCATTGCGAGGGCGCGCGAATTCCTGCGTTCCACGGTTTCTCCACTTCTCTTCATTGAGGAGCACCGGCAGTGAGCGGTGCTGGGAGTAGATGCGCGTTACATCTGCTGTAAGCCCTCACAGTAATCCGACAGATCATACTTTTGAACCCCTCGCGAGTCACTGATGTGACTTTGTTAGGCTCTGTCCATGTCCCAGACCCAGCTCGCGCCGGCAGCGGACCTGCATGCGACAACGGTGGACCGGCTGGGCCTCGCCGTGTGCCGCGGGGAGATGGCAACCGGCTCGATCGTGCGGATCGACGAGCTCGAGGAGCGGTTCGGGGTATCACGCTCCGTGGTCCGCGAAGCCCTCCGGGTCCTCGCGTCCATGGGCATGGTGGCGTCCCGCCGGCGGGTGGGCGTGCAGGTACGGCCCGCCACGGAGTGGAACCTCTACGATCCGCAGGTCATCCGGTGGCGACTGGCATCGCACGGCCGCGTGGCCCAGCTGCGGTCGCTGTCCGAGCTCCGCACCGCCGTCGAGCCCCAGGCCGCTGCGCTGGCCGCGATGCGCGCACCCCTGGCCAGTGCCAGCGAGCTGATGGGGCTGTCGGGCAAGCTGTGGGAGGCGGGCCGCAGCGGGGACACCGAGCTGTTCCTGAGGCTCGACATCCAGTTCCACCGCCTCGTGCTGTCGAGCTCGGGCAACGAGATGTTCGGGATGCTGGATTCGCTCGTCGCGGAGGTCCTCACCGGCCGCACCCACTACGGACTGATGCCGCAGCACCCCCACGAGGAGGCGCTGCAGATGCACGTCGATGTCGCCAGCGCCATCCAGCGCGGCGATTCCTCCGACGCGCACGCGGCGATGCTGGCCATCATGACCCGGGCGATGACCGAGATGAGCACGCTGTGGAACGAGGAAGCGCACAAGAGCGCCTCCTAGTCCCCTACCTCACGCGGCCGGGGTCTTCGCGTAGCGGTGGGAGCCGCCGGCCGCCGGCCGGGCCGCGGGCCACAGCACGTCCAGCGAGTGCAGCGCGTGCCTTCGTGCGATGGCGACGACGGCTGCCGCGCACGTCTCGGCGTCGCTCCCGGCGTCATGGTGCCTGAACGCGCCCAGGCCGAGGGCCTTCGCGACGTCCGGAAGCTTGTTGGACTCGAGGCCGAGGAGTCGCCGCGCCAGCTGGACCGAGCAATGGAACCCGGTCTCGGGCACGGGAAGGCCCGACTCCGCGCAGGCGCCCCGCAGCACCGATCGGTCGAAGGAGGCGTTGTGTGCCACGAACGGGTCCGCGCCGGCGAACGCCTGGATGCGCTGCAGGCTCTCGGGCCACCGGGGAGCCGTCCGGACGTCGGCGGGCCGGATGCCGTGGACCTCGATGTTCCGTCGCGCGAACTCGCCCACCGAGCGCGGAGGCTTGATGAGCCAGGACGCGGAGCCGACGACGACGCCGTGCTGTACCTTCGCGAGGCCGACGGCGCAGACCGAACCGCGCTTGCTGTTCGCGGTCTCGAAGTCGATCGCCGTGAAGTTGAGACCGTGCACTGTTCCCCCTGAAGACCCGGCCGCACGTTCTGCGGCCCTGAACAGCCTAGCGACAGTCACACCGGTCCCGAGACCGCCCCTCCTACAGCTCCGGCGCCCGCCTCGCCCAGCCCGTCGCCTGCTCGAACGCATAGGCCACCTGCAGCAGCTCGACGTCGCTGCCGTGCGGCATCACCAGCTGCAGTCCCACGGGCAGGCCACCCTCGCTGAAGCCCGCCGGCACCGAGACGGCAGGCAGACCCGTCGCCGAGATCAGGTACGCCGATTGCATCCAGTCCAGGTAGGTCTCGAACTCCACGCCGTTGACCGACGTCGGGTACCGCTCCGCGGCGTCGAACGGCAGCACCTGGGCGGTAGGGCTCGCGAACACGTCGTACCGGCCGAAGTAACGGCGCACGCTCGCGTCGAGCCGTGTCCGGGCCAGGGCGGCGTCCACCATGTCCTGCGCGGTCAGCTGCAGACCCTGCTCAACGTTCCAGCGGATCTCGGGCTTGATCGCATCGCCATGCTTCCGCACGAGCTCACCGAGACCCAGCACGAAGTCGAAGGCGCGCGTCGTGCCGAACACCTGATCGGCGTCCCGCAGGTCCGGCGCCGCTTCCTCGACGATCGCGCCGAGGTCGGTGAAGACCTGCAGCTGTCCCTCGAGGACACGCAGCACCTCGCGATCCACGGGGACGCCGAGCCCGAAGTCCGGCGACCAGCCGATCCGCACACCCGTCAGGTCGCGCTGCAGCGGTGCGGCGAACGAGCCCGTCACCGGGTAGGGGTAGGGCACGGCGGGGTCGGCTCCCGCGATCGCCGTCATGCCCAGGGCGATGTCCTCGACGTCGCGCGCCATCAGCCCGCTGCGGCCGAGCCATGCCCACGCGTTGCGCGTCGGCAGGGACGGGACCACGCCGATCGAGGGCCGATACCCGACCACGTTGCAGAACGACGCCGGGTTGCGGAGCGAGCCGCCCATATCGCTGCCGTCGCCCAGCGGCTGGATCCGTGCCGCGATCGAGGCTGCCGCTCCCCCGCTGCTGCCGCCGGCGCTCCGGGTGGTGTCGTAGGGGTTCACGGTGGTGCCGAACACCTCGTTGAAGGTGTGCGAGCCGGCGGCGAACTCCGGCACATTGGTCTTGCCCGTCGTCACGACACCGGCGCTCTTGAGGCGCCCGATGATGAGGTCGTCGAACGTCGGCACGAAGTCCCGGAAGACCGCCGACCCCTGCGTCGTCCGCACGCCCTTCGTGTTGTGCGTGTCCTTGTGCGTCATCGGCAGCCCGTGCAGCAGGGGAAGATCACCGCCGGACGCCGCGAGTTCGTCGGCGGCGGCCGCGAGCGCTGCAGCGCCCTCGCGGTCCTCCGTGACGACGGCATTGATCGTTCCGTTGACCGCGTCGATCCGCGCGAGGTGGGCGTCCAGCGCCTCCCGGGCGGACACCTCACGGCGGCGGATGGCGCCGGTCAGCTCGACGGCGGACAGGTCGGAGAGTTCACCGCTCACGCGGTGGTCCCGACCTTGGAGAGCAGCGCCGTCATCGCCGCCCGCACTCCCGTGGTGAGCGTCGGCTCGATCGCCGGCGCGAAGTACGGCGAGTGGTTGCCCGGGACCGGATCGTCGCCGTCGAGCAGGTCCTGCGGGTGGCCGCCGAAGAACCAGTACACGCTCGGCACACCGATGGCCTCGGCCAGGAGGCCGAAGTCCTCGCTGCCCATCACGGGCGGGGACTCGATGACGGCATCCTCGCCCAGCACCTCGCCCAGCACGGTCATCAGGTCCTCCGTGGAGGAGGGATCGTTGTAGCACTGCGGGAAGCTCGTGATCTCCTCGATGCCCGGCTCCGGCGCACCCGACGCAGCAGCCTCGGCGCTGATGATGCGGCGCAGCGATCCGAGGACGCGTTCGCGCACGTCGACGTCGAACGTCCTCACATTGAGCGTGAATTCGGCCGACGCCGGGATGATGTTCTCCTTCAGCCCTCCGTGGAACGTGCCGACCGTGACGACGGCAGACTTCATCGGGTGCACCTCGCGGGACACGATGGTCTGGATGCGCACGATCATGTGCGCGCCGAGCACGATCGGGTCGATCGACTGTTCCGGTTGCGAGCCGTGGGCCTGCTTGCCGTGCACGGTCACCTTCCAGGAGTCGGCCATCGCCATGGCCGTGCCCTTGCTGATGTTCACAGTGCCTGCGCGCCCGGGCCAGACGTGCTGCCCGTAGATGATCGACGGCTTCGGAGCCTTGTCCCACAGTCCGTCCTCCACCATGGCCTCCGCGCCCTCGCCGGTCTCCTCGCCCGGCTGGAAGATGAAGACCGCGGTGCCGGACCACGCCTCACGGCTCTCGGCGAGCAGCTGGGCGGCGGTGAGGCCCACGGTCATGTGGGTGTCGTGGCCGCAGCCATGCATCACCGGGACGTCGGTGCCGTCGGCGAGGTTGCCCGCCGCCGTGCTCGCGTAGTCGAGGCCGGTGTCCTCCGCGATGGGAAGTCCGTCGGTGTCCGCTCGATAGCCGACCACCGGGCCGTCGCCGTTCCGCAGGATCCCGACGACGCCGGTCCCCCCGCACATGAAGGTCTCGAGCCCTAGGTGGCCCAGCTTCTCGAGGATGAACGCCGCGGTGTGCGTCTCCTGCATGGACAGTTCCGGGTGGGCGTGGAGGTGCCGGTACAGCTCGTGCATGGCGGTGGTGTCGGCGTCGGAGAGATCGAAGACGGCGGTGTCGATGGTCATGGTGTCCTTTCGGGCGGGTCTGTCTGGGAGCCTAGTTGACGAGCGTGGTGGGCGTGGCGGTTGCCTTGCGCGAGCGCAGGAACCAGGCCAGCACGGCGGTGACCAGGACGACGATGCCGGTGGCCGGCTTGGCGAGTGCGGGAACCGCGGGTACCAGGACGAAGAGCACCACGACGGCGACGACGACGGCGATCACGGTGACGCGGGGCTGCTTCATGGTGACGACGAGTTGCACGAGCACCCCGCCGATGATGGCCGGGAAGATGTAAAGCCGTGCAACGTCGACGATGTCGGTGGGGATGATGCTGACCAGCCACGTCCCGAGGATCCCGACGAACAGGAGCATCGAGACGACGTGGACCATCGCCGCGCCGCAGATGGCCATGAGGGCCGCGAACTCACCGCGCTTGGTGCCGGCCTTGGCTCCGACCGCGGCCTGCGCCACGAGGGCCGAGGGCAGGAGCTTGTTGGCGATGTTGCCGATCATGAACGCCTGGTACATGGCGGCGGGGCCGAGCACCGGGTAGTAGGTGATGGGTTCCACGAACCAGAGCACGAAGAAAGCGGCGGCGACGGCGAGGTACGCGGTCCAGATCATCCCGCCGGTGATGCCCAGGTCGGTGGACAGGACGAGGTAGAGCGGGGCGGCGAGGGAGAGCAGGAGCGCAGTCCCCATGGTGATCTGGCCCCAGCGGGAGGTGGTGCGGTCGAACTCGGCGAGTGACGCGGAGGCGGTGACGGCAGTATCTGATGAAGACATGGTGGTTCCTTTCGGGTGAGGTACTGCCTAGGCGACGGGGGCCATGCCGGAGGTGTGGGCGATGTAGGCGGCGAACAGCCCGACGATGATCGAGATGCCGAGGCCCCACTCCCTCAGCCAGGTCGCGGAGGTCCTGTTCGCGAGGAGGATGCACACGCCCATGGTGACGGCCGAGACGATGACGGAGAGGATGTGGACGGGTGTCTTGCCGAGTTCGGCGATGCCGAGGCTCGCGAAGGCCCCGATCAGGGCGGCGGCCGGCACGATGGCCATCAGGGCGGGGTTGACCCGGCGCAGCTTGGTGTCACCTCTGCGCAGAATCGGCGTCAGCACGAGCGTCGCGATCATCCAGCCGGCGCCGGAGAGGCTCATGGCCATGAAGGCGACCACGAACACCGCCTGCGTGTAGTCCGGCCCGCCGAGGGTGGCGCCCATGGTGCTAGCAGCGAGGCTCGCTGAGGCCGACTCGGTGGCGGCGGATCCGACGAGACCGATCCGCACGAGGACGGCCGGCGTGCCGAACAGCGTGAGGAGGGCGATACTGACGAGCACCACTGCCAGCGATGGGCCGATCGCCGCGATGGCTCCGGCCCGGAAGGACGTCCGCAGTTCCTCCGCGGAGATGTCCGCCGCGGGGCCCGCTTTCCGGGCGGCCTTCATATAGATGAGGGACTGGACGATGATGGCGCCGAAGACGCCGACGGCGAGGATCCAGAGGACGGGCAGGTTGGCGATCGCAAGGATGTCCGTGGACAGTCCCTCGGGAGTCAGTGCGGTTTCCATGGGAGCTCCAGTAGGCAGGGCGGGCGGAGGTCGGTCGGTCAGGCGGTCAGGCGTGTGTCGCCGTCGAGTTGTCCGAGGGTCGCCACGAGCGCTTGTACGCCGACGGCGATGTCTTCGGTAGAGCTGAGCTCCTCGGGGCAATGGCTCTTGCCGTTCTTCGACGGGATGAAGATCATGCCCATGGGGGCGAGGGAGGCCATGTGCACGGCGTCGTGCGTGGCCCCGCTGGGGATCGGCATCCACGGGAGTCCGAGCCCGTCTGCGGCTGCGCCCGCGACGTCCTGCACACCCCGGTCCGCCTGGACCACCGTGTTGTCGGTGGACCACTGGAAGCCGACATCGACGCCGAGATCGGTCGCCTTCGCGGCGATCTCCGCGGTGAGCCGGCCCTTGACGCCGGACAGCCACGAGGAGTCGACGCTGCGGACCTCGCTGTACATGCGGACGAGGGAGGGCACCACGTTCGGTGACCGTGATTCCGATTCCACGCGGGTCGATGTCGCGACGCCGTGAGTGGGTGCGCCGCACCCCTCGGCGCGTACCGCTAGGACGGCTTCGGCTGCCGCGATCATGGCGTCCCGGCGGTCCTCCATCGAGGTGGTTCCCGCATGGTCGGCGGACCCGGCGAAGGTGGCGATGAAGCGCTCGATCCCGGTGATGGCGGTGACGATACCCAGGGGCAGCCCTCGCTTCTCGAGGGTGGGGCCCTGCTCGATGTGCAGTTCGACGAAGGCGTGCAAGGGGTCCTTCGCCCAGGGGACGTCCAGCAGCCGGGAGGGGTCGAGTCCGTAGTCGGCGTACGCCTGTCCGAGCGTGACGCCGCGGTAGTCGCGCCGCTCGAGGTCCGACGGCGTCAGTTCCTGCGCCGCGGAACGGCTTCCGAGGCAGCTGAGGCCGAACACGTTCGATTCCTCGCCGAGGAAGTCGACCACCAGCAGGTCCCGCTCGAGCTGCTTCCCGGATTCCTGCAGCAGCCGGGCGGCCTCGATGGACCCGAGGACGCCGACGATGCCGTCGAAACGCCCGCCGCCGTCCACCGTGTCGGTGTGCGACCCGGTGACGAGCGCCGGAGCGGACGGCGTGCGGCCCGCCAGGCGGCCCACGATGTTGCCGGCCGCGTCCACCTGGACGTCGAGTCCTGCTTCACGCATGCGGGCGGCGGTCCAGTCCCGCGACGCCCGGTACGGCTCGCTGAACACCTCCCGGGTCCAGCCCGGACGGTCGCCGTCGCGGAAGGCGGAGAGCTCCGCCACGCCGGTACTGAGCCGATCGAGGGTCTCGGAGGAGATCGTCTGGGACATGAATATCAGTCCTTCGTGCAATCGTTTGCGCATCCCGCTGCAGGAAGATCTGCGGGGCGAATGTGGTGCTCATCACACTACAAGTGGTGGGTTTCGTCAATGTTTCCGCGAGGTGAAAGCTTCACTCCACCCCTTTTTGGCCCTCGTCCGGCGCAAACCTTTGCGACAGTCACAGTGAGGGGCGATAGGCGCAGCCGCAGCAGTCCTAGACTCAGGGCGATGAAGGAAGATCCCAGCGGGCAGCCGGCACCGGCACGCCGCGTGACGCTCACGACCGTCGCTCGCCACGCACAGGTCCATGTCTCGACGGCGTCGAGGGCGCTGAGTGACGACCCGGCCGGCATCGGCGCCGACACCGTACGGCGGGTGCGCGACCTCGCGGCTGCCCTCGGGTACAGGCGCGATGTCGGTGCGGCAGGGCTCAGGACCGGGTCGTCCCGGTTGATCGGCGTCCTCGTTCCCCGTCTCACCGACCTCGTGCTCGCGTCGATCTACGAGAGCATCGACGCCGCGGCCAGTGCTGCCGGCTACGGGACCGTCGTCGCCAACACCCTGGATGACCCGGAGCACCGCCGTGTGCGCCTGGACGCGATGCTCTCGCGGCGGATCGACGGCGTCATCATCGGCGATTCTCACATCGGGGACACCGCCGCCCATGAGCTCCGGGCCCGCGGCGTCCCGTACGTCCTCGTCATGCGCAAACTCGAGGGGCACCTGTCCGTGACCACGGACGACTACCGTGGCGGGCAGCTCGCCGCCGAACACCTCCTCGGCCTCGGGCACCGTCGGGTCGGCGTGATCGCCGGAGACCAGCTGGCGAGTACGGGCCGGGAGCGCACACTCGGTTTCCGCCGGGCCTTCGAATCCGCCGGCCACCCCCTGCCCGACTCCTACGTCGTGCAGTCGACCTTCAGCACGCCCTCGGGGCTGGAGGCGGGCAACCGGCTCCTGCGGCTACCGGATCCACCGACGGCCATCTTCGCCGTCCACGACCTCCTCGCCCTCGGCGCCATGGGGGCCATCCGCGACGCCGGGAAGCGGGTCGGCGAGGATGTGGCACTCATCGGCTACAACGATCTCGACCTGGCTGCCACGCTTCCCGTTCCCCTCACGTCCGTGCGGAGCGATCTCAGGGCGATGGGGGCACTGAGTGTGGATGTCCTCCTGAGGACCCTCAGGGGTGAAGCCGCTCAGGGCGTGCTGCTGCCGCCGGAGCTCGTGGTGCGGGCAACCACCCCTGCCCTGCGGGCCTAGCGCAACTTCGCGGGCTGTTCACCTTCGGGTTCCATCCGCGCCACGCCCCCGTGGCCCGGTGTCGACAGCGTGGAGGTGACACCACCACTGCCTGACCAGGAGCTTCCATGAAGGCCATCGTCCGCGTCCTGTCCGTCCTCCTGTCCGCGGTCCTCGTGACCGGCTCCGCGAAGCCCGCCGTCGAGGACTTCCCCGCCACGGTCGACGGCGGCGCCTGGCCGGCCGGGCACGTGCAGGGCATCGCCGTCGACACCGAGAACGAGGTGGTCTACTACTCCTTCACCACGATGCTCGTGAAGACCGACCTCGAGGGGACCGTGCTCGGCACCGTCACCGGCTTCACCGGGCACCTCGGCGACCTCGACTTCAACGAGAAGGACGGTCGCGTCTACGGGTCGCTCGAGTACAAAGAGGCCGAGTCCTTCTACATCGCCATCTTCGACGTCGACCGCATCACCGGAATGGACATGGACGCCGAGACGGACGGCATCGTCACCGCCGTCCACCTCGACGAGGTGGTGCAGGACTTCACGGCGGACATGGACGGCGACGGCGTCTTCGACGGCAACATCGCCGACACCCCGGATCACCGGTACGGCAGCAGCGGGATCGACGGCGTCACCTTCGGCCCCGCGTTCGGCCGCAAGAACGGCAAGCAGCTGCTCACGGTGGCCTACGGCATCTACTCGAACACCGAGCGCGCGGACAACGACCACCAGGTACTCCTGCAGTACGACGTCACGCGCTGGAGGAAGTACGAGCGGCCCCTCACCCAGGAAGCCCCGCATGCCAGCGGACCGACGACCCCTGACGGCAAGTACTTCGTCCGCACCGGCAACACCACCTACGGCGTGCAGAACCTCAACTACGACGCCTTCACCCACACCTGGCTCCTCGGCGTCTACAAGGGCGTGAAGGAGCACTTCCCCAACTACTCGCTCTTCGCCATCGACGGCTCCTCCCGTCCCGTCCGCGGCGTCATCGAGGGCCAGCAGACCCTCGAGGAAGGCCTCCTGCTTCCCCTCCTCGAGCAGGGCCTGCACCACGAACCCACCGGGATCCGCGGCTGGAACTTCACCGCCGACGTCGGACTCGAGTCCCTTGGCAACGGCTACTTCTACATCGCCACCCAGGGCCGGGTCGTCGAGGACGGCGTGACCAGGCAGACCGCGGTCCTCGACCTGTTCCGGTGGACCGGGGCGCCGTCGTCGCCGTTCGAACTCGTGGCCCGGTAGCCCGCGACCAGCCGGGCACTGGTCCACGATTACCCTTTCAACCGCGCGTACTGCGCTTTCCCGACTCGACAACGTGTTCCTCGATCTGGCGACCTCGTGCGGAAATAGTACAGAATGCGATCATGGACATCACTGACAACGGACCGAACCCCAACGCGTTCGACATCGAGAGCGCAACGACGGCGAACGCTGATTACCGTCGCGTCGCCTGGACGGGCAAGCACCTGCAGGTGACGCTCATGTCGATCGAGCCAGGCAATGCGATCGGCCTCGAGGTGCACCACGGCACCGACCAGTTCCTGCGCATCGATGCCGGGAAGGGCCGCGTCAAGATGGGGCCCTCGAAGGACGACCTCTCGTTCCAGCAGGACGTCATGGACGGCTGGAGCATCCAGGTGCCCGCCGGCACGTGGCACGACGTCGAGAACACCGGGGACGAACCCCTGCGTCTCTACGCCGTCTACGCACCCACGCACCACGCCCAGGGCATCGTGCAGGAGACGGCGGACGACGCCGAGAAGGACGAGGAGCAGGGACGCGACGAGCCGCCGTCGTGGGTCGAGGAAGTCGACGACAAGGGCGAGGAGAGCGCCTAGCCACCGTCGTTCCCGATCCGGTCACGCAACCGCCGACCGTACCGGGAACGACGACGGAAATCAGTGACGGGGAGCGTCGATTCCTGCCTGCGCCTGGACGCGGCAGTTCAGTGCGGCGATCAGTGTGGCTGCATCGACAGGAACTGCCGGGTCGTACCCGGTCAGCTGGTGCACGCGGGCCAGCCGGTTGAGCACCGTGTTCCGGTGGCAGTACAGCTGCTGCGCCGCCCGCGACACCGACCCGGTGCTGACGTAAGTGAGGGCGGTCTCCACGAGACGGTCCGCCTCCGCGGCCGGGATGCGCGCCAACGGTGCAAGTACTGCCTCCGCGAGCACCTCGCCGAACTCGCCGAGTCGCTCGGCTGCCACCGGGCCCCAGGCCTGCCGGATGGTCTGGTGCCCGGGTGCGGCCAGGTCGAGGACGGCCACCGCCTCGAGCGCCACACGGACCATCGTCGGGACCTCAGCCAGGGATTCCGCCACGGGTGCCACGAAGCACCGGAGTTTGGTCAGCCAGGCCGGCACCGCCGGGCCCACCCTGCCGGACGGCGGACGCCGGTCCTCGAGGATGAGGATCAGGGCACCGTCGCGCTCGTGCAGGTACTCCTCCGCCTGCGCCTGGGCGACGCCGGCCCGGAACTCCTTGCGCGCGCTCTCCGCCCCGACCGCGACGACGAACGATCCCTGCGGCGACACCCCCAATGCTCGAGCGACCTGCCCCAGCAGTTGCGGGTCACGGCCGTCGGAGGACAACAGCCGCGACAGCAGGAACGCCCGCTGCTGTTCCTTCTCGTGGGCCATCGACGCGAGTTCGTCCATGTATCCGGCGTGCACGCGGGTCACATGGAACTCGACGGCTTCCCAGACGCGCACGGCGTCCTGGGTGAAATCGGAGAGGGACGCGGCGGGCACCCGTGCCAGCATCTCGGTCCAGAGAATGCGAAAATCCATGCGCACTGCCCGCAGCAGCGATTCCAGTGGAACGCCCTGGCCCGCCCGGCGATGACCGAGGGCATCCGACATCCGTGCCAAACGCTCCGGCACCGGCAGTCCGCCGATCATCCGCAGCAGCAACTCCATCGAAGCCACGGCGGTCTCGCGTAAATCCTGGTCCTGGACAGGCGAACCCGCGTAGCCCTCGATGTCCTGCACATCGATCAGGAACCGCTCGGCAATGCCGTCGATGTCCGCCAGGCAGCGGGACACGACATCGGACAGTACCGACCGCTCCTCGGCCGCCAGTGTGTCAGAGGATTTGGGCATTTGCCCATCCTAGGGCTGGAGTGTGTGCCATCCCTCCATTGTGGCTGCTGGTGACGGAGACCACACTGATAGGAATCGAATAGCCCCACCCACTCTAGGAAAACGATGCTCGACCTCAAGGTCACCAATGCACAGCTCTTCACGCTGAGCGATGACAGGCCCACCGCGCACTCGATGGGCGTCCTCGACGGATTCATCGTCGGGTTCGACGACGAGGTCACCGAACTTCCGGCGGAGCGGACGATCGACGCCGGCCAGGCCGTTGTCGTTCCTGGTTTTGGTGATTCCCACAACCACATGGCCTGGTTCGGGCAGTCCCTGCAAGAGCTCGACCTGAGCGGGTGCCGCACCCTCGACGAGGTCTCCGCGGCGGTGCAGAACTTCGGAGCGATGCTGCACGAGGGGCAGTGGCTCGTCGGTTCCGGCTATGACGACACCGTTCTCGGTGGCCACCCGCACCGCACGCTGCTGGACGCCGCCGCGCCGGGGCGTCCGGTCTGGCTGAAGCACCGGTCGGGCCATATGTGCTCGGTGAACTCGCTCGCCCTCGAGTTGGCCGGCGTCCTCGACGGCTCGGTGGAGACGCCGGAGGGCGGGAAGGTCGTGACGGATACCGGCGGCCCGACGGGGCTGCTCGAGGAACAGGCCCAGAAGCTCGTGACCGCGCTCGTGCTGCCCTATCCCGTAGCGGACCTTGCGGACGCCATCGCAGCGGCCAGCGAGGTGTACGCGTCCGAGGGCCTGACGCACGTCGTGGAAGCGGGCATCGGTGGCGGACTCATCGGGCGTAGCCCCGTCGAGCTCGCGGCCTACACCCTCGCCCGGCAGCAGGGCGAGCTGAAGACGCGCGTCCAGCTCATGGTGGCCAGTGATGCCCTGCATGCCGTGTCATCGCATGACGACGATGGCATCACCTTCGGACTGGACCTCGGCATCGCCACGGGATTCGGGGACGACGACGTGCGCATCGGTCCCATGAAGATCTTCGTGGACGGCTCCCTGATCGGCCGCACCGCTGCCGTGACGGAGCCGTTCTGCGACCATGCGCACGGCACCGGCGACTTCCAGCTCTCGATGGAGGAGCTGACCCGGCGCATCGTCGCCGCCCACCGCTCCGGGTGGACCGTCGCCGCACACGCCATCGGGGATGCCGCCGTCGACGTCGCCCTTGACGCCTTCGAGGCAGCGCAGCACCAGGTGCCCCGACCGGAGGTCCGCCACCGCATCGAGCACGCGGGCATCGTGCGCCCCGATCAGCTCGCACGATTCGCGGAACTCGGCATCACGCCCGTCCCGCAACCGCGTTTCCTGTTCGAGGTCGGCGACACCATGGCCGCAGCCGTCGGCCCCGACCGCGAGCCGTGGGTGTACCGTCACCGATCCTTCCTCGAACAGGGCGTCCGTGTCCCGGGGAGCTCTGACCGCCCTGTCGCTACCGGCGCCCCCCTGCTCGGCATGCAGTCGATGGTGCAGCGGCGCACCTCGTCGGGTGCCGTCGTCGCTCCCGGGGAACGCGTCGACGCCGAGACCGCCCTGCGCGCCTACACCGTGGACGCGGCCTGGGCCGCCGGTGACGAGCAGCGCCGCGGCACCCTCGCACGGGGCAAGCTCGCCGACTTCGTCGTCCTGTCCGAGCACCCCGCGCGGGTCGACCCGGACCGGATCGGAGCCATCGAGGTCCTCGCGACCGTCGTCGGAGGCGAGTGCGTCTTCGGCGAAGCATTCCTTTCATCCAGGACGGCCGTTCCCGTCCCCTCCCCGCAACCCTCCGATCAGGAAGTCTGACCATGCAACCCTCCGAGGCAAGCTCCACCGCACCGCCAGCCATCCCGAAAGTAAGCGGCGCGGACGCCGGCAGGATTGCCCGCGCCGCGTTCGTCGGCACCGCGCTCGAGTGGTACGACTACTTCCTCTTCGGCACCGCCGCGGCGATCGTGTTCAACCGCCTGTTCTTCACGACCCTCGACCCCACGGCCGCCACCCTCGCCGCCTTCGCGACCTTCGGCGTCGGCTTCGCCGCGCGTCCGCTGGGCGCCGTCCTCTTCGGTTTCATCGGGGATCGCGTCGGTCGCCGTCCGGCCCTGCTGATCACCATCGTGATGATCGGTTGCGCCACCGGGCTCATCGGCCTCCTGCCGGACTTCGGCAGCATCGGCCTCGCGGCGCCCATTATGCTCGCGATCCTGCGGCTAATGCAGGGACTGGCCGTCGGCGGGGAGTGGGGCGGCGCGATGACCATCGCCGTCGAACACGCGCCGATCGAGAAGCGCGGCCGTTATGCCGCGCTCGTCCAGGTCGGGTCCCCCGTCGGTACCCTGATGTCCTCCGGTGCCTTCGCGCTGGTCCTGCTGCTGCCCTCGGAGGCTTTCGACTCATGGGGATGGCGCCTGCCGTTCCTCGCCGCGTTCCCGCTGCTCCTCGTGGCCCTGTACATCCGGCTCAAGGTCGAGGAATCGCCGATCTTCCGTGAACTCGTCAAGCTCGAGGAACGCGCGAAGATCCCCGCCCTGGAGGTCTTCCGCCACGCGTGGGGTCGCCTGATCGTCGCCGTCGCCGCTGCTTTCCTCGGTGTCGGCGGGTTCTACGTCATGACCACCTTCGTCATCAGCTACGGCACCACCACGCTCGGCCTCGAGCGCGGACTGATGGTCAACGCGACGCTCGTCGCCGCCGTCTTCCAGATCGGCGTCGTGCTCGTCATGGGCCGCATCAGCGAGCGCGTGGGCCCCGGCCGCATGACCCTCATCGGCGGTCTGGTCACGGCTGCCGCCGCCTTCCCGCTGTTCTGGCTCATCGATACGCGGAACCCCGCGGCCATCGTCCTCGCCGTGACGCTCGGCATCGCGTTCCTGTCCATCGCCTACGCCGTCACCGGCGCACTGCTCACCGAACTGTTCCCTCCCCGCCTCCGCTACAGCGGCGTGGCGCTCGGTTACAACCTCGCCGGCGCACTGAGCGGATTCCTCCCGCTGATCGCCGTTGCGCTGCAGGGCGCCACCGGCGGCGGGTCCTGGACCGCGGCGCTGCTGCTCATGGTCGTCTCGCTCATCACCGCCGCCGGCGGTTTCTTCGGCGAGCGCCTCCGCGTGAAGGACAAGGCCATTGTTCAGTAGCCCGACAGCAGGCGTCCCCCTCGACGACGGGCAGCGCCGGCGGATCCTCGACGCCGTCGACGCCGCCTTCGACCGTCAGCTCGCCTTCACGGCCGAGCTCGTCCGTCACCCGTCCCTGAGGGCCCAGGAGTCCAGTGCCCAGGACCTCCTCTTCGGTGCCCTTCAGGAGCGGGGCCTCGAGATGGACCGGTGGCAGCTCGAGGAGGAGTCCCTGTCCGGCCATGTCGGGTACGGCCCCACCACCGTGGCGTTCGAGGACCTCACCAATGTCGTCGGCACCTACACACCGGAGGGGTCCGCGGAGGGTCGATCGCTGATCCTCAACGGTCATGTCGACGTCGTCCCCACCGGTCCCGAGGAGACGTGGTCGCGCAGCCCCTGGGACGCACCGGTCATCGACGGGTGGATGTACGGGCGCGGCGTGGCGGACATGAAGGCCGGGCTCGCGGCGAACCTCTTCGCCTTCGACGCGGTACGCGCCGCGGGCCTGTCGCCACAGGGACGGATCCACCTGCAGTCGGTCGTCGAGGAGGAGTGCACGGGCAACGGGTCCCTCGCGGCCCTGCAGCGCGGCTACACCGCGGACGCCGTCGTCATCCCCGAGCCGGAGGAGGACATGCTCGTCCGCGCGAACGTCGGCGTGATCTGGTTCCGGGTCCGTGTCTCGGGCCAGCCCACGCACGTGCGGGAGATGGCCTCGGGGTTCAACGCGATCGATGCCGCCTACCCCGTCATGCAGCAGCTCCGCACGGTGCAGGACCGCTGGAACGCGGACAAGGGCAACCACCGGTACTTCGAGGACCTCGAGCATCCGATCAACTTCAATATCGGCACCATCGCCGGCGGCGACTGGCCCTCGAGTGTCCCCTCCTGGTGCGAGTTCGACGTCCGGGCATCCCTCTATCCCGGGACCTCGGCCGCGGACGCCTGGCGGGAGATCGAGGACTGCCTGCGCTCGATCGAGAGCGAGGCGAATGTCTCCGCGGTGCGCACGGGATTCTTCTCCGAGGGCTACGTCCTCGAGGAGGGATCAGCGGCCGAACAGGCCCTGGCGGCAGCGCATCAGGACGTCACCGGCGCGGAACTGCAGAGCTTCACGACGCCGGGCTACCTCGACGGACGCGTGTTCTCGCTGTACGCCGGGATCCCCGCCCTGGTGTACGGGCCGACGTCGGAGTCCATCCACGGCTTCGACGAGCGCGTCTCCGTGGAATCCGTCCGCAACGTGACCAAGACGATCGCGCTGTTCATCGCCACATGGTGCGGGGTGTCCGAGACCGCCTGAGCTGCAGCTGACAAGAGGAGCCCTGCCGATGGCAGGGCTCCTCTTTCGTGTGAGGGTCAGGCCGTCGGCTGGTCGAGTTCCCCGACGCACAGCGCGCGGACCACGTCGGTCAGCACGTGCAAACCGTCCACGATGTCCTCGTCGGTGGTGTACTCGTGTTCGTTGTGCGAGATCCCGTCGACCGAGGGGACGAACAGCATGACGGTCGGGACGATGTCCTTCATGTTCGTGGAGTCGTGGCCCGCCAGGGTCTTGACCCGGGCGTGCTTCAGGCCCCGGTTCGCCGCGAGTTTCTCCGCCAGCTCGACGCCCTCGAACTGGTAGGGCGTGACCCCCCAGCAGTGCGAGCCGGTCTTCTCGATGCGCACCCGTGCGCGCTCCTCGATGACCCGGAGCTGCTCGTGCAGAGCCCTGTCGGCCTCGGCGAGGAGTTCCTCGTCGGCGGAGCGGAGGTCCAGCAGCAGCGTCACCCGGGACGCGACGACGACGGGCGAGTTCGGGTAGACGTCGAGCTGCCCGACCGAGGTGTGGAGGACGCCGTCCGGGAACCGGTCGGCGACGTCCCGGGCGGCGACCACCAGGAGCGACGCCCCCAGGAGGGCGTCCTGACGGTCCGCCATGATGGTCGAGCCGGTGTGGGACTGCTCGCCGTGCACCACGAACTCGTACTTGTTGGCTGCCCAGTTCGACTCGACGGCGCCGATCGTGACGCCGTCGCGCTCCATCCCGCGGCCCTGTTCGATGTGGATCTCGGCATAGTAGGCCGGGTTCGGTCCGTCGAGCGTGCCCTGGCTCGCCGTGGCTGCCAAGGCATCCCGGACGGGGACCCCGGAGGGGTCCTCGGTGGCGAGTGCGTCTTCGAGGGGCAGCTTGCCGGTGAAGACGGAACTGCCCATCATGGAGGGCTTGAAGCGGGCGCCCTCCTCGTTGAACCAGTTCACCACCGCCAGGTTGTAGCGCGGGGTGTCACCGGCGGCACGCCACTCCTCAGCGAGCGCGAAGGCCGCGTGGGCGGCAGCGAGCACCCCGTACGCGCCGTCGTACCGGCCGGCCGAGGGCTGGGAGTCGAGGTGCGAGCCGACGAGGACATAGGGTGCGCCGGGAACGAGCTCCAGGAGCCCGAACTGGTTGCCGATCCGGTCGAAGCGGACCGTGAAGCCCTCGTCGGTGAGCAGTTCGGTGAGCCAGGCCCGCTGCTCTCCGTCCGCCGGGGAGCCCGCCTGCCGCTCGACTCCCCCGCCGGGCGTAGCGCCGAAGGTGCAGAGCGTTGTGAAGTCCTGGAGGAAGACGGCGTCCCTCCCCTCGAAGGTCGACGGGTCCGGGTTGGCTACGGCTTCGTTGCCCATGGCTGTCCATTCTGACGCGGGATCGGGTGTCCATCCCATCGTCCCAGTGCCTACGCCCTGCGGGGATGGCGTTTCCCCACGGCCTGGAGTGGTGGCAGTGTGCTTTCACACATCATCTACCTCGGCCGAGTACGTGGTTCCACGTTCCTATGTCCCTGACGCTTATGAGGACCGAAGGCGTCCGCATCGCGCGGGACCATGGACCATGACTCCTCCAGAGATCCAGCCGTTCACCATCGACATCCCGCAGGACGACCTCGACGACCTGCAGCGGCGCCTGACGGCGGCCCGCTATCCCGCGCCGCTGCCGCCCGCAGCGAGCGAGTGGGGCGTACCGTCGGCGTGGGACCGCGGTGTGCCGCAGGACTGGCTGGCCGGCCTCGTCGACTACTGGCGGGACGGCTTCGACTGGCGCGCCTACGAGCAGCGGCTGAACGATGTCCCGCAGTTCACGACGACGATCGAGGGTCAACCGCTCCACTTCCTCCACGTGCGCTCCGAGGATCCTGACGCCGTACCCCTCCTGCTGGCGCACGGGTGGCCGGGCTCGTTCCTGGAATTCGTGGACCTGATCGGTCCCCTCACCGCGCCGGGAAGCCACGGCAGTCCGGGAAGCACGGCGTTCCATGTCGTGATCCCCTCGGCCCCGGGCTTCGCGTTCTCCAGTCCCCTCGCCGACGGCGGGTGGGACGACACCCGCGTGGCCCGTGCCTATGCGGAACTGATGACACGCCTCGGCTACGAGCGGTTCGGCGTGCAGGGTGGCGACTACGGCGCCGGGCTGGCCCCCGAGCTGGCGAGGGTGGCGCCAGACCGGGTGATCGGGGTCCATATCAACGGGACCACGGGCCCCATGCCGCAACTCCCGCTCGCCGAGGAGGACCTCGCGCGCCTCACCGAGCGGGAAAAACGTGCCGTCGCCGACATCGAGGCATTCATGTGGCAGCAGTTCGGCTACATCTCCATCCAGTCCACGCGCCCCGGTCTGATCGGCACGCTGCTCACCGACAGCCCCGTGGGGCAGCTGGCCTGGATCATGGACAAGTTCCAGGCCTGGACGTGGCCGGTGGAGCGGGACGTGCTCGAGATCCTCGACCGCGACCTGCTGCTCGCCAACGTCTCCCTCTACTGGTTCACGCGCACGGCGGGTTCATCGGCGCTGACCGTGTATGGGCAGTCGAGCGGGTGGGGCACGGCGAAGGAGAAGAGCGATGTGCCGATGGCGGTCATCAACTTCGCACACGACATCGCCATCCGCAGCTACGTGGAACGGGAGAACACGGTGACCCGCTGGACCGACGTCGACCGCGGCGGGCACTTCGCGGCGCTCGAGGAGCCCGAACTGCTGGTCGAAGACGTGCGGACGTTCTTCGGCGAGCTGTAGGGGCCTCACCTCGTCGGAAAGCGGACATCCCTGCGGCGCCGCCCGTCAGCGTTGAACGGTTCCGGCGTCGCCGTCGAGGGTGGAGTGCGTCCACCGGCCCCCGAGCATGGTCGCCGACACGGCGAGGGTCCGCAGCTGGTGGTCGTCGGCGGAGAGCGGGTCCAATTCGGTGACCACGAGATCTGCGACGGACCCCGGCCGAAGCACCATGTGCCCGTCGGTGGACGCGGCGAGTGCAACCGACGACAGCACGCGTTGCTCAGGGTGCCAGGGTGACCGCCCGTCCCGTGCACGGGACACGGCGGCGGCCATCGAGACCCACGGGTCGAGCTGCGCGACCGGCGCGTCCGAGCCGAGCCTGACCTCCGCGCCCGCTGCCACCAGGCTCCCGAAGGCGAAGGCCCGGTGTGTCCGCCCCGGCCAGTACCGATCCGCGACGTCGCGATCATCCATCGCGTGCTCCGGCTGGACGCTGGCAGTGATGCCGAGGCGCGCGAAGCGTCCGAAGTCGGCCTCGTCGACCAGCTGGGCATGCTCGATGCTTCCGCCGCAGCCCACCTCCTCGAACGCGTCGAGGGCGAGGGAGTTCGCCGCGTCCCCGATCGCGTGGACCGCCGGCACGAGGCCTGCCGACGACGCACGCCGGAGATAATCGACCAGCCGGTCGCGCTCGACCGTGCAGATCCCCCGGCCTTCACGGGCACGGTCGAGGCCGGGATACGGTGCGTGACAGAACGCGGTCCGGGTGTTCAGCGAACCGTCGATGATGATCTTGAACGGGCCCATCGTCACCAGGCCCTCCGTACCCTCGATGGCGTCCCCGGTGCGCAGGCCCCGCGCGATGACGGCGTCGAGATCGTGCGGGTACACGCCGGCCCGCACCCGCATGCCCCGAATGCCACCGGCCACACGGCGGGCCCACCGGTCGAGGGAGAGGGTCATCTCGAGGTCCACGATGCCGACGACGCCCCGGGCGGCCGCGGCGTCGACCGCCTCCGCCACCCAGCCGTCGAGGTGCTCGTCGGGAACCGAGCTGATGCGGGCGTTGACATCGAAGGCGGCCTGTTCGCGCAGCACCCCCGTGGGGTGGTCGGCGTGCCCGTGGAGAGCGAGGGCCCTGGTGTTGAGCCACGCCGCGTGCAGGTCCTTGCTGACGAGCACGACGGGCACGTCGGCCCCGACGGCGTCGAGCAGTTCCCGCGTCGGGGCGTCCGGCCACAGTCCGTCCTGGAAGCCGTAGCCGATCAGGGGCTGTCCGGCCGCCGGTGGCATCGAGCGCAGGCGTCCGGCGACCAGTTCTGCGGCGCCGGCGGCGGAGGTCGCCGAGGACAGGTCGAGGCGCTGACGCATGAGCGCCCACTGGCCCATGTGCACGTGCGAGTCCCAGAGACCCGGTGACACCCACCGTCCGCCGAGATCCACCGTCCGGGCCGCGCCGGGCTCCAGGCCCTCGCCCGCAGCCGTGATGATCCCGTCCTCGACGAGGAGGTCCACTGGCTCACCGGGGGTCCCGACCAGGCGCGCGGAACGAAGAAGGACGCCACCCACCGCGCTGTTCATCCTCGCCGTGCACGCCGCATCTCGCGGGCGAGGGCCGGGTTCGCGTAGTGCCCATCGTGCTCGAGCTCGTCGATGATCCGCCCGACCACCGCAGCATCCTTGTTCTGGCTGAGTTTCAGCCGCGCGTCGAAGCGGGTCACCACCAGGCGGATCCCCACGGTCCCCCGGGCCATGCGGCGCGATCCGTCGAGGTCCAGGGTCAGGGAGGAGGGTTCCGGCATGACGCCTTCGAAGGTGTCGACCAGTTTGCCGAGCATCAAGAAGTTCTCCTCGTCGGAGAGGATCTCCGGCTTCCCGTACAGGTGTGCGGTGACGTGGTTCCACGTCGGGACGATCTGGTCCTCGGGGTACCAGCCGGGCGAGATGTAGCCGTGCGGGCCCTGGACGATCACCAGCACCTCGTGGTCGCCGAGTTCGTGCAGCTGCTCGTCGGGGCGCCCGACATGACTGATGATGCTGATGCTGTCGTCGGACGTCTCCTCGAGCATCACCGGGTAGTGCGACGCCACGAGTCCGCCGGCCGGTGACGACACGATCGTCGCCCAGGGATTCTCGCGGACGAGTCTCTTGACCTCGCCGACGTCGGACAGGACGAAGTGTGGCGTGTGGCGCATGCCTGCCACTCTGTCACGGAACCGATTCGGGGTGGTGTTCCAGAACCCGACTGCCGCACTCCACCCTCGCCGTACCATCGGCCAGTCGATCCGCGAACCCCTCCGGGTCCACGAACGCCTGCGCGGCACTGAACTCTCTGCACGCGTTGATCGACTACTCGAGGCTGTCGAACTGCCTGCCTCGTGGGTTGGGCGGTACCCGCACGAGCTGTCGGGCGGCCAGCGCCAACGTGTAGCGATGTACTTTCGCACAGCCCCGACAAAACGGTAAGGCCGGCCCCGAGGGGCCGGCCTATTCGTTGTTCTCCTGCTCGAGCGTGTCGATCAGCCGATCGAGTCGCGCAGATCCTTCGCTGCCTTCGCGGGATCGTCGGCGCTGTAGATGCCACCGCCGACGACGGCGACGTCCGCGCCCGAGGCCTGGACGTCCTTGAGCGTGGCGAGCTTCACGCCGCCCGCGACAGAGAAGGCGACACCCGACTCCTTGCCGGCAGTGAGCAGGGTGTTGAGGTCATAGCCCTCTTGCGCCTGCTCGTCGAGACCTGCGTGGAACTCGACGAACTCGGCGCCCAAGGCGGTGACTTCCTTGGCACGGGCGGCCTTGTCGTCGACGCCGATGAGGTCGACGACGACGCCCTTGCCGTGGGCCTTGCCGGCCTTGATGGCTCCGGAGATGGTGGAATCGTCGGCGACCCCGAGGACCGTCACGAGATCGGCGCCGGCCTTGAAGGCGACGTCGGCTTCGAGCTCGCCGGCGTCCATCGTCTTGAGGTCCGCGAAGACGATCTTGTCCGGGTGGGCTTCCTTGATGGCGGTCACGGCGGAGAGGCCCGCGTTCTTCACCAGCGGGGTACCGAGTTCGATGATGTCGACGTACTCGGCGACCTTCCCGGAGAGCTCGAGGGCGTCTTCGACGGTCAGTACGTCCATGGCGAGTTGCAGTTTCATGAGGTGTCCTTTGATAGCCGGAATCGGTCGGTGGGTGCGGCGCGCACTATTCGAGGTTCGCGTGCCGGGGCCAGAGGTCTTTGGCAGGGGTGCCGTCGGCCTGCCAGAGGGTGTGGAAGACGGCGTCGAGCACCAGGAGAAGGGACTGCTCGAAGAGGCTGCCCGAGTACTGGCGCGAGGCCGTCCCGCGGTGGTCTGTCTTCTGCGCGGCCGGGATGACGATCACGCAGTCCGCGAGCTTCGCGAGTGTCGACTCGCCGTCGGTGGTCAGGGCTGCCACGCGGGCTCCGACGTCGCCGGCCGTCCTGGCCGCGGAGACAGCGCCCGCGGTCGTCCCGGAGCCGGAGGCAACTAGGAGCAGGTCGCCGTCGCCGATGGCCGGCGTCGTCGTCTCGCCCACCACGTGGACGGTCATGCCCAGGTGCATGAGGCGCATGGCGTGCATGCGCAGGGCGAGACCGCTGCGCCCTCCCCCGGTGACGAACACGCGACCGGCCTGCTGGATCTCGGTGACGAGTGAGGCGAGCTGGTCGTCCTGCAGGCCGTCTGCGGCAGCGACGAGTTCCTCGTGGAGCAGGCGCAGGCTGACGGGCACCGAGGGGTTGTCGGGTGCTGCGGTCATCGGTGGGGCTCCTGCCGTTCGGGGTTGGTCCGGACTCCAGTCCATCACCCCGGTACGCCCCGTCAGGACGCTTGCCCTACCCCGCTGAACCTAGGTTGCGCAGGGCTAGGCAGATCCGTGAACCACGCCACAGGTGTCAGGCGTTGGCCGGCAACGACGACGTTCCCTGCGCCAGGCGCGCGAGCGTGGCCTCGCTACTGGAGCCCGGGGCCCCGTAGTAGGTGCAGACGCTCTGGTCCGCCTCGCCCGGGACCAGGAGGGTCTGGTAGTGCAGCACGAATTCGCCGGCCACCGGGTGGTTGAAGCGGATCTCGCCCTGGTCCTTCTCGTGGACGTTCTGGTCGTCCCAGAAGCGGGTGAACTCGGGGCAGCCCTCGCGGAGGTCGGTGATGAGTTCGGCGAGCCGGCGGTCGTCCGGGAAGCGTCCGACGTCGAGGTGGAGCATCGCGGTGGTCTGCTCGCTCACCTGCTCCCAGTCCTGGTAGAGCTCCCGGGCCTTCGGGTCCAGCAGGATGAAGCGCGCGTAGTTGCGGTGGGTGGCCGGCAGTGCCTCGAAGTCGGTCATGAGCGCCCGGGCCAGGCGGTTGCTGGCGAGCACGTCCGTTCGGCGGCCTAGGATGATCGCGGGAACCGACTCCATGACGGACAGCAGGTCGTACAGTCCGGGCCGCACGCGCTGCGGCTCGTACGTGGGCGCGTGGTGTGGCGTCGGGGTGCCGCACAGGTTGAGGAGGTGGTTCCGCTCCACCGTGTCGAGCCGGAGGGCCTGGGCGATGGAGTCGATGATTTCGAGGGACACCGCACCCCCGCGGCCCTGCTCGATCCGCATGTAGTAGTCGGCGCTCATCCCCGCGAGCCGCGCCACCTCCTCCCGGCGGAGACCGGGCACGCGGCGCACCCTGCCGTCGAACGGAGCACCGAGGTCCGCGGGTGAAAGCCGTGCGCGTCGCGAGCGCAGGAAAGCTGAGATCTCTGCGGCCCGGTCCATGGTTGCCATTCTGCCGTACCTGATCGCGCCGTATCGGCGAGTCCCACGGCTGGACGAAGGAGAGATTCCTCTCCGCTGCCTCCTGCGGCCGGTAGCCTGAGGCAATGAAACCTCTGGCAGACCTCCCCCCGTACATCTACGGCACCACGCGGCTCGGGCACGACGACGTCCCCCGCGAGCAGCAGGCAGCCATGGCCCGCACGGCGATCGACGCCGGTCTCTGGCTCCACACCTCACGCCAGTACGACCACGCCCTCGAGGTCCTCGGTGCCGCCCTGGCCGAGGAGCCCAGCAAGATCCCGCCCGTCATCGTGAAGCTCGGCGGCGGCACGGCCGACGACGTCCGGGCGACGATCGCCGAGAACATCGAGCCCCTGGGCATCAGCTCCATCGACATCGGCCAGCTCACCGGTGCAGGCGCCTTCGCGGAGGACATGGTCACGGGCGGGCCCACCCTCGCCGATCTGCGGCGCATCAAGGACGAGGGCCTCGTAGGTCGCTTCGTCCTCGAGATCTTCCCCTGGACCTCCGAGGCGCCCCTCGCGGCGCTGCGGGCCGGGCATCTGGACGGGCTGATCGACGGCTATATCTTCTACCTCAATCCGCTGCAGCGCTTCGCCTCCAACGAGCTCTGGGACGAACTGCTGGCACAGGACAAGGCCATCATCTCGATGCGCACCGTGGCCGGCGCGCCCGTACATACCCTGCGCGACGTCCCCGGAGCTGCGTGGCAGCCCTACCTGCAGGAGCGTGCCGTCGAGGTAGCGCCGATCTTCGAGCGATCAGGCGTCGCGAGCTGGGCGGATTTCTGCATCCGGTTTGCCCACAGCACCCCGCAGGTGGTCTCCACCGTGGGCTCAACGAGCCGCGAGGAGAACCTGAAGGAACTGCTCTCCTTCAGCCAGGACATCACGCCGCTGCCGCAGGACATCGTGGACGAACTCTTCGCCCTGCAGCGCCGCTGGTCCGACGAGACGGACATCCACGCGGAGCCCTGGAGCATGTAGGGATTCAACTCGAACGACGAAGGCGGGCAGTCACCTGGGTGACTGCCCGCCTTCATTCGTCCTGGTGAGAGTTGCTAGCTGTCGCAGCCCCACCCATCGTTGTCACGGTCGAACTTCGGCTGGAAACCGGGCGAACCAGCCGCAATCGGAGCGGCACCCGCTGCGCGGACCGCATCACAATTCGCGTAGTAAGGCGCTGCCGGGGCAGGAGCCACCGGCGCGGGTGCCGGGGCGACCGGTGCGACAGGTGCAGGCGCCACCGGAGCGGGCACTACCGGAGCGGGGGCGACGACGGGCGGCGCGACCGGTTCCGGCACGACAGGTGCCGGGGCAGGAGCTACGGGCTCCACGACCGGAGCTGCTTCCTCGACCGGCTCCGCCGGAGCGGCGACCGATGGCGCCATCTGATTGGTCGGCGCGAGGATGCCGTTGCAATCGGACAGGATGCCCGCCATGGCGTCGTGCTCAGCCTGGGTGACCCACAGCGTGTAGGTCGCCTTGACGGAAATCTGCCGCGCCACGTACTCGCAGCGGTAGCCCTTGTTCGGCGGCAGCCAGGTGGCGGCGTCGCCGTCGCTCTTCTGCTGGTTGGTGGGGCCGTCCGTGGACTGCAGGTTCAGCGGATCGTTGGCGAAGGCGACGCGCTGCTCGGCGGTGAGTTGCTGCGCGCCCTTCTGCCAGGCGTCCGACAGCGCGACGACGTGGTCGATCTGCACCTTGGTGCTCGTCGTCTGTCCCCGCAGGAACGGGATCTCGGTCCCTGTGTACGGGTCGTCCAGCAGGCCCGACTGCACCTTGCAGGGCACCGAGTTGGCGTGGACGATGTCCGTCAGGTCGCGGTTGAGCATGTCGTTGCGGGTGTCGCACCCGTTGCGGTCGACGTCGGCCCAGGCCTGGCCGAACAGCTCGCGGTCGTACCCCGTCTTCGGAGCCCTGCCCTTGACTGGCAGTGTCTCCAGAAGCGCGAGCGCCGTGGTGTCGAAGGCCGGCTGGTCCGACGGCGCGCGGGGCGTGCCGGTCACGTCCGGGACCGTGTCGGAATCCAACGGGGCAACGTCCGACGGCGTCGGGCTCGCTGTCGGGGATGGCGTTGCGGACGGCGTCGCGGACGCCGTTGCCGTGCTGGACTGGCTAGCCTGCACGGCCGGTTCGGCGACAGCGGCCGAGTCCGAAGCCGGTGCAGTGGCACATCCTGCAAGGAGGGCGATAGTTGCCGCTCCCGCGAGGAGCGGCGCGGACCATGGCGCCATGTGACGCCTCGACCGTTTTTGGGCAGGCGGATGCTGAAACAGACTGATGGGAACCCCCGGAAGTATCGATGCCACCGCAGAGATGGGCGGCATCGTAGTGAGACAAGTGATTGCAGAATACAGGGCGCGTTGGTAGCACGTTGTCGAAACGTGGCCGTCAGGCCTGTCACGTGTTCGGGCAAGCGCCGTCAGCTTGCTGAATCGCTAAGGGATCGGAAGAAGTCTGGAACCGAAGGTTCGCCCACTACGAAGGACCTGGAAGCCGAAGACTTATCATCGACAAGTTTCGGTTCGCGACATCTCGATAAGAAGTATAAGAGTGTGCTAAAACTTGGATGTTATTCGCCTCGGCAACAACTCGTTTGAAGGGGCACCTCGCATTATCTCCAAGGGGAACGAATGAAGAAAATTACCGCAGGTCTCAGCCTCGTAGCAACCGTCGCTCTTTCTGGTCTCGCAGCATCGCCCGCGATGGCCGCGCCGTTCCAGAACTGCGAAGAGGCTCGGAATGCCGGTCAGGTCAACATTCCGTTCGGTTCGCCGTTCTACAACGAGAACTCTGATCGCGATAAGGACGGCGTCGCCTGCGAAGAAGGCGATCCGGCAAGCGTCCCAGCGGTTGGAACTCCCGCACCGGCACCGGCACCGGCACCGGCACCGGCACCTGCACCGGCACCCGCACCCGCACCCGCACCCGGCGTCGTCACACAGACCCCGCAGGTCGCACAGATGCCCGTCGGCGGTGCAGCAACCGGCGTCGCACAGGACACCACCGACAACACGGGCGCTCTTGCGCTGGGTGCCGGCTTCGTCCTGGCAGCAGTGGCCGGCGGCACCTTCGCGGTCCGTCGTCGCGGCGCCCAGGCGTAGCGAGACTCGCTTACTGAACTAGTCGGGATCACAGGAACCATGACGAGTTCACTTGGGAATCGCCGCAGAAGCGTTGTTGCTTCTGCGGCGATTGCCGTTGCCCTCCTCAGCGGATGCGCCGGACAACCAGCAGCCGACGTCTCAGCCCTGCAATCCGCCCCGTCTGCTAGCCCGTCAGCCGCTGCCCCGGCTGCTAGCCCGTCACCCGCTGCGACAGCAGCTGCCCAGGACACGCTGCCTACAACCGCCGGGCCACAGGTCTTGCCCGCCTCCCGGCCGGTGTTCCTCAGCGTTCCATCGGAGGGCATCGCAACAGATCTGATGTCACTCGGGCTGCAGGACGACCGATCGCTCGAGGTCCCTCCGGAAGACCCGGGGGCGCCCGCTGGCTGGTACAACCTCTCCCCTACACCCGGCGAACTCGGACCTGCGGTGATTCTGGGCCACGTTAACGCGACCGACGGTGGACCAGGAGTGTTTGCAGAACTGCGCGATTTGAAGCCGGGCGATACCATCGATGTCATTCGCGAGGACGGCTCGACAGCGACCTTCGAATTCCAACGCGGCGAGCAGTACGCGAAGGATGACTTCCCGACGCAGAAGGTCTACGGCAACACCGCAGGAGCCGAACTGCGCCTCATCACCTGCGACGGCTACGATCCCGAAACGGGCCTGTTCGACGACAACTACGTGGTTTACGCAACCCTTGCAGCTTAGGTTCAGCCACTAGCACCTCCCTAGGAGTGCCACTCGATCGCGCTGACAACCTGCTGTCCGGTGCGGCAGACAGCTGCCTCTGTGCTCGAGTCACCGCGGGAGAAAGCAGACTCCTACGAGCCACCCCTCAGAATGCTCGGTCGTCCAGTACGACACGACTGGGTTGTGCAGCGACGTGTGTGCGCCTGCCCGTACAGCAGGTACAGCTCGCTGATCGGCATGCCACCGAAGCGGGCACAAAGGCCGATAGCCATCCGGCGACTCTGTGCAAGCTCAGCTTTTGCTCAGCATTGACGACCGACAGAGGACGCGCGTGGAATGCGGAGAGGAAGTCCACCTTGGAGGCGACCTCACAGAATCAGCGCTCCCGACGGGGTCAGATCATCGGAAGCCTCCTTCGGCCGGATGCATGCCGCCTCCAGGACCGTCAGTGGCTCGATAAGCAGAACATCGGACTTGTGCTAGATCTTTGATGTCATCCTCTCTGCGGCTGCCTTTGGGCATCGAGTTTCAGGCAGAGCCACGTCCGGGGGGTGACAATCAAAACCAGCGGCATTGTTGGCCGGAGGACGCAGTCCCAGCCATCACAGCATCCGCATTCATACCTGCAGAAGAAGATCGATGAACCATTCTCATTTCCGCCGGCTCGCACCGGCAGCACTCCTGACCGTCGTGGTCCTAGCCTCGACGCTGACCGCTTGCACCGCGCCCGAGGCGTCCAGCGGGCCGGCAGCCGACTACCAGCCCGGCACCGTCGTGCGAGTGATCGACGGCGACACCCTCGTCATCAATTTTGACGGCGAAGACCAGACGGTTCGCCTCCTGAATGTGGACACGCCTGAGACGAAGGATCCGGACAAGCCCGTCGAGTGCCTCGGTCCGGAGGCCACCCAAAAGCTTGAATCGCTGACGCCTCCCGGAACAAAGGTCGGACTCGACTTCGATATCGAGCGGACGGACAAGTACGACCGCGTGCTGGCCGCCGTGTTCATCGAGGATCAGACCTTGGTCAACGCGGAACTCGCCCGGGCGGGCCTGGGCGTTCCAATCCTCATCGAGCCGAACAAGAAGTACTACGACGAGGTGCAAGCGGCGTACAACGAGGCCACGACAGCGAGCGTCGGACTGCTGGACGTCGCGGAGGGCTGCACCCTCCCGTCAGAGGCAGCCGAGGCCCTGGAGGAGCTCGCTGCAGCCGTCGAGGAACCGGTCGGTGAAACAGGAACAACAGCCGCTGCAACCGCCGCCGGCATCCTCGCAGCCCTGACGACCGCGAAAGCCGCCAGGGAAGCGCTCGAAGCAGGCAAGGACACCGTCCGTGTCCTCGCGCTCGGAGTAGACCGCGCTGCAGAATTGGCGCGTGAGCTGGACAGTCAGATCACCAAGGGCGAGGAGTCGCTGACTGCCGCAAACTCGAAAGCCTCCTCCCTCCAGGAGGCCGAGAAGGCTGCGCGGGTTGCAGCCGCTGAAGCAGAAGCAGCGAGGGTGGCAGAAGCCGCACGGGTCAAGGCTGAACGAATCCAGGCGGAAGCCGCAGAAGCCGCTCGGGTGGAAGCCGAACGAATCCAGGCAGAAGCCAACGCTCGTGCCGAAGCAGATCGCTTGGCAGCCGAAGCGGCGGCTGCCGCAGAGCAGGAGCGAATCCGGAACCTCCCGCCTGTGCCCGCGCCGTACACCCCGCCCGCTCAGCAGTACGTCCCTCCCGCTCCCCCTGCGGCCGGGAATCCCTACCCCGGCTACAACGGACCCCGTTGCTACGCGCCGGGCGGGAAGAGCTGGCGTCCCTGCTGAGCCTGAGGCGTGGTCACACGTCACCCGTCCTTCGAGGTGAGCACTCGTCGAACTATGCCTTCGGCCTTGGTGCCCGCAGGGCGCTGGCGGGCCATTGTGTGGGCTGGGTGCGAAGCCTATGATCCTGCCGGGGAAGGACTTGGTCTCGACCAACTTCGTGAGGGGCAATCCCATGACCGACTTCTTCACCATGAGACTCGGCGAGACTGCAGCGCCAGTGCCATCAGGGCCCGTTCTCTGCACCGGCTCGGCGAGCATGCGGCGCATCCACCGCTTCTTCCTGTGGGCGTACGGCGAGGCGCCCGGCCTGGTGAGATCCGTCGAACCTTGCGACACCGCCCGCGCCGCCTACGTGGGCGAGGTACTGGGGAACTTCGACAAGGTGCTTCATGTGCATCATGAAGGCGAGGACCTCCTCATGTACCCACGGCTTGCGGAGCGAGCACCGGGGTGCGCCCTGCATATAGAGCAAATGCTCGGGCAGCACAGGCAGGTCACGCAACGGCTCGAGAGTATCGAGCCGGTCCGCCTGGGCTGGATGGAGACAGCCGATGCAAGCGTGAGAGCGAACCTCGCTGATCGGTACGAGGAGCTATCCACTGTCCTCCAGGTGCACCTGCGCCGCGAGGTCACCGAGGTGATGCCCGCTGTGGACCGAGTGATGACCGAGAAGGAGGGGAAGGAGATAGGGAAGCACGGCGTGGAGACGTTCGACAAGAAGTTCCTGGTCGGGTACCTCGGGATGGTGCTGGCCACGAATCCGTCCGGCGAGCGCGAGAAGTTCTTCAGGGAGATCCCGCCGCCGGTCCGTCTCGCCTACCGACTCGTGGGGCGCCGAATGTATCGGAAGCAGTACGCCACGCTCTTCCCGGGACGAGTCATTCCCGACACGTTGTGAACCGCCCTGAAGGGGGCAGACTCCGGATAGAAGCGCCGACCACCCGAGGAGGATAGCGTGCCGAAGAAGGAGTCCCGAACCTTCATGGACAGGACGGACGCCGGACGGCGGTTGGGACACAGGCTCGCAGGGCTACGGGGTCAGGACGTGGTGGTGCTGGGTCTGCCCCGCGGCGGTGTTCCGGTCGCCTTCGAGGTAGCGAGAATCCTTGGTGCGCCACTGGACGTGATCGTGGTGCGGAAGCTGGGAGTTCCATTCCGGCCAGAACTTGCCATGGGCGCCATGGGGGAGGGCGGCACCCGGATCCTCGATGCGCACGTCCTTTCGCAGGCTCATGTCACGGAGGAGGACCTGCGAACGGTTGAGACGAATGAACGCGACCTCCTGGAGGAGCGCCGGACCCGGTACCGGCAGGGAAGAACCCGGACAGATGTCGACGGGCGTATCGTCGTCGTCGTGGACGACGGCATGGCCACCGGCTCCACTGCGCGGGCGGCATGCCAGGTGGCAAAGCAACTCCGCGCGGCACGGGTGGTCCTGGCGGTACCAGTAGCGCCGGCATCGACGGTGGCCTCGTTCACGGAGGCGGACGAGATCGTGAGCCTCGTTTCACCGCGGAGATTCGAGGCCGTGGGCTGCTACTACAACGACTTCTCAGCCACCGAGGACGACGAAGTGGTCAAGCTGCTCGACGCCGCGGCACGCTCACGGAGTGGTGTCGACGGTGGTTGTCCTGGTCCGCGCCAGGGGCAGTAGCAGGCCGAAGCCACCGGCATCCGGGCCAGCCTGGACACGGGATAGGGCTTAGGGCTTCGGACTCGTCAGATGGTAATCCTCTGCGCCTGCGGAACGTGCCGGATGGGTGGGGTACCCGGCCGCGATCTGACGCTTGACGGCGGGCCGCTCACCCGAAGGTGACCGGCCCGCCGTCGTACGCAGGAACTAGAACACGCGGATGGGAATCTCCGCCGGATCCATGAGCAGCGACTCGATCTCGTCGTCGAGCCGCACCAGCGTGATGGACGCCCCGGCCATGTCCAGGGACGTGCAGTACTCCCCCACATAGCTGCGGCCCACACTGATGCCCTGCTCCGCGAGGCGCTTGTGCGCCTGCCCGTACAGCAGGTACAGCTCGCTGATCGGGGTGCCGCCGAGGCCGTTGATCATGAGCGCCACGCGGTCGCCCTCCTTGAACGGCAGGTCCTTCACGATCGGGACGAGCATCTCCTCGACGATCTCATTGGCGGGCATCATCTTCCCCCGACGGCGGCCCGGCTCGCCGTGGATGCCCACGCCGATCTCGATCTCGTCCTCTCCGAGCTCGAACAGTGGGCTGCCCTTGGCCGGCGGCGTACACGCCGTCACCGCGACACCCATGGTGCGGGTCACCGCGTTCACCTTCTCGCCGATCCGGATGATCTCGCCGAGGTCCGCGCCCCGCTCGGAGGCGGCGGCCACGGCCTTGATGACGAAGAAGTTGCCCGCCACTCCGCGTCGCCCGATCGTGTAGGTGGAGTCCTCCACGGAAACGTCATCGTTGATGAAGAGCGTCTTCACCTCGATGCCGTCCGCCGAGGACATCTCCTCGGCCATCTCGAACACCATCTTGTCGCCCGTGTAGTTGTTCACCAGCAGGAGCACGCCCTTGGGCGACGCCATGAGCTTGGTGGTCTCGTAGACGTAGTCGAACGGCGGTGCCGCGAACACGTCGCCCGGACATGCGGCGTCGAGCATGCCCTTGCCCACGATCATCACGTGGGCGGGCTCGTGTCCGGAACCGGAGCCCTGGATGATGGACACCTTGCTCTCGTCCGGGCCGTCGGCGCGCATGATCAGGTTGTACTCGGGCACGTACTTCAGGGTGTCCGGGTTGGCGAGCGCGAGGCCCTCGAGCATCTCCGGGACGAACTGCTGCGGATCATTGACGAACTTCTTCATGGGGGCTCCACATCGTTGTGAGTTGGGACGGTAGAAGGAAGAGTCAGGGCCAGTCGGCCACGATGCGCTCGATGATGACGGCGACGGCCACCGCACCGGCGTCGGGCGAGCCGATGCTGCGCTCCCCGCTGTAGCTGGCGCGGCCGCGCTTCGCCTGCATGCTCGACGTCGCGTCCGCGCACTCGCGCACCTTCGCGGCGAACGCCGTGCGGCACTCCTCCGGCGAGGCGCCCGCGGCGAGCTGGTGTTCGAGCTCGTCGGTGGCGGGGATGAGGGCGTCGAGCAGGGTCTTGTCGCCGAGGTCGGCGTTGCCGCGCTTCTTGATGCCGTCGGTGGCACCGCGGAGCATGGCGACGACGGCGGCCCCGTCGATCGTCTCGGTGGTCTTCGCGGCTGCGGACGCCCGGAGAAAGGCCGTGCCCCACAGCGGCCCCGAGGTGCCGCCGATCCTGCTGGAGATGGCAAGCGCGATCTGCTGGAGGAACGTGGCGACGTCGTCACGCTTGAACGAGTCCCAGTCCGCCAGCACCTTCTCGAAGCCGCGGGCGAGGGAGTAGCCGAGGTCGCCGTCGCCCACCACGGCGTCGAGATCACCGAATTCCTTCTCCTTCTCGACGGCGGTCTGTGCCAGGGAGTGGACGACGTACTCGACGTCGTCGATCGTGGTGGTGCTCATGGGATCTCCGTTCCGGTCGACGATGCGTGGGAGGCGGACCGCGCCCTGGATGCATCGAGCAGGGCCTGCAGGGTGGCGAGGGTGACGACGCCGCGGACCCCGACGTCGTGCGGGTCCTCGAGGACCTCGGCCTGTTCGCCGTCCGGGTCACCGAGGGAGCTGACGACGAGCGCGGCGCCCGTGAAGTCCTCCTCGCGGGTGAAGCCGCTGACCGTCACAACGGTGGCCAGCCCGGCCCCGACGGCGGCACGCAGCCCGTTGCCGCTGTCCTCGACGACGATCGCGGCGTCGGCCGGCACTCCCAACTCCGACAGGGCCAGCAGGTAGATGTCCGGGGCGGGCTTCTTGGCGGGCACGATGTCGCCGGCGAACACGGCGAAGTGCGAGGCGAGCTGATTCCCGACGGCGTGCGCCAGGACGGCGCGGACCGCGGGTTCCGCGGAGGTGGAGGCCACGGCGAGGGTCCACCCGGCGTCGTGCGCTTCCCGCACGATGCGCGCGATGCCCGGCCGCGCCGGCATGACACCGCTCTCCACGAGTCCCTTGTAAATCTCGGTCTTCCGCTTGTGCCAGGCGAGGATCGCGGCGTCTGTGGAGGAGTCGTCGTCCAGGCTGAGCTCGGCGACCAGCGCGGGGGTGAGGATGCTGCGCATGCGCTCCTTGCCGCCGCCGATCTTCACTTTCTCGGCGTACTCGTCGACGCTCCACTGCACGGGCACGCCGAACTCGGAGAAGGTCCGGTTGAAGGCGGGCAGGTGGCCGTACTGCTCGGTGTCGGCGAGCACGCCGTCGCAGTCGAAGATGAGGGCCGGCATGGTCAGCGGCCGCCTTTGCCGGCGCTGCCGAACTGCTTGCAGAGGTCCGTGACCATCGCAACGACGTCGGAGCGGGTGTGCTTGAACAGCGACGGCGGGTCCCACTTGCTGTTCTGCTCGGCCTGCTTGAGGAACGCCAGGCTGGACTGCATGTACGTCTCCTTGAGCGCCGTGGAGATGTTGACCTTCGCGCAGCCGCGGGCGATGAGGTCGGCGAACTGCTCGGCGCTGAGGCCGCTGCCGCCGTGCAGGGCGATGGGGACGTTGCGTGCCTCGACGATCTGCGTGACACGCTCGGCGTCGAGCACGGGTGCGGCCTTGTAGCTGCCGTGGGCGTTGCCGATCGAGGGGGCGAACACGTCAATCCCGGTGGCGTCGATGAAGGCGAGGGCCACCTCGAGGCTCTGCTGCTTGGAGACGTCGTCGGACCCGTGGTCGTCCTCGACACCGGTGATGGCCTCGATCTCGCCCTCCACCTGCGCGCCGTAGCTGCGGGCCTCGGCGACGACGTCGACGGTCTGGCGCTGGTTCTCCTCAACGGGGAGGTTGGATGCGTCGAAGAGCACGGAGTTCCAGCCGGCCTTCAGGCATTCGGTGACGACGTCGCGGTCCGGGCAGTGGTCGAGGTGCAGGGTGACGGGCACCTCGATGCCGCGCGTCATCGACTGCCACATGTCGAACAGCACCCGCGAGCCGATGCTGCGCACGGTCTTCACCGAGGTCTGCAGGATCACCGGTGAGTTGGCCTCCACGGCGCCGGCGAGCACGCCCTCCATGGTGAGGTCGTTGAAGATATTGATGGCGGGCACCCCGTAGCGTGCCTCGAATGCCGGGTCGACGATGTCCTTCAGCGGTACAACGGCCATAGTGATTCCTCCTGGTCAGGCTGACCCCCACGCTAGGTGGGCGAGGCCGCGCTGGGTATGGGGGTTCTCCCGCCCTTCCCCTGGGGGTAATCACCACCTCGTCAGCAATGGATACGCGTGGTTGAGTGGGCCGCGGCCGTCCGGCCGCCCACTTCGACGACGAAGGACCCCCATGACTCCCGGATCAGTACTCGAAACCATCACGTCCAAAGAGGCCCGCCTCGTCATCGACGCCGCGGCAGCCAAGGCCGAGGAGATCGGCCAGCCCATGGACATCGCCGTGGTCGACGCCGGCGGAAACCTGAAGGCGCACGTGCGGATGGACGGCGCGAACATCGGCAGCATCACCATCGCGATCAACAAGGCCTACACATCTATCGCGTTCCAGTGCGAGACCGGCGACCTGCAGGGTGTCACCCGGCAGGACGGTCCCATCTACGGGCTGAGCGATGCCCACGGCGGCCGCCTCGCGGTGTTCCCCGGCGGCATTCCGCTCGTGCGTGATGGCAACATCATGGGCGCCATCGGCGTCTCCACGGGCACCATCGAGCAGGACCAGGAAGTCGCCTCCGCCGGCGCCGCCGCCTACCTGGAGTTCGCGATCGCCTGACCCTGGTGCGGGTCAGCGCGCTAGGACCGCTCATCCTCACGTGACGTGCCGGACTCGGCAATGCGCTTGATGGCGGCGAGCGTCTTCGGGATGCCGTCGAGCGCCTGCCGGGTCCGGTCGATGATCTGCGCGGGCGCATCATCCCCGAACTTCTCCTCGAACATGGCGATGCCGCCCGGCAGGAAATCCCAGGATTCGGTCAGAGTGGTTCCGGTGCCGGCCGGCGTCAGTGTGTAGCCCCAGCGAACCCTGTCGCCGCCGACCACCCAGGCGAACTCACGGCCGCGCTCTGCGGCCACGACTTGCGACCGGGTTTCCCAGGTGCGGTGCGGAAGTTCATTGCGCCCTGTGAACCAGGCGCCGACCTGGCCTGCACTGACGTCGTCCTCCCACCAGCACCGCGTACACACCGGACTCCACTCGCCGGTGCGGGTGATGTCGGAGACCAGGTCGTAGATGCTTTCCGCCGATGCCTGGATCGTGACGGACTCCTGGTGGCGGCGGATCTCTGTCTGGCTCATGCGTCCATTCTCACAGAAGATTCCCCTCGTCCTGCGGGGATCGGCTGCAGCGATTCGTGCCCGCATAGACTGGGTTCTCGCGCCGGCTACGGAAGGCCCCACATGTTGAACGCCGAACGAACCGGCACCGGAAAGCCACTCGTCCTCGTGCATGGGCTCGGCTCGAGCGTCCGCACCTGGGATCCCGTCCTCCCCCTGCTGCAGGAACAGCGCGAGGTCATCGCCATCGACCTCCCCGGGTTCGGCGGCAGCGAGCCGCTCGCGGGCGAGGTGACCATCGCGACCCTCACGGACGCCGTCGAGCAGTTCCTCGAGCAGGAAAACCTGCGCGACGCGGATATCGTCGGGAGCTCGATGGGTGCCCGGATCGTGGTCGAGCTGGCGCGGCGGGGTCACGCCGGCAACGTCGTCGCCCTCGATCCCGGAGGATTCTGGAACGACACGCAGGTGCGCATCTTCAACGGCAGCATCACTGCGTCCATCGCACTGGTACGGCGCCTCCAGCCCGTCCTGCCGTCGCTCGTCCAGCAGGCTGCGGGCCGGACCGCGCTGCTCGCCCAGTTCTCCGCGGCCCCCTGGAAGCTCGACCCGGAGCTCGTCCTGACCGAGCTCCGCGGATTCGCCACCTCGCCCAGTCTCGATGAAGCGCGTAAGTCGCTCGCGCACGGACCGCGCCAGGCAGGCGCGCCGCAGGGGACGATCAAGGGCACGCTGGCGTTCGGCTGGGGCCGATCGGACAGGGTCACCCCGCTCAGTGAGGCCGCCGTCGCCATGTCCCTCTATCCGGACGCCACCCTGCACGTCTTCGAGGACTGCGGGCACTTCCCGCACTGGGACCAGCCACAGGAGACAGCCCGGTTCATCCTCGACGCCACCGCCGCTGGGTCTTCGTAAGCATCCTCTGACCCGCACACCTGGTAAGCGTGCTGGTGGCGCCTCAGTACGTAGGCCTCCGCCGGCGTCGCCGCCTACCTGGAGTTCGCTATTGCCTGACGCTGGTGCTGCAATCCCACCAGCATGGTGCGGTTGCGTGCCCCGGTCTTCCGCAGCATGGCGCTCACGTGCTTCTCGACCGTCTTCACCGAGATGGCGAGGCGCGTAGCAATCTGCTTGTCCGCCAGCCCCTCGGCCAAAAGGTCGCGCACCTCGAGTTCGCGGGCCGTCAGTGATATCACCTCGCCCGTGTCCGCCGCACGACTCTCCGTGAGCCGCGTGAACATCGCCCCGTCCAGCAGGGCGTCGCCACGGGCGGCGGCGACGACGACGCGCGCCACCTCTGCCGGCGTGGAGGACAACGAGAGGAAGCCGCGCACGCCCGACGACGCGGCGGCCGCCAGGAGTTCGTCCGCGAAATGGTCGACGACGGCGACCACAGGCCGCTCGACGGTGTCCGCGTCCCTCACGCGGGCTTTGGCGTACCGGGACAGCAGGTGCTCGTCGAGGACGATCATGTCCGGCTGCAGGAGGGACACCGACTCGGTGAGGTCCTCGAGCGTCCCAAACTCGCCGAGTACCTGCACCGACGGCTCGGACGTCTCGAGCAGCCGGACGAGCCCGGCCCGGAGAAGGGGCTGGGTGCAGGCGACGAGGACCTTCCACCGTTCGCGGGAGGCGTCGCCGTTCGAGGAGTACGGCACCTGCGCCCGTATGCTCGTCCCCCAGCCCAGCGTCGACTCCACGTGGAGTTCGCCCCGCAGGTAGTGGGCCCGGGCTGCCATGCCGTGCAGACCGAGCCGGCTGCCCTTCAGGTCCGCACTCTCCTGGCCCTCGAACCCGCGGCCGTTGTCCTCGACGACGGCCGAAATGCCGGTGGTGTCGTAGAAGATGCCCACCCGGCACGCGGTGGCGCAGGCATGCGCCACCGCGTTGGCCACGGCCTCCTGGATGATCATGAAGAGCTGATGGGCGACCACGGGCGCCAGTTCGTGAGGATTGCCGGTCACAAGGAGCGTCACGTCCATCGGAGCGTTGGCGCTCACCCGGTCGAGTTCCTGGCGGACCGCTTCCTCCAACGAGCGGTCGGCCAGGCTGGAGGGGCCGAGTCCCAGCACGGTGCGGCGGGTCTCGAAGAGCGCCTCGTGGGCGAGCACCCGGGCGGCGTCGACGTGCTGGGTGGAGGGCGATCCGCCCGGCGTCGCCTTATCCGCGCGGTCGAGGTGCAGCAGGAGCGAGCCAAGGGACCGGCCGATGGTCTCGTGGACCTCCTGCACGGCACGCTCTCGTTCGCCAGCCACGGCAGCCTCGCGTTCCTTCGCGGCGGCGGCCTGGTGGAGCCGGGAGTTCATGATGGCGATGGCGGCGTGGTTGGCGAAGAGTTCCACGAGGGACGCGTCGGTATGGCTGAAGATGCGGCCGGGACCGTCACTGAAGATGGCGAACGTGCCGATGATGGTGCCAGCCCACGTGATGGGGACTCCGATGACGGCGCTCCCCCACCGAGGGTCCGCCGGGTCGATGTGGCCCGAGGGTACTGACGCGTAGCGGTCGAGGATGACGGTGCCGCGCGTCTTGACGATCTGCCCGGTGAGCCCTTCAGTCAGGGGGAAGGTCTGGCCCTCGCGGCAGCCGACGCCCTGGTCCACTTCCTTGCGGTAGTAGCCCTCGGCCTCGTGGACGATCGAGATCGAGCCGCTCTCGCACCCGAGGAGCGCCGCGGCGTGCCCGAGGACGCGTTCGAGGAGCGGGACCAGCTCGAACTGTCCGGCGAGGTCGCCGGCGAGGTCGGTAATGCGGTCCAGCTGTGAGGGCGGAGGGTTCTGCTGGCTCTGGGTGATGCTGGGCGTGGGAAGCTGCTGCATGTACGGCACCTGTCTCCTGCGACCGGGCGCGACGCTGCGCACGGGCCTTCAGGATAGCGGGCCGAGCATGAGCCTCAACCGGCTTCGACTACGTCCTCTACCGTTCGGGATCGTTCATGCGCCCATAACGCATGATCGAGCTCAGTCGGGTTCGTTTCCAGAGCCTCTGCAGCGGTAATCACGATCTGCCGCGCTTCTTGGGGGGTTACCTGACGTCCAGTGGCTTTGCTGACCGCAGCAACAATCCAGGTGTCTGCTTTGACGCCGGGCGTGCCGAGAAGCATGCAGAAGTACTCCCAGGTAACTGCACCGAGACCATGAACCTTGGTGTAGGCCTTTTTATGCTCTGAATTTGCCCCCTCCAGGTCATCCGCTTGCACGACGCCGACATCGACCAAATTTCGCGCTGCTTCCTGGATGGCCGACGCCTTCGTGCGCCCACTGATCATCTGGTCATTGAGTAGACCCTGAAGCTCAGCCGCATCGAGAGTAACCAGACGTCGTAGGTCGTTAGCAGGCGAGTCAGGTGAGACTGCGGATACGTACCTGCTTACGGAGCCGCGCACCCCGTTGGTCTCTGATCCGTACTTTGCTTGTATCGACAAAACCGCGTCGATGAGCGCGGCCTCGATAGCTCCGGCGCGTCCGCCGGGCCAAACAACCCACTCTTCTCGGGGGAACTCTTTCTCAATCATTGCTTGCAGTAGCTCTACGTCAGTCATTGTCAGCCTCTTCCTTCTACTGGTCACGGCGGTACTCAAAATCTGCAGGATCGTCTGCCAATCACTACGACTCGAGATGGAACTCCACGCGGTACTTCATAAACCTGATGTTTCTGGTCATCGTGAGCGCTCGTTTGATCCGAAGGTCGTCCGTTCGTGCGATGATCACGCCCTCGACCGTCTGTCCCGGTTCAAGCAACTCGTCCTGCACGTACCCCATGTAGCGCTGAATCTGACCCACGACTGCGTCGCTCGCTCGATCGCGCTTCAACTCAACTACAAGAAGGCGCCTTCGGTCCTTGCTAATCGCGAGGATGTCCATCGGCCCTGTATCGGAGGGGTACTGCTGGCCAACGGGAAGTCCAGCCTCTGTGTAGATGTCATATTCCTGGCCCAGTTGAGTGTTACTCCAGTTATGTACAAGGAAGTCCTCGAGTTGCTTCTCCATCTGAAAAGCAACTTCCTCAACGATGTCTACCGGAGCTAGCACATGGTCAGTGCTGGCAGTCGTCGTCAGGCTGGTCAGCTGGGCCAACTCTGATGCGTAGGGGGTGAGTGAAAAGACCGTCATCAACGAACTAGCTGATCGTGCCAACTCCGCTGACATCAGATCGCGGTCGAACGTACCTTGCCACTCGACGCGGCGGCGGTGCGGCAGCTCCGTGCCTGGGTGATACTCGTATCCCCCAGCTACCGTGCCAAATGCGTAAGCACGATCCGGTTTTGGGGCAAGCACCACGTCGCCGACGCTCAGCCCGGCGCATGCTACCCATAAATTTCCCGTTGCAAGGCCCGCTGCAATCTTGGTCTTCTCAGGATTGCGCTCCAGGAACACCTGCTTCAAGGCCGCATGGAACTCCTTCGGGTCCGACTCCAAATAGGGCTGGATGTCGTGGTCCCCGATGAAGTCGACGCCAAGATACCCGGCCTGAGTCATCTGCTCGGTGTAGATGCCTCGTTGTCCTTGACGGACTACCCAATAGTCGATCCTGATCACTGCCTTCCGTATGAAAATCAAAACCGGCACTCAAAGATCTTGAGCGAAACAGATCGCCGCAGATGTGTGAGTCTCAAATCCTGTGCAAACCTACGCGACGTGGCTGATGAAATAGGCCATCGGCACATATCTAGCCGTCGAACTGCTCGCATTCCTCAGCACCGCCGCTACTGCGCCACCGCGGCCGCCTCCGCAAAGACATCTGCCGGCATGCTGCGGTGCAGCTTCCACGTGATGGCAATCGGCTTCTCACCCGAGTGCTGAACGTAGTCCACCGCGCCGAGGCAGGTGTACGGCACAGCGAGTCCGGTCTCGTCCTCCGCGGTGGGCCGCGTGAAGATCAGCACGTGAGAATCGTGGCTCTTCCGATCGAGGTAGCGCCGTCCAGTCGGGCTTGCGGACGAAGTAGCGTTCTGCGATTCCCAGTGAAATAGCTCAGGGCTGATTGCGTAGTCCTTATACATCGTCGACGCTGAATGGTTCTTGTCGTCCTTGTTGAGCGTGACGAAGAAGGCATCCGTCGAGGTTTGAGGACACCAGGCAACGCCCTCGCGGTGCTGCACGTTCTTCCCTCCTTCGAGGGAACCGTAACTCAGCGCGGCGAGTATCTCCTCCCGGCGGTATGTCGCGTGCGACAGAAGTGGGATGTGCTGCAATCCCAAGCCAAGGCTCTTGCCCGCGTGACGCGACGTTGCCACCCCGAGCTCAATCAATTGCTCAATTTCGCTACACACGAAGCGGTATCGGCGAAGGTGGCTGAGGCCGGCGTCGTACGTGCTGAATCCGCCTCCGTCGTTCCAGAGTGTGTAGAACAGCATTCGCGCGAAGGTCTGCTCGCGCGGACCGAGGTCGGCGTAGGGCGGGCACGACGGATCAACGAGTTTTGTATAGGCCGCTCCGCGCTCGGGATCATCGACGTGCAGGAAGCGCACCATCCGACCGAGAAGCTTCTGCTCGTCCGGACTAGATAATGCAAGGATCTGCTGACCAGTGCCAGCTTCCGCGAGAGAGCCGATCAAGCCGGCCTGACGCAGGTAGCCGGTCCAGGAGTCCTTGGTGTTCCGATACAGCTGCTTAAGGTCATTGCCGGACTTCTCGAGATACGAAGCCAAGTTCGTCTCACCGTAGGACGCGATGTCCTGAACGAGTTGCGACCGACTGAACCGCAGCTGAGACCGGATGTTGTCGAGGACGACCTTCTGAGCAACACGATCGAGGATGATCTGCGATCCCGACGGAAGGTATGGGAGCTCGTCCTCCACCGCTTTCGCAAGTTGTTTCCGTCCGAAACCTGTGAGGGCTCGGTACCGGAGGTCGAACCGGAACTCACGGCGTTGTTGGCCGATGAAGTCCAACACAGTGAGTACGGACTTCCCTTCAGCTCTCCTAAGTCCACGGCCGAGTTGCTGGAGGAAAACCGTTGAGCTCTGGGTGGGACGCAGGAGGAGCACCGTGTCCACCTGCGGTAGGTCGAGGCCCTCGTTGAAAAGATCAACGGTGAAAAGACAATTGATCGTGGAGTCTCGCAACTGCGCGAGGGCGAGCGCTCGCGCTGCCTCGTCGGTACCACCATCGACAGCAAGCGAGCGAATCCCCGCTCGGTTGAAAACCTCCGCCATATAGTGCGCGTGCTGAACCGATACGCAGAACCCGAGTGCACGCATGTCGTCGGTATGAGTGACCTTTTCGCGCAATTCTCGAATCACCTTCGCTGCGCGGGCGTCGTTACCCGTGTAGAGGCGGTCCAGTTGCGCAACGTCGTAGTTGCCGCGCTTCCATTCCAAATGGCTGAGGTCGACGTCGTCTGACACTCCAAAGTAGTGAAACGGCACCAGGAGGTCAGCGTTCAAAGCATCCCAGAGGCGAAGCTCGCTTGCCGTCCGACCATTGAAGAACTGTTGAGCTACGTCTACGCCGTCGCCCCGTTCAGGAGTGGCAGTCAGACCGAGCAACTGCTGCGGGCGGAGATGGTCGATAAGGCGGCGATAGCTTGGCGCCATCGCATGGTGGAATTCATCAATGACCACGACGTCGAAGGAATCTGGTTCCAGCGCTTCGACTCCGCGTGAGGCGAGCGATTGTACTGAGGCGAAGACGTGGTTCCACTGCGTTGGCTTGTTGTCTCCCACGTAGAGCTCGCCAAATGCGCCATCCTGCATTACGGTGCGATAGGTACTCAGCGCTTGCTTCAAAATCTCCTGCCGGTGGGCTACAAAGAGCAGCTTGAGACGTCGACCCGCTGCTTCACAGAGACGCTGATAATCAAGGGCGGCGATGACGGTCTTGCCGGTGCCAGTAGCCGCGACCATGAGGTTCCGCGAGTGGCCCTTGAGTCGTTCAGACTCGAGATCCTCGAGCATCTCGATCTGGTGCAGGTACGGCTCTACCTCAAGCCCGGTTTCGGCCTTCGGGGCACCGGTGCGTCGACCGCCGTTGCGTTCGAGCGCAGCATCAAGTTTGGCGCCGTCCCGCTCCGGGTCGTAGGACTGGAAGGCGCGCTGTGCCCAGTAGCTATCAAAGGTCACCTCGAACTTCTTTAGGAGGTCTGGCGTGGCGACGGAGCTGAGGCGCACGTTCCATTCCAGCCCGTCGACCAGAGCTGCCTTGCTCAAATTCGAGCTTCCCACGTAGGCCGTGTCGAAACCGGTGTTTCGGCGGAACAGCCACGCCTTTGCATGTAACCGCGTCGCTTGCGATTCGTAGCTGATCTTGACCTCGGCGCCGTATCGAATCACCAACTCGTCAATCGCTCGGCGTTCAGTAGCACCCATATAGGTGGTCGCTATGACGCGAAGTTTCACCCCACGCTCGGCCAATCGCTCGAGAGTCGGGTGGAGTAGCCTGAGCCCGGTCCACCGAACGAAGGCACAGAGAAGGTCGACGGTGTTGGCGGACTCCATCTCAGCGCGCAGCTCCGCCGCCAAGTTCGGTTCATCTCTGCCGTTCGTCAGGAGCGCTGAGTCGGAGAGCGCCGTCGTGGGCCGCCGCAGGTCGCGCCGCTTCACTGACTCGGGCTTGTGTAGCGATAGGAGTTGTGACGGCCCCTGATCGATCGCCTCGTCCGCTGACAACGCCACTAGGAGTTGATTTGCTAGGGCGAGTCGGCTTTCTGGCTCAGCTTTCGACATCGCAACACTCAGCGCCCCGGCAAGGTACTGGGACACAGCGACAAGAGCATCGCTCTCGCTTAGCGGCTCCACTGTCGCTTCGAGTTCAGGCAGGCTAACCAAGCGCTCTAAGAGCGAGCGAGTAACGAGCGTTTCATAGAGGCCTTCGGCTAGTCTCTGCTGCGCCATTCCTCCAGTGATATTTTCCACCGTCACAGAGTATGCCGGAGCTGCAAGAACACCGGCAGATTGACATGCTGGAACGTACGCGGCGCTCGCATGAGCGTTAGCTTTCAGGGATGATCCTCCGATAATTGACCTTGCGTCAACCTAAGTTGACACAAGGTTGGAAAGTGGCACCCCAGTCAAGAGTTCGTCAGGAGAACAAGCGAACCACGTTCGTCGGTGCAGGTTCTTCGTGTAACTGTGCCGCTTCCGCTGTACCCATTCCGGCGCCAGGGGCCCAGTTTTGCAGGAACTGTGGGGCTATGCCCAAGTCGTTTGAACCCTTCAGATAGGGCGACTTCCCGTACTGCCTTTCTAGAAGCTGGCGAAGTAACAGCGAGCTTTCAGACTTGACTTCCACTGGCTCGGATTTCCGCCAGCCTCGGTAAGACACCTGCATCATGAGCGCTTTGCGCCGACTATCGGAGAGAAGTCCTAGCGCATACCCACGGGCGATGATGGCTTGTACAGATACGCCCCAGGTTGCTTTCATTGCCACAAAGCCGTTGAGTGACAGCGTCTCTGAGACTTCGCTCCGCATCGCACCTTCTGGGATCAGTAGGGCGCCCGCAAAGCGGTGCGCTTCTCGTTCCTTGATTTTTGCGCTTACGTCTGGCCGTTCCGCATGGAGCACTATGTGTCCCAGCTCGTGAGCTTTGGTGAAGCGCTCTCGATCCCCCAACATGCCTGATACGTAGCCAATGACGGGCCGGACTGAGCTTTTAGAGGCTCGCGATGCACCATCGTGTCCGTCGAGAATGCCGTCGTCGATTGAGGCAAGTGAGGCGACGACTATTCCTTTGCGCTCGAACGCTCTCGTGAGGTTCAAGATGGGATCCTCAGGCTCCAGCCTTAAGTGCGCCCGAACTCGTTGTGCCAAAGCTTCAATGTCATCTCCGTCAAGATCATCTTCAGCAGTAGGCAGTTCAGGGCGTGGGTAATCCGCGCTTTGACCGAGGTCGGTGGCTACTCGCTCGAGTTCTTCAAACCGTGCCGTGGCAGCATCTCGGCTGCTTGCGGAGGTTGTTGACAGCTTGCGGAAGGACAGCACACCTGAAGGCGGTGTGCTCGACACTTCGAAGAAGGAGGCTGGCGTCTTCGTAATTCTTGCTAGATCGAGAACGACAGCATCGGTGACGGACCGCTCTCCCCGCTCCATGAGGGAGATGAGGGGCTGGCTCAGTCCTGTGAGTTCGGAAAATTCAGTCTGATTGAGCGCGAGAAGTCGACGCAAAGTAGCTAGACGCTTACCCCGCTGCTCCGCCTTCACCTTCAAGCTCCTCGTCTGTATCGATAGCAATCATCAGGTCTTCTTCATGGTCCTCGCCGACGAAGCGAAGCTCCTCAAAAGCTGTCCGTGTGGGGGCGAGATCAAGGCTGAAGTCGATCGCGATTTGCCCCGAGTAGCGACCGGGTTCGAGCGGCCGGACTGCTCGCACGTTGAAAGCTCCATCAGCACCGGGAGACCACAACCGGAAGTAGGTTGTGAGTAGGCTTCACCTCGAAAAGCGCTTCCGGTCCAAGATCCAGCATGGGCGTATTCCGCCAAAAAGCTCGCCGAGTCGGACTGTTGCCGGCATGCGGCACTGTCCACGCAGGGGGTCTGCCGTCCTTCAAGAACCGCAGGGCAAGGTCGCCAGCTTCATTGCTCAGAGTTAGCTGACCCATGCGGTTAGGATTGCCACCCAGAACCCATACGTCGAGCCCCCATTCGGTGAGGTACTCGCGAACGCCGAGCCGCATGATTCCTGATTTTAGGAAAGACATTGCACCAGCGTGCATGTATCCGGACAAGTACTTGGAAGCGTCCGCGTCGGCCGTGGCGAGAGCTTCATGCAGTGGCTCGACGAGCGTCATCAACTCTTCGTGCAGGTATCTCGCCAGTACATCATCTGAGTTGACCATGGTCCACCTTTCTATAGGTGTAATAATATTACACAAAAAATCAGGCAAGTCTCGCCCGTCGCTACCTTCGCTTATCGATGCCGACCCCGGCGACGCCCTTGATCCTCCTCGAGGATGTACTTCACCCGGCCGAGGAAGATGATCGCGGCGTGGTCATGCTCTCCACGCAAAGCAGGGATAGATCTGACGTGCACACCCGGGACTGTGAAGACGTGTTCGTACTCAAGGGTTGTTCCCATAGCATCGGCCGCCAGTCGGTAACTCGTTCTGGCCGTCGGGTCGTTGGTCGCCACGTAGCGCACAACAGCGTGGCTCTCAGGGATTTCCTCGACGACTTCAATGAGTTGAACATGCTCAGCACCATCGCGGGAGGCTATGAATCCCTGCATGTCCCCTACCCCGTTTGGGGTGCCTGGCACACGGAACGATCTGACGATCGATGGATCTAGGAACAGGGCGGCCTCGGCTGGCCGAATGAACGCCCACACTTCAGCCGGCGATGCTGAGATGTGAGCGGAGTGTGAGACCCGGACAACCTGATCGCTAGTGCGCTGTATTAGCAAGCTGCATCTCTTTCTACTTGAGCATCACGGCTGTGGAAGCATTCGAGGCTACCCGTTCCGCACCTCCCGCTGCTATCGAACCTGTGGTTGAACCTACGGTCGAGGTGCAGCAACCGAGTGCTGAGCCTGCCGGCGGGAATCGCTGGTCGGCCAGGGTGAAGGAGTAGCCGCGCACGGACACGCAGTCGCCATTCGAGCCCGACGACAAGTTCGACCGACTCGTCCACAGGACGAACGAAGCTGAAGCGTTAGACCGATTCGTCCGCCGAACGCCGCTCAGCCATGTACGCGCAGCCAGGGGCGCCACCATCGGTAATCTTCGGCGTAGTTCAATCCCTACAATCTCATTATGACAACACGACGAATCGCACCGGCGGTTCTCGCGCCGCTCCAAGATGCCCTTACGGCAGCGTACTGGTGGAAGCGTGACCTGAGGATGTTCCTCGATGCATCAGTAAGAGACCGGGAGCTGGTGGCGCGGCTGGACTTCACGCAAGTAAAGCGTCAGGTTATTCGGGACCTCATTCGTAAGCTCGATGCAGATCAACACATCTATTTCGAGACGCTTCTCAATCTCCTGCTCGCAGTAGCAGACATTCAGGATCCCGGGTGGCTTAAGCGTGTTGAGGACGGGCAAGAGAAGTACGACGAGGCAGTAGCGGCCCTGGATACTCTGCGGTTATACGTGGAGCCATACCGCAAAATGCGTTCGCAATCAAACCAGGCCGAACAGCGCAGGATAGTCGCGCAGGAGCTCGCAGCGGCCCAGCTCGTAGTCACCGAGCAACTGAGCGAGCTCAACATCCTATTCGAGTCTCTGAGGGACCTTGACCGACAAGCACGCGGATACGCACTGGAGCGACTCCTGACCCGGCTCTTTAAGGTCTACGACATCGATGTGAAGGGACCCTTTCGCATCGAAGGAGAGCAGCTTGACGGCGCGTTCACCTTCCAAGGCACCGAGTACCTTCTAGAGGCAAAATGGAACAAGGCCCTCACACCCTTGGAGGATCTGGAAAAATTTCGGGGCAAGGTCGGCCGCAAACTCGACAACACCCTCGGCCTGTTCGTTTCCATCAACGGGTTCACGCCAAGCGGGGTCGAATTGTTCGGGAAGGGAGCCCGCCCAAACCTGATTCTCGCTGACGGAGGAGACCTGGCCGCCGTGATGCAGAACAAACTCTCATTACCCGAGCTCTTAATCAGAAAGCGGCAACGTGCCTCTAGAACAGGCGAGATCCTTGTCTCTGCATGGACTCTGATTGGCGAGTAGCGCATGGATGAACGAGTGACAGACACCAACCCCCTTCCCCCACACATGGATCTCATCCATTCCGCTCAGAGCTGGCTTGAAGCAGCACTTGCTGCCTGGGTAGCTGAGGACTACGGGAAGGTGGCTGTGCTCGCGCCGTTAGCTGTAGAGCACCTAGGCAAAGCAATTCTGTGGAGGAAAAACCCTGTGCTCCTAGTACCTCTAGGTCCCGGGTCGGAGCCCTCGCTGTTGAGCCTGGCGCTCAAACCCGATCTACACGACCCAAAGCTCAGAACCATAAGTCTCGATGTTCTCCTACAGCGACTTAGCGACATCCTCGACGACTTCCCCGTTGAAGCGGCCCGCAGGAAGCGCTTAGTCGCGACCAGGAACGGAGCTATGCATGTTGGATCTGCTCTCTCAAAGCTCGTCCTAGACGACTGCCTCAACCTGTGCTGGTACTTCTTGCAGCACCTAGAGCTAAATCCAAAGGCTTTCTATGATCAGTACTACACCGTAGCTGTCAGCCTGCGTGATCAGACGAGAACACGGATCGACAATCTGGTCATCTCCAAGCGTGCCGCCGCCCAAACTGTTCTGCGGAAGAGAAGCCTCGAGCTGGGGAGGGCTACGGCCAAGGCTGCCAACCAAATGCTAGAAGCTGATCGTTCAAACGCCCTCACCGGAAACGGTTTCGAGCTTCACCTCGAGGGAGCCGACTACACATGCCCGGTATGCGCCCACACAGGGCTTCTCTTCGGTCGAGTAGATGTTGACTCTGATGTCGAATGGGGAAGCGAACAAACCGGGAACGGTGAAATTGTCTCCTACATCGTGAGCGGCGAATGGATACTCACCCATCACCCTGAAGCTTTTGCGTGCAATGTCTGTCGGCTAGTCCTCCGCGGAACCGAAGAGCTTGCCGCCTTTGAGCTACGAACGAAGAGTGCAGTGGTTGACCAGGCCCTTCTGTCTGAAGACTTTGACCCTAGTCTTCACGAGTTCAAGGAGTATCTGCGCGACCACCCCGAATTTTAGCCGGACACTAGGGCATTGCTTGATGGAGGCATGGAACTGCAGATAGTTGAACACGAGTGAGGGGCGCTTCCTGACGGGAAGCGCCCCTCACTACGTCGCTCGCTCCTGCGCTGAGAACAAACGCTGTAAGACACGTTGCTGAGACAGAACCTGCCTGTCGACTCCCCCGCCGATACTGGAGTCCGACCACCCGTTGCCGAGTCGTCACATCCGCCTGATCAAAGAATGGCGGTCTCAACCGGTCAACGCACCACTACTTGGGCAGGATGAGTGGCCGAGGTGCGTGTGGAGTTCACGACGGAGCAGCAAGCGATCTGGGAGGGGTGGCGGGACGATGAATCGTTCCGCCAGGTCGGTCACCGGGTTGGGCAACCGGCACATGTGGTTCAGTACTTCCTGCGGGGTCATGGCGGCATCAAGCCGGATGTTCCTCGGCGGAACCGCCGGCACCTGACTCGTCAAGAGCGCGAGGAAATCTCTCGCGGCATTGCAGCAGGGTTGTCCATCCGCAGAATCTCCACGGGCCTGGGGAGGTCTCACTCGAGTATTTCGAGGGAGCTCGCGCGACACGGTGGACGAGCCGCCTATCGGGCAACAGCCGCCGAGCAGGCAGCCCATGTCCGGATGAAGCGACCGAAGCTGACCCGGCTCAAGCAAAGACCGGCGCTGCTGCAGGTCGTGAAGGCGAAGCTCATCCTGGGGTGGTCGCCCCAGCAGATCGCGGCCTGGCTGAAGCTGGCCTATCCCGAGGACCCATCCATGCGCCTGTCCCACGAGGGCATTTACCGGTCGATCTACTACGTCTACCGCCGTGAGCTCGACCGGGCATGTCCCAGCATCTGCGCTCTGGGAGCACTATCCGCAGGCCACGGAAGGCAAAGCAATCATTGGGCCGCGGCCGGTTGAAGAACATGGTGCCCATCACCGCTCGGCCGGCATCGATCGAGGACCGTGTCGAGGTGGGGCACTGAGAGGGAGATCTTGTCATGGGAAAGAGACCTTCCGCGGTGGCGACGCTGGTGGAGCGCACTACCCGGGCCGTCAAAGTCGTCCATCTCCCCGACGGATACAAGGCAGATGCCGTACGCGTCGCCTTAACTCAGGCGTTCAAGACGATTCCAGAGCCGTTACGCCGGTCGTTGACCTGGGACCGCGGCCGGGAGATGGCGGAACACCAGCAGCTCTCCACGGACCTGAGGATGAACGTCTACTTCTGCCCCCCCCCCCCCCCCGGGAAGCCCCTGGCAGCGCGGGTCGAACGAGAACACGAACAGAATGCTCCGCCAGCACCTCACGAAAGGCTCCGACCTCCGACGGTTCACCGCCAAAGACCTCGATGACATCGCGAACCTCATCAACGACCGTCCCCGGCAGGTTCTGAAATGGGCCAGCTTCAACGAGCTCTACCAAGCCCAGATCACCACCTTCAACCAGCCCGCGATACTCTCAAAATCACAGGTGGTGCGTTGAACGGTTGAGACCGCCGTCTTTTCTCGAGACCCTATAGAGCGGCAGCTACCACCCGGAATGAAGAGAATTTCCGATACGGCACCGAGGCAGCAAGTGGGCCACCCGAAGGCCGCGGAAGAAGCGTCAGTTGATCAACTTTTGCGGGGTACGGCTTCGATACCAATAAATCTGGGAAACGGGAAGACGACGGCGTCCTCAGTGCCTCGCAACTCCTCAAAATGGGAGAGCTTGAGGCCACTTCTTTGAAGCGCATCGAGGTATCTACTGAGCGGCCGATGTACGTGAGTTGCGGGCAGCGCAAACTCGTGTGTGCTGGTCTTGAAAGGCCCCTCAACCAGTGTCTCTTTTGAGTAGTCGAAGCCAAGGTTGCTTGCGTATCCCCAATACAAGGGCCAAAAGGCGGGGTGTGTGAACGTGATGAGAACTCTGCCGCCTTGACCAAGATGCGCAAGAGCCGCGCATACGTCGTCGACGCGGAGTGCATCCATCAGCACCATGTTCGCGACGACCAGATCAAATCGGGCCTCAGGATTATCCGCCGTCCACTCTTCGACGGTAGCAATTACGTAGTCACTTTTACCGTCGTGTTCGCGTGCGATGGCAATACTTGAAGCACTGGGATCAAGCCCTATGATTCTTCTGTCCGAACGCTGGAGGCTAGAAGTGAGGCGCCCTGTCCCGCACCCTACGTCGATGACAGTTCGTGCTTCGCCCAAGCGGTTGAGCACCCATGGCTCGAGCACAGAACTGAAGGATGCGTCACGGTCGGCAACAATTTGTTCGTCTCTCTCCGGTGCAATCAAGTCCCACTCACGAGTGACTTTGTCCTGACTCTTCTCTGAGAAGAATCGAATTTCTTCATTCACCCCGCGCCTCCGACATAGCGCGTCGCCTTATTAAGCGGAATAAGTCATCCGCGAGATGGATCGCTGGATCATCCTTCGAATCTATTGTTCTAATCGTGTGCGCGTTTCTTGTCCCGTGGCCGATCGCAACCCATGCATCGGACCTAGACTGGTTGACCAACGTGAATCGGCTTGCAAACTTGAATTCTTCGTCGCCGTAGTAATACGCAACTGCGCCCTTTTCCTCGAGATCCGAGCTAAGTTTATTCGCGCGAGGCATTACTAATGTGAGCGACTTTTTGGAGGCTTTGTCAAAGAGAGCATCGTGGGCTTTTCCCTTCACCCAACTCAGGTCGTTGGACGAGATTACACAGCGCTCCTGGGTGCGAAGCATTTTGGTCATGTGATTCAGAATCTTCTCGTCGCGCCGATGTCCGCGATAGCGAACAGGACGAGATCTAAGGGTGCCGATAATCTCCCATACCGCCGCCACGGCAGCAACGAGCAAGACAATGGAGCCTAGGACCAATTTCCAGGGAGTATCGAACACGCTTTTCAAGTCGTTGGCAAGCAAAACGCTTGCAACGACCGCTAAGAAGGCAGCCAGCTGAGTCAAGATTGTCCGCAACATGACCCCGACTCTACCGGCTGCCTCGTCAGATCATCTCAAGCTATACGACCACGACCAGTCCAGAAACCAACGATGAGGGTTATGAACTGGGCTCGCGCGACAGTAAGGAAATCCTCGAAGCGTTCGGCACATCGGCACAACCAGCGGAGACTAGAGAGCCTCCTTCAACGTGGGGCCAACGGCCCGATTGCGGATTAGGTAAGTCCGGGGCCGAGGTCCTCTTCGCGATTCGCAAACACCTCGCATATAGCGATGTCACGCCAAATCGCTGTCGCCCCACTCCTCGTGCCCGAGCGGCGCTTCGTTCAGCTCGTCTCGACGTGCTCGCCAGGCGGGAAGGACCTGGTCCATCAAAGCCACGAACTTCTCGCCGTGCCCGCGCTCGAGCAGGTGTGCGAGCTCGTGGACGACGATGTACTCCAGGCATCGCGGGTCCTTCTTCGCCAACTCCGGATTGAGCCAGATCGCCCGTGACGTTGTGACGCAGGTGCCCCACTTGGTCTTCATTCGGCGTACGACGAGTTTGTCCGCCTCGACCCCGAGGATCGGCTGCCACTTCTCCAGCAGCGCGGGCACGGCGGCCTTCAGCTCACGCCGATACCAACGATCGAGTGCCCCGAACCGCCCGGCGGCGTCGGTTCCGGGTGGAGTGATTACCCAGAGCGCGTTTCCCTTGGTCTCGACGCCATATGCACCGCTCGATTTGGACACTTCAAGGAGATACCGCTGCCCCCACACGTAGTGGGTCTCCCCCGAGACCATCCTGCGCTCCGTTTGCCTGTCAGCGTTCTGAAACTGCTCCTGCTGACGCTTGATCCACGGCAGACGCTGTACGACTGCGAGCCTGATCGCGTCCTCAGTCGTCCGCAGCGGAGCAGCGACCCGCACCCGGCCCACCGGGGGGTAAACGGAAATGTGCATGTTCTTGATGTCCTTATAGACGACATCAACATCAAGCCCGGAGATTGTCAGGTAGCTGCTAGCGGTACTCATCGTTGTTCTTCAACAATTCGATGAATTCCGCCAGGCAGTGTTCTTCGATGCCGGAGAGTTCTTTGCGTAGCTCACGGGCTAGCGCACGTTCCTTCATCCTGCCGGCACCAGTGTCGGCCCATCCGTGTTCCTTGCTCGATTGGATTCGCTGATGCAGTGCTTCGTAGTCGACGATCAGATCTACTGGATGCCACACGAAGTCCACGATGGCCCGACGCGCGGGTGTGCTCGCCCACTCCGGGTAGGTCTTGCCGTCTGCTGCCTCGCGGGTGCCCACCTTCTTCGTCAGCTCGATGAGCTTGCGGAGATACTCCGCGTAGTCCTCGGCGTCTTCCTTCTGTTTCTCGAGGAGTGCATCAAGGAGCTCGGACATGTGGTCGTAGTACCGCGGGTTCATCGCATGCTCGTCCACGATGGTTTTGCGGACGTTGTTAATGATCGTCTCCGCGGTGGCCGCGCTGCTGCCCTTGATTCCGGGTGGCAGCGTGTCTACCGCGCCCGGCCCACGCTCAACGATCAGTTCGACCAGAGACTTTTCTAGGTCGGCCACCTGTTCGACGGGCTTGGCGCTGATGTAGGTGTCGAGCAGTTGGCGCATCCCGGCCTCGTACTGCTTCATGTCGATGTTCTCGCCGGCCCCGGCCTCAACCTCGCTCTTGACGGCAGCATAGTGCGCAACCTCGTCCTTGATCGACGCTATCTCAGCCGCCGTGTAACCGGCCGCGTCCATATCACTGGCAACGGCTCCGAAGGCGCGTACGAGGGTGGCAACGGACTTGTAGAGCAGGACGCGTTTGGGCTCGTTGTCCTTGATCTGGCCTGCATCGCCGGGTGTGGACGCCACGAAGTAATGCTGGTATTCGCGAATTCCCTTGGGCGATGCGACCGGCTCGCACAGAGCACGGACGGCGTCGAGAGCATCTTCGAGGTCCTTGCGGTCCTGCTCGCTGCGGTCAGAGATCAGGCCCGCTACATCGTCGTCTTCGTACTCGCCGAAGGCCTCGGAGGTGTAGTTGGTGACGGTCCTGTCGAGTGACTTAAACAGGTTACGGTAGTCGACGATGTACCCGTAGGTCTTGTCGTCGCCGTCGAGACGGTTGACGCGGCAAATTGCTTGGAAGAGGCCGTGGTCGTACATCGTCTTGTCGATGTACAGGAATGTTGCACTCGGCGCGTCAAAACCAGTCAGGAGTTTGTCGACCACGATGAGCAGCCGCATTTGGCCGGGCTCTTTGATGAACTTCTTCTTTACGTCAGTCTCGAACTCATCAACGCGGCCGATGGCCTTGTCGGGATGCTCGCCGAAGTAATCAGCAAGCATCTGCCGATAGATCTCGTACTTGCGGAGATCTTCCGTGTCGCCCTCGCCCGCATCTTCCTTGGAGATCACAGTTGGGTTGGGCTTGTAGCTGGTAACAATCGCGACCTTACCCTTGAAGCCGCTTTTTACGAACGCCTCGTAGAACGTACAGGCCTGGTAAACCGAGTCGCTCACCAACATGGCGTTGCCTCGCCCGCTGAGCAACCGCGGTTGAGTCTCCATGTCCATGAGAATGTCCTGGACAATCTGCGCCGAGCGGGGCGCGGAGGAAAAGACCCTCTGCATCGTGCCCCACTTCTTTTTCAGCCGAGCCTTCGACAGGTCAGTGAGGTTCCGGGTCTTGGCATCGAACCACTTATCGACCGCGGCAGAGCCTTGCAGCTCCTGCTCGACCTTACGGGCCTCGTACTTCAGATCGAGTACGACGCCATCGCGGACGGCCTCGTCGAACTTATACGTGTGGATAAACGAGCCGAAGGTCTCGATGCTGGTCTTCTTGTCGCTCTTCAGCAGCGGTGTGCCGGTGAAGCCGATGAACATCGCCCCTGGCAGAAGGGCCTTCATGATGCGGTGCATCTTGCCGCTCTGGGTGCGGTGGGCCTCATCGACGAATACGAACATGTTGCCCTTGGCGCTGAACTCGGCCGGGATCTTGGTCTCGAGTTCCTTCGCGAAGTCCTCAGCGTCATTGTCGCGAGCTTCGTCATCGGTGCCGCGGAACTTATAAACCAGAGAGCACATAAGCGGCGGGTTTGATGTGTTGAGCATCGTAAGCATGTCCGCGCCCGACTGCGTACGGATGATCTTTTCGCCGACCCCGGAGAAGCCGCCCTCGATCTGCTCGTCCAGCTCCGTGCGGTCAGTGATTACAAGGATGCGAGCATTATGCTGGGTCTCCAGGATCCACTTGGCCAGCCACACCATCGTCAGGCTCTTGCCTGACCCTTGAGTGTGCCAGATCATGCCGCCCTCGCGCTTTCCGATCCGATCCTGGGCGGCCCGGACGCCAAAGTACTGATTGTGGCGCGGGGACTTCTTGACGCCCGCGTCGTAGACGATGAAGTCGTGAATTAGCTCCAGAAATCGCCCCTTGGCGCACATCTGGGTGATCGCGAGGTCGAGGTCAGCGTTCTGGCCTTCTTCCTTCCACCGCAACCAGTACTTTTCCGGAGTCTCAATCACCCCGTAGTGCAGCCCCTCAACATCATTGCCCGCGAACAGCAGCTGGATTGTCGTAAAGAACGGGCGGACGAAGTCATGACGCTGGTTGCCGATGTTCTGACGGATGCCACTGGCGACGCTCACCGTCGAGCGCTTCAGTTCGATCACACCAAGCGCGATCCCGTTCACGTAGAGCACGAGGTCGGGGCGCTTCGTGTGCTCGCCCTTGACCGTGACCTCCTCTGCCACGACGAAGTCGTTTTTCGCCGGGTGGGTCCAGTCAATCAGGTGAACTGACTTGGTGGTCTCGCCGACATCAGTCTTGACCTTCGCACCGTACCGGAGCAGCTCATAGACCTTGCGGTTCTGGTCATACAGCGAAGAGCCGCCGCCGTGGGCTGCGGCAGTCAGGAGCTGCTGCACCGCTCGGGAGACCAAAGCTTCGTCATACCCACGATCGAGCAGGGAAGCGCGGAGCTTCGCCTCGTCGACGTTGCGGTTGTCCTGATCCTTCAGGTTCCCGCCATAGCTGTACCCGAGCTTGTCCTTGAAGAGTTCGACGACTCGGCGCTGTGTCTCGCGCTCCTTCTGACCGACCGTGCTCATGCTTCCTCCGTCACTGGCAGGCGGGTGCGCCCCGTCAACAGCTGCTGCATCATCCCAACCTTCACAGCACGCGCAGACTCAAGCCGGCGCTCCAAAACTTCGATCTCAGCGTCAGCATTCTGCAAGACTTTGGCAATAGCAAGCTGCTCCTCCGTTCCCGGTAGGGACAGCGCGATGCTTGAGACATAACTACGAGTCGTGGCAAGTACCTTCGTACCTGCGGCCAACCGAAGCAAGGCGGCACGAAATGCGGGAATGAACTGGACGTATGCCTTGAAGCCATCCGCAAGCACAGACTTGTCAAACCGTGCGGCAATGGTATGAAGCCCCGGAACGACTCCCTCTGGTGGCACGTCCAAGATTTCTACCGATTTGCCTACTCCATCCGGATCTTCAGACGCATCAGCAAATATCAAGTCCCCAGGGATCAAACGACCAGCACGAGACGCGAGGCGTGATGCTGCCCTCGGCATGCTCTCGGTCGCCGCATCAAGAAAAACTGCACTGCGCGTGTGGATGTCACCATAGTGCAGGTAACGCAGAGGAGATTCTCGATCTAGTTTGTCGCGAGACAACGCAACGGTACGAACATAGGTGACGTGCTCGCCGAGAACGACCTCACGCCAGTCACCGGTGAAGCCGGGAAGCCGGGTGCGGCCGATGAGGAGTTCCTGCATCATGCCCTGCCTGACATCACGCTTCTTAGCGATCAGCCGCTCCAGTGCCGCTGCGAGGTCATCAGCATCCTGTAAGGTTTCGGCAATTTGACGCTGTGCAGCAAAGCTCGTCGGAAGGGCTACTCGTTCGGCATGAAGGTCGTTGCGATTTACCCCAGGCACGCCGCTTTTGCCACTATGTGTTGAAAAATCGACTCGCTGCAGTAGGTAGTAGACAAATTCCTTATCGTTGCCATGGAAATCAGAAACCCACAAGGTGGTGTTCAGGGGCCAAAAATCCGTGCGTTCAAGAAATACTTTACCGATAGTTCCATATCGGCCGGTTACTACCCCCGGTGCTTTAACCATGGCGCGATCATGCCATCCGCTCCTTCCGGAGGAGCTGATTACGGGAACTTCGCCCCGCCGTCGGAGGCGAGTGGGCAAGTCGAAGCCACGCTGAAGTGTTGCGACTTCCCCTAAGTTCGCTTTAGTCCACTCGATCAATGAGTCACGCCCATGGAAACAAGGTGTTGTGCGACTCGCGCGCTCAACTTTTCGGCAGTGGATTCGAGTTCGTTGGCTGTCGCCTGATATCGACCTGCGAGCACTGCCAACCGCTCGACCAAGATCTGCCCGAGCGCCGTCACCTCGCCGTAAATCTGCCCCTGGAGCGTGGCACCCCATTTCGCATCAACGACCAGGTCCTGGACCTCGACCTCGGTAAGTGTCTTGTACTTCGCGACGGCCTTCTCATTGAGCACAATGCTCGCATCCTTGAGCGCAGCCTTCGCCTTGGTCTCCGCTGCATATAACTTAATGACCTTGATGAGCGCGGCCATTTCGTCGGCGTCGCCCTTAGTAGCCTTGAGATCCTTGAGCGCAGCTTTCGCGCCGGCGTTGGTCAGCTTGCCCTCATCTTCGGCTACATCAAAGAGCAACCCTCCCTCAATGGCGTGTTCCTCAATAAACTCAGCGATCGCTAGGGATGCGGCATCTCGTGCCTCAGTCAAGCGGTCAAGCTCGGCCTGCTCGGCAGGGAAGTAGCGGGCGATCACGTACTCGGGCGGCAGGAGATCCATGACCCAGCGTTGCGCCGTCACACCAGTGCCGAAGACGATGTGGGCGTCTTCGTACTTGGGCTTGTCGTTCTTGTCCTTCCAAGTGCGTGCGGCACGCGGCTGGACGGCCTGGATCCATCCATCGCTGACGATCAGCGACAAGTCATCGTGCATGACGTCGTTCCAATAGCTCATAAGCTTCTCGTAGACGCCATACTCGTCGATCAACGGTCGTGGCCGGAACGCATGTAGGAGTGCCTCCGAGATGTCGTGGATGAGGCCAGCGGGTTTGGTGTCTGGTCTGATCGCCTCGAGCATCTCCCGTTTTCCTGCCCACCACTGCCTCACCGTGTTCCCTGTGTCGTGATCGAAGGCTTCGTACTCATCGGATCCCCTGACTGCGGTCTGGATCTCGTTCCGCGCGACTTTGAACTTCGAGTAGCCGTCGCGCAGCGGTGCGAAGAGTTCACTACGGAGGCTGGGGAACGCTTCCCAGTAGGGCTGGAGTAGCTCAAGGTCACGGTTCGGGATGCCACCGAGCATGTGGGCGCCGAGGTCCTGGACGTCCTCCGGCGCAGAGGCGTCGATGTAGCGCGGGATATTCAGGTTGTAGTCGTTCTTCGGATTAGCAATCTCACTGATCGGCACCATCCGGGAGTAACGCTCGATCTCTTTGCCGCTGGTGTAAGCGTCGACGATCTTGTGCATGTCCCGCGGGCGCAGTCTGTTCTTGGGGCCGTCCTTGGCTAAGCCCTTGCTCGCGTCGATCATGAAGACGCCGGTGCGCGCTTGAGCGTTCTCCTTATCGAGCACAATTAGGCAGGCGGGGATGCCGGTGCCGTAGAAAAGATTTGCAGGCAGACCGATAATCGCCTTGATATAGCCACGCTTGATCAGCTCGGTACGGATCCTCGCCTCGGAGTTGCCGCGAAACAACACTCCGTGCGGGAGGACAACGACACCTTTGCCTCGTGGCCGCAAGGACTTGACCATGTGCAGCAGGAACGCATAGTCGCCGTTCTTGTCAGGCGGCGTGTCGAATCCGTCGAAGCGACCATAGGAGGGATCGAAACCGTTGGTCCAGGTCTTGACCGAAAACGGCGGATTGGCCACCAAGTAGTCAAACGTATGGAGGTTGCCCTGGTAGTTGAACTTCGGATCTGCCAAGGTGTTGCCTTGGCGCAAGTCATGGGTTTCGTTGCCATGGAGGATCATATTCATGCGCGCAAGCGCCCAGGTGGCGTTGTCGTTCTCCTGGCCGTAGATTGTGAGCCCGTTCGGTGCTGCGTCGGCGACCTTGATCAGCAGCGATCCGGAACCACAGGTCGGGTCGTACACGGTGGTGGATTTTGGGGTGTCGGCGGGGATCTGGAGCAGCTGTGCCATTACGCGGGAGACCTCGGCTGGGGTGTAGAACTGGCCCTTGCTTTTGCCCGACTGCGTGGCAAAGTGCCGCATGAGGTACTCGTAGGCGTCGCCTAGGAGGTCATCCCCTTCGGCTTTGGATCCAGTGAAGTCCATGTCTTGGAAGATGCCGATCAGGTTCGAGACCTTGGCCTGCAACTCCTTGCCGGAGCCCAGCTTGGCGGGGTCGTCGAAGTCGGCGTTGTTGATGACGCCCAACAGGTCGTTCTCTTCGGCGAGACGCCGGATCGCGACGTTGACCTTTTCCCCGACGTCGGGCTTGCCTTTAAGCGAGATTAGGTAGTCGAAGGAACCGTCGTCGGGGACATAGATGAGCGTCGACTTATCTGCCTTCGCCTTATCGGAGACGTACTTCACGAACAGCAGCGTGAGGACGTAATCCTTGTACTGGCTGGCGTCCATCGACCCGCGCAGCTCGTCAGCGCTGCTCCACAGTGAGGAGTACAGATCAGATTTTTTCAGCGCCACAAATTGCTCTTTCTACTATTCGAATAGGTGGATCCCGTGTCCAGCGCAGACCTCCCTGACTCACCAACGCTGCTCAGGGCCTTTTGGGACATCGCTTCCCTCAGAGGCTGTGGACCCTCCGCTCTGGATTCAAGTGTCGACCTCGGTCGTCGAGAACATCCAGAGCCTGCCGACCTCCTGGACCGGCACGGAGCAGGCCCCCGGCAGTCTCGACAAGGTGCAGTGGAGGCTGGCTATGGCACGCCCTGGTGAAGTTCGAACTAGCTACTTTTCCCCTGGCTCGCAGCGGTTCTTTCGTGACGGAACTCCACCGAGTTGCGATCCAACTTGCAGGAGACGAGCCATGGCCCCACAACCAAAGAAGGATAGCTCACTGAGCTGCACAGGACGATCTAGGAGGTTGCGAACGACCTTTGAGGCTCAGTTGACGGGTTCGATTTTACAAACTGGCCCCTTGTCAGGCTAGAAGGCAAACTCGGAAAGCCGCAAACTTTCGGGCATTCAGTCGACCCTCCTGCCAGTCGAACTGCCTCATCACGAGTGGGAGCGCCTATGGGAGCGTAGTCATCCGGAGACGTTGCGGTTCAAGCGAAGACGTCCGCGCTGCAGGCAAACCACCAATGTACCCTCGCGCTCCGGCACACAGCATAAGGACCAACGCCGGCATGACAACATGCCACATGGTGCAATGCCAGATCGGCTCATTCCTTCGACGTCGTCGGCTGGTGACTGGGTGGGACGGATCCGCGGCGAGGCACTGAACCGGCTCGCCGCGGATGGGCTCCTGAAGCTCAGTCGCAACAAAGGCGCGCAGGTGGTCAGCTCCTCCCCCGCGGACATCGCCAGCCTGTGCGACGTGCGGGCCAGCTTCGAATCGCACGGAGTGCTGATCGATCCCGGATCTCACAAGGGACGATGCCGACGAACTCGCGTCGCTGTCGTGCGTCTGGAAGAGGTAGTCGCGGCGGGCGACAACACGAAGAGGACCGGATTCTGCCGCACAAACGCATCTCCTGGCGGCGCGGAATGCAGCGGGTGCGAACACCTCGACGGAGAAACGGGGTCGAATCCGAGCACCTTCGCCTGCGGGGTCAGGAGCCGACAGGCGCGCCCAGGGTGTCGGCCACCTCCCACCAGAGCCGGTTCACCTCGACGTACCGGTCGGTGGGGTCGAGCGGCTTCGCCCACGGCTTGTCGATGATGTAGTGGATGTTCTTCACCGACGCCGGATCCCAGACCGACGGGTGCTGGTGCTGCAGGGTCTTCAGCGCGTTGTGCACGTAGGGCAGCGGACGCCAGCGGTCGCGGTAGAACTCGTTGAGGAAGTCCTGTTCGGCGAACGGATAGTGCGACAGATCGTCCACGCCTGCCAGCCGCCCCACCATGTCGGCCAGGACGGCGTCGTCGGGCGACAGCACGAGGAAGCCGCCGTTCAGGTAGTTGTCCGTCGCACCCGGTTCGGTGACGTGGTCCCCGCCGCGGCAGTGCGTGTAGAAGCAGGTCTGGGGAGTCCAGCTCGCCGGATAGCTCGCGATCCGGTTGGGGTTGCACCGGCAGGCGTGGCAGGCGGCGATGGCGCCGTCAGTCAGTTCCAGCGAGAACAGCTCGTCCATGTTCCGGGTCACCAGCATGTCGGCGTCCAGGAAGACGACGCGCTCGAACTCCGTGAGGCCCCAGACGGCCAGCTTGGTCCACACCTCCGCGAACCGGGAGTTGGCGTAGCGGTCCGCTGATCCCCCGGCCGGCCGCAACGGTGCCACGTCGCGCAGGAGGCACCCGTCGTCCTGCAGGATGCGCCGGGCCTGCTCGTCGATCCCCTCGGTCACCATGACCACGAGGGGGATGGTGCTGCCGGAGGCCGCGAGCGACGCCCGCAGCGTCCGCACCCCGATCAGGTAGTCGGGTTGAGTCAGCAAGGTCACCCAGGCATTCATCGGTGGTGCTCCTGTCCTAGTGGCGGCGTCTGGTCAGTCGAGTAGCGCAACGGTGAATGCATTCGCGAACCTGTGCTCCGGGTCCAGCGTCTCGCGCACCCGGCGGAAGGCTTCCCACTGGGGGTAGAGCGCGGGCCAGTCGTACAGGGACTCGTCGAAGTACTTGCCCCAGTGCGGCCGGCCACCCTCCTCGGCCAGGGCCCGTTCCACTGCCCTGAGGAAGCTGTTCCCCTCCTCGGACAGCGAACCGTCGGCCGCGTAGTAGACCACGAAGCCGAAGTAGCAGGTGTCCTGGCCGTTGGACGGGCTCAGCCATCCCTCGGACGCGCCGGTGCAGCGGAGGATCACCGGGTAGTGCATGCGGGGGCGGGTCTCCGCATGCCAGTCCTTGATCTTCCTGATGACCGCTCCGGCCTGCGCGAGCGGGATGCCGATCTCCACGTTGATCTGGGGGGTCGCGATCCCCTTGCAGAACACCTGGTAGATGTCACCCGTGACGTCGGTGAAGTCCCGGAAGCGCGACACTGTGCGGAGCGACTTGCCGCTGTCCGCGACGCCCTTGCTGTCGTCGCGGAGGTGCTGCAGCGTTGCCTCGATCGTGCTGTTCATGGACGTATCGGTCGTCGCGTACTCCACGAGCTGACTGCCGCCGGCCCGGTACCGCGACACCTCGTCGTCGGACGCCTCGTTGGCGGTCCACACCTGGACCTGGTTCTCCTGCGGGAACCACCACGCCTTGACCAGGATGTTCTCCCGATTCCAGGTCCCCAGATCCGTCTCGAGAGTGCCGGCGCCGACGGCCTTCTTCACGCAGGTGTAGATCATCGACTCCCGTGCGCGCAGGGTCACGGCGGTGATCACGCCCAGTGAGCCGAGGCCGAGCTGGACGGCGGGGAAGTCCGGGTGGTCATGGTCGAACTCCGCGACAGTGCCGTCGGCCAGCACCATCCGGATCGCCAGCGCGGCGCCGGCGATCGAGCTCTGCTGCAGGCCTTGGCCGTGGGTTCCGGTGGACAGGGCACCGGCCAGCGTCTGCTCGGCGATCACCCCGGGTGAGGCGTCCAGCATCTGCCCCCGCGCGGTGAGGAACGCGTACACCTCGGCCAGGGAGGTCGAACCACCGAAGGTCGCGGTGTCATCGGTGCTGGAGATCAGGCCGCTCAGCCTGCTCAGGTCCAGGAGCGTGCCGGCCCCGTCCGCGACCTCGATCATCCTGCCGGGCGACATCCGGCTCCCGATCATCCGGACCCGGCCGTCACTGGTGGACAGGAAGTCGCACAGCTCCGCCTCGGTGGCTGGAGCGACGACCGAGCCGGGCAGGCCCAGCCGGGAGTTCCTGGCCCAGTTGCGGAGCCGGGTGTCCTCGCCGGTGAGCTCCGGCTCCTGGTGGGGGTAGGTGAGCTGTGTGATGGCCATGACGAGTCTCCTGTAGAAGTTCGGTTCTGCCTTCGAAGCCGCACCGACGGGCGCGGCTGATCCACCGGCACGGGTGTTTCCCGCCGCCGTCGTCGACGTCGTGAAGGGCGCCCACTGAAACCTCAGGCATACGCCGTGAAATGCGGGCCGAGAGTGTCGAGCCAGGCGACCGGATGCACGGCCACGGCGTCGGCGCCGGGCCGGGCCCACGCGGCCGCGACCGCCTCCTGCAGCGCCGCTCCGGTCCGGGCGAACGGATAACGGTCGAGCACCCAGCGGCGGTTCTCCGCGCGGACCGGCGCCAGGGCGTCGAGGTCCTGGAGCAGGGACGCCACCTGGTCGCGGATCAACAGCGGTCGCTGGTCCGGCACCCGCCACGCGCCGGGTGCCTCGAACAGCTCGTGCCCGCCGCCGCCGTCGTACCCGACCACGAGACAGCCTGACGCCAGCGCCTCGGCGACCGGCAGACCGTAGCCCTCGGTGTGTCCGAGGGCGACGAAGACCGCCGAGCCCGCCAGGGTGGCGGCCACCTCCGCCCGCGGGGCCTGGACCAGTTCCACCAGCTCCACCCCCGAGAGCCGTGGCTCGTCGGCCAGCAGCCGTTTCAGCAGCGAGGCCTCCCGCGGCCGCTTCTTGGGGAACCAGCTCACCCGGAGCTGCCCGGCGGCGCCGGGGGCGAACAGCTCTCCGTCGACCGGGTTGGGCACCACGCTCACCGGCAGGCCGGGCAGCGCGGCGGACAACACGTCGCGGCTCTCCGCGGACACCACCCAGATCGCGGGCGCCGGCGTCCACCCGGGGAAGTCCTCGCCGGGCGCGCCGGCGGCGAAGGTGTAGAAGTGGTTCTGGTTGAAGATGACCTTGCGCGCTCCGGGTGCCGGATCGCGGCCCTGGACGGTCGGTGTCTCCGGCAGCACCAGGAGGTCATCGGCGCCGATCGCAGTGGTGGCGCCGAACAGCATCGGCACGTCGTCGGCGATCCAGTCGGTGCGGTCGTCCGGATCGGGCAGCCACAACCAGGCCTCGTGGCCGCGCTCACGCAGCAGCCGGACGTGCTGGGTCATCACGTGCACGCCGCCGCTGTGGTGGCGCGTGGCGAAACCCGCATAGACGATCCGCCCCGGCGATCGTCCGGGAGTGCTCACCATGCCGGCGCGGTCAGGTACCAGGACGCGCCGCTCCCGGTGTTGTGGGCGGGGAACGAGTCCGGGCCGAGCCCGACGTCGGCCCGCCACCCGTCGCCCCACTTGGCGTCCAGGCCGTGGAGGATCTCCGCCCGGTTGCCCTCGGAGCTCTGACCGGTCCGGTTCATCGTCTGCCGCCGCAGGTGCGAGACGTAGGCGCCTTCAGTGACCACGCACCGCAGGCCGGCCGCCCGCACGCGGATCGCCAGGTCGATGTCTGCGCCGTAGCCGTGCCGCGGGAAGGTGACCTCGTCCAGTCCCCCCAGCTCGACGACGGAGGGCACGGCGAACGCTATGGCGGTGCCGTCACAGAAGTCGACGTCGCGCAGCACGTCGCGCGGGACGTACTCCGCAGCGGTGCTCGGAATCGCACGGGCCCGCTGGTGGAGCCAGAAATCGTCATAGCAGGCCGCCGCGAGCGCGATGTCGTCCGCTGTCGAGAAGGACGCGAGCAAGCCGTCGAGGAAGCCGGGCGACAGCCGGATGTCGTTGTTCAGCACCACGCAGACCGCATGGCCATCGCGCGACGCCGTCTGCAGGGCCCAGTTGGCGGCGCCGATCCACCGCAGGTTGCGCCCCGGGCGGTGGACCTCGATGCGCCCCTCGGGGAGGACGTAGTCACCGGCGTTGTCGACGACCACGATGCGCAGGGCCGGGTCGAGATCGCTCCCGTCACGGCACAGGTCACGCACCACCGCATCGGTCAGCTCCGGCGAACCGAACGCGGGGATGACCACCAGTGCCGACGCGACGCTCGTCGAGGGGGTCACTGCTCGGCGCGGGCGGCGCGGCCCTCGCGGTCGCCGTTCAAGGTGATGATCAACATCGGTTCCCGTCGGGTCAGGTGGACGTGTGCCACGGCAGCGAAGACTACGAAGTAGTTCTGCCAGGTCGGGCCAAAGGATGGCTCTTTCTTGTGTGATGTGCCCCACGCGGCCTACAGTAGATACATCGTGTCCGTACTAGTTGTACGTACTCCTCCGTCCGCGCACAGACCTCCCGTACAGAGAGAAGATTCGCCATGGCAGCCGAATCACTTCCGAAGTCCCGCATCCCCCTGTTCGACGGCATGAACCGCATCCCCGGCGGCCTCATGCTCATCCCCCTGATCCTCGGCTCGATCGTCGGGACCTTCGCCCCCGGTTTCCTCGAGCTCGGCAGCTTCACCACCGCCCTGTTCGCCGACTCGGCCCTGCCGCTGATCGCCGTCCTGATCTTCGCCACCGGCATGCAGATCACCGCCAAGGCCTCCGGCCCCGTCCTCGCGACCACCGGCGTCGTCCTCCTCTTCAAGACGATCATCCCCGCCGCCCTCGTCGCAGGTCTGGGCCTCCTGGTCGGCATCGACGGCATCCTCGGGATCTCGATCCTCGCCCTCCTGGCCAGTTTCGACAACAGCAACGGCGGCCTCTGGCTCGCCTTCACCGGCCGCTACGGCGACTACCGCGACCGCGGCGCCTACATGGCCTCCGCCATCAATGACGGCCCCTTCTTCACCCTGCTCTTCCTCGGCATCTCGGGCCTCGGCAACATCCCGTTCCTCACCCTGCTCGCCGCCGTCATCCCCCTGATCCTCGGATTCATCGTCGGCAACCTCGACGCCAAGTGGACCGAGGTGATGCGGCCCGTGCCGAACATCGTCATCCCGTTCTTCGCCTTCGCCCTCGGCACCGGCATCGACCTCCGCAACGTGATCACCGGCGGCCTCAGCGGCATCTTCGTCGGCATCGCCGCCACCCTCATCACCGGCACCCTCGTCTACATCGGCTACCGCTTGGTCCTCCGCCGCGGTATCAAGTCCGGTATCGGCATCGCCTCGGCCACCACGGCCGGCAACTCCATCGCCACGCCGGCCATCGTCGCCGCAGCGGACCCCAGCTTCTCCCCGTTCGTCGAGGTCGCCACGGCGCAGGTCGCCTCGGCCGTCCTCGTCACCGCGATCTTCGCGCCGCTGCTGGCCACCTGGGTGCTCAAGCGCCAGGGCGGACTGGACACGGACGACGCCGTCGGGGTCCTCCCGACCTCGGCCTCCGAGCTCCCGCCGGCAGGCGACCCGTCGGCGCCGACCGACCGTCCCCGTCGGACCGAGGAGAACGGCTGATCGTGGCGTCCTCAGCACCCATCGTCGGTATCGCGGCCGACGACGTCACCGGCGCCACCGACTCCGTGGTGCAGTTCTCCCGCACCGGCTGGTCCTCACGGCTGCTGCTGGGCGAACTGATCCCGAACTCGGTGGAGCCCGGCAGCGCCCTGGCGGTCAACACCGACGCCCGCGCCATGGACTCCGCCACCGCCCGTCAGGCCACGGCGAGCGCCATCAGGAACCTCATCACCGCGGGCGCCGACCGTCTGTACCTGAAGATCGACTCCACCATGCGCGGCAGCGTCCCGGCGCAGGTGGCCGGAGCGCTCGACGCGTGGCAGGAACAGCACCCTGGCTCCTTCACCGTCGTGTGCCCGGCCTACCCGGCGATGGGGCGCACCGTCGAGGACGGCCTGCTGCGCGTCCACGGCGGACCCGTTGAGGACTCCCCCGCCGGCCGCGACCCGGTCACCCCGGTTCCGACGAGCGAGTTCACACAACTCCTCCCCGGCACGACGACGATCAGCCTCAGCGGTTCCCCCGAGCGGGACGCGCAGGCGCTCCGCGACGCGGCGGGCGACGGCGTCGTGGTCGTCAATGCAACGTCCGACGACGACCTCCGCACCCTCGCGGCCGCGCTCGTCGTCGCCGGTCCGACGGCGATCCCCGCCGGGTCGGCCGGTCTGGCCGCCGCGATGGCGGCAGCGTGGGCCGACGCCGGAGCAGTACACGCCGCATCGGAACCTGCACCCGCGGCGCAGGGGCAGCGGATCGTCGTCGTCGTCAGTTCGCTGCACGACGTCGCCCGCGCCCAGACCGACCACCTCAAATCCCAGCTGGCCTCCACCGATCTCCGCATCCTGCAGCCCGATGAGTCACTTCTCGACCAGCCGGACCGGCTCGCGCGATGGGCCGCGGAGGAACTCGAGCTCCCGGAATCCCTGCCGCGGGTCGTGGTCATCATCTCCCCGGAAGCGGTCGGCGGTTCCGAGACCCTCAGCGGTGCCGCCATCGCCCGCTGTCTCGCGTCGGTGGTGCAGCAGACCCTGGCCCGTGCATCCGTCGGCGCCCTCGTGCTCGTCGGCGGCGACGGAGCCCGCGCCGTCCTCGACGCCACGCGGGCCCAGGCGCTGCGCATCACCGGCGCCATCCAGGAAGGCATCCCGGTCGGCGTCGTCGAAGGCGGCACCGCGGCTGGAAAGATTGTCGTCACGAAGGCCGGCGGCTTCGGGCCGGTCTCCGCCCTGCTCAACACCGTCACCGAACTCACCAGAACACTGACCACCACCCTCGCCCACCCAACGGAGGCATCCTCATGAGCATCCCCACCCTCGCCGTCACCCTCGGCGACGTCGCCGGCATCGGACCGGAGATCACCGCGAAATCCCTTCTCGGGCACGACGACGTCCGTCAGGAATGCAGGCCCGTCGTCATCGGCGACGAGGCCGCCATGCGCCAGGGCGTCACCAACGTGGGCGGCGACCCGGACAAGGTCCGCGTCCTGTCCTCGATCGAGGACGCGACCAACGAGCCCGGCATCATCGAACTCCTGCAGACCGGCCCTTCGCTGGCCGACGTCAAGCTCGGCGAGCTCAGCCCGGCCGCCGGCGACGGCTCCTACCGCTTCGTCGTCGAGGCCTGCCGCCTGGCCCGTGAGGGCAAGGTGCAGGGCATCGTCACCGCGCCGCTGAACAAGGCCGCGATGCACGCCGGCGGGCACAAGTGGCCCGGCCACACGGAGCTGCTCGCGCACGAGTTCGGCGTAGAGAACTTCAGCCTCGTCCTGTCCGCGGGCGACCTGTACTTCTTCCACCTCACCACCCACGTCTCCCTGCGGCAGGCCATCGAGGACGTCACGCCGCAGCGCACCACCAACGTCATCGAATTGGTCAGCGCGTTCACGAAGGCTCTCGGCAACCCGGACGAGCCGATCGGCCTCGCCGGGCTCAACCCGCACGCGGGCGAGAACCGCCTGTTCGGTGATGAGGACGCCGACATCCTCGCCCCCGCTGTCGCCGCCGCCCGCGAGAACGGCATCAACGTGCACGGGCCCATCCCTGCGGACGCGCTCATCCCCGCCGCGGTCAAGGGCAAGTGGAACATGGTCATTGCCTGCTACCACGACCAGGGCCACGCACCCTTCAAGGCGGTCTACGGCGACGACGGCGTGAACATCACCGTCGGCCTGCCAGTCGTCCGCGTCTCCGTGGACCACGGCACGGCGTTCGACATCGCCGGCCAGGGCATCGCCCGCGAGGCGAGCCTAGTGCTGTCGATGCGGCGAGCTGCTGCGCTGGCGCCGGGCTGGGATCACGTCTGGCGGACCGCGCAGAAGAAGTAGCTGCTCCCGGACCCCTAGGATCGGAACCATGACAAGCGACGAAGACCTCGATCCTCCCGTGCCCAGCTACCTAGAGGGCATCGAGCTCAAGCGGGTCCACGACGGGAAGATCCTTGAGGAGCACGACGACGACGCTTCGTCGCCCTCCGACGGCGCTGACACCTAGTTCCTCGACCAGCATCGTGAACCGGAGCAGGTCATCATGACGGGACCAGACGATACCCAGGAGCGTCCTCTGGATGCAGGGAACGGCGAGCCGCTGCACCTGCAGCTCCGCGGGCATCTGCGCGCGCAGATCCTGAATCACTCGCTGCCGCCGGGCACCTCGCTGCCCAGTGAGGCGCAGCTGCAGGTGCGGTACGGGGTGTCCCGGTCCGTGGTGCGTCAGGCCCTCGGCGCGCTGACCGATGAAGGGCTCATCGAGCGGGGCCGCGGGCGCGGCAGCACCGTTGCCCCGCGGCGCGAGCACCATCGGCTGGTGCACCGCACGTCCGGGTTGTCGGCCCAGCTGGGCAGCACCGGGGCGACCGTCGGCACCGAGGTGCTGTCACTCTCCCTGCAGGACGCCGATGCATCCACCGCGCTCCTCGGGACGCCACAGGTGCTCTCGCTCGAGCGGTTGCGGACGGCGGACGGCGTGCCGATCGCCGTCATCCACACATGGTTGCCGGCGCCTGCCTTTTCTGGTTTGACGGCGGACGAGTTGAGCGATGCGTCCCTGCATGCGGTGCTCGGTGAGAAGTACGGGGTGCAGATCACTTCCGGGAAGCGGCAGATCCGGGCGGTGCCGGGTGACGGTGACCTGCTGCGGTTGCTTCAGCTGGAGGCGTCGTCGCCCGTGCTGCTGCTGGAAGGCACGAGCTTCGACCAGGACGGACGACCGGTGGAGGTCTTCTCGACCTGGCACCACCCCGACCACGTGGTGTTCGACATCGACATCCAGCGGGAGCCCGCCGTGCAAGCTTCGGCGGACAGCCCGGTGCCGTCGTCTGCTGTTGACACCCCTGACGCGGTTGCCGACCGAGCCCGTCGGCTGGGCAGCGATCTGCTCCGCCTCGCCGACCAGCTCTCCGACACACGCCGCTGACCCGACGCCGTCCTCGCCATCGGCGTCGTCCTTTGTCTTGAATACGAGAGCCTTCCACGCGTGACCGGGTCTGGCCGACTTCAACCCGCTCCCTCGACGGGCAGTACCTGCTCGATGCTCGGGCCTGGTGGGGCCGGAGGCGTTGAAACTGAGTCAGCGAAGCTCTGCAGCATGGCTGCCCCGATCCAGAGAGTGAGGGCCAGCAGAACAAGACGCCCGAAAGCGCCCAGGCAGCTCGGCTGGTTCTTCCTCCGGGATCGATTGCGGGACCCGGGACGAGGGGCCCGACGGATGGTCGGCTGGGGAGTCGAAATCGGTCGACTTGCCGCAGCCGCCCGGCGAGCCGTCAGGACCGACGAGGCAGCGTCGGTGCGATCAAGTAGCGCAGTCGTGGCAACAACAGGGCTTGTCGGACCCGTCAGCAGGCCTTTCAAATAGTCATGAATGATGCCGACGGAGGCTTCCTCCAGCACCAGTGGCAGTGCGCGTACTGCGTCTACAAGTGCATCGACGCCGACAATGGTTACACCAGAGGCGGTGGTACCACTGAGGTCCGGTTGCCCCACCAGGCAGATCCAACCCTGTGTCAGGCTGCGGTGTTGCGGCTCGAGCAGAACAGAGACCGCGCTGCACTGATTGAGCACTGACGCGGTATGCCGGTGACGTGAGGAGCTGTTCTGACGGAGCTCTCCGTCCTGCAACCGGACATCACCGGACCAATTCTTCGCATCGATGATCAGCACACCGCCAGGGCCGATCACGACATGGTCGAGGTTCGCCCTGGGCCGACCTGGCCAGTGCACGTCATGAAGGATCTTCCACCCATGCAGTTCCAGTTGGCGCAGCTGCTCTCCTACCCGCGCTTCGCCCTCGGCCCCAGCCAGCCACGCCCGCTGGGCCCTTCTTGCATGCTCGAGCTTTGCCTCCAACTCAGATATCTGGTCACCAATCCTGCGCGCCTGCTCAGCAGCGCCCTGTCCTGCTTCCAAGTCTTCCCCCAAAATCTCCCTGCTGCACAAGCAGCCTAGGAGAATCCGGAGGCGGAAGTCGGAAGGAAAAGCGCAGGAGTGCCGAAGGGTTTGAGCGCTCCACGCCATAGACGACGTCGGATTCGCTTCCAGTTGTCTCCGGTACACCGACTCGATGGCACGACCGGCGATGACAGCCGACGGCTGTGGAGGAATAGTGCTCGACTCCTCCTCCACAAAGAGTCCGGCCCCTCTGAAATAGTACGGGTGTTCGATAAAATGAGTCATGGACATCGCACCGCTCGAGCATCCCGAGGGAACTGGTACTCCCTTGGAGTCGATGCGGTCGGAATTGGTCGCTTTCGCGCAGGACCTGAAGAGGCGTCACCTTCTTCTCAGCAAGCACGACGTCGTGCGAGCACTCGTGGACATCGAAGAGCTCTCGAAGGTCATCGATCATCTCCAGATCGTTGCCGCTCGAGCTGCGCAGGAACACGACGTCGCCGGCACCGGACAGCAGGACGCCCCTGGATCCCTCCTTGTGCGGGCGCAGCAAAGCCTGTCGACAGTGCAGGACGACGTCGCCGGGGGCGCCGGCGGGAGCACTTCAGCGGGCTCCGAACAGCGGAACAATGATGGGTTCCGCCCCGAATTCAAGACCTGCGCTGACTTCCTGCGGGCGAGGCTCGGCATCAGCCGCACCGAGGCGAACCGCCGATTGAGGCTCGCGGCAAGCCTCCTGCCCGGCGTCACTGCAACCGGCTCTGCCACTCCCGCGTTTATGAGCACCCTCGGTGCTGCAGCAAGCGCGGGCGAGGTCAGCGGACGCGCTGTTTCGATCGTTCATGAGGCGGTGCAACGGGTGCGGTCCTTCGCAACGCCGGTGCAACTCGATTCGATGGAGCAGCACCTCACGCGGCAGGCAGTCGAATCGGATGAAGACCTCCTGCGGGTCCTCGCGCGACGCTGGGAGGGCGTGCTCAACCAGGACGGACAGGAACCCACCGAGAAGGTCCTCAAGGCACGACAGGGTGTCTTCCTCAAGGGCAGACGCAACGGTCTGCACTTCCTGGAGATCGGCGCCACCGACGAGCAGTTCGAGCATCTGGTCACCGTCATGAACACCGCGACGAACCCGAGGGGAACATCGGCCACCCTTCAGAACAACGAGGATCCGACAAGCGATCGGGACCGAACCGACGGGATTGACGGCGAGAACGAAGAGGGTGACGCTGGTGTGGCTGACATCCACGGGGGCGATACAAACTGGCCGACACGCCCGCAGAGTCTCCTCGACGGGCTGGTCGCCGCATGCAGGATCGCTCTGTCGACCGACAGGCTTCCCGCAGCAGGCGGACACCGGCCCCAGGTCATGGTGACCATCAGCTATACGGACCTCGTGGGCCAGATGGAATGTGCCGGCCACGCTGTGTTCGGGCAGCAGATGAGCGCACGAAGCATCCGCACGCTGGCCTGTGATGCAGACATCATTCCGATGGTCCTCGGCGGACAGGGTCAGATCCTCGACATCGGGCGGGCACAGCGCCTCTTCCCCGCGCATCTGCGGCGGGCACTCGTTGCGAGGGACAAGGGCTGCGCGTTCCCGGACTGCTCCATCCCGGCAACCTGGTGCGAGGCGCACCACATGACGCCCTGGGCCAAAGGTGGAACAACGGGTATCAGCCAGGGCGTCCTCCTGTGCTCGCGACATCATCATGTGATCCACGAGGGGAAGTGGAACGTCGAGTCGAAGCACGACATCCCCTGGTTCACTCCACCGGGATACCTCGACCCGGATCGGAGTCCCCGAAGAAATACCTACTGGCAGGTGGAGGATGCCGTCCACGAGCAGCTTCGTGACGCCGAACGTGGACGATCTGCTGCAAGCGCCCCGCTGCTCTACTCGCCGACGGCCGCCCCCGCCACCCCAGCCGTCGCCGTCGTTCGCTAGAACACGATGACGCTGCGGGCACGCTCGCCCCGGCGCATCGCGTCGAACGCCTCGTTCACCTCGTCGAGGCCGATCCGATGCGAGATCAGCCGTCGTCTATCGGCGCTCCCGACGCGGTCGCCGATCGTGCCCGCCGGCTGGGTGCCGACCTGCTACGCCTCGCCGACGATCTGTCGGACAACAGTTCGAGATGACGGTGGAAGGCGAGCGTCCTAATCCCTGACGTTCTCCGTTGATGAGCTGACGGTCTGCGCGATGTCTCGCAGCAGAGAATCGTGCAGCTCGCGCGTGGCCGAGGCCAGACCTACTCCGGAGTAGATCGAATCGAGGCCTTTGAAGTCGGTGAAGATGCCTCCGGCCTCTCCCATGATGACCGGCATCGGAGCCACGTCGAAGGGTGAGACAGTGAAGTCGAGCAACGCGTCCGCCTGTCCGGTGGCGACGAGCGCGTAGCCGAAACCATCCCCCCACGTACGGATGATGCCGTCTTGGCCCTGGATCCGGGCTACGAGGTCCAATGGCCAGTCCTCGAGCCACGTCGAGAGGACGTAGGCCTCTTTCACTTCGCGGCGGCTCGAGGTGTTCACTTGCCTGCCCTGCCCATCGAAGCATCCGCGGCCTGACTGGGCGTAGACCAGACGATTCAGGCTGGGCAGGGCGATGGCGCCGAATTCGACTCCCTGGGCTGATTCGTACGCCAGGAGTGTGGAGTACAGCGGCACACCGTGGATGAAGGACTTGGTGCCGTCGATCGGGTCCATGATCCAGCGCCCGCCGGACGTCCCCTCCACCTCTGGGAATTCCTCACCCAGCAGGCCGTCATCGGGGAAGTGACGTGAGAGCTCGTCGCGGAGGTGTTGCTCCACGCTGCGGTCGGCCTCCGTGACGGGTGTTCCATCGTCTTTCTGTTCGACCCGGAAATGTGCTTCGTCGAACCAGGAACGAGCCATGTCCGCACCCGTCTCGAGGATGCTCAGGGCATTCTGGAACCGTACATCGATGGTCATGTCGCATCCCTCGTCGGAGTTCGTTGATTCTGCTGTGGCACGGGCCACTCCCGGGTGACCGAGAGCAGGTCTTCCAGGCTCTGACCGACATCCAGGAGCCACCCGTCTCTCCGGCGTCGCCCGACCACCTGGACACCGATGGGCATCCCACTGGGCGAGAACCCCATGCAGAGGCTCAGCGCGGGCTGACCGGTCTGGTTGAACCAGGCCGTGTAGTTGGCGTGGTAGAGCAGCGGCATGGTCGTGTCGGGGCTGAAGTGATCAGCGGGGAACTGATGGACACCCATCACCGGAGATACGAGCAGATCGAAGCGGGAACCGGCTGCCAGGAGGTGCACCGCCCGCGCAGAAAGGCGCTCCAGGCTGTCGTGGTAGTCAGCGGCGCTACGGGAGGGTGAGGAGGCCGCCCACCGAGCAACTGACGGAAGCAACTGCGAGCGGCGATCCGGAGGCGCCGAACGCACCTCGGCTTCACACCGTGTCTTGAGGCACAGGTCCAGGTTCATGAAATCGGCCTCGGTGAGGCCCGGCCTGTGCTCGGACAGGCGTGCACCGGCGTGGGACAGCAACTCGAGGAACCGTGCGAAAAGAGCGCGGGTCTCGGCATCCATCTGCGGCCCGTAGCCCGGCCACTCGATGACGCCGACGCTGAGTCCGTCCAGGTCAGCGGGTGCATGACGGGAAGGCGACTCCTTCCCGTCGTAGGGGAAGGACCATTGGTCGGATTCGTCGTTGCGGGAGACGACGTCGAAAATCTCCCGTACATCGGCGACGGTCGTGGCCATCGGACCGGCCGAACGCCAGTTGCTGGCAGGGGCATAGGGAATGGTGCCCTGCGTCGGCTTGAAGCCGACGATGCCACACTGTGCAGCCGGGAGGCGCACGCTGCCCGCGATGTCCGTCCCCAGGCCGACAGGAGTGACGCCATACGCAATGGCGGCAGCGGTTCCCGAACTGGAGCCTCCGGGTGACATCGCGGTGTTCCACGGATTCAGCGTGTCTCCGAATTGGGAGCTGTTGCCGGACGCGATCAGGCCGAGCTCGGACATTGCCGTCTTTCCTACGATCACCGCACCCGCCTCGCGCAAGCGGGCAACCGGCGCCGAGTCGAAGCGGGACAGATGACCCGGATGAATGGCGCTGCCATGCCATCGCGGCAGGCCGGTAACGTGGAAACTGTCCTTCACGACGACCGGGACACCATGCAATGGTCCACGCAATTGATCCATAGGGCCGGGCCCCGCATCGGCCCCGTCATCAGGGGCAGCCAGGTCCTCCACGATGCAGGTCATGGCGCGCAGATCCCGCATCGCTTCACGTGCGACTTCCACGGATGCGGACACCGGAGAGGAACGAGCCCCGGATTCGGAGCCATAGTTCTCACGCAACTCGGTCAGAGAGCGCGGCGGCACTACGGCCATGGTGGCTCCTCGTGCAGCGGGTCGAATTGAAGAGCGTATAGACAGCGGGTGTGCTGTAGATCCTATACTGGGCCGTAATTCCGCGAAACTCGCTGATAAGAGAATTCAATGGTCCATTCAGATGTACCAATTAGGGTCGATATCATCGTCGATCGCCTCTTGATGCTGATGGCTGAGCTGAATGACCGCGGTGAATCGCGGCTCCCGGACGAGCGCGCCCTGGCGTCACAACTCGGCGTGGCACGCGGAACCCTGCGCAAGGCTCTGGAGTGGCTGCAGAGCGAGGGAATCGTGGAACGCCGGGTGGGCCGCAACGGCGGGACACTGGTCCGCCAGGAGCATCCCGCGATGCGGCTGGACGGCCTGGACCCCCATGCCCCCTTCAAGGTGCACCGCCAGTTGCACCGGATCCAAGGCATCCCGGCGCTCCTGAGCGAGCAGGGAATCGTGTCGACCACTCGCGTCCTGAGAACCGAGGAACGCGGGGCCAACACCACGGAGACCGCCGGCCTCGGCCTTCCTCGTGGCGCGCGGGTCCTTGTCATCCTGCGCCTGCGCCTGGCCAATTCCGAGCCGCTCTCGTTGGAGCAGATGACGTTGCCGGCCGGACGGTTTCCGGACCTGCTCGATCGGTCGTTGAACTCGCTGTACGAGATGTTCGAGCGGGACTACGGCGTGACCCTGGCATCCGTGGACGAAACCATCAACATTTCCCGCGCGAGCGCGAGCGTCGCCCAGCTGTTGAAGATCACCATCGGCACTCCGCTGTTCGACATCGATCGGATATCCCGGGACGAGTCCGGTGTACCCGTCGAGCTGTCCCATGACCTGTTCAACGCCACCCTCACCACCCTCACCCACACTGCGAACCGATGCGCCGATGACACAGGGCTCAACGATGACGGGGAGCACCATGCGTCCGCTCAGCTCCACTAGAGATACCTGGCTGGACCGCTTCACGGGAACGTTCTCGCTCTCGCAGGCCCTTCCGGAACGGTCCCGAACCCTGCCCGTCGTCGACGGCACGCTGCGGGGCATCGGTCAGATCTTCCTGATGAACAATCCGCTCTCGGGCCTGCTCCTCGTCGTGGCGGTGGCATCGGTCTCGCTGTGGAGTGCACTGCTGTTCCTGGGCGGATCGTTGGTGGGCACCCTGACGGCGCTGCTGCTGGGTCTGCCGCGGGACAACTGGCGGGCCGGGCTCTATGGATTCAACGGTGCGCTGGTCGGCATCCTGGGGGCGGTTTTCCTCGCAGGCGACTGGAATCCACGGATCGCGGTCTTCACCCTGCTGGCAGCTGCAGTGAGCACGCCCATCATGCACACCACCATCATCGTCTTCGTCGAGAAGCTGGGCGTTCCCGCCCTGTCGGTCACCTTCGGGATCCTGGGGTGCTTGCTACTGCTGCTGACCCCCGCCGTCGCCTACGGACGCGCCGACCCCGCCCTCGTTGTTCCCGTCGAACGACTGGCAGTCCCACCCGACCCCGTCCTGCGGAGTGCGGCCGATGGCGACGGCGTCCCGATCGGCGAAGGCCTGGTGAACGCAACACTGCGGGGTCTGAGCGAGGTTCTCCTGCTGGACAGCCTCCTGGCGGGAGTACTGGTGATCATCGCCATCGCGGTGTGCTCACCCATCGCGGCCGGACTCGCCGTTACCGGTTCACTCACCGGCGCATTGACCGCCATGGCCATGGGAGCGGATGGACACGAGATCTACCTGGGCCTGTGGGGCTACAACGGTGCGGTGGTGGCAGTGGCCCTGGGCGGGATCGCCCTGGAGGCGCAATGGCGTTCGATCGCCCTCGCGATCGCCGGGGCCAGCGTCTCCGCGCTTCTCTTCGGCGCCCTCAGCGAGTTCCTGGGGCCTTACGGCCTCATACCGCTCAGCCTCCCTCTTGCCATGGTGATCATCGGAACCTCCCTGGCAGCGCAGGGGATGTCGCGAGTGCACGACGTCGCCCCCGCGGACTACACCACCGCAGAACAACGGCTTCGGAGCCATACCTAACCATCAGAGGAGAACGTCCATGCCTGTTCAGGAACGACTTTCGGAGTTCGCACGGATGCATGACCTCAAGGAGATCCAGTGGTCCGACCCCATCCCCCAATTGCCCTCCCCCAGCTGGTGGGCCTCTGACAACACGCTCATCCGTGGCGACAGCGAGGAACATGGCCGAGTCATCGCCAAGGTGATGAGTCGCCATGCGTGGTCCTGGCGCAACCGCCACAGCATGATGCAGGCAGCGGTGGCGGCCGGCGAGAACGGAATCGGCCCCAAGGTCCACGCCTTCGACCAGGAGACCGGCATCCTCCTCGTGGAGGATCTGGCGAACGACTGGCGCGTGGTTCGCCTGGACTACTACGCGGACCCTCAGTTCCGCGCGAACCTCCTCAGCAAGCGTCGGGCCTTCGCCGCACTCGATCTGGACCTCGCCCCCCGCAGCCCCATCGCGGAGCTCAGCCAGCTCGAGGAGGAGTGCCGCGATCGGGGCGTGGCCCTCGACCCACGGGTCACGACCGCGATCGAACACCTGCTGCGCTTCAGGGAGGTGCTGCTCGAGTACCGCAAAGGCGTCGAGTTCCGGCCCTCGCAGGGCGAAGCGACCTCATCCAATCTCATGGTGCACCGGGACGGCGAGGTCAGGATCGTCGGCTGGGGCTCTGCCGCACAGCTGTCCCAGGTCCATGACACGGCCCTCCTGGTCTCCGAGGCATGCCCCACGGTGCTCAGCTCGGAGTCGCTGATCCGGGAGGTGATTCCCGAGGCCACGTCGAAGGACATCGCCGTGGTACAGCTCATCGCTCTCATCGAGCACCTGCGGTGGTCCCTGCTCGCCTCCCTGCGCGCGGCCACCGACCCGGACGAGAACCTCGACTCCATCAAGTACGGACTCTGGCACATGACCCTCGCTGAAGTCGCCCTTGCCGACCGTCACTTCATGACCGAACTAGAAAAGGAACTGGCCTCATGACTACCCAGACCGACGTCGAAACACTCTCGGACAGCTCCGGCCGCAACCCGGAATGGGCAGGGTCCGCACCGACCGTGAACCCGGTGCCAGGGGGCCTGACGAACCACAACTTCCGGCTCTCGATCGCCGGGACCGGGCACGAGATCTTCGCCAAGATCCCCGGTCCAGGCACGGAGGCGTTCATCGACCGTTCGGTGGCCAACGCGGCCGCCCGCCAGGCGGCGGAGGCCGGCATCAGCCCCCGGGTCCTGTTCTTCGACGCCACGACGGGGATCGAGTATTCCGAGTTCCTCGGGGAGGGTTATCGGACCGCGACGACTCTCGACTTCCAGAGCATGGAACTCCTGGAAAAGATCATCGACATCTATCAGGCGTGGCACCGGACGCCGCCGCTACCCCAGACCAAGACCATGCTGGACATGGTGGACGAGCACCTGGACCAGGTCCGCGGTTCTGCGATCGCCCTGCCCTCCTGGGCAGACGACGTCGTCGAGGCCTATGGTCGCGCGGCCGAGCGCTTCCGGGCCTCCGGGCTGACCCTTGTCCCCGCGCACAACGATCCGATGCCGGGCAACTTCCTGCTCGGAGACGACGGATCAGTGAAGCTGGTCGATTTCGATTACGCAGCGAACAACGAAGTGACGTATGAGCTTGCTCTTCTCTTCACCGAGATGTTCACCAGCGTGGACGATACCCGGGTCCTCGTCCGTCGCTACCGGGGCAAGGACGACGAACCGTTCTTCGCCCGTGTCATGGTGTGCAGGATGATCGCGGACACCAAGTGGGGACTGTGGGGCCTGATCAACAATGCGGTCCGGGACGAGGAATTCGACTACTACAAGTACGGCACCTGGAAGCTCTACCGGAGCTTCCTCGTCTCGAAGCACCCACAGTTCGAAGAGTGGCTGGATCTGATCTGATGGTCAGCGCTGACGACCGGGACGGGCTCCTGCGTACCTTCAGTGCATTCTCAAAGATCGGAGCGAAGAACGGTGGCCTCCATCGCCTGACCGGGACACCGGAGGATGGTGCAGCCCGGAGCCTCCTGACGTCCGACTTCCGGGAACGCGGCTACACGGTGGCGCGTGACGCGGTCGGGAACCTCTTCGGGTTCGTCCTCCCACCGGGCGAACGGCCGACGATCCTTCTCGGCTCACACCTCGACTCGCAACCGGACGGCGGACGATTCGACGGACAGACCGGTGTGGTGATCGCACTGTGGGCAGCACGCATTCTCGAGCCGAAGATCCGGTCGGGCGAGCTGCCGTTCAATCTGGGCGTCGTGGACTGGACGAACGAGGAAGGCGCCCGGTTCCAGCCGAGCGTGCTCGGTAGCAGCGTCTTCACCGGCCGCATCCCGGTCCGGGCTGCCCTCGACGCGGCAGATTCCCGCGGGGCCACGCTCGGAGAAAGCCTGGCCGCGATCGATGCCCTGGGTACCGACGAGGTCCCCCTCCCCGCGGCCTACCTCGAGGTCCACGTGGAGCAGGGGGGAATGCTGGAACGGGAAGGCGTGGACATCGGCATCGTGGAGGGCGCATGGGGTGCCCTGAAACTGGACGTCCAGGTCACCGGCGTGCAGACACACACCGGTCCGCCCCCCATGGCGGAGCGCGTCGACGCGCTGTACGCGACAGCACTGTTGGTCATCGCTGCACGCAAAATGGGTGTTGATCAGTCCGGGGGTCGACTCCACACGACGGTCGGTTCTCTCCGGATCACTCCCGAGTCCCCGAACTGCACCCCGTCCGAAGTCCACTCCAAGGTCGAGCTTCGGTCCGACGACCCCGCGATCCTCATCGCTGCGCGGGCCGAGCTCGAGACGGTCCTGGCGGAGATCGGCCGGATGACAGGGGCGAGCCTGGTCGTCACTGCCGAGTCGCTGCGTGAGACAACGCGCATGTGGCCGAAGGGCCCTGAGATCCTGGAACGGGCAGCAGGCCGCTGTCAGTTGTCGAGCCGTCGCATGAAGACCGTCGCCGGCCACGATGCCCTCGTCATGAACACCGCGGTACCGAGCATGCTCTTCTTCCTCCCCAGCGTCGCCGGACACACCCACAACCGCCACGAGATGACGGAGGATCAGGACCTACTGAATGGACTCAGCCTGATGGTCGAGGCGGTGGAGACATTGGGGACAGTATGACGTCGGCCTAACTGAGCCTGCCGCTCCAGGGACTCCTCCCACTGGCGGTCCATCAAGAGTTCGAGGAGGGTGTCGGTCAGTTGGTCGGAACCACGCTCCTGGCTCGCCGCGGCCCTGTGCAGCAGAAGGCCGCAGCGAGCCAGCAAGCGCGCTAGCGTCCGCCGACCAGGTGCCCTCCCTGAATGACGGCGTCGATGGATGCCTCGGGGTCGGCGAGGACCGTAACGTCGTCGAGAGGGTTCTCGTTCACGATCAGCAGGTCGGCGAAGGCACCGGGAGCGATGACGCCCAGTTTGCCCTCGAGCCCGATCAGTTCCGCTGCTGTGAGCGTCGCCGAGCGCAGGACCTCCTGCGCCGTCTGTACCTGGGCACGGATGCGGAATTCGGAGCTCTGGTGGATCTGCATCGCGCCCAGGAGATCCGAACCGAAGACGATCTTCACGCCACCCTTGTTGGCCCGGTCCAGTGCCTCGAGTCCGGCGTGCAGCACGGTGTCCACCTTCTCCCGGCTGGCAGCGGGAAGGCCTGCCGCCTCCCCGTCGGCCTTCAGCCGCTCGTACGTGATGAGGGTAGGCACGAGGAACGCGCCCTTCTCGACGAACAGCCGGACGCTTTCGTCGTCGATCAGGTTTCCGTGCTCGATGCACTTCACCCCGAGTCGGAGCCCGCGGTTCACGGCCCGCGCTGTGTAGGCGTGCCCACAGACGTAGCGGTTGGAGCCTTCGGCCTCCTCGACGACGGCGAGGATCTCGCTCTCCGAGAACTGGGTGGAGTCCACGCGGTCCGTGGGAGAGGCCACTCCCCCGGACAGCATGATCTTGACGTGATGGGCACCAGTGCGGAGCTGGTCCCGCGCGGCCTTGCGGACGGCGTCGACGCCGTCGCACACGACGCTGATGGAGGGGCAGCACTGGTGCGGGTCGATGAGGCTCGCCCCCATGGACCGCATGTCCCCGTGTCCGCCGGACTGGGACAGTGCCTTGCCGCCGAAGATGACCCGGGGGCCCTCGAAAAGACCTTCCTCCACGGCCATCGCGACGCCGAAGTCGGCACCGGCGACGTCGCGCACCGTCGTGAACCCGCGGTGCAGCATCGCCTTCATGTTGCGGGCCGTATGCGCTGCGACGTAGGTGGGCGACCATTCGGCCATGGCACCGAGGTCCGCTGTCGCCGCCGTGACATGGACATGCCCGTCGATGAGTCCGGGCATCACGTACTTGCCGCCGGCGTCGATCGTCTCTCCCGCCACGCGATCCGCAGGCACCTCGGCTGCCGGGCCGACCCAGGAAATGATGCCGTCCTCCACCAGGATGCTCTGATCCGGTGTTGCACTCCCATCCGCGATGTCGAGGACCGTTGCGTTGGTGATGTGCAAATGTTGGGTCCCGGGCATGGTGCTCCTCGATCGACAATGTGGCGTGCGCCTCAGTCGATCATCACAACATCACGGCTTGAATGCAACAATCATTGCAACACCAAAGGAGCGGCATGCAGCAGATCGCGGAGTGGTTCGACGGCCTGGCCCTTGGCCGCAAGCCGAGTCCCGGGATCGACGCGGTGCTGTCGATCCTGCGCAGCGACACCGGACGCGCATCCTTCATGTCCACCCAGGACCTTGCCACACGGGCCCACGTCAACGTGGCCACGGTGGTGCGCGCGGCACAGTTCCTCGGCTTCTCCGGCTGGTCCGCATTGAAGTCCGAACTCCGCCACCGCTACCTTGCTTCCCTCACCGCGGAGAAGTTGCTGACCGAGCGGGCAGCGGCACCCTCAGGACTCACGAGTAGCTCTGTCTCCAACGATGTGAACAACCTGTCGCGCCTGTCGCACAGCATCGACTCCCAGCAGGTCGCCCGCGCGGCCGCCATTATCGGATCGGCCGAACGGACGATCGTCCTGTCCACCGGCAGCTACGCAGCGGCCGGATTCCAGCTCGCACACGTCGGTCAGTGGATGGGACGCGACGTCGAGCTCCACACCGCGTCCGGGACCGCCCTGGTCAACCGCCTGCGCATGCTCCGACCCGGTGACTGCCTGGTGAGCTGCAACCTGTGGCGGGCAAGCAAGTTCGTCCTCGAAGTGGTCCGGGTCGCAGCCCGGCGCGGAATCCGGATCGTGGCGATCGCGGACCGGCAGACCGCCATCACGGACCTCGCCGAGGAGGCCCTGCTGGTTCCGAGCGAGGGCACCACCTTCATGCCTTCCATCATCGGAGCCGTCGCGACGGTGCAGGCGCTCCTCGCGGAACTGTCCGTGATCGATCCCGCGCGGACCATGGCCGCGCTGCAGGACACCGAAGGTCTGTGGGGCGAGCTCGACCTCGTGGATCCTGCCTGAGGACGGACGAGGCGCCTGCTCAGGCATGTTTCAGTTGCATGAAGTATTGCAACAGCTATTGCAAAGCGATCTGGATCACAGCAGACTGCTCTGAAGCACCGGCGTTCCGGCCGTGCTTCAGTGAGAGGTTCCCCCATGCAACCCGTTCACGTCCTCATCCTCGTGGGCTATATCGTGCTCATGGTCCTGATCGGGGCCTGGTTCAGTCGCAGGAAGAACGTATCCAGCGGCGACGACTTCATCCTGGCGGGCAGGTCCCTTCCAGCACCGGTGCTGGCCGGCACGCTGCTGGCGACCTTCGTCGGTTCCGGGTCGATCATCGGAGGTGCGAGTTTCGTCTACACCTACGGTCCCGTCGCCGGCATCTTCTTCTTCGCCGGCACCGTGGTCGGGATCGTCTGCCTTTACTTCATGGCCACGAAGGTCCGCCGGCTTTCGCACCACACGATTCCCGAGATGCTCGAGGTGCGCTTCGGGAAACCCGTCCGCGTCATCGCCACGGTGATCATCCTCGTGGCCTTCGTCGGCATCACGGCGTACCAGTTCACCGGTGCCGGCACCATTCTCAGCATCATCACTCCCCTCAGCCCCGCACAGGGCACGATCGTCGCCGCTCTGCTGATCACGTTCCTGGCCCTGGGCGGCGGATTGAAATCCGTAGCCTGGACCGACTTCATCTCGGTCATCGTCATCGTGGTCGCCCTTGTCGGCACACTCGCCGTGGTGTTCATCACCGATGTCGGCGGGATCGGCGGATACGTGGACCGCCTCGACCCGGCTCTCGCCTCGCTGACCGGCACGCTCACACCCGTGCAGCTCCTCGGATACTTCCTCCCCCTGTTCCTGCTCATTCTCGGCGACCAGAACATGCACCAGCGCCTGGCCGCCGGCCGCGACGAGGGAACCGCGCGCAAGGCGACGATCGGCTTCTTCGGCGGTGCCATCCTCCTCCTGGGCACGATCATCCTGCTGGCATCGTCGTCGTCATTCCTCCTGCCCGACATCGAGCCCGGCCAGGCCATCCTCGGAATCGCCGGCACCGACCTCGTCCCGCACGGTATCGGTGGACTCCTGCTCGCCGGCGCCTTCGCACTGATCGTCACCACGGGCTCGTCCTACCTGCTGACCTGCTCCGGGAACATCGTCTACGACCTGGTGTTCCAGCGCCGCGGCAGCTCGAAGGACTCACGGAAGGCGCTGAAGCTCGGACGCTGGGCGGTTCTCGCCGTCACCGTCTTCGCCTACGTTCTCGGCCAGTTCTTCCCGAGCGTCCTCGCGCTCCAGATGTATGCCTACACGATGTACGGAGTGGCGATCACCCCCGTAGTCCTCGCCGCTCTGTTCTGGAAGCGCGCCACCTCGTGGGGCGCCATCGCCGGCATGGTGGTCGGCGGCATCGCAACGGTGGTGTGGGAATCCACAGGCCGGTCCGCCGAGATCAACGCCGTCGTCGTCGCGCTTCCCCTCGCGGTGTCCGCGCTGGTGATCGTCAGCCTGGTCACGCCTCGGGCGGCAGCGCACGACGACGACGCAACGGATAGCCGCCTGCCCTCCCCTGCGGGAGAGACGACGGCGCGCTAGCGGGCGGCGAGCATCTTCGCCCGGCGACTGGCGAGGACCTGCGCCGTGATCACGATGGCCAGGGCGAGGACGAACATCGCGGAGCCGATCACGTTTGCCTGCGCCGGGATACCCCTAGTCGCCGCGACGTAGACGAACTTGGGGAACGTATCCACGTTTCCCGAGTTGAAGTTCGTGATGATGAAGTCGTCGAAACTGATGGCGAACGCCAGCAGCGCGGCGGCCACGATGCCGGGCAGCAGCAGCGGGAAGGTCACCCGCCAGAAGGCCTGGAGCGGCGACGCGTAGAGATCCGAGGCGGCCTCCTCAAGGTTCGGATCGAGGCTTGCAACCCGGGCCTTCACGGTGACCACCACGAACGAGATGCAGAACATCGAGTGGGCGATGATGATGGTGCCCATGCCCAGGCTCGCGCCGACGTTCAGGAACTGCGCCAGCAACGAGGCTCCCAGCACCACCTCCGGCGTCGCCAGCGGCAGGAAGATGAGCATGTTCGCCGTCGCGTTGAACTTGAACCGGTACCGCACGAGTCCGACGGCGATCGCCGTGCCGAGGATCGTGGCGATGACGGTGGCGGTCGCACCGATGCGCAGACTGTTGGCCAGCGATTCGCAGACCGCCGGCGCCCCGCAGGGGTTTCGCCAGTTGTCCAGGGTGAACCCCTGCCAGGTGAGGTTGGCCCGACCGGCATCGTTGAAGGAATAGGCGAAGACGTAGGCGATGGGGACCAGGAGGAAGACGAAGGCCGAGCCGCCGATGACGGGGATGAGCCAGCGCCCGATAGTGTGCCGCATGCCGCCTCCTCAGATGATTTCTTTGGTGCCGACGCGCCGGACGTAGAGGATCACCAGGAACAGGATGATCAGCATCAGGACGAAGGACAGGGCGGACGCGGCGGGGTAATCCACGACCCGGAAGAAGAGCGCGTCGATGACCTGACCGATCATGGTGGTGTCCTGGTTGTTGCCCAGGAGGGCGGCGTTGATGTAGTCGCCGCTGGCCGGAATGAAGGTCAGCAGCGTTCCCGCGATCACCCCGGGCAGGGACAGCGGCAGGGTCACCGTCCGGAAGGTCGTGATCGGACTGGCGTAGAGATCATTGCCCGCCTCGATCAGCCGGGTGTCCAGCCGCTCCAGGTTGGCGTAGATCGGCAGGGTCATGAACGGCAGGAAGTTGTACGTCAGTCCGCACACCACGGCGAAGGCGGTCGCCGTCAGCCGCCCGTCCTCGGGGACCAGGCTGAGCGCCTGCAGGACTGCCACCACCGGCCCCTCATCGGCGAGGATCTGCTTCCAGGCCTGGGTGCGCAGGATGAAACTGGTGAAGAACGGCGCGATGATCAGCACCAGCAGGATGCCCTGCAGAAGCCGGTGCCCCCGCAGCCGCACCGCCACCAGGTAGGCCATGGGATAGCCGATCAGCAGCGCCGCGACGGTGGCGATCAACGCGAACCCGAAGGAGCGCAGGAACTCGGACCAGTAGCGGCCCAGCACATCGGTGTAGTTGCTGAACTGCAGCGCCGGCGCGAACTGGCCGATGTCGGCTCCGGGCGGCTTGGTGTACAGCGAGGTGGCAAGCAGCGAGAAGACCGGCAGCACGAAGAACAGCAGCATGAAGACGAAGCCGGGCAGGATCAGCAGGTAGCCCACCCGCCCGCGGCGCCTGTCCGCCCTGGTTTCCTCGGTGCCGCGCACGTCCCTGGGTGGCTTCGACCGCGCTTTCTTCGGCTCGGCGTCGAGCACTGCCATCAGCCGTCGTCCTCTCCTGCGCCCGCGAGGACGTCCTCGTCCCCGTCGAGACCGAACGCATGGTCGCCATCCCAGTTCAGCACGACGTCGTCACCGGGGCGGGCCCTCTGGACCCCGTGGTTCTGGTTGAACACGCCCATCCGGCCCACGCCCGGCACCTCGACCACGTACTCGGTGCTGACCCCGGTGAAGGCGGCCTCGAGAACGCGCCCGGGCAGCGAGTTGAGGGCACCGGTTCGTGCCTCCTCCGGCAGGAGCATCGTGAGCTTCTCGGGCCGGATCCCCACCAGGGCCCTGCCCTGGTGGCTGGTGGCGCGTTCCTTGAGCAGGATCAACCGGTGACCGTTGGCCGCGACCACGATGGCGTCGCCGCGGTCCTCGACGATCTCGCCGAGGAGCAGGTTGGATTTCCCGAGGAAGTTGGCGACGAACGCCGTCCGCGGCAGCTCATAGAGATCCTGCGGTGCGCCGAGTTGTTCCACGTGGCCGCCATTCATCACAGCCACGGTGTCCGCCATGGTCATGGCTTCCTCCTGGTCGTGCGTCACGTGGACGAAGGTCAGCCCGACCTCCGTCTGGAGCGCCTTCAGCTCGGACTGCATCTGCCGGCGCAGCTTCATGTCCAGTGCACCGAGCGGCTCATCGAGCAGCAGCACGGCGGGCTGATTGACGATCGCCCGGGCCAGCGCGACGCGCTGCTGCTGGCCGCCGGAGAGCTGGGCAGGACGGCGGGAGGCCAGGTGCGCGAGCTCCACCAGTTCCAGCGCCTCCCGGGCCCGTTTCCGGGCGTCCTTGACCTTGCGGCGCTTGAGCCCGAAGGACACGTTGTCCAGCACATCCATGTGCGGGAACAGCGCGTAGTTCTGGAAGACGGTATTCACCGGCCGTTCGTGCGCACTGCTGCTGGTGATGTCCTTGCCGCCGATGCTGATGGTTCCCGACGTCGGCTGCTCCAGGCCTGCCACCATGCGGAGAGTCGTCGTCTTGCCGCAGCCGGAGGGGCCGAGCAGGGCGAAGAACGATCCGGCCGGGATTGTCAGATCCAGCTGATCGACCGCCACGAAATCGCCGAACCGCTTGGTGATCGCGCTGAGTGTCAGGTCCGCACCGCCGGGCTCCGCGTCGGAGGTCGGCGATTCAACTCTCACCTGCGCCTGGGTCATCAGATGCCGATCGCCTTCTGGAACTCGTTCGTGTACTCGGTCTCCTCGTCGGCCGAGAGTGCCCGGATGACCTGGACGTTGGAGAGATACTCGTCGGTCGGGAAGATCAACGGGTTGTCGACCAGGCTCGGATCGATGGCTTCCATTGCCTCGCGGGCACCTTCGACCGGGCAGATGTAGTTGACGTAGGCAGCGACGGTGGCCGCATTCTCCGGCTCGTAGTAGAAGTTCATCAGCGCCTCGGCGTTGGCCTTGTGGGTGGCGCCGACGGGGACCATCATGTTGTCGGACCAGAGGGCGCCGCCGGCTTCGGGAATGGCGAACTCCCACTTGTCGCCCTCCTCGAAGTTCAGCTGTGTGATGTCTCCGGACCAGCCGATCACGGCGAGCGCGTCGCCGGAGATGAGGTCCTGCTTGTAGGAGTTGCCCTTGACCTGGCGGATCTGGCCGCTGGCGATCTGCGCCTGCAGGACGTCGAGTGCATTCGCGAACTCGTCGCTGCCCCAGTCGCCTTCGATGTCCACGCCGTTCTCCAGCATGAGCAGCCCCATGGTGTCTCGCATCTCATCCAGCACCTCCACGCGGCCCTTGAGCTCGGGCTTCCACAGGTCCGAGACGTTCTTCAGCCCGCCGGGGACGGCTTCCCTGTTCCAGGCGATGCCGGCGAAACCGGACTGCCAGGTGAGCGAGTTCTTGCGGCCCGGGTCGAAGTCCACCGTCTGCAGATTCGGGAGCAGGTTCTGCAGGTTCGGGATGTTGTCGTGGTTCAGTTCCTGGGTGTAGCCGAGCCGGATCATCCTGCCGGCCATCCAGTCGGTGAGGGTGACGATGTCCTGGCCGATGTCCTGGCCGGCGTCGAGTTGTGCCTGCACCTTGCCGAAGTAGGTGTCGTTGCCGTCGATGTCCTCGGAATAGGCCACATCGATGCCCGTCGCGGCCGTGAAGGCATCGAGCGAGGGGTAGGTCTGGGCGTCCTCGTCGTAGTCCAGGTACAGGGTCCAGTTGGCCCAGTTCACCAGCTTCTCGCTGTCGGAGAGGTCCTCCACAGCCGGGGCGGTGCCGGCAGCGGTTCCCCCCGAACCTCCCGTGCCGCAGGCGGCCAGCATCCCGGCCAGGCCGAGCCCACCCGCACCGGCCAGCATCCTGCGCCGTGACAGCTGAGTTGAGACCAGACGACGCAGGTTCGGGTCCTCGGGCAGGCGCTTCGACATGGCTACTCCTGATCGACCTATGCGGTTGTGTGTCGATGACACTTCCAGACGCGGCGTACCAGAACAAGGGTTCAGTTGTAAAATCCGTGTTTCACCACCGAAAGTGCAGCCGACCCTGACAGTTACCGCGTATTCCGCAGGTGAAGGGGTTGCGCCGCCTGTACGGGCCGGATTCAATGACTACACCGGCGGACCAGCCGCCAGCCAGGACCACCGGGAGGTGGATGCGTTTGATCGTGCAGCCGGGAATCACGTCCGCACCTCCGGTCAACGGCGTCGTCGACGAGGTGTCGAAGGCCATCATCGAGCAGTTGCAGGAAGACGGGCGGAGATCCTATGCCGCCATCGGCAAAGCGGTGGGGTTGTCCGAAGCGGCGGTGCGCCAGCGGGTGCAGAAGCTGACGGACAGCGGCATCATGCAGGTGGTCGCCGTCACCGACCCGCTGCAGCTGGGGTTCTCCCGCCAGGCCATGCTCGGTATCCGGGCGGACGCAGATCTGCTCCCGGTGGCTGACCTGATCTCGGCTTTCGAGCAGGTGGATTACTGCGTTGTGACAGCCGGGTCCTTCGACATCCTGGCCGAGGTCATCTGCGCGAACGACCACGATGTCCTGCGGATCGTCAACGAGATCCGCGGCGTACCCGGTGTCGTCAGCACCGAAACGTTCATGTACCTCTCATTGCGCAAGCAGGAATACAACTGGGGAACCCGATGACACAGACCGCCACGTCCCGAACGTCCACCACACCGCGCGGGAACGACCGCCAGCAGGCGGCACGGGACCACCTGTGGATGCACATGGCACGCCACGGCGACCTCGTGGGCGGGGGAACCGTGCCGGTCATCACCCGCGGCGAAGGGCACCTCCTCTACGACGATCAGGGCCACGAACTGATCGATGGATTGTCCGGACTCTTCGTGGTGCAGGTCGGCCACGGACGCGAGGAACTGGCGCAGGCCGCGGCCCGGCAGGCCAGGGAACTGGCCTTCATGCCGCTGTGGTCCTACGCTCATCCGTCCGCGATCGACCTGGCCGAACGCCTCGCCCACTACGCCCCCGGGGACCTGAACCGCGTCTTCTTCACCACCGGCGGCGGCGAGGCGGTGGAAAGCGCCTGGAAGCTGGCGAAGAACTACTTCAAGCTCACGGGCAAGCCGAACAAGACCAAGGTGATCTCCCGGTCCGTCGCGTATCACGGCACCCCCCAGGGGGCATTGTCGATCACGGGCATCCCCGATATGAAGGCCCCGTTCGAGCCGCTGGTCCCCGGCGCCTTCCGTGTCCCGAACACCAACCAGTATCGGGCTCCCGCCGGCCTGGAGGATCCCGAGGCGTTCGGCCGCTGGGCGGCGGACCGGATCGGGGAGGCCATCGAATTCGAGGGCCCGGACACGGTTGCCGCGGTGTTCCTCGAACCGGTGCAGAATTCCGGTGGATGCTTTCCGCCTCCTCCGGGCTACTTCAGGCGAGTGCGCGAGATCTGCGACGAGTTCGACGTGCTGCTGGTCTCCGACGAGGTCATCTGCGCATTCGGCCGGATCGGCTCGATGTTCGCCTCGGAGGACTTCGGCTATGTGCCGGACATGATCACCTGCGCCAAGGGGATGACCAGCGGTTACTCCCCCCTCGGTGCCATGATCGCCTCCGACCGCCTGTTCGAGCCGTTCAAGCATGGCGACACCACCTTCTACCACGGCTACACCTTCGGCGGGCACCCGGTGTCGGCCGCCGTCGCCATGGCCAACCTGGACATCTTCGAGCGCGAGGGCCTGAACGACCGCGTCAAGCAGAACGCGCCGGCCTTCCGATCGACCCTGGAGAAGCTCCTGGATCTACCCATCGTCGGCGATGTCCGCGGCGAGGGGTACTTCTATGGGATCGAGTTGGTGAAGGACAAGAAGACCAAGGAGACGTTCACCGCCGAGGAGTCCGAACGCCTGCTGCGCGGCTACCTCTCCCCTGCCCTGTTCGATGCCGGCCTGTACTGCCGGGCCGACGACCGCGGCGACCCGGTCATCCAGCTCGCGCCGCCCCTGACCGTCGGGCAGAAGGAGTTCGACCAGATCGAGGGGATCCTTCGCTCGGTGCTGGTCGAGGGCCTGAACCACCTGTAGGAGCGGCGCGCTCCTGCCGCTGGAGGCGGTGGATCAACAGCGCCACGTGAAGCGAGGTGCGGGACTCGGCGTCGTCGAGCCGCACGCCGAGCCGCTGCTCCAGCTTCGCCAGCCGGGCGTAGAGTGTCGGCCGGCTCAGGTAGCTCGTCCGCGCCAGTTCCGACTTGTTGCCGCCGCTCTCCAGGTACTGCTGCAGCAGGTCCAGGTCACCGCCGTCGCCCGTCGCCGACGCGTCCTCCAGCAGCCCGGCCAGTTCCGCCTCCACGAAGGTCTCCACGCGTGGATCGTGGCGCAGCAGCGAGAGCAGACCGCGCAACCGGACGTCCGTGGAGCGGTAGAACCGGCGGCTTCCGCGCCGCAGCGTGCTTGCTGCCTCCGCCACCTGCGCCGCCTCGTCCAGCCCTGCCGCTGAATGCAGCAGTCCCGGGTGGGAACGGCCGACGCCGACGGTCCAGGTCAGCTCCTGACTGCCGGCGGCGGCGCGCTCGAGCAACTCCCCACCCAGTCGTTCGAGCAGCGGATCCTCGAGCTGCCGGGCCGGCAGCGCGAGCAGCACGGCCACCGAGCCCGTCTGCAGACTCGCCGCGAGCGCCGAGCTCTGCGACGAGGCGAGCACGCCGGTGACCAGCTCCAGCAGTGCACGTTCGCGCCGCTGCAGGGCGATCGGTTCAGGACCGGCGGGCCGGTCCAGCCGCAGCACGATCGGCACGTACGACGGCGCCGCCCGCAGCCCGAGCGCGCCGGCCCGGGCCAGCGCATCGGTTTCCGTCAGGAAGCGCGGCTGCCGCAGTTCGTGGAGCAGACCGGCCTGCGCCTGCTGGCCGAGGCCGCGCTGATCACGCTCGGCCATCCGGTTGATGGACAGCGCCTGGCCGGCCCGCTCGAGCACCATGGCGGTCTCGCCGTCGTCGTCGGAGGGAAACGGAACGACCAGTCGCCCCCAGCGCTGCCCGCGCAGGCCCACCGGGGTCTGCAGCCAGCCCTCGGCTCCGGTGCGGACTGTCTCCTCACGGAAGTGGGTGGCCCGGGAGCGCCCTTCCCAGTCGCGCAGCAGCTCCCCGGCGGGTACGTCCGCGGCAGCGAAAGCGACCACCAGGTGGGAAAGGTCCTCGAGGACCACCGGTGTGCCGAGCAGCTGGGCGGTCCGGGCCACGATCTCGCCGGCCTCGGCGCTCTCCAGGCTCAGTACCGTGAAGACCTCGTGGACGTGCCGGGCCTGCTCCACCTGGTCCAGCTGGGCGGCCACGATGAGACGGTGCACCACCTCGGTCACCTCGACGAAGCGCACCCGCCGGGGCACGAGCACCACCGGGAGGAGGGCCGTAGTCGCCGCTTCGCGCAGCGCGGCCCGGGCTTCGGGCCGGTCGTCGGTGATCTCGACGACGACGCCGGCGGCGCCGAGTGCTGCCAGCCCGGCCAGGTAGCCGCGGGCATCGCGCGCCGATCGTCTGAAGGCAAGCCCGGTGGTGAGGACGAGCTCACCACCCTCGAGCAGCCCGGACAGGCTCTTCAATTCGGCGACATGGACCCAGCGGACGCGATTCTGCAGCCGGTCCTTGCCGGCGAGTACTTCCGGCTGACCGGCCCGGACCACGGGCAGCTGAAGGATCCGTTCCACACTCAGGTGCATTGACAGAGTGTAAGCCGGCACGGGGATATCCTGACGGTCTGCCACTGCAGCCGCGGGAGTGGCGGCGCGAGGATGGGGAGCACCCATCAACAGCACCGGGAGCGCGCTCATGCAGACCACGCAGCACTGGATCAACGGCGGCTACACGGCAGCGTCCGGCGACGGCCGGGTCGCGGACGTGTCCAACCCGGCCACCGGCAAGGTGTCCTCCCGCGTAGCACTGGCGAGCCCCGCCCGCGTCGACGAGGCCGTCGCCGCGGCTGCTGCGGCGTTCCCGGCCTGGCGGGACACCTCGCTGGCACGGCGCGTGCAGATCATGTTCCACTTCCGGGAACTGCTCAATGCCCGCAAGGGCGAACTGGCCGCGATCATCACGGCCGAACACGGCAAGGTACTCGATGACGCCCTGGGCGAGGTGGGCCGGGGACAGGAGGTCGTGGAGTTCGCCTGCGGGATCCCGTACCTGCTCAAGGGCGGCTACACCGAGAACGCCTCCTCCAGGGTCGACGTCCACTCGCTGCGCCAGCCGCTCGGGCCGGTGGCCATCATCTCGCCCTTCAACTTCCCGGCCATGGTGCCGATGTGGTTCTTCCCGGTCGCCATCGCCACCGGCAACACCGTGGTGATCAAGCCCAGCGAGAAGGACCCGACCGCCCTGAACTGGATGGCCGAGCTGTGGAAGGAAGCCGGCCTGCCGGACGGCGTCTTCAACGTGGTGCACGGCGACAAGGAAGCCGTGGACAGGCTGCTGGACCACCAGGACATCAAGTCGGTCTCCTTCGTCGGCTCGACCCCCATCGCGCAGTACGTCTACCGGAGGGGAACAGCCGCGGGTAAGCGGGTGCAGGCCCTGGGCGGCGCCAAGAACCACATGATCGTGCTTCCCGACGCGGACCTGGATCTCGCGGCCGACGCCGCCGTCAATGCCGGCTTCGGCTCCGCCGGTGAACGCTGCATGGCCATCTCGGCGCTGGTCGCCGTCGGCGGGATCGCCGATGAACTGGTGGAGAAGATTGCCGAGCGCGCCGCCACGCTGCGGGTCGGGGACGGCTTGCGCGGCACCGACATGGGACCGCTGGTGACCCATGAGCACCGCAGCAGGGTGGCCGGCTACATCGACGCCGGCGAGGCGGACGGGGCCACCGTGGTGGTGGACGGACGGACGGTGGAGGCCGACTCCGAAGGGGACGGGTTCTTCCTCGGCCCCACTCTCTTCGACCACGTCACCCCGGAGATGTCGATCTACACGGACGAGATCTTCGGACCGGTCCTGTCCGTGGTGCGCACCGGGACCTACGACGATGCCCTGGCGCTGATTAATGCGAACCCTTACGGCAACGGCACCGCGATCTTCACCAACGACGGCGGCGCCGCCCGCCGCTTCCAGAACGAAGTGGAAGTGGGCATGGTCGGCATCAACGTACCGATCCCCGTACCCATGGCCTACTACTCCTTCGGCGGCTGGAAGAACTCACTCTTCGGCGACAGCCATGCCCACGGCAGTGAGGGCGTCCAGTTCTTCACCCGCGGCAAGGTGGTCACGACCCGCTGGCTGGACCCCAGCCACGGTGGGCTCAACCTCGGCTTTCCACGCAACGCCTGACCGGCCCGCTGGACCAACCGTCGTCGTTCCTTCGAAGGAGAATCCCATGACCGCCGTAACCGGGACGCGCGTCAGCGACACGGAGCTGGCCGCGGGCCGGCGCGCCTACGAGCTGGACCGCAAGCACGTCTTCCACTCCTGGTCGGCCCAGGAACTGATCACGCCGATGACCGTCACCCGGGCTGAAGGCTCCTACGTCTGGGACGGCGAGGGGAACCGCCTGCTGGATTTCTCCTCGCAGCTGGTGAACACCAACATCGGTCATCAGCATCCGAAGGTGATCGCCGCCATCCAGGAGCAGGCGGCGACACTGTGTACGATCGCGCCGCAATTCGTCAACGGAGCACGCTCGGAGGCGGCCCGGCTGATCGCGGAGCTGACGCCGGGAGATCTCGACAGGATCTTCTTCACCAACGGCGGTGCGGACGCGATCGAGCACGCGATCCGGATGGCGCGGCTGCACACCGGCCGGTACAAGGTCCTCTCGGCCTACCGCTCGTACCACGGCGGAACCGCGCTCGCCGTCAATGTCACCGGGGACCCGCGCCGGGTGCCCAACGACTACGGCACTGCGGGCACGGTGCATTTCCATGCGCCGTTCCTCTACCGCACGCAGTTCCATGCCTCGACGCCGGAGGAGGAGAGCCAGCGGGCGCTGGCCCACCTCGAGACGACCATCGAACTGGAGGGCGCGTCGAACATCGCGGCCATCGTGCTCGAGTCCATTCCGGGCACCGCCGGCATCATGGTGCCGCCACCGGGATACCTGAAGGGTGTGCGGGAACTGGCAACGCGCTACGGCATCGTGTTCATCGCCGACGAGGTGATGGCCGGTTTCGGGCGCTCCGGCAGGTGGTTCGCGGTCGATCATTTCGATGTGGTGCCGGACCTGCTCGCCTTCGCCAAAGGAGTCAACTCCGGTTACGTGCCGCTTGGCGGTGTCGCTATCTCGGCAGAGATCTACGCGACCTTCGCGGAACGTGCCTATCCGGGCGGGCTGACCTACTCCGGGCACCCGCTGGCCACCGCCGCGGCGGTGGCCACCATCAACGCCATGAAGGACGAGGCGATGGTGGAGCATGCCGCGGCCCTGGGCGAGACGGTTCTCGGCCCCGGTCTGGCCAGGCTCGCGGAGCGGCACCCGTCCGTGGGTGAGGTGCGCGGCCTGGGCGCTTTCTGGGCTGTCGAACTCGTGAAGAACAGGCGGACGCGGGAACCGCTGGCCGCGTACGGCGGGTCCAGCCCCGAGATGAACGAGGTGCTCGCAGCCTGCAGGGCCGGCGGACTGCTCCCGTTCGCGAACTTCACCCGTATTCATGCGGTGCCACCCCTGAACACCAGCGCCGAGGATACACGCGCGGGCCTGGCCATCCTGGATGAGGCGTTGTCCGTCGCCGACCGTTTCGCCGAGGACTGACCTACGGTCGGAGCCCCTCCAGTCCCGCAGCCTCCGCCGGCTCCCGGTACGCCGCGGCCAGACTCGCCACCGTGTGGTGCGCATTCAGCCCGCTCGGGTTCGGCACCACCCACAGCTCCGCCCCGCCGATCGTCTCGGGCTGGAGCCCGACTGCAGCCTTGGGCCTGTCGAAGCCGAGCCGGTAGGCGGTGATCCCCGCCACTGCCACCACGCGTGGGCCTGCGTCAGCAACCCTGTCGGCGAGCCGGGCGGCGCCGTCACGCAGTTCGTCGGTACTGAGCTCGTCGGCACGGGCCGTAGCCCGGGAGACGACGTTGGAGATGCCGACACCGCGGGACAGCAGGTGGCGCCGATCCGCGTCGGTCATCCCGTCCCCGGCCCGGATCAGGTATTCGGTGATGCCGGCGGCAGCGAGCGCAGGATAGAAGCGATTCCCGGGGCGGGCGAAATGCGACCGGCTCGCCGCGGCCCACAAGCTCGGGTTGATTCCTACGAAGAGCAGGCGCAGGTCCGGACCGATCAGGTCCGGAAGGACGGCATCCTGATAGCTCAGCAGCTCAGCACGCGTGAAACCCACACTGTCAGTCTTCCACGGTCGCCGGGATCCGCGCCGCGACGCCGTCGAGCAGCAGTTCCAGCGCGAACGAGAAGTTCACCTCGTCGTCGACGGCGGCCATCTCGGCCGCGAACGCGACAGCGTTGGGGAACCGCTCCGGCGAGGCTGCCGCGTACTCGGCGGCCCAGGCTGCGTCGTCCCGTGCTGACTGCTCGCCGAGCGACTTGATGCCGGCGCTGAACCCCGTCCATGCCAGCATGAAGTCCGCGCACGCCCGGTACACGCGCACAGCATCGGCGTCGCTGAACCCCGCGCCCCGCAAGGTGGCCAGCATGGTGTCGATGAAGGTCATCTCCGCCTCCTGCCGGGTGACCCGGACGGAAGCGAGGATCGCGATCTGCGGATGCGCCAGGTAGGCCCGCCGGCCCCGGGTGATCAGCTCCCGCACAGTGTCCCGCCACTGGTCCGACGGCGTGAAGTCCCGCAGCGCTTCGGCGATCAGCCGGTCGGCGAGCGCCAGCATCAGCTCGTCCTTGTCCCTGAAGTGCCGGTACAGCGCCGTCGGATCCGCTCCCAGCGCGCGACCTATCCGACGGAAGGTCAGGGCGCCGTCGCCCTCCTCGTCCACGAGCTGCAGGCACACATCGATGATCCCGCCGCGCGTCAGCCCCTGTGCACGCTGCCGTCCGTCCCTGGTGCCGGCAGGCGCCGACGGCGTGCCGCGCTCCCTCACCGATGCCTCCCGGAACAGACCACGGGACCATCATGCGGACCGCCCGCTCGAAAAGTCAACGCCGTTGACAGATGACCCGGTATCGAGTTCGATGAACCCAATGATCACTGCCGCAGCGCCTGAAGTGCCGCGTCCTCCCGCCGGGGCGGGGGCCAGACGTGAGCGCTGACGTGGTGTTCTTCTCCGGCCGGATCTTCGACGGGCAGCAGGTGCACCCGACGGCGACGGCCGTGGCCGTCACCGGCAACCGGATCACCGCCGTCGGAGCCGATGAGGAGATGCTGGCCGCGACCGGCAACGCGGTAGAGATCGACCTGGCCGGCCGGATGCTGACCCCCGGGTTCACCGACGCCCACGTCCACCCGGCGATCGGCGGACTGGAGCGGCTCTCCTGCGACCTCTCCGGACTCAGCGGCCAGGGCGCCGTCCTTGCCGCCATCCGGGCGTACGCCGCGGGCAGCGACAAGCCCTGGATCACCGGCGGCGGCTGGCACGGCTCCGACTTTCCCGGCGGCTGCCCGACCAGTGCCCTGCTCGACGCCGTCGTTCCCGACCGGCCCGCCTACCTCGTCAACGCCGACCATCACGGCGCATGGGTCAACTCGAGGGCGCTCGAACTCGCCGGAATCGATGCGCGCACTCCCGACCCCGCCGACGGGCGGATCGAGCGCAACGCTGACGGCTCCCCCGCCGGAACGCTGCATGAGGGCGCGATGGACCTGGTCAACCGGCTTGTGCCGCCGGCGACGGCGGAGGAGTTCCGGGAGAGCCTGCTCGAGTCCCAGCGTTACCTGCATTCGCTCGGCGTCACCGGCTGGCAGGAGGCGATCCTGGGCGACTACGCCGGCTACGGCGACGCGGGTGCCGCCTACCGCGACCTCGCAGCCGAGGGATTGCTGACCGGCAGGGCCACGGGCGCGCTCTGGGTTCCGCGGACCACCACCGCTGACACCATCGGCGCCCTGGTCGACGACTTCCGGGAACGCCGGCGGCTCAACGCCGAGGCCGGGTTCGCCACCGTGAGCGCGAAGATCATGGTCGACGGTGTCGCGGAGAATTTCACGGCCGCGATGGTGGACCCGTACCTGCGCCCCTGCCGCTGTGCGCAGAACGGCGCGACCGGTGGCGGTAGCGAGGGCAGGAGGTCCGATGACGACCGGGGCCTGATGTACCTGCCCCAGAACGTGCTGAACCTGGTCGCCGCGGCGCTCGACGCGGCCGGTTTCGATCTGCACCTGCACGTGATCGGCGACCGCGCGGTGCGCGGCGGGCTCGACGCCGTCGACTACGCCCGCCGGGTGAACGGCCGCGGCGCCGCCGGCACCGGTGCCGGCGGCGGGCGCCATCACCTGGCGCACATCCAGCTGATCCAGCCGCAGGACGTACCCCGCTTCGCGGCGCTGGACGTCACGGCCAATGCCCAGGCGCTGTGGGCCTGCAACGACGATCAGATGACGGAATTGACCGTGCCGTTCCTCGGGGAGGAGCGTGCCGGCCGGCAGTATCCGTTCGGTTCACTGATCGCCGCCGGCGCGCGCCTGGCCATGGGTTCGGACTGGCCCGTCTCGACGCCGGATCCGTGGCAGGCGATCCATGTCGCCGTCAATCGCAGCCATCCGGACTTCCCGGACGCGCCGGCGCTGATCCCCGCCGAAGCAGTGGATCTGCGGGCGGCGCTGGCGGCGTACACCTCGGGCTCGGCCTGGCTGAACCGGTTCGACGACGGCGGCACGATCGCCCCCGGCAAGCTGGCGGACCTGGTGGTGCTGAGCACCGACCCGTTCGACCTCGACCCTGGCGACCTGCACACCGTTCACGCCGACCTCACCATGGTGGACGGTCAGCCCGTGCACAGCCGCGACCGCCAGGAGTCGGTGACATGAGCCCCAGCACCACCTACGACGACGCCGAACGGCAGGTCCCGCCGGCTCGGACCGCCGCTGCCCTGGCCGATGCCTCCACCGAACCGTACTGGCTCGACGATCCCGCCCGCCCGGACGCCCTGCCCGCCCTGGCCGGCGACGCGACCACGGATCTTGCCGTGGTGGGTGGCGGTTACACCGGCCTGTGGACGGCGTTGATGGCCAAGGAACGCGACCCGGACCGGCGTGTGGTGCTGCTCGAGGCCCGCCGGATCGGCTGGGCCGCCTCCGGCCGGAACGGCGGATTCTGCGAAGCCAGCCTCACCCACGGCGAATCCAACGGGGAACGGCACCTGCCCGGAGAAGCCGCACGGCTCGCCGAGCTGGGCCAGGAGAACCTGCGGCAGATCGCCGAGACCATCGAGCGTTACGGCATCGACTGCGGCTTCGAATGGACCGGCACGCTCTCCGTCGCCACCGAGGATCACCAGGTTGCATGGCTGGCCGCCGAGGAGGGCAAGGATCCGGACGTGGTCTTCCTCGACCAGGAGGCCGTGCGCAAGGAGGTCCGCTCCCCCCTGTATCGCGCCGGTCTCTGGGACAGGAAGGGCACCGCGATGCTCAATCCGGCCCGCCTCGCCTGGGGACTGCAGCGCGCGGCCCTGGCCGCCGGTGTCGAGGTCCATGAGCACACCCCCGTGCGCGGGCTCAAGGCCACCACAAGCGCAGTGCGGCTGACCACCGACGGCGGCACCCTCACGGCAGAGCGGGTCGCACTCGCCACCAACGTCTTTCCGTCTCTGCTCAAACGCACTCGTCTGCACACCGTCCCGGTGTACGACTTCGCGCTGATGACAGAGCCGCTGACGGCGCAGCACCTGCAGTCCATCGGATGGCACAACCGGCAGGGCCTGGCGGACCTGAACAACCGCTTCCATTACTACCGGCTTGCCACGGACCCGCAGGGCAGGGACCGGATCCTCTTCGGCGGCTATGACGCCGTCTACCACTTCGGCCGGACCATGAAGCCTGGGTATCTGCAGCGGCCGGAGACCTTCACGCGTCTGGCGGCACATTTCCACGCCACCTTCCCGCAGCTCGACGGCGTGAGATTCACGCATACCTGGGGCGGGGCGATCGACACCTGCAGCCGGTTCTTCTCCTTCTTCACCACCGCGCACGGCGGCCGGGTGGCCTATGCCGCCGGTTACACCGGCCTCGGCGTCGGCGCCACCCGCTTCGGCGCGAATGTGATGCTGGATCTGCTCGCCGGCACCCCGACCGAGCGGACCGAGCTGCAGATGGTCCGGAAGAAACCGCTGCCGTTCCCTCCCGAGCCGCTCGCATGGCTCGGAATCAAGGTGACCACCGCCGCGATGGTGCGGGCCGACCGCAGCCGTGGCCGCCGCGGGCTGTGGCTGAAGCTCCTGGACAAGCTCGGGATGGGTTTCGATTCCTGATGGCCGTCGAGCAATCCCCACGGCACCCTGCCCCACAACAGTCCGACCCCGCAGCACGGAGTATTGGAGTCCAGATGCATCAGTTCATCGACGGCGACTACCGTGAAGGCTCCGGAGAAGAAGCCAAGCGCATCAACCCCGCCACCGGGGAGACCGCCGAAGTCATCCGCTACGCCGACCCCGACGACGTCGACACCGCCGTCGCCGCCGCCAAACGCGCCTTCGGCACCTGGTCCCGGCTGGCCCCGGCCGCACGTTCGGAGGCCATGCTCGCACTCGCCGCGGAACTGGAGTCGCGCGCCGACCAGCTCGCTGGCCTCGAGACCGCGCAGACCGGCAAGTCGATCCGCATGTCGGCCGGGTTCGACGTCCCCGGCACCATCGACAACACCTCCTTCTTCGCCGGCGCCGCCCGGCAGCTGCAGGGCCTGGCCGCCGGCGAGTATGCGGCGGACCAGACCTCCATGGTCCGCCGGGAACCCATCGGCGTCGTGGGTTCCATCGCACCCTGGAACTATCCGCTGCAGATGGCCGGCTGGAAGATCCTCCCCGCCATCGCCGCCGGCAACACCATCGTGCTCAAGCCGTCGGAGCTCACTCCGGGCACCTCGCTGATCCTCGCCGAAGCGGCCAAGGCGGCAGGCATCCCCGACGGCGTGATCAACATCGTCACGGGCACCGGCACAGTGGCCGGCGAACACCTGGTGCGGCACCGCGACGTCGTCATGACCTCTTTCACCGGGTCCACCGCCGTCGGCCGGCGCATCATGGCGATGGCCGCCGAATCCGCCAAGAGGGTGCACCTGGAGCTCGGCGGCAAGGCCCCGTTCCTGGTCTTCGACGACGCCGACGTCGAGGCCGCTGCGCACGGCGCGGTGGCCGGCTCCATCATCAACGGCGGCCAGGACTGCACCGCAGCCACCCGCGCCTACGTCCAGCGCCCCCTGTTCGAGGCCTTCACCCACCGCGTCGCCGAACTCATGGAGCAGGTGGTGCTCGGGGACCCGACACTGGACGGCACAGATCTCGGCCCGCTGATCACGCACGCGCACCGGGACAGGGTGGCCGGCTTCGTGGAGCGTGCCCGCGGGTACGGCGCCCGGATCCTCTGCGGTGGAGAGGCACCCGGCGGGGACCTCGCGGCCGGCGCCTTCTACCGGCCGACCCTGGTCGTGGGTGCCGCACAGGACTCGGAGATCGTCCAGGACGAGGTTTTCGGGCCGGTACTCACCGCGCTGCCCTTCGACTCCGACGACGAGGGCCTCGCCCTGGCCAATGACACCCGGTACGGCCTGGCCGCTTCCGCGTGGACCCGCGACCTGGGCCGGTCGCTGCGTGCAAGTGCCGAGATCCAGGCCGGTTGCGTGTGGATCAATGAGCACATCCCGATGATCTCCGAGATGCCCCACGGCGGGTACAAGGCCTCAGGCTTCGGCAAGGACATGTCGATCTACTCGCTGGAGGACTACACCAACGTCAAGCACGTGCTGATGAGCCGGGACCGGACGGCCCACAAGGAGTGGCAGGACACCGTCTTCCGCGTGAAGCCCTGACCAGCTGAGGAGTCACCGTGACCACCAACGGAAACGTATCTTTCTGGTACGCCGAATCCGGCCTGCCTGTCAGCAGGCCCGCCCTCGACTGTGATATCACGGCTGACATCGCCATTGTCGGCGCAGGCTACACCGGGCTCTGGACTGCGTACTATCTCAAGCGGGCCCGTCCCGATCTCCGGATCGCCGTCCTCGAAAGCCGCTTCGCCGGCTTCGGCGCATCCGGCCGGAACGGCGGCTGGTTGACCAACAGCATCACGGGTGGCCGCGGCTCCTATGTGAAAAGCCATGGGCGAACAGCCGTCGGTCGGTTCCAGACGCTGTTGAACGACACCGTCGATGAAGTGGTGTCGGTGGCAGCTGACGAGGGAATCGAGGCGGACTTCCACAAAGGGGGCGAGCTCGGCGTGGCTCGCAACCCGGCACAACTGTCCAGGTTGCGAGCCCTCGCCGCCGCCGAAGCGCAGTGGCCGGAGTCAGGAGCGATCCTGCTGTCGAAGCAGGAGACCCAGGACCGGGTGAACATCGCCGGGACCCTGGGAGGGCTCCACCACCCGCATGCGGCCAGGATTCATCCCGCCAAACTGGTGCGAGGACTGGCGCGGACGGTGGAAGCCCTGGGGGTGCGCATCTATGAGGACACCGCGGTGACGGAGATTTCGCCGCGATTGGCCAGGACGGACAAAGGAGACGTGCGAGCGACCTACGTCCTGCGCGCCACCGAAGGCTTCACGGCGAATCTGAAGGGGTCGCATCGGGAGTGGTTGCCGATGAATTCGTCCATGATCGCCACAGAGCCCCTCGGCAACGAGGTGTGGGCGGACATCGGCTGGAACAACTTCGATGTGGTCGGGGACATGGCCCATGCCTACATGTACGCGCAGAGAACCGCGGACGATCGGATCGCCATCGGTGGCCGCGGGGTGCCCTACCGTTTCGGGTCCAGGACGGATTCCGACGGTGCGACCCAGGCCGTGACGATCCAGAGACTGACCGCGATCCTGCACGACATGTTCCCTGCGACCCGCGAGTCCCGGATCGACCACGCCTGGGCCGGCGTGCTCGGCGTACCGCGTGACTGGAAGGCAACCGTAGGACTGGACCTCGCCACAGGTCTCGGCTGGGCGGGCGGATATGTAGGTACCGGTGTGACAGCAGCCAACCTGGCTGGTCGGACCTTGCGGGACCTCGTGCTGGGGTCGGACAGTGAGCTGGCAGCGATGCCGTGGGTCAACCGCAAAGTCCGCAGATGGGAGATGGAACCGGTGCGTTGGATCGCGGTCAAGACGCTCCATGAGGCCTATTACGCGGCAGACCGGGCCGAGAACAGCCGGCTGCAGTCGACGTCCCGGATCGCCAGGGCAGCGGATCTGATCTCTGGACGTGCCTGATCCACGACCCACCTAGGCCGGCGGCCGCGATCGCCGTCGTCGTCCTCGACAGACACCGCTAGAACACGATAACGATGCGTGCCCGCTCGCGGTGGGCGCGTCGCGTCGAACGCCTCGTTGACAGCGCACCGGGAGCTCTACGCCCGCGTCACCTTCTGCGTCCCCGCGAGCACCTGGAAGGACGCCGACAGGCTGGAGGTCGCTACCGGGTCTGTGCGGTCCGACAGCACGTACCAGTCCATCCGCACGCCCTGCGGGCGGACCTCCAGGATCGAGTACCCGTGGGAGTCGAAGTCGAGGTACTTCACGTGCGGGTTGTTCGTCCGGAACCGGGCCTCGACGGACAGGGAGGCGGTGCGCGGCGGCACCCCGAGGATGTCGTCGAGGTTGTCACTGGTGACGGACGTGCACACCAGCTCCGTCCCTACCGATGCACCCGTGACCGGATAGGTCTTCCGGTCGGCCGGCAGGTCGCATGCCCAGCCCGAGTGGATGTCACCGGTCAGGAACACGGTGTCGGTGATCCCGTTGTCGCCCAGGTGCCGCAGCACGCGCGACTGGTCGGCGGTGTAGCCGTCCCACTGGTCGATGTTGTAGGGCACGCCGTCGAGGGTCGCGGAGCCCATCAGCTTCTCCATCCCCTCCACGGCCGTGGTGGGGAGTGTGGGCGGGAAAAGGACCGGCGTGATCATGACCGGATTCCCGACGAGCTTCCACTGAGCCTGCTGTGTCGACAGCCCGTCGAGGAGCCACTCCATCTGCGCCTCGCCCGTGATGCTCCGGTCCGGACTGCCGATGGAAGGATCCGTGGTGGACGGCGCCTGCTGGTCCCGGTAGGAGCGGAGGTCCAGCATCGAGATGCTCGCCAGCGACCCGAGCTCCAGCCGGCGGTAGAGTTGCCCGCCGGCCTCGTACCGCACCGGCATCCACTCGGCGTAGGCCTGCATCGCGGCCGCGCGCCGGTCCGCCCAGGCGCCTTCCGCCCCCTCCGTGTGGTTCTCGGCGCCACCCTCCCAGGCGTCGTTCGTCGACTCGTGGTCGTCCCACGTCACCACGAAGGGAACCGCGGCGTGCAGGGCCTGCAGGTCGGCGTCCTCCTTGTACTGGGCGTGCCGACGCCGGTAGTGCTCGAGGGTCGTCATCTCCACGGCCGGGTCATGGGGACGGACGACGACGTCGCGTGCCTGGTATTCCCCGGGCGCGTACTCGTAGAGGTAGTCGCCCAGGTGCAGCACGAGGTCGAGGTCGCCGCGCGCGGCCAGATGCCGGTAGGACGAGAACCAGCCCGCCTGGAGGTTGGCGCAGGACACGACGCCCACCCGCAGCAGATCGACGGCGGCACCCTCCGCGGGAGCCGTACGGGTCCGCCCGACCGGCGACTGGTCCCTGCCGCTCATGAAGCGGTACCAATAGCTCGTGGCCGGCTGCAGCCCGCGCACGTCCACCTTGACGGTGTGGTCCCGCTCGGGGCCGGTCTTCGTGGTGCCGCGCGCCACGATGCGGCGGAAGTCCGCCGTCGTCGACACCTCCCAACGCACCGGCACCGCCGGGCCCTTGCCCGAGCCGGGCTTCGCATCCCGGGCCGGCGTGATCCTGGTCCACAGCAGGACGCCGTCCGGCACGGGATCGCCGGAGGCGACACCGTGGCCGAAGGTGCCGGTGGCGGCCACGGCCGGGCTGGTACGGGCGGTGGCGACAGGGGCGACGGTCGCCCCGGCGACGGCGAGGACACCGGTTGCGGTCAGGACGGTGCGGCGGGTCATGGAGGTCATAGGTCGATCTAAGCGCGGTGCTGCGCTCCCTGATGGCCGTGGGCACGTTCCTGGCGGAGAATTCGCCCGACGTTCACCCGTTCGGCACCGGTGCCCGCAGGAGGGCTGCGGTCACGCTCCGGCCGAGCCGGCTTCCTGCCGATCCCCGACGTGCGACCGGGCCGACCCCCAGGACTCCAGCGCGGCCCGGACGTCCGCGCGCCGCTCGGAGGTGACGGCGACCCGGTAGGCCTGCTCCACGACATCGTCGATCAGGACCCTGCCGCCGGAGGACGCCGATTCCACCGCGGCCTCGACCATGGCCAGGCTCAGGATGTTCGAGTGCACCTCGCCCGAGGGCACGTCGCCGGACCGCAGCGACGACACGAACTCCACCAGCGCACCCGCAATCTCCTCATCGTGGGACACCGGCGTGAGCGGCGATGAACCCGACTGCACCTCGGCGACAGGCGCTCCATCCCCGTCCCAGGCCGCTGATCCACCGGCACCGTTCACCCGCCAGCTGCCGTTCCACGACGTCTCCAGGCCGTCCGCGCACCAGCTGCCCGTGTACACGTAGCGTGTGCCGTCGCTCATGGTGAACACCGCCGTGGCGGCGGCATCACCGCTGTACCAGCTCCACGACGGATTGAACTCCTCGCAGTACACGGACACCGGCTCCTGAACCAGCAGGAACCGCACTGCATCGAACTGATGGATGGCCATGTCCACCAGCAGCACGTGCGCCATCTCCTCCCGGAACCCCCCGAAGCGCGGTGCCTTGAAGAACTCGGTGGTCACCACCCCGACATCGCCCAGCCCGTCCGTGATCGCCTTCAGCTGCGTCAGACCGCGGAAGTACCGGCGCGACTGGCTGATCATCAGCAGCTGGCCGCTGACCTCCGCGGCAGCAGCCAGGGACAGCCCCTCGGCGACGGTCGGCGCTACCGGCTTCTCGCACAGCACCGGCAGCCCGGCGAACATCGCCTCGACGTTGACGGGATGATGTGCACCCGGCACCGTCACATTCACGACGGCGTGGGCGCCGGTCGTCAGCGCGACCTCCGACACGCTGGTACCCAGCGCCACGCCGTCGAGCCCGAACTCCCGGACTGCCTCCTGCGCGGTCGCCAGGTCCAGGTCCACGAGGCCTACCAGCTCGACGTCGTCGTTGGCCTGCAGCGTCCGGATCCAGGCCCTGCCCATACCCCCGGCGCCCACCTGCACGACGCGCAGCGGTCCCGGCTCATCGATCGTTGCGAAGGAGATCAATTGTTCATCGCCCCCTGGTAGCCGTGTCCGGCATAGAAGTCCTCGGTCTCGTAACGCAGCAACACCGGGTCGGTGCGCTCCGAACGCAGGGTTCTCGCCCACTCGACCCCGTTGGCGATGACGCGGCGTACATCCTTGTGGTGGTAGACGGGGTAGTCCTGGTCACCAGGGCTGAAGAAGAAGATCTTCCCGAAGCCGCGCTTGAAGGTGCAACCGCTCCGGAACACCTCACCGCCGCTGAAGGTGCTGAGGAAGACCAGCTCGTCGGGGGCGGGGATGTCGAAGAACTCGCCGTACATCTCCTGCTCGGGAATGATGAACGGGTGGGGGACGCCCTGGGCGATCGGGTGGGATGGATCGACCGTCCACACGATCTCCCGATCACGCTCCGAGCGCCAGCGAAGCGTGCACGAGGTCCCCATCAGCTTCCCGAAGATCTTCGACCAGTGGCCGGAGTGCAGGACCAGCAAGCCCATACCCGCGAGCACATGGCGGTGCACGCGCTCGACCACCTCGTCGGAGACCTCGCCGTGGGCGGCGTGTCCCCACCACACCAGCACGTCGGTGGACTGCAACACGTCCTCGGTGAGGCCGTGCTCGGGATCATCCAGAGTGACGGTGCGGACCTGCGCACGCTCCCCCAGGTTCTCCTCGATGCCCTCGCGGATGGTGGTGTGCATGCCGTCCGGGTAGATGGCGGCGACCTCGGGCTGCTCCTTCTCGTGGCGGTTCTCGCCCCAGACGAGGACGCGAAGCGGCTCGGTGATGTTCATGGTGTCTTCCTTACGTGAGAGGTGTCCAGCCGGCCGAGCCGGCGCTCTTGGCAGCGTCGGCCTGGCCGCGGCCGGCGTGCTCCGGAAGTGGAGAACATCGCAGGGCGGGATGGTGGGACCGCCCGACGCGACCAGCCGGAAGTAAAACGCTTAACCGGCTGGCATGAAAAGGAGTCTTCCGCCGCCGCCCGTGCTTGTCAAGGGGTGGTCAAAGCGCTTTACCATAGCCGCAGGGTAGAAAGTCGACACCTACCTCACGTTGCCCGAGGGAGGAAGGTCACCGATGGCCACCATGCAGGACGTCGCGCGTCTGGCGAACGTCTCGATCGCTACCGTCTCGTTCACCATCAACAACACGAAGCCCGTCGCGCCTGCTACCCGTGCCAAGGTCGAAGCGGCCATGCACGAGCTCGGCTTCCGGCGCAACATCGTGGGGCGCGCCCTTGCGAGCAAGCGGACGCGGATCATCGCACTGCTGTTTCCGGCGCTGGAGCATTCGTTCAGCGGAACGGTCGTGCAGTTCTTCACCAGCGCCGCGGCCGCAGCTCAGGAACTCGACTACTCCCTGGTCCTCTGGCCGATCAACAACGATGCGGGGCAGACCACCGAGCTGACCTCCAGCGGCCTCGTCGATGGTGTCGTCCTGATGGAGGTCCAGCTCGACGATCCGCGCGTCGGGGAGCTCACCAAATCGGGGACGCCCTTCGTGCTCATCGGACGCACCCGCGACCCGCGCGACCTGACCTACGTCGACATCGACTTCGAACAGACGCTCGCTATGGCCGTTCGACACCTCTCGAGTCAGGGGCATTCCGTGATCACGCTGCTCGACGATTCCGTGGGTAGCCGTCAGCTCGAGACGTTCGGCCCCGTCAGCCGGTCACGTCAGAGCTTCGAAGCCGAGATGTTGCGCCTCGGGCTGACCCCCTCGGCGTTCAGCTGTGAGGCGAGCCCGAGAGCGGGCGTCGAAGCCGCCCGTGAACTGGTTCACTCATTCCCGAGCACGACAGCCGTGATCGTCCAGAACGAGCTGGCCGCCACGGGTTTTGTCAGTGGTCTGAGACACCGCAGCATCGACGTACCCCGCGATGTGTCCGTGCTCTCCGTCGGATCGTCCGCCGAGATGGCAGCTATGGCGGATCCGCAGCTCACCGTCCTGTCCTCACCGAGTACGGAGCTGGGGCGCATGGGAGTAGAAGCTCTGATCGATCAGTTGGAAGGCCGCAATTCAGGTTTGCGCCAGGAGTTGGTGATGTGCAGGCTCGAAGAGGGACAATCGACGGGCCCCGCGCCTTCTCCCTCAGGTCGGCCGTAAGGCACCGTGCAGTGCCGGCTGGGCCTCGGGATCGGCGGGCCAGGCGGCCTCCTGTGACGCCAGGTCGAGGGCGGAACCCAGCATGAAGCTGTCCTGCACGGTCACCGCGACGACCTCGTCGTTCGCGGCGAAGCCCTGCTAGAACACGATCACGCTCCGCGCCCGCTCACCCCGGCGCATCGCGTCGAACGCCTCGTTGACCTCCTCCAGGCCGATGCGATGCGAGATGAGCCGGTCCACGGGCAGCCGCCCCGCAAGATACAGCGCCGCCAGGCGGGGGAAGTCCCGCCCCGGCACAGTGGAGCCGTAGTTCGAGCCGATGAGCGACTTGCCGCTCTCCGCGAGCGCCAGCGCGTCGATGGACACCGGGCGGCCCTCTGGCGGCAGGCCCACGATGATCGCCTTGCCGCCCGCCGCGATGAGTGAGGGGAGGGACTCGATGGTCTGGACACGCCCGATCGCCTCGAACGCATACGCGGCGCCTCCCCCGGTGATTGCTGCAACCTCGTCCGCGAGGTTGTCCGACGGCACCAGCGTGTGGGCGGCTCCGAACTCCTTAGCGGCCGCGAGCTTGTCCTCGCTCAGATCGACCGCGATGATCGGGTTCGCGCCGACGAGCCGCAGCGCCATGATGATCGAGAGCCCCACCCCGCCGGTGCCTACGACGACGGCGGACGACCCGGCCTCCACTCCGGCGTCGTTCACCACCGCCCCGAAACCGGTGGCGACGGAGCAGCCGATGAGGCTGGCGACGTCGAACGGGACCTCTCGTGGGATGCGGATGGCGCCGGATTCGGGCACGACGGCGTACTCGCTCATGGACCCGACGGTCAGGTACGGGTAGGCGCGGTCACCGTCGAGGGTGAGCGGGCTGCTGCCGTCGGGCAGGAGGCATTCCTCGGAGCGGCTGCCCGTGCACACGTAGGCCTTCCCCGACAGGCAGGCGGTGCAACGCCGGCAAGGGTAGAACCAGGAGAGGATCACGTGGTCGCCCACCGCGACGTCGATGACACCGTCGCCGATCGCCTCGACCGTGCCGGCGCCCTCGTGGCCCATCACCGTGGGCGAGGGCAGGGTCCAGTCGCCGTCGAGCACGTGGCGGTCCGATCCGCAGACCCCCGAGGCACCCATCCGGACCAGGACGGTGCCAGGACCGGGATCGGCAACCTCGACCGTGGTCAGGTCGAGGTTCTGCGAACCGATGCGGTGGACGGCGGCGCGTGAGGCGCGGCTCATGCGCGCCCCTCGATCGTCTCCGCAGGGGCGTACCCGCCGACGCCGCGGCGGACGTAGAGCACCCGGGCGAGCACGTAGTACACGATCGCGCCGACGATCGCGGCGGGGAAGGACGCCGTGATGTAGCTGAAGACGGGCTGGGTGGTGAGCATCACCGGGTTGTAGATCAGCAGGTAGAAGACGGCTCCTACGGCGACGGCGGCGAGCCCTGCCCAGTTGATGCCGCCGGAGAAGTGGTACGCGCTCTCACCCCGGTGCCGGTAGAGGTCCTCGAGTGCCACGCGCTGGCGGCGGAGCAGGAAGTAGTCGGCGATGATCGCTCCGCACATCGGCGCCAGGAAGGCACCGCTGAGGGTCACGAAGGTCATGAACCGCAGGTACATGAAGCCGGGGAAGAACGCGAGGATGGCCGGCAGCACGAAGAACCCCGCGCACAGCCATGCCCACCGGACCCGGGAGAGCAGGTTGCCGCTGGCCTGCCGGATGGCGAGCACCGTCGAGTAGACGATGGAGGCCGTGCTGGTGATGTTGGCGAACGCGATGAACAGCAGGATGAAGGCGCCGAGGATCGGCCCTCCGAACGGCAGCATCCACACCGTCGGATCGGAGTCGCCGAGCGTCAGGGCCGCGGCCATCCCGACGATCTGCGCGATCAGGGTGGCTCCGAGCAGCCCGAGGTACGAGGGCCAGAGGGCGGCTCCCGGCGTCTTGGTCAGGCGTGCGAGCGAGCCCATCACCGGATACCAGGACACGCCCACGCCCACGTTGAACTCGACCGCGAGGGCGAAGTTGACGCGGTCGTCCTCGAACGGAGCAAGCGGTGCCGCGCTGACCAGCGTGTCCCACGACGTGTTGAGGACGAGGAAGACCATGAGGAACACGGTCACCACGATCAGGCCCGGGGCGATGAACTTGTTGAACCGGCCGATGGTCACCGGGCCGCGCGACAGGATCCACCAGGAGACGGCGATCGCCACGAGCGCGAAGAGGGTCACCATGAGGCTCTCCGGGCCGAAGTCGGTGCCGAAGGTCGAGTTGGACACCTGCGTGACCGCCCTGCCCACCATGATCGCCAGCAACGAGGACCAGCCCATCTCGGTGATGAGGATGACGGTGAAGACCAGGATGCCCACGCCGAGCAGCCCGAAGACCGGCCGGAGGATGGTGTACTGCTCCACGCCGTAGCGCTGGCTGGCGACGACGCTCGCCAGGATCATGAAGCCGAGGCCGATCGCGTTGCCGATGACCATCGCGGCGATGCCCTGCTGGAAGCCGACGAGCAGCGCCGTCGACCCGCCGACGAGGAACGCCCAGGTGGCGATGGCGAGGCTGATGTTGACGCCGGTGAAGTCGGCGCCGTTCCAGATGCGCTCGCCGCGGAGCAGCGGCAGCGATCCGAGCGAGCCGCCGTTCCCGCCGGCGGCGTCGGTGGTCTTCCCCTGGTCGCGGTCCGTGCTCACAGCACCAACACCAGGAACCCCAACAGGGTGATCCCGAGGACCACCAGGGTGTACAGGCCGAGGTGCTTGCCCGACAGCGCGTCCCGCGACGGGTCGCCCTGCTCGTGGGCCTGAACCTCTTCGAGCCTTCGACGTAGTGCGGCTGCCGTAGCTGCGTCTGCAGAGTCCATAGTTCCCACCTTCATCGACGGTCATGCGGTTCGGGTCAATAGTTGCGCCCATCATGGGGGCGTCAACGGGTCGGTATCCGTAAACTGAGTGCTGAAACTTCATGTTGACGACTGCTCGAAAAGGGGTGGGCTGTGCCCGGGTTGGCAGTGCTTCAGGCCCTGGGGGTCACGGACGCCGTCGAGGAGAACCTGCGGCGCATCGACACGTATGCCGCCCGCGCTGCCGAGCAGGGCGCCGGGATCCTCGTGACTCCCGAACTCTTCGCCACCGGCTACGCTCCCGCGGTGGTCTTCGACTCCGATGGGCAGGGTATCCGGGCCGAGTTGGCGGATATCGCCCGCCGGCACGGCATCGCTCTCGTCGGATCGACGGTCGACGCCACTGCTGATGCGCGGCATATCAGCGCCTCGCTGTTCGACCGGCAGGGCGCCGAACTGACCCGCTACCGGAAGGCACATCTGTTCGGAGCTGAGGAACAGTCGGTCTTCCAGCCCGGACACGATCTCCCGGAACTGGTTCCCCTGCTGGGACTGACCGTGGCGCTCGGCATCTGCTACGACATCGAGTTCCCGGAGTTCGCGCGCAGTGCGGCGCAGCGGGGCGCAGACGTGCTCCTCATCCCCACGGCCGTGCCGGCCACGGGCGACGTCGGCGGTCGCGCGCCGGAGCACACCTACAACGCCGATCGCATCTCGACCCTGCTGGTGCCGGCGCGAGCCCTGGAGAACGGCGTCTACATCGCCTACGCCAACCACACGGCTCCGGACTTCACGGGGTTGAGTTGCATCGCCGGCCCGTACGGGACGTTCCTCGGGATGGCGGGACACGGCGAGGAACTGATGTTCGCCGACCTCGACCACGCGGAGGTCCAGCGCGCCCGGGAGCTCAACACCTACCTGATCTGCCGGCGTCCTGAGCTCTTCATCTGAAGCTCCCGGGCGTCGCCGCCACCAGCGATGGCGACATCCGGCCGGCATGGTGCATGGGAGTCCGCCGGCTCGCTCGACAGCTGCCCCGTCGTGAGGTCGCATCCCTAGAGCCGACCGGCGTCCAGCCAGTTCTCGGGTGACGGGACGAGCAACTCCAGCTCGGCCCACAACCCCTCGGGCAGGTCCGCGGTGGCCGCCTCGATCGTCGGTCCGATCCGGCCCGTCTTGCTGATACCGAGGACCGTCGTGCTGACGCGCGGCTCGCGGATCGAGAACTGGATGGCTGCCGTCGTGAGGTCCGTCTGCCAGCTGCGGCAGACCTCGCGCATCCGGGTGATCGAGGCAAGCGTTGCGGCTGCCGCCGGACGGTATCCGTACACCGTGTTGGTGCCGGTGGAGTCGGCCAGGATGCCGCCGCCCAGGACCGCGGCATTGATGACCGCCATGCCGAGTTCGGTTGCGCGCGCGATGATGTCCCCGGCACTGCGGTCGACCAGGGTCCACCGGTTGTGCACCAGGAGTACGTCGAAGACACCGAGCTCGAGGTGTCGCGCCAGTTCGTGGACATTTCCGCCGGCAAGTCCCAGGCAGCCGATCTCGCCACTTTCACGCGCTGCCACGAGTGCGTCTACGGCCCCACCCTTGGCCGTCAGCTCGTCGAAATCATGGAACTCGGGATCATGCAGGTGCACGACGGGCAGTGGGTCGATGCCGAGCCTCTGCCTGCTCTCGCCCAGCGATCGTCGGACTCTGTCTCCGCTGTAGTCGCTGCCCTTCGCGTCGACCTTCGTCATGACGACGACGTCGTCGGGCAGTCCTCCGTATTCGGCGATGCCTTTGCCGATCCGGGCCTCACTGCGGCCGTCGGAGTACCCGTTCGAGGTGTCGATGGTCCGGATATCGCTGTCGAGGATCGCGCAGACGAGGTTGATCGCATCACGCTCTGCGACCTCGTAACCGAACGTGTCAGGCATGCTGCCGAGCGGTGCCCCTCCCAGCGTGATCGGGCTGACCTTCAGGCCGGTCGATCCGAGGTGGTTCAACTCCCAACGCGCGGTCATGCGGCGTTCACCCCGTGGACGGACGCCGTCGCCACCTGCGGGACGCACCGCCGGGCAGCCGGCAGGCGGGCATGCCGGCGGTGCTCTTGATGTCTCTGAGGGCGGGCGAGGAGAGCGGAGGACGTCATCATCGGATCCTTCGAAAGGGGACGGTGGTCAGGAGGGGCCGGCTTCAACATGATCATCATCTATACGTCGCTGCGCGGCATTCCGTCCGAACTCTACGAGCCGGCGCGTGTTCCTGCTGCAGTTCATCGGTACGCGGCGGGCCTGCGCAGAGCGGTACCGGCAGGATCACCGCCCGGCGTAGGCCGCCCGGTGACGCCCCCGGGAATGCTGGTTGTCCGAGGGTCTTGCTACATTCTGACCAGCACGGGATCCATCCCCGCGCACCACCGATGCCGGGGGCCCCATGTTCTTGCTCGACCCGACCGCACCGGCCCTCACGCCGGACCTGGTCTTCTCCGCGACCGACCTCGTCGCGGCGAGCGAGTGCGAATACCGGACCCTGCGCATCCTCGACGAGAAGCTCGGCCGCACATCGAAGGCGGAGTTCGCGGTCGACGAGCTGCAGCGGCTCGCCGGGGCTCTCGGCGACGTCCACGAACTCAGGGTGCTGGAGGACCTGACCGCCCGGTACGGACCGTGGAACCCGAAGCGGAACACCGGGGTGTACCGGGTGGAGCGGGGTGACACGATCGACCGCGCCGCACTGCTCGCCAAGCACGAGGAGACCGCCGCCGTCCTCACCGGCGGTGCCGACGTCGTCTTCCAGGCCACCTTCTTCGACGGCGAGTTCCTCGGCTACGCGGACTTCCTCGTCCGGCAGCCTCTTGATGGTGCGCATGCCGGGCGCTACGCGGTGTGGGACACCAAGCTCGCGCGGCACGCCAAGGTCGGTGCGCTGCTGCAGCTGGCGGCCTACGGCGACCAGCTGATCCGCCTCGGCCTCGAACCCGCCCCGCAGGTCACCCTCGTGCTCGGCGACCTCGAGCACAGCGTCCACTCGCTCACCGATCTGCTGCCCGTCTACCGCGAACGCCGGGACCGGTTCCGCGCCCTCTCCGGAGCACACCGCGCCGCCGACAAAGTCGTCGAATGGGGCCAGGGCGGCGTCGTCCACTGCGGGCGCTGCGACTACTGCGCCGAGCAGGTCACCCTGCACCGGGACCTGCTGATGGTCGCCGGCATGACGTCGTCACGGCGCAAGGACCTGATCAGCAGGGGCATCACCACGATCGACGCGCTCGCCGAACTCCCGGACGCCGACACCCGCGGCCCCCTGCTGCGGCTGCGGGACCAGGCGCGCATGCAGACGGGCACCGCCGTCGTCGACGGCTCGCGCACGTTCGTCAAGGACGGCCTCGAGCGCACGATCGGCTACCGGGTGCTCGCCGAGCACACACTCGCGACGCTGCCCGCGCCGAGCGGCGGCGACATCTTCTTCGACTTCGAGGGCGACCCGCTCTGGCAGGACCAGGCCACCGGCAGCTGGGGCCTGGAGTATCTCTTCGGTGTCATAGAGCCGGCCGACGCGGACGACGCCCCGGTGTTCCGACCCTTCTGGGCGCACTCCTGCTGGGACGAACGGCAGGCGTTCCTCGACTTCCTCGACTACGTCGAGAAGCGACGCAGCGCCCACCCGGACCTGCACATCTATCACTACGCGCCCTACGAGAAGGCGGCCCTGCGGACCCTCTCGCTCCGGCACGGTGCCGGCGAGGACATCGTCGACGACTGGCTCCGCAGCGGCCTGCTCGTGGACCTGTACGCGACGGTCCGGCACTCGCTGCGGGTCTCCGCGTCCTCCTACTCCATCAAGGAACTCGAGCCCCTCTACATGGGCGATCACCTCCGCACCGGAGACCTGGCCGACGCCGGCGCCTCCGTCGTCGCCTACGCGCAGTACTGCGCGGCGCGGGACGACGGCGACGAAGCGGCCGCCGCGACGATCCTCGCCTCCATCACCGACTACAACGAGTACGACTGCCTCTCCACGCTGCGCCTGCGCGACTGGCTGCTGCAGCTGCCCCGGCCCGACGCACCGGAAGGGACCACCCCGTCCGACAGCTCGCAGGACGCGCCGACGAGACCCGAACCGAAGCCTGCGGACGAACCCACCCCGGACGAGATCCGGCTGCGCGACCACCTCGCGCAGCGCGCAGGTGACCGGCCGACGGCGGAGGACCAGGCCATCGCGATGGTAGCCGCCGCCACCGGCTACCACCGCCGCGAGCGCAAGCAGTTCTGGTGGGAGCACTTCGACCGGCTCGAGAACGACCGGGACAGCTGGTCCGACCAGCGGGACGTCTTCGTCGTGGAGTCCGGGACGGTACTGGAGGACTGGGCGAAGCCGACGCCCAGGGCCCGGACGGAGTCCCGGACGATCCGGCTGCGCGGCGTCCTGCCCGATGGCTCCGACGTGCGTCCGGGATCGACGTGGTTCCGCATGTACGACGCCCCGCTACCGGATGGCGTGCAGGTCCCGGCGGACAGCCGGCTCGGCCGGGGTGGGTGTTTCGGAACGGTGGTCGAACGTGTCGAGGCGGATCCCGACGTTCCCGGCAGGACGCTGATCACGGTCACCGAGAAGTCGTCGGCCACCGTTCCGCCCTACCGGCACCTGCCCGCTGCCCTGACACCCGACCAGCCAATCGCCACGGTCAGCCTGGAGGCGTCCCTCGCCGAGCTGGCGAACACGGTCGGCGCAGCACTGCCGGATCTCCCGCGGCACCCCGGCCTCGACGTCCTGCAGCGCTCCGCGCCGCGCCTGACGACGGGGAACGCCCTGCCGCTCGTCGCGCACGACGACGTCGGGCAGGCCGACTACGTCACTGCCGTCACGGACGCCGTGCTCGATCTCGACTCCTCCTACCTCGCCGTGCAGGGCCCTCCCGGCACCGGCAAGACGTATGTGGGCTCGCGCGTCATCGCGCGCCTGGTCGAGAAGGGCTGGAAGGTCGGCGTCGTGGCGCAGTCCCACGCCGTCGTCGAACACTTCCTCACCACGGCCGTCGCCGCGGGCGTGGACCCGGAGCGGATCGGCAAGAAGCTGCAGCAGGACCATCCAGTCCCCTGGCCGCACACGTCCGACGACGCCATCGGCGCCCTCCTGGCTGGGGACGCCGGGTGCCTCATCGGCGGGACGTCGTGGTTCATGACCGGCAAGCTCGTACCGCCCGGGTCGCTGGACCTGCTCGTGATCGACGAGGCCGGACAGTTCTCGCTCGCCAACACGCTGGCCGTCTCGCGGGCGTCGTCGCGCCTGATGCTGCTGGGCGATCCGCAGCAGTTGCCGCAGGTCACGCAGGGCTCGCACCCGGAACCGGTCGACGAGTCGGCCCTGGGCTGGCTGTCCGCCGGTCATGCGACGCTCCCCGCGAGCCTCGGGTACTTCCTCGCCGACTCCTGGCGCATGCATCCGCACCTGTGCGACGCCGTGTCCCGGCTGAGTTACGACGGCAAGCTCGACGCCGCTCCGGCTGCCGCGGCCCGCCGGCTGGAGGGGCTGCCGGCCGGGGTCGACGTCGTCCTGGTCGACCATGCCGGCAATGTCGTGGCCTCGGACGAGGAGGCCGCGGAGGTCGTCGTCCAGGCGCGCCGGCATCTGGGCCTGACCTGGCATCCCGGCGGGACCGAGCCGCCCCGGCCGCTGGCCCCGACCGACGTGCTGGTGGTCGCCGCGTACAACGCGCAGGTGCAGCGGATCCGCGCCGCCCTCGACGCCGCAGACCTGCGGGACATCCGGGTGGGGACGGTCGACAAGTTCCAGGGGCAGGAGGCCGCGGTGGTGCTCGTGAGCATGGCCTGTTCGTCGGTGTCCGAGGCGCCCCGCGGCGTGGAGTTCCTGCTGAACCGCAACCGCATCAACGTGGCCATCTCGCGGGGGCAGTGGCGGGCCGTCGTCATCCGCTCCCGCGAACTGACCAACTTCATGCCCACACGCCCCTCCGGCCTCGAGGAACTGGGCGCGTTCATCGGGCTCGGGGACGGGACCGCGACGGCCGCCGAAGTCCGCTGACGGGCCCGACACGCCTAGGCTGGGCCTCACCACTGCCCCGCCAGCAAGGAGAGCCATGACCTACGAACTCCGCACCTACACCGCATCGCCGGGCAAGATGGACGCCCTGATGCGCCGGTTCCGCGACTCCACCATCGATCTGTTCATCGAGCACAACATGAAGAGCCTGGGCTACTGGACGCCCGTCGGCTCCCCCGACGTCCTCGTCTACCTCCTCGAGCACGACGGCGACCCGACGGCGAACTGGAAGGCGTTCGGCACGGACCAGCGCTGGATCGACGCGAAGGCCGCATCGGAGACGGACGGGCCGCTGGCCGCGACCATCGAGTCCGTGATGCTGGAGGCGACCGACCTCCATCCGATCGCCGCCGCGCGCTGAGCGTCAACCGGTTGAGGGCGGCGTCACGCGCAACACCGGTGCCACGTCCGCGTCACGCATGCCGCCGACCGTTCCGTCCGGGCGCCCGCGGATCTACAGTGGGGCATGGCCGGGATCGTCATCCAGCTTCTCGGGCCGCCCTCCATCACGCACCCCGATGGAGAGGGCCGTCAGCCGCGCGGCCGGAAGTCCTGGGGCCTGCTCACCCACCTGCTCCTCCACGCGACCCCGACCGCCCGCAGCCATCTGGCATCGCTGCTGTTCACCGGTGCCGATGATCCCCTCGGCACCCTCCGCTGGCACCTCGCCGACCTGCGGCGCGTGCTCGGCCCGGACGCTGTTCTCGGCGGGAACCCCGTCACCCTGAGGCTGCCGCCCGGGTTCCGGCTCGACACGGACCTCGGCGCGGGGCCGCTCGCCGAGATTCCCGCGGAACTGCTCGACGGACTCGACTTCACAGACCACCCGCCTTTCGACGCGTGGCTGACCATGGAGCGGCACCGGCTGCGGCACGCGGTGGAGACGCTCGTGTACGAGGGCGGTCTGGCGGCGCTCGCCGACGGCGACACCGCGACGGCGATCCGGCTCGGTGCCCGGGCGGTGGAACTCGATCCCCTGAATGCCGACTTCCACACCCTGCTGGTCCGCTCGCTCGTGGCGGCGGGCGACCGCACCGCCGCGCGGACGGCTGCCGCCCACTGCGGGGACGTCTTCGGTGAGCAGCTGGGGTCGGGCCTGCCCGCCGAGGTGCAGCACGCCCTGGCCGCCCCGGACACCAGCACCGCCGGCCTCCCCGCCACGCCCACCGCCGTCGCGTCCTATCTCGAAGCGGCCGAGGCCTGCCTCTCCGCCGGCGCGACCGCCACCGCCCTGACCCACCTCCGCGTCGCCGGCAACCTCGCGGAGCGCCTCGGCGACCGGACCCTGCAGGCGGAAGCCCTGCTGGGCCTGGCCGGAGCGCTCATCCACGGAGCCGGAGGTCGGGGCGCGGAGGTCGCCGACCTGCTGCACCGCGTCCTGTCCCTGGCGGGCGACGGCCCTCCCGCCATCCGGTCAGCGGCGTACCGTGAGCTCGGCTTCCTCGCCGTGCAGCGCGGCTTCCCCGACAGCGGCGCCAAGTGGCTGGCCCGCGCGACGGAGGCTGCGGACGGCCTGCCCGATGAAAGGGCGCGGGCGCTCGGCATCGCAGGGATGCTCGCGACAGACACCGCCGACTATCCAGGTGCCGTCGTCGCCCTCGAGGAGTCGCTGCGCCTCAGCGCCGGTCTCGGGCGGACACGGCAGGAGGCATTCTCACGGGCCATGCTCGGCCGGGTCCACCTCCTGACCGGGCACCGCGATCGCGCCGCCGTCGAGCTCGACACCGTCCTGGCGCTCGTCGCCGGCGAGCACTGGACCGCGTTCACGCCGTTCGTCGAAGCCCTCCGCAGCGAGGTGCACCTCGGCACCGGGGACGATTCGGCGGCCGAGGACATGGCGGACCATGCGATGGCCCTGGCGACGTCGCTCGGAGACCGCTGCTTCCTCGACGCCGCAGCCCACGCGAAGGCGCAGGTGCTGCTCGCCCGTGGAGACGCCGGTGCGGCAAGCACCTGGATCCGCCGCGGCGTGCAGCCCAACCCCTGGTACCGCTGGTTCCGGGGCCGGAACCTCGACCTCGCCAGCACGGCCGCGCTGGCCACCGACCCGCACCAGGCACTGGAGTTCGCCCGGGAGCTCGGGGAGCGATCCAGCCGGTACGGGCACCGCGAACTCGTGGTCCGCGCCTACTCGGCGCGTGCGGCACTGGGGGACGAAGCCGTCCTGCCGGCGATGGCGTTGCTGGCGAGGGGCATCGAGAACCCCCTGCTGACCCAGGACCTCGCGGCCCGGCACCACCTGTAGGAGTTCACCGGACCTGGGAGGGGATGTCGTCACACGCTCGTGCACACGGCCGGTGGCAACACTGGAGCCGTCAGAGAGACACCGGGGGACGCAGCCCGGATCCAGCACAGGAACAGGAACCACCATGACTGATACGACCACCACCACCGACGCGGACAGGGCGCTGAAGGCCAAGCACCGCGCCATGTGGGCGCAGGGGAACTACGCCGCCATCGCAGCCGACATCGTCCCGAGCCTCGGTCTGGACCTCGTCGGGGCCCTCGGCATCACCCGCGGCCAGCACGTGCTCGACGTCGCGGCCGGGACCGGCAACGCTGCGATCCCCGCGGCGGAGCGTGGCGCGACCGTGACGGCGTCGGACCTGACGCCCGAACTGCTCGACATCGGGCAGCACCTCGCACAGGAGCGTGGCGTGACCCTCGACTGGCGCGTCGCCGACGCCGAGGCCCTCCCGTTCGACTCGGGGTCCTTCGACACCGTGATGTCGTGCCTGGGCGTCATGTTCGCGCCGCATCACCAGCTAGCGGCCAACGAGCTGGTGCGGGCCTGCCGGTCGGGCGGCAGCATCGGGCTGGTCAGTTGGACGCCGGAAGGATTCGTCGGCCAGATGTTCGCAACGATGAAGCCCTACGCACCGCCGCCGCCTCCCGGGGCGCAGCCTCCACCGCTGTGGGGCAACGAGGACCATGTCCGGTCGCTCCTCGACGGTCAGGTGACGGATCTGCGGGCCGAGCGGCGCGTGGTGCGGGTGGACCGCTTCCACGCACCGGAGGAGTTCATCAACTACTTCAAGGCCAATTACGGGCCCACGATCAGCGTCTACAAGTTCATCGGCGACGACGCGGAGAAGGCGGCAGCGCTCGACGCCGACCTGGCGGCGCTCGTCTCCCGGTTCAGTGCAGGCACCGGCAGCACCACTGTCGACTGGGAGTACCTGCTGGTCACGGCGAGGCGGACCTGAGGAAGCGCCCGTAGCGCTCGCGGGAACGATGATGCCCGGCACGTTGTGCCGGGCATCATCGCCTGTGCGCTCAGGGCGGTCCTGTTCCCCGAGCTGGATGGCCACAGGCATTTGTTGCGTAGTGCAACTACCTCTTCGGTGGGGCGTACGGTGCCCCTGAGACGGTTGGGGCCGTAGGGTCAGCAGACCAGCACCACCAACGCCTCAGGAGCATTCAATGAAGAAGTCCTCGATCGCCCTCGCTACCGCCGCGGTTGCCGGCATGTCCATCCTCTCTGCCTCACCGGCTCTCGCCGTCGGCCTGCCGTTCAACAACTGCTCCGAGGCCGCGGCCGTCGGTGTCTACAACATCCCGGCGGGCACTCCTGGCTACCAGGCCGGGCTGGACGCCGATAACGACGGCTTCGGCTGCGACGCGGCAGGGACACCGGCATACAACCCGGCCATCGTCGACCGCATCGTCGCCGAGAACACTGCCGTCACGCAGCCGGTTGCTCCCCAGCCCGTGCCGCCGCAGGTAGGGCAGATGCCGGTCGGTGGTGCTGACACCGGTGTGGCTCAGACGCCTCAGGACGACACCTCAGGCTCCCTGGCGCTTGGTGGCGGGCTTCTCCTCGCCGCGGTCGGTGGCGTCTATGCCGTGCGTCGTCGGGCAACCGCCACCAACTGATCCCTTCGCCCTGATCACGACCATGCCCGGCACAACGCGTGCCGGGCATCGTCGCGTTCGAGCTGCGTCGCCTGAGCCGCGTCAGCCCGCGGTCTCATCCTCCGAGCTGTTCTTCCGGCGGGAGAACAGAAGCGCACCGCCGAGCAGGGCGAGCAGAACGCCGGCGGCTGCGGGCAGCAGGACGTTCGCCCCCGTCTGCGCCAGGTCGCCGCTCGGCCTGAAGACGCCGCTGTCGTCCGTCCCGCCGCCGGTACCGTCACCCGTTCCGCCACCGATGCCGCTGTCACCACCGGTGATCGGGGCGTCAGTCGGGTCGTCGGTCGGCTCATTCGCGGGTTGGTCCGTCGGCTCGCCGGCCGGTTCCGTCGTCGGGTCGGCCGTGGGCTCGTCGGTGGGGGTGGAAGTCGGGGTCGGCGTCGGGGTCGGCGTCGGCGTCGGCGTCGGCGTCGGCGTCGGGGTCGGCGTCGGGGTCGGCGACGGGGTCGGGGTCGGCGACGGGGTGGGCGCCGGCTCGATGGCGAGCTCGATCCCGAACAGGGTCGTCGTCCCTGACACCTCGTTGCCGACGGCGATCATGGGCTCCCCGGTCGGCGAGCCCGCAGCGGGGATGAAGGTGAGGCCCTCGGGGCCGAGGTCGCCCGCCAGCGGCAGGGTGGTCGGGTCCTCTTCGACGGAGTAGGCGAAGTCCCTGTTGTTCACGTAGGTGACGAAGGCGCTGGTGCCCGGGTCGGTGATGTCGTACACCGCGATGCCGCCGACGCGCTCGAAGCCGATGAACGCGTAGGTGCGGCCGTCCACCTCGCCGATGGTGAGGTTCTCGGGCTCCGGGCCCTTGTCGTCGCTGCGGCCCTCGACGTTGGTCTCGGAGTGGTTGGAGTTGAAGAAGCCGGGATTCGCGGCGGCGGTGATCTGCTCGAAGTCCTCCCCCGAGTCGAACACCTGCTCGCCGTCGGTGGTCCAGATGGAAAAGCTGCGGCTGCCGAATGCGTAGAGCTCGTCGTAGCAGCCCGCATCGGTCAGTCCGCTGGCCGTGCTGATGTTGAGGCGGCCGAGGTCCGCGTCACCGGTCAGGCCCAGGAGAGGGCTCGTCGCACAGAGCGGTGCGAGGCCGTCCGTGCCGAGGTCCTTCACCCGGGCGGGCTCCACGTAGCTGCCCCACTCGCGGGCATCGCCCTCGTTCGCGGTGACGAGGTAGGTCCGGCCGCCGGTAGTGTAGGCGTTGATGCCGTCCGGCATGTACAGGCCCTTGAGACCCTCGAACGTGCGGATGTTCACGGTCGGCGCGTCCCGCGGGTCCCGGTCCGACGCGTCGAGGCCGTTGCCGGGCAGGCCGTGGTCCTTAGCGCCGAGCGACCAGATGTCCGTGACGGTGGCGGACGCGAGGTCGACGACGGCGACGGCATTCGCCTCCTGCAGCGCGGCGTAGGCGGTACCGCCATCGATCGCGATGTATTCCGGCTCGAGACCCTCGGAGACGGGCCGTGCGGAGCCCTCGATCCCCGCAAAGATCCGGACGCCGTCGGGCAGTGCCCTGGTTCCGCCGTTGACGGCTGACTCGTACGCCCCGAATCCTGCGGTGCGGACGGCCTCCTGGACCGGCGCTGCCACCGTGGCCGGCAGGGACACGACGCTGACCGACCCCTCGGGGTCGACCTCGTACGCGTCGTCCGGCTCGCCCTCGTTGGCGACGACGGCGAGCCCGCCGTCCTCCGAGATGCTCAGCATGTCCGGCTGCGCGCCGACCTTCACCGTGCCGAGAGCTTCGCCGCTACCCGCGGCATCGAAGAAGACGAGCGATCCGTCGGCGGTCTTCGTCGTGTTCTCCAGCGCCATGATGCCGAGGCCGTCGGGCCGGATGGCCACGGAGTTCGCGACGCCGGCGCCCGTGATGGTGAAGAGCCTCGACGGCGCTGTGGGGTCGGCGACGTCTAGCACGTCCACCGCGCCCAACTGCGCGTTCACCACGAAGAGCCGCTTGCTTGCGGCGTGATAGGCCACGATCTCCGCGGCGGACTCGTCGAACACCCCGCTCTCGTAGGAACCGATCGGCGTGAGGCCGAGGGCCGCGCCGTCGGCGGAGTAGCTGATCGGCGCGGGGACGACGGCGGCACTCGCGGGCACTGCCAACAGCAGGGTACCGGTGAGGGTCGCGGCGGCGACGGCGGCGTGCGCGCGCGAGCGGCGGGCGGGACTGGACGGAGTCATGGTTCTCCCGAACGGACGAGGTGGGGTGCCAACCTCCCCTGTCTACGAATAAGACATGGCGGCGCGGTGAACGCGCGGGGGTTCCGCAGTGTCCATGACGGGACCAGTTGGCGAGAGGGCCCGCCGGTCGCCGTTGTCGCCACGCTTCCTTCGGGCGCGCGCGCCGCGATCCGGGTAGCGTGCTTCCGGCCGCCGACGGCCGGCGGTACGTTGGTCCGGTGGACGACGTCGAGCTTGCGGCAGGTTTGGTACAGGATGCGTCTCGACGTGCGCTCGAGATGCGGTCGAACGGGGTGGACATCGAGCAGAAGACCTCGAGGGCCGACCTGGTCTCGGCCGCCGATCGTGCAGCGGAGGCACTCATCAGGGACCGGCTCCGGGACGAGCGCCCCGAGGACGGCGTGCTCGGCGAGGAAGGATCCTCCGTGGCATCACGGAACGGCCGCCGCTGGGTCCTCGACCCCGTGGACGGGACGTTCAACTTCCTGTGGGGGCTCCCCACCTGGTGCTCTGCCGTAGCTCTCGACGACGACGGCGTGCTCCTCGCAGGAGCCGTGTACGTACCCGCCACCCGGGAGACCTAGGTGGCGGGCCAGGGCCGGGGCACGACGCTGAACGGCAGCGCCGTGGAGCCACTGACCGACACACCGCTGCGTGACTGCAGCGTTGCCTCCTACCTGGACCGGTCCGACGTCTCCGACTCCTCGATGATGGCCGTGCTGTCGCGGATCATGGACGGCGCAGCCACCTTGCGCATCAGCGGCGCGGGAACCGCCGACCTCGCCGACGTGGCAGCGGGCCGGATCGGCCTGTGGATGCAGCCGGACTGCGCCGATTGGGACTGGTTGCCGGGCCGCGCGCTCGTGGAGGGGGTCGGCGGGAGGACCAGGATCGTCGAACACCTCGGCAGGCGGTGGCACCTCGCCGGTTCGGGGGCCGCCGTCGACGAAGCGGCGCAACGGCTCCTGACGGCGGGCTGAACCCGGGGCACCCCCGCGCGGCGGCACGACGTGACAGGATACTGCGATCACACGACGTTCGGCGTGTACATCGAGTGAGGGAGCGACCATGGACACCCCTGATCCTCGCGAGACCCTGGCGCAACGGCTCCGGGATTTCTTCGCGTCACGCGCGAACGTGCGTGAGGTCCGCATGTTCGGCCTCCAGTCGTTCATGGTCGACGACCGCCTGGCGGTCGGTTCCGGCCGGAACGGGGACCTGCTCGTCCGCACCGACCCGGCCGACCACGAGGAGCTGCTGCGACGAGGCGGGACAGCTGCGCGCATGGGCGGCGACCGGCCGATGGGTCAGGGCTGGCTCACCGTGCCGAGCGGGAGGATCGACGACGACGCGGACCTCGCGTTCTGGATCACGGTCGGCATGGACTCCCGCAAGGCGCCGGACTGAGGCGCACGCAGCGTTCGTCAGCGCCTCAGCAGCATCCGCCGGTCCCGCCAGGCCGCCGTCGACCACAGCGCCCACACCACCAGCACGGGCTGGAAGAACAGGCGGGCGAGCCTGGCACGGTCGGTGTCGAGCCCGAAGGCGCTGACGCCGTCGACGTACTGGGCGATATTGCCCGGGAAGACCGCCACGAAGAACGCCGCGACCACCCAGCCGACCGGTACGCGGCGCCTGCCGGCGAGGACCAGTGCGGCGCCGAGCACCAGCTCGACGACGCCGGACACCACCACGACGGGATCCGTTCCGAGCGGAAGCCAGGCGGGGACCTGCGCTGCGAACGCCGACCTCGCGAAGGTCAGGTGGGCCGAGCCCGCGAACAGCAGGAACGCACCGAGTACCACGCGGGCGACGGTCCGCACCGGCGAGGCGCGGGAAGGGGACGTGTAGGAAGGGGACGTGTGGGAAGGGGACGTCATGCAGCGCACAATAGCCGCGATGTGCAGGACTCGGATAAAGTCAGGGTGCTGCCGTCCGCAGTCCCAAGCATCGTCGAGCCCGCCAGGGTAGGAGTGCATCCCGTGAGATGTACTCCGCCAGGGCGGGGAACTGCAGGGACATGACGGCAGGTTGCCGCCCGCCCCACGAAGGAGACCGCCATGGCCGCCCGGAACCGTACCAACGACCGACTCCGCATGACCCTCGCCCTGCTCGCCGCCCACCAGGCCGCGGGCACCGCCGTCGCCCCCAGCGAACTGATGGCGCAGGCTGTCGCCCAGGTCCCGTTCGACGCCAAGGAAGCCGAGCTCCTCTCCGGCGGCGTCCCCCGCGGTTTCAAGGCCCTGACGACGGCGACGTCGAAGCTCGTCAAGGCCGGCTGGCTCGTCAAGGGCCGCAGCGGCTGGACCGCCACCGACGAGGGCGTCCGCGCGGTCCACGCCTTCACCGACCCCGAGCAGTTCATCAACGCCATGATCAGTGGCGCTCCCGTGCCGGAGACCGCTGCCGAGGCTCCGGTGCACGCGCCGGTGGCCCCCGAGCAGCTGGGCGAGGAGGCGCAGGCCGCGCAGGCGGATGTCGATGTGGATCCGACGGAGGTCGCTCAGGCCAAGGCAGCTCTCGTCGAGGACCCCACGCCCCCGGACGTCACCCCGACCCTCGAGGTGACGCCCGACGGCGTCATCTCGCCCGCGGAGGGGACGGCCGACGACGCCTGGCACGACCAGCCCCAGTCCGTCGCTCTCTCCGGCGACTTCGACCCGCTGTTCGGCGAGGCCGGGCACTGGAGTTCGGACCTCCGCGAACTGCAGCTCGACTACGACGCCGCAGGGAACGTCTGGCAGCAGACCCTCCAGCTGCCCGCCGGCACCTACCAGTTCAAGATCCTCGTCAACGGGTCCTGGGCGGAGAACTACGGCCGGTTCGGCGTGCGTGACGGCGCGAACCACGAACTGCACCTGCTCTCCGACACGTCGGTGACCTTCCTGTTCGACTACGCCACGAAGGACATCGAGACCTCCTAGGTCCGGGTCCCCCGGCCCCGCCTGCTTGCCCTCGGGCCTGCAGGCGGGGCCGTCGTCGTTCCGGGGGCTAACGGTGATCGGCCAGCGACACCGCGGGACGCCCGGGCGGCAGGGCCTCGGACCGCAGGATCTGCAGCGCCAGCAGGCACGTGGCCTGACCCTCGAGCGATGTCAGTGACACCCGCAGTAGGCCCTCGAGTTTCCCCAGCCGCTGGGCGAGGGTGTTGCGGTGGATGAACAGCTTCGCCGCCGTGCGGCCGGGCTGCGCATCGTGCTCGAGGAACGCCTCCAGCGTGCCGAGCAGGTCCACCGCGTGCGCGGCGTCGTATGCGAGGACGGGTGCCAGGAGCTTGTGGGCACCGGCCCGGGCACCCGAGGATGCGGTCGACGCGATCAGCGCGCGGATCCCGAGGTCCGGTGCGCGCACCGGCGCCCGGACCTCCCCGACCGTCGTCCCCGCCTGATGGATCCCCAGGCGGAGTTCGTCGATGGTGTGGCAGGGCCCCTTGAGCACGAGGGGCTGGCCGGGGAGCTCCCGGACGCAGGCCTCGAGCAGACCCGCCGCGGCGTCCTCAGCACCCGCGCTGCCGAGCGGTCCCTGGGCGAAAGCGTAGAGGACGCCCGCACGGACCTGCACGCGCACGTCGAGGAACCGCGACTGCAGCAGGAGCCGGATCCGCCACGCGTTGGAGAGGTTTCGGCGCCCGGCGGTCGCGGCCAGCACGAGGGTGGGCTCGCGCACGTCGAGGCCGGTGGACCGGAACGTCGCGGTGAACTCCTCGAGGGCGACGCCGGCCCAGTCGGGCACCTGGTCGAGGAGGGTCTCGAGCTCCCGCTCCTTGTGGGTGGTGGTGTGCAGCGCCGTCTGCAGCTGCACGGCGATGATCGACGCGGCCGGTGCGAGCAGGGTGTCCACCGGGTGGTCCGACGTCGCGTCCCGCACGATCAGCTGGAACGAATCGCCGCTGCCCATGGGCAGGGGGATGCTGCCGCGACCCGCCCCCGGCACCTCCGTGAGGTCCGCGGCGGTCCAGACCGAGGCCGACGGCGAGCGCGCGATGACCACGCCGGCGGCGTCCACGATGGCGAGATGCCCCTCGGCGGCCTGCGCCGCGGCGTCGAGCACCACCTGCAGGTGCGACCCGGAGGCGGCGAGCTGCGCACACTCCTGTGCCAGCTCCCACGACCTGTTCACGGCCGTGAAGCGCTCCACCTCCAGCACGTTCGTCACATGGCGATGGACCTGCAGGAACGGCACCGACTGCGGGATCTCCAGCAGCGGCACGTCGAGCTCCGTCGCCGCCCGGACGAGACCGGGTGGGATGAGCCGGTGCGCCGTCCCCGTCCCGAAGGCGATGGCCGCCACCCGGACGCGGACGAGGCGCTCCACGTAGGCGGTCCAGGTCCGCTGGTCCTCGATGTTCAGCCCGATCCCGTTGGTCAGCAGGACCACGGCGCTGCTGAGGAACGGCGTGGGATCGATGGTCTCGGCGGGAGCGCACCAGCTGATGTCCCAGGCCAGCCGCTCCACCGATGACGGCGTGTGGAGGCGCAGCTGCAGGGCATCGGCAGCCAGCAGATCGGCAACGATCATGGGGTCCTCCTGTGTGCATGTGCCCTCCGAAGGGAGAGAAGCGAGGGCGCGCGCCCACTATATCGGTCCGCCGACGCTCTCTAGGGTTGTCGCATGACGGACGCTCCCCGGCGCACGACGCCGATGATCAATTCGGACATGGGCGAATCGCTCGGCCTGCACTCCTTCGGCAACGACCCCGCGCTCCTCGGGACCGTGGACGCCATCAACGTGGCCTGCGGTTTCCACTCGGGGGACCCGGACACCATGGCGGAGACCGTCGCGGCGGCCCACGCGCAGGACGTGCTGATCGGCGCCCACCCCGGGCTCCCGGACCTCGTGGGCTTCGGGCGGCGCGAGATGAAGCTGACCCCCCAGGAGGTGGAGCACCTCGTGCTCTACCAGGTGGGTGCGCTCAGCGCCTTCCTGCGGCGCGAGGGCGCACGCCTCAACCACATCAAGCCCCACGGGTCCCTCTACGGGATGCTGGCCCGCGACCCGGACCTGATGAGGGGCGCCGCCCGGGTGGCCCGGCTCTTCGACGTCGCCGTCTACGGCATCGCCGGCACCGCGCACCAGAGCGTGTGCGAGGAACTCGGTGTGCCCTTCGTCGCCGAACTGTACGTGGACCTCAACTACGGGCCTGCCGGCGAACTCCTCATCCAGCGCCGGCCGGAGCCGACGGACCCCGCCGCGGCCGCGCGCCGCGTGACGCGTGCCCTCACGGACGGCGTCGTGGAGGCCTCCGACGGCTCGCTCCTCACCATCCCGTTCGACAGCATCTGCGTCCACTCGGACGCCCCCAACTCCCCCGAGGTGGCGGCGGCTGTCCGCTCCGCCCTCGATGCTCCCTGACGACCCGACCCTCAACCCGACCCTCAACCCGAAAGGACCCCCGTGGCCGACATCGTCTCCCCACTGCCCGGCATCTTCTACCGCAAGCCCGGGCCCGACAAGGACCCCTACGCGAACGAGGGTGACGCCATCGAGGCGGGCCAGACCATCGGGGTGGTGGAGATCATGAAGCAGTTCTCGGAGATCCGCAGCGACGTGGCCGGCACCCTCGAAAGCTTCGCCGTCGAGGACTCCGGGACCGTCAACCCCGGCGACGTCATCGCCACGGTGTCCGAGGGCTAGCGGATGGAACGCCTCCTGATCGCGAACCGCGGCGAGATCGCTGTCCGCGTCATCCGGGCGGCACGGGAACTGGGCCTCGAGACCGTCCTCGCCGCCAGTGAACCCGACGCCGACTCCTACGCGGCGTCGCTCGCCGACGACGTCCGGGTGGTCGGACCCGCGCCGGCCGCGAAGAGCTACCTCGACGGCGCCGCGGTGCTCAAGGCCGCGGAGGCCGCCGGGTGCGACGCGGTCCACCCCGGTTACGGCTTCCTGTCCGAGAACCCGCGCTTCGCCCGCTCCGTCCTCGATGCCGGCCTCACCTGGGTGGGCCCCTCACCCGACGCCATCGACCTGATGGGCAACAAGTCCCGCGCACGGCAGGCCGCCCGGGAGGCCGGCGTGCCGACCCTGCCCGGGAGCGACGGCGCGCTGGAGCCCGACGTCGACCCCCTCCCCATCGCGCGGGAGATCGGCTACCCGCTGGTGGTCAAGGCGTCCGCCGGTGGTGGAGGCCGCGGGATCCGGCTCGTGACGCAGGAGGAGGACCTGGTCAGGACGGTCGACGTCGCCCGCGCCGAGGCCCAGGCGGCGTTCGGCGACCCCGCCGTGTACCTCGAGCAGTTCGTCTCCCGCGCTCGCCACGTCGAGGTGCAGATCCTCGGCGACGGCGAGCGCGTCATCCACCTCGGCGACCGGGACTGCTCACTGCAGCGCCGCCAGCAGAAGATCATCGAGGAGGCCCCCGCCCCCCTGCTGCCCGACGCCGTCCGCGACACCATCCGCGCCTCGTCCATCGAACTCGGCCGCCAGTGCGACTACTCCGGCCTCGGCACCGTCGAATTCCTCTACGACCCGGACCGGGAGCAGGCGGCCTTCATCGAGATGAACACCCGGCTGCAGGTGGAGCACCCGGTCACGGAGATGGTCACCGGCCTCGACCTCGTCCGGGAGCAACTGCTCGTCGCGTCCACCGGCAGGCTGCGGCTCAGCCAGGAGGACGTCACCTTCCGGGGCCACGCCTTCGAGTTCCGGATCAACGCCGAGGACCCGTCGCAGGGCTTCCTGCCGAGCCCCGGCACCCTGGCGCGCCTCGACTGGCCCGGCGGGCCGGGGGTACGGATCGATTCCGGCGTGGTCGCGGGATCCGCCGTCGCACCGTTCTACGACTCGCTGCTCGCCAAGCTCGTGGTGTGGGACGAGACCCGCACCGACGCCATCCGGCGGTCCGCGCGTTCACTCGGGGAGGTGCGGATCGAGGGCGTCAGGACCACCCTGCCGCTCCTGTCGACGGTCCTCCACCGGCCCGAGGTACGCGACGTGACCCACCACTCGAAGTTCATCGAATCGACCCCCGACCTCCTCGGAGCTGACGCATGAGCCACGCACCCCAGCACCTCGACGCCGCCCGCTACACGTGGGGCGGCGACGAGTTCCTCTTCGTCGAGATCTCCGAGAGCATGAGCCTCGCCGCCAACTTTAAGGCGAACGCCATGGCGGCGCGGCTCGCGGCGCGCGCGATCGACGGCGTCGTGGACATCTGTCCTGCCAATGCCTCCCTGCTGCTGCGCTTCGATCCCGACACGGTGCCGCCGGACGAGCTGGAGGCGCTCGTGCGGCAGGTCGAGGAGGAGGTCGCCCGGCTGAGCGAGCAGACCCTCGAGACCCGGATCATCGAGATCCCCGTCTGGTACGACGACCCCTACACCCGCGAGACCGGAGCCCGTTTCCGCAAGGGCCACCAGCGGCCCGACGGCACGGACCTGGACTTCGCGGCCGAGGAGAACGGCCTGTCATCCCCGCAGGAGTTCATCCGGAAGCACCACGAATCGCCGTGGCTCGTGTCCATGGTGGGCTTCGTGGCAGGGTTGCCCTTCATGTTCCAGATCGTCCCGCAGGAGGAGCAGCTCGAGGTCCCGAAGTACCTCAGCCCGCGCACCGACACTCCCCCACTGACCGTCGGCCATGGAGGCTGCTTCGCCTGCATCTATTCGGTGCGGGGCGCCGGCGGCTACCAGATGTTCGGTATCGCCGCCGCTCCGATCTTCGACCCGGCGCAGAAGCTCGAGGACTTCTCGGACTTCATGATCTTCTTCCGGCCCGGTGACATCGTGAAGTTCAAGCCCGTCGGCGAGGACGAGTACAGGGCGATCCAGGCGGAGGTCGACGCCGGGACGTTCACCTACCGCCAGGTACCCGTGACCTTCGACCTGCAGAAGGCACTGACCGACCCCACCGCGCACAACCGGGACATTCTGGAGAAGCTCAATGGCCTTTGACATCCTCGAACCCGGCCTCGCCACCTCGGTCCAGGACCGGGGCCGGTTCGGCCACTACAACGTCGGCATCCCGCAGGGCGGGGCGATGGACCAGCTGTCCGCCTCGATGGCGAACGCCCTGGTGGGCAACGGCCCGGGCGACGCCGTCCTCGAGTGCGCCTATCTCGGCCCGACATTCACCACCGACACCGACGCCGTCATCGCCGTGGCGGGCGCGCCCGTGCAGGTGAAGGTGAACGGGACGACCGTGGACCAGTGGACCCGGCTGTCGCTGGCCGCCGGGGACGAGGTGTCCTTCGGGATGCTCTCGGCGGGCACGCGCTACTACCTCGCGGTCCAGGGCGGCATCGACGTGCCCGAGGTCCTGGGCAGCCGCAGCACCTACACGCTCGGCGCCCTCGGCGGTTTCCAGGGCCGCACCCTCAAGGCCGGCGACACGCTCCCGGTGGGTGCCTCCTCCGGCTCCTCGTCGCTGGACACCATCCCCGAGGAACTGCGGCCCGTCTACGCGAAGGAGGTCACCGTGCGCATTCTGCCGGGCCTCTACGACCACCGCCTCACCGCCGAGGGCATGGAGACCCTCGTGAGCACGGCGTGGAAGCTGACGCCCGTGGCGGACCGCACGGGCCTGCGCTACTCCGGCCCGGACCTCGAGTGGAGGCCGCGCACGCAGCCGTTCGGCGCAGGGTCGGACCCCTCGAACATCGTGGACGCCGGCTATGCCATCGGATCGATCCAGGTGCCCGGCGGCAAGGAGCCGATCGTGCTGCACCGCGACGCCGTCTCCGGCGGCGGCTACGCGATGGTGGCGACGGTCATCAGCGCCGACATGGACGTCGTCGCCCGGAGTGCACCCGGCACCCTGACGCATTTCGAGCCCGTGACGATGGAGCAGGCGCTCGCCGCGCGGGCGGACGCGGCGAAGGTGCGGCACGCCGTCTGGGGGGCCGCCTGAAGGGGCTTCGCGTCAGCCGGCCCGGAGCCCCCGCCCCGCCGGGCTGATGACCGACGCGCTGCTCTCGCGCACGAACAGTTCCGAGGGGTGGCGCACCGAGCCGACCTCCTCCCCGTTCATCACCCGGCGGAGCATCCCGACGGCGGTCCTGCCGATCTCGAGCATCGGCGAGCGCACCGATGTCAGGGGGATGGGCAGCTGCGCGGCCAGGGACGTGTCGTTGAATCCGACGACGGCGATGTCCTGGCCGACGACGAGCCCTCCGGCGCGGAAGGCGCCCATGGCCCCGATCGCGGCGAAGTCATTGACGGCGAAAACCGCCGTCGGGGCGTCCCTGCCGAGGCGCAGCAGCTCCTCGCCCGCCCGGCGGCCGCCCTCCGTGTCGAAGCGTGAGGGCAGGATGCGGTCCGCCGGCACCTCTCCGCCCAGGTCGCGCCAGCGTTCGACGAAGCCTGCCGTCCGGTCCACGCCGGTGCTCGCGTATGTCTCGCCCGCGATGATCGCGACGGAGCGGTGCCCCGTGCTCCACAGGTGGTCCGCGACGAGCCGGCCTCCGCCGGTGTCGTCGCAGGTGGACGACGGGAAGCCCGGGTAGCGGCGGTTCATGAGGACGAAGGGCACGTGCCGCTTCGCGAGGTCGTCCACCAGGCTGCTGCCCGCGTGCACGTCGCCGAGGATCAGGCCGTCCACGCGCCGCGCCAGCATGATCTCGGCCTTGCGGCGCTGCTCGTCGAGATCGTCATGGGAGTTCATCACGAAGGTGGAGTGGCTGCTCTCGGCAGCGGCCTCCTCGACGCCCTCGTACATGGTGGCGAGGACGATGTCCGAGAGGCGGGGCACGATGACGCCGATCGCCCGCGTGCGGCGGGTCCGCAGGCTGGTCGCCTGCGGATCGGGCGAATAGCCTCTCAGCTTCGCGAGATCGCGCACCCTCGTGGCGGTCTCCTTCGACGCAGCTCCCCGGGCGACATCCGTGTCCGAGTGCAGCACCCGGGAGACCGTGGAAACGTGGATGCCGAGTTCCGCTGCGAGGTCCTTCAGGGTGACCACCGCGTGTCGCCTACCTGCTGGATCCACGGTCCTACCCCCTTCCCGATGGTGCTCATGTTTCGGGTGCGTGAAATCTCGGGCGATCCATTGACGAGATACAGGTCACATCCTATGGTTTTCCTCATTCAACCCAAACGTTTGGGTTTCGTCCAGTTCCACGCAGGTCGCATCGCGCAGAACCCCTGGCACCCGCCCCGGACTTCTGCTTTCCGTCACACTCGCCCAAACGATTGGGTAAGGAGGAAGCACCGTTGGAATCCCTCACCACCGGCCACGTCGTACTGCTGGCGACGGGCGGCACGATCGCCTCCCGCGTCCACACCGCCGACGGATCGACCGTGGCCGCCGACGCAGGGGGCGCCGTCCTCGCCGCGGCCGGGACGAACGCCTCGGTCGAGGTCGTGGACCTCATGCAGAAGGGCTCGTACCTGCTCACCTTCGACGACATGCTCGCTGTCTGCGCGGCCATCCGTACCGCGCTCGAGTCCCCGGAGACGCTCGGCATCGTCGTCACGCACGGCACCGATTCGATGGAGGAGACCGCCTACCTCGCCGACCTCCTCCACGACGATCCGCGGCCGGCGATCTTCACCGGTGCCCAGCGCGCCGCCGACAGCGCGGAGCCGGACGGCCCGGGGAACCTGCGTGCCGCACTCACGCTCGCGGCATCCCCGGAGGCGCAAGCCAGGGGCGCGCTCATCGTGTTCGACGGCGAGGTCTTCCCCCTCCCGGCGACGAGGAAGTCCGAGACGACGGCGCTCCATGCGTTCAGCAACCCGGACCTCGGATCCGCAGGATCGGTCTCGGCCGACGGCGCGATCACGCTGGGCCCTGCCCTGCGGCGGCCGGCGCCGCTCGCCATTCCCCCGGCCGGGACGGGCACCCGCGTGGACGTCGTCGCCTGCTACCCGGGCGCCGACGCGACCCTCTTCACCGCCGCGATCGCCGCCGGCGCCCGCGGGATCGTCCTCGAGGCCACCGGGCTCGGGAATGCCAACGCGGAGCTCAGCGACGCCGTCCGCGAGGCCGTACGGGACGGCGTCGTCGTCGTCACCAGCACCCGCGTGCATGCAGGACCGGTGCGGGGGGTCTACGGTGCCGGCGGCGGAAGGACCCTCGAGGACGCCGGAGCCGTCCCGTCCGGGCTGCTCCGTCCCTCCCAGGCCCGCATCCTCCTGCAGGCATTGCTCGCCCTCGGGCTGTCCGCCGAGCAGGTCGCCGGGGAGATCCGGCAGCGGGGCGACCCTGACGTCCTGGCTCCCGCTCCGCCCGCCTGACCCCTCCCCGATTTCACCCATCCCAGGAAAGGCCGACCCCATGACGAAAGACATCCAGATCGCCTTCGGCGTTGACGTCGATGCAGTTGCCGGAATGCTCGGTTCCTACGGGGGCGAGGACTCGCCCTGCGACATCTCCCGTGGGCTCTTCAGCGGGGATGTCGGCGGCCCCCGCATCCTCCGCCTCTTCGAGAAGTACTCCCTTCCCTCCACCTGGTTCGTCCCGGGCCACTCGCTCGAGACGTTCCCCGACCTCACCCGCATGATCGTCGACGCGGGGCACGAGATCGGCGTCCACGGCTATTCCCACGAGAACCCGATCGCCATGACCCGCGAACAGGAGACGGCGATCCTCGACCGGTCGATCGAGCTCATCGAGCAGGTCTCGGGGCGTCGCCCCACCGGGTATGTGGCGCCGTGGTGGGAGTTCTCCCCCATCACCAACGAGATCCTGCTCGAGCGTGGCATCAAGTACGACCACTCCCTCATGCACAACGACTTCGAGCCCTACTACGTGAGGGTCGGGGACAGCTGGACGAAGATCGACTACTCCAAGCCCGCCGAGGCCTGGATGAAGCCGCTCGTCCGGGGCCAGGAGACCGACCTCGTGGAGATCCCGGCGAACTGGTACCTCGACGACCTCCCGCCGATGATGTTCATCAAGGCGGCACCCAACTCGCACGGGTTCGTCAACCCGCGGGACATCGAGCAGATGTGGCGGGACCAGTTCGACTGGGTCTACGCCGAGATGGACTCCGCCGTCTTCACCATGACGATCCACCCCGACGTCTCGGGCCGGCCGCAGGTCCTGCTCATGCTCGAGCGCCTCATCCAGCACTTCAACTCCCACGAGGGCGTCACCTGGCACACGTTCGATCAGATCGCCGACTCGTTCCTGGCACGCAATCCCCGAAAGGAATCGAACTGATGTCCATCAAAGAGGCGGGCGTCGACCTTTCGACGCCGACGGGCAATGAGCAACGCACGTTCCCGGTGTTCTCGAAGAAGAAGACCAGCACGGCGACCGTCCTCGCCCTGCTCGCCTGGACCGTGGCGGTCTTCGACTACGGCCTGTTCGGTACCCTGCTGCCGGCCATGCAGGAGGAATTCGGCTGGACGGCACCGGAGGCCTACGCGGTCAACACCTGGATCGCCGTCGGAACAGCGATCGTGTGTTTCGGCATCGGTCCCGTGATCGACCGCCTCGGCCGCAAGAAAGGGATGATGCTCACCGTCGGCGGTACCGCCGTCGTCTCTGGCGTCACAGCCTTCATCCCTGCCGGCCTCGGCGTCATCAGCAACTCGCTCCTCGTCTTCGTGCGCTCCTTCGGCGGCCTGGGCTTCTCCGAGCAGGCCGTCAACGCCACCTACATGAACGAGGTGTACCAGGTCACCGAGGACGAGCGGAAGCGCAAGCGTCCGGGCTTCCACTACTCCTTCATCCAGGGCGGCTGGCCGCTGGGCTTCCTCCTCGCGAGTGCCCTCGCCCTGGTGTTCCTGCCGATCTTCGGCTGGCGCGCCCTGTACCTCATGGCCACCATCCCCGCGATCATCATCGTCCTGCTCATCAGCAAGAAGCTGAAGGAGACGCCGCAGTTCGAGCTGCACCAGCGCCTCACCGAACTGGAGAAGGGCGGCAAGAGCGACGAAGCCCACGCGCTCGCCGGCGCCTACGGCGTCGAACACTCCTCCACCTCACCCCTCAAGCGCATCTGGGAAGGCGAGTTCCGCCGCAACACGATCGTCTTCTCGCTCGCCTGGATCCTCAACTTCTTCGGCATCGCGATCTTCAGCGTCCTCGGCACCTCGGTGCTCGCGAACGCCAAGGGCGTGGAACTCTCCGACGCCTTCTGGATGCTGATCGTCATCAACCTGCTCGCGTACTTCGGCTACGTGTTCCACGGCTGGATCGGCGACAAGGTGGGTCGGAAGCGGACCATCATCGTGGGCTGGATCATCTCGGGCCTGTCCTTCGCCGTGATGCTGAGCCCGCTGGTGTCCAGCCCGTTCCTGATCATCCTCACGTACGGCACCGGCCTGTTCTTCCTGGTGGGCCCCTACGCCGCGATCCAGTACTTCATGGCCGAGTGCTACCCCGTGAGCTGCCGTGCCACGGGCCTCGCGTTCATCGGTGCCATGAGCCAGCCCGGGACGATCATCGGCGGCGCCCTGTTCACGCTCGTCGCCGCTGCGGCAGGCACCGGTGCTGCCGCCCTCTGGGTGGGCGCGGTGGGCACGCTGCTCTCCGGTGTCCTGATGATCGCGGCGCGTCCCGTCGCAGCCGTGGCCCTCGAGGAACCGCATGCAGCAGTCTGAGGTAGCCATCGTCACGGGTGCCGCCAGCGGTATCGGCCGCGCCCTCGCCGTCCACTACGCCGGCCGGGATGTCCGGACCGTCATCGGCACCTTCCCCGGCGACCCGCACGACCCGGAGGAGACCCTCTCCGGCGTGCGGGCCGTGGGCGGTGATGCCGTCATCCACGAGGTCGATGTGCGTTCCACGGAGTCCGTGGACGCCTTCGCCCAGCGCGCCCTGGACGAGTACGGGCGCCTGGACTACGCCGTCGCGAATGCGGGCATCCTGCGCAACGCCCCGCTGAACGAGCTGACGGACGACCTCTGGGACGCGATGCTCGACGTCGACCTGACCGGCGTCCTCCGGACGCTGCGCTCGGCATCCCAGCGGATGAGCGGCCCCGGTGCGCTCGTCGCCGTGTCCTCGATCGCCGGGGGTGTCTACGGGTGGGAGGAACACGCCCACTACGCCGCGGCGAAATCGGGGGTCCTCGGGCTCATCCGCAGCGTCGCCTCGGAACTGGGGCCGCGGGCGATCCGCGCCAACGCGGTGATCCCGGGTCTCATCGAGACGCCGCAGTCCCTCGACCCCGTCAACTCGCTCGGTCCCGAGGGCCTCGAGCGGGCGGGCAGGGACATCCCCTGGGGCCGGGTCGGCAGGCCGGAGGAGGTCGCCGACGTGATCGGCTTCCTGACCTCCGACGCATCGCGCTACGTGACCGGCCAGTCACTCGTCGTCGACGGTGGCCTGACCATCAAGATGCGCGCATGACGGGCGGCACCGGCGCTCCCCTCGCGGCGGGGCGCCGGGGCGTCGTCGTGACCGGTGGTGGCAGCGGCATCGGGGCGGCGATCGCCGAGGCCTTCGCCGCCCAGGGCGACCGGGTGGTGGTGATGGACCGCGTACCCGGTCCGGGGATCATCGAGGTCGACGTCGCACGCGAGGAGAGCGTCCGGAGTGCCTTCGCCGAGGCGCGGGACGGGATCGGGACCGTCGACGTCCTGGTGAACAGCGCCGGGCTGCTCACCGAGTCGCCGCTCGAGGACATGAGCCTCGCACAGTGGACGGAGACCATCTCCGTGGACCTCACCGGCGTGTTCCTCTGCTGCCGCGAGGTCATCGGCCCGATGCGGAACCGGCGGTGGGGGCGCATCATCAACATCTCGTCCCAGCTCGGCATCAAGGGCGGCACCGGGCTGAGCCACTACAGCGCCGCGAAGGCGGGGGTGATCGGCATGACCAAGGCGCTCGCGCTCGAGGTCTCGGCGGACAACGTGCTCGCCAACTGCATCGCCCCCGGGCCCATCGAGACCCCGCTGGTCGACGGCATCTCCGAGGACTGGAAGGCGGCGAAGCGGAAGGAGCTGCCGCTGCGCAGGTTCGGCGTGCCGGCCGAGGTCGCTCCCACCGCGCTGCTGCTGGCGAGCGATCCCGGGGGCAACCTATTCGTCGGCCAGACCCTGGGCCCCAACTCGGGCGACGTAATGCCATGACGGCCCGCTTCCCGGACGCCTGATGTGCGGTGCGTGCGGCCGCACCGTCGTCGCGGATCCGGTCCTCGGGCCGGTCCGGACGACGCGCGACCTGCTGCTCGTGGCGCAGGCCGTCAACACGATCGTGTCCGGGCTGCCGGGTGGGTCCGTGGTGCGCGTCGCCGGAACGGGCTGGGTGGTCGCGGGCCGCACGGGAAGCAGCACCGCCTGCGACACGGTCGGGCAGCTCTGGTCCGCCCTGGTCGATGTGCAGGCGCGGACGCCGCAGGGCGCGTCCCGTCTGGCCGATGCCCTGGCCGTCGCACTGCCGGCGTCGTCCGCGCTCGGTGACCGCGTGGTGCGTGCAGGGCTCTCCGCCGCACGCTCCTCGCCCGCAACCCGGCAGCCTTCGCGCAGCATTGGCCAAGGACACGCCGGACGGTAGCTGAAGCACCGCATCACGGAGCACGATGGACGCACGGGCATCGGGTGGAGGGGCAGCACAGGACATGGGGACACAGGATCGCGAGTGGTTCCGCGAGCGGGGCGAACCGGCAGGCACGGTGGGCCGTTCGCCGTCGGGCCGGATCCCGCAGTGGGCGCTCGACGACGCGACCGGGCGACCGTCCGCCCCCTCCGCGTGGCGTGCGGCTCCGCCCGCCGGGCCGGGCCGGATCGCGCGACGCCGACGCGGCCGCGGTTCACGGCGGCCTTCCGGTTCGCGACTCACGCTGCGCCTCTCGACCGTTGCCGTCCTCGCGCTCGTCGTGTTCCTGTATGCGACGCCGTCGCTGTTCGATCGTTTCGTGCTCCCGGCCGCCCTGCCGTACCTGCCCGGCGCCAATGTGCCGCCGCGCGGCGTCGAGGCAGGTCCGGTGCCGCTCGGCACACCACCCCCCGCACCGGCGTCGGCGGCGTACCGGCTTCTCGAGTCACCGATCGAGGAGCAGCAGTGGATCGGCTACGACCCCTGCCGGCCCGTGCACTTCGTGGTGCGGCCGGACAATGCTCCTGCCGGGTCGGAGGGCCTGGTGCAGGAGGCGGTCGCGGAGGTGTCAGCAGCGACAGGGCTGCGCTTCGTGGACGACGGCACCACGACGGAGGGACCGAGCGAGGAGCGCGACCTCTACCAGCCGGAGCTGTACGGGAAGACCTGGGTGCCGGTCCTGATCAGCTGGACGAGCCCCGCCGAGATCCCGGCACTCGCGGGCGACATCGCCGGGCTCGGTGGCAGCGACTACGCCCGGAGGCCGGGACAGCCCCTCGTCTATGTCGGCGGCCAGGTGCAGCTCGACGCGCCCGACGCCGCCGACACCCTGCTCTTCCCGGACGGTCGCACCTACGTGAAGGCGACGATCATGCACGAGCTCGCGCACGTCGTCGGGCTCGACCACGTGGACGACCCGAACGAACTCATGTACGCCGAGAATCTCGGCCAGACCGCCTTCGGCCAGGGGGACCGCGCCGGGCTGGCGCTCCTCGGATCGGGGCCCTGCGCGCCCGGGCTGTGACCTGCCTCCCGCACGGCGGGCCGCTGTCAAGACCAGGCGGTGTGGGGCGGTGATCGGATTCCTCCGTAGCCCGGTCACCGCGTAGATTTATGCAATGAGCAACGATGCCCCTTCGACAGTCATCCGTCCGTTCGATCCCGACGGCGGCGGCGAGCAGCCTGCCGAGGCACTCGAGGCGCTCATAGCGAAGGTCGAGGGCGAGGTCGCCGAGCTCCAGTTCACGCGGTTCACCAATGACGACGCCGTCGCCCTCGGGCAGTTACTCGTCCAGCTGGGAGTGGGGCGCAACCTCCCGATCGCCGTCAGTATCTGCAAGCCGAACCACATCCTGTTCCGGGCCGCGCTCGAGGGCGCCACACCCGACAACGACTTCTGGCTGGACGCGAAGAGCCGGACGGCGGAGCGGTACTCGGTGCCGTCGCTGCTGGTCGGGCTGCGGGCGCGTCGCAACGGTGGCGGGATCGGCGACAACCCGATGTTCGACTCGGCGACGTACGCCGCCCACGGCGGCTCGTTCCCGTTCTACATCAGGGGCGTCGGTCCCGTGGCGACCGTGACGGTGTCCGGCCTGCCGCAGCTCGAGGACCACCGGCTCGTCGTCGAGGCGCTCCGGACGTTCCACGCGGCCGAGGGGCTGTAGGGCCCTGCCGGGCGGCGCTCCTGGAGGGAACGCCGCCCGGCGATGCCGGGCAGGCCCTAGAGGGAGGCCTGAATGGCATCCGCGATCGGCGTCTCGCCGTTGTTGAACCGGATCGTCCTGTCGACGGTCCCGAGTTCCCCGAGAACCACGGCAGCCACCTGGGCCACGTCCTCGCGGGTCACGGAATCCTGTTGGGGCTCGTCGGAGACCTCGATCCTGCCGGTGCCGGGCTCGGTGGTCAGCGAACCGGGGCCGAGGATCGTCCAGGCGAGCCTGGAGTTGCGCAGGTGCTCGTCCGCTGCGGCCTTCGCCTCTGCGTAGTGGAAGAAGCCGTTGTCCTCGGGCACGCCGTGATCCTTGCGGGAGCCGATGTAGGACACCATGACATAGCGGCCCACCGAGGCCGCTTCCGCAGCATCGATCGAACGGATCGCCGCGTCCCGGTCCACCGCGTAGGTGGCCTCGACGCTGCTGCCGCCCGCACCGGCCGACCAGACGACGGCATCATGTCCACGGAAGACGTCGGCCATCTGTTCCACCGACAGCTCGGACACGTCGGCCACGACGGGGGTGGCGCCTGCCTGCTCCACATCTGCCGAATGGTCCTGGTTGCGGAAGATCGAGCTGACCTGATGGCCCTGGCTGCTCAGGATCTTCGCGAGGTGCAGTGCTACTTTGCCGTGCCCACCGATGATGGCTACGCGTGACATGAAAACTCCTTCTGATCGACGGATACCTTGTCCCCGACGCTAGTCCCCCCGCGCGGGCGATGGCCACCGGTCGTGCGATGTTCAGCCGCCGGCGCAGGCCTATTCCCGATCGTCGGCAGGGTGTCGGGGCGCGACGGTCCGAGCGGGGCGAGGAAGGCGACTACCGCAGGTAGGATGCCCCGTTCGCGTCCACCACCGTGCCGCTCACCCATACCGGAGCATCGGTGGCGAGCCAGGCGACTGCCTGCGCGATCTCCTCCGGCGTCGCAACCCGGTCGAACGGACTCTGTGCCCGCACCGCGTCGCCACCGGGCCCGTCGAGGACGGTCCTGCCCATGTCCGTCTCCACGAATCCCGGAGCCACCGCCGCCGCGAAGATGCCATGCGGCGCGAGACCGACGGCGAGGGACTGCGTCATCGCATGCAGCGCCGCCTTGCTGGCCCCATAGGCCGGGGTGACGGGTTCTCCGCGGTAGGCACCGCGCGAGCCGACCGAGATCAGCCGTCCACCGTCCGGTCCCGCCGGCCGATCCAGGAGGTGACGGGCCACCAGCCAGGCCAGGTTCGCAGGGCCCATCAGATTCACGTCGAGTGTGCGCTGCCACGCCTGCTGCCAGTCCTCGTACGACGTGGTCCCGATGGGATGTGCCTCGAAGATGCCGGCATTGTTCACCAGCACGTCGATACCGCCGAGGTCGTCCACCACGCCGTCGACGATGCGCCGGCACGCCTCCGGATCCCCCACATCACCGACGACGACCACGTGCCCGGCACCGGGAAGAGCGTCCCGGGCCAGCCTCGCCGCCGACGTATCACGTCCGGCATGCACAGCGATCCGGTGACCCCGTCCCGCCAGCTCCCGCGCGATGGCCGCACCGATCCCACGGCTCGCTCCTGTCACCAGAATGCTCAGTGTCATGCAGCAGACGCTACATCCTGCACGCCTGCCGCTGCCGAGGATGGGCACCTGTGGACCCGGAGCCCGATGTCGGGGGAGGTCCTTGCTACGCTGCAAGGCATTGCCCGTGCTTCTGCCGTGAAGGACCCGGATGGACCTGTTCAGTGCGCACCTCGACAAGGGGATCCTCCGCCTGCGGTGGAACCGGGGCGTCGAGATCACGCATGCGGCCGCCGTGGCCGCCGCCCGTGCGCTCGCCGAGTTCCACGGACCCACCAATCTCCCGCTCCTCGTCCACATGCACGGCATCTCCGGGATCACCCCGGAGGCACGCGTGGGCATGGTGTCCTACCGGGGCTTCACACGGGTGGCACTGGTAGGTGCCGACGCCGTCGACGAAGTGATGTCGGGCTTCTCCCACCGCTCCCCCACCGCCACCCGGTACTTCACGTCCGAGACCGATGCCCTCGCCTGGCTGCGGGACAGCAGCAGACCGGACCGTCCCGGCACGATAGCGCTCCGGGAACGCGAGGCGCCGGTCGACGGGCTCCGTTGACCGGTCTCGGCACCAAATGCCAGAGTGACACCATGAGCACCGAGAACACCGGAAACGGCGACGTCCAGGTCAGCAACAACGAGGGCAGGAGCCGCTACATCGCCACCCTCGACGGCGAATCCGCAGGCATCGCCGCCTATGAACGCTCCGGCGAGACCATCGTCTTCACGCACACCGTGGTCGACGAGGACATGGAGGGTCACGGCGTCGGCAGCACCCTGATCCGTCACGCCCTCGACGACGCCCGGGACCAGAAGCTCACCGTGGTACCGCAGTGCGAGTTCGTCGCGGCGTTCATCGACGAGCACCCGGAGTACCAGGACCTGGTGGGCTAGGCGGCCCTGCCGGCCCTGGCTCCGAGCGCGACGTCGATCAGCACCTCGGCCGCGCGCCGCGCCTGCTGTGCAGCCTCGGCTGTCCCCGCGATGGCCGCCGTCGTCTGGGCGCCCTCGGCGAGGATCGAGAGCTGCGGCGCGAGGTACGCCGGCGCACCCGCGTCATCGGCCAGTGCTCCGACGTACTCCTGGAAGGACGCCTTGTGCTCGCGCGCGTACCGCGCCACCTCGGGGTCCACCGCACCGAGTTCTGCGAAGCTGTTGATGAAGCCGCATCCCCGGAACGAGTCATCGCAGAACCACCGCGCGAGGTAGTCGAAAATCGCGAGAAGGCGCTCGCGGGGTCCGGCCACCTGATGGACCGCCGCCTCCAGCCCCTCCGCCCATGACCGGTGACGCCGCTCCAGCACCGCCATGACGATGCTGCTCTTCGACGGGAACTCCTGGTAGAGCCTCTTGAGCGAGACGCCGGCTGCCGAGCGCAACTCATCCATGCCCACGGCCTGGATGCCCCGTGCGTTGTACAGCTCGTCGGCCGTCGCGACGATGCGCGTGCGCGCCTCGGTGAGATTCATCCATCCATTCTACTTGAATAGAGAACGATCGTTCTATACGCTGTGATCAGCAGGCGAGAACGACCGTTCTCGCCGCTCGAGGAAAGGACCAGATCATGGGTTTCATCAAGGTCGGCACCGAGAACAGCACGGACATCGAGCTCTACCACGAGGACCACGGCACGGGTCAGCCCGTCGTCCTGATCCACGGCTATCCCCTCGACGGCGGCTCCTGGGAGAAGCAGACGGCCGCTCTCCTGAACGCCGGTTACCGGGTCATCACCTACGACCGCCGCGGCTTCGGCAAGTCCAGCAAGCCCACCACGGGCTACGACTACGACACCTTCGCCGCGGACCTGAACACCGTGCTCGAGACCCTCGACCTGAACGACGTCGTCCTCGTCGGCTTCTCGATGGGCACCGGCGAGGTGGGCCGCTACATCGGCACCTACGGCGAGGCACGCGTCGCCAAGGCCGCGTTCCTCGGCTCGCTCGAGCCCTTCCTGCTCCAGACCGACGACAATCCGTCGGGCGTCCCCTCCACCGTGTTCGACGGCATCCGGAGCGCGGCGATCGAGGACCGCTACGCCTGGTTCAGCAACTTCTACAAGGACTTCTTCAACACCGATGCCTTCCTCGGGAACCGGCTCAGCGAGGAGGCACTGCAGAACGCGTGGAACGTCGCCGCGGGGTCGTCCTGGTACGCGTCCTTCGCCGTCGTCGACAGCTGGCTGACCGACTTCCGCTCCGATGTCGAGAAGGTGACCGTGCCGTCCCTGATCGTCCACGGCACGGAGGACCGCATCCTGCCGATCGACTCGACCGGTCGCGAGTTCACCAAGCGCCTGCCGTCCGCCGAATACGTGGAGATCGAGGGCGCACCGCACGGCCTGCTGTGGACCCACGGCGCCGAGGTCAACGAGATCCTCCTCCGCTTCCTGTCCAAGTAGCAGCCTTCGACGGCTGATTCACGCGAAGGGCGCCGGATCATCCGGCGCCCTTCGTCGTTCCGCGGAGCGGATCCACCGCGGACGCAGGGTCCTAGAGCTGGATGCCACGCGTGAGGGCGCCGTCGATCAGGATGTTGGCGCCGGTGGTGCGGCCGGAGCGGGGACTGGCGAGAAACACGACGGCGTCGGCCACCTCCTGCGGTGTGCCCATACGGCCCGTCGGATTGAGCCCCATCGCTGTCGCGAAGAGTTCCGGGTTTCCCTGCTCGATGCCCTCCCACACTCCACCGGCGTGGTAGGTGTTGCCCGGCGAGACGGTGTTGGCGCGGATTCCCTGCCCGGCGAGCTGGAAGGCCAGTCCTGCCATGTACCCGATGAGTGCGGTCTTCACGGTGCCGTACGGGCCGGACGCGAAGTCCACCTCCCGGCCGGAGACGCTCGAGATCGCGGTGATCGACGGGATCCTGCTGCGTTCGAGGTGTGGCAGTGACGCCTTGACGAGGCCCACCGTGCCGAGCAGGTCCACCCGCAGGCTCGCCTCCCAGTTCTCCGCGGTATCCGCGATCGCGAGGGCGCTGACGTTGCTCACGACGGCGTCGATCCCGCCGAAGTCCGCAGCCACGGCTTCGACCCATGCGCTCACCGCCGGGCCGTCGCCGACGTCGAGCACGTACCCCTTGACGCGGCCGGACGAGGTGGCGAGTGCTGCCTCCGTCACCTCGACATCGTCGGCGTGACGGGCACAGAAGGCGACGTTCGCGCCCTCGGCGGCGAAGGACTCGACGATCGCGCGGCCGATGCCCTTCGTTCCGCCGGTGACGAGTGCGGTCGAGCCGCTGAGGTACAGGTCCATCGATGTCCTTCGGTCGGGGGCGGGTTGTTTCGGGGGGGGGGGGATCGTCAGGTCGAAAGGTGGAGGTCCGGGCACATGATCCGCGGTCGGGACGCGGCCGGTTCGACTCAGCGCAGTTCCGCGGCCTGCCGTCGGAGGTGCGCATGGAGTCCGCCGTAGGCATCGACGGCGGGGAAGAGTGCCTTGGGTGCCTTCACGATGACGCTGTAGTTGGCGTCGACGGCGTTCGCTATCGGTGCAAGGGCTGTCTGTGTGAGGAGCTGGTAGGCATCGAGCTGGTGCAGCCCGAAGAGATCGCTGAACCAACGGACCATCTCCAGCTGCCCGATGCGCCACGAATCCTCCATGGGGCGCGAGGAGCCGACGGCCATCCAGTGGTAGTCGGTCTCGAGCCGCGGCCAGCCCGGAGCGCCACCCTTGATGAGTTCGACGATGATGGTCGAGTGCATGGCACCCTCGACGGCGGTGCCGCAGGCCTCGCCCTCGCCCTGGCGGTAGTGGCCGTCGCCGATGGAGAACAGCGCGCCCTCGACGTTGACCCCGAGGTACACGGTGGTACCGGGCTTCACATCCGGTGCGTCCATGTTGCCGCCGAACCGTTCGGGGACGAGAGCCGAGCGGACCTCACCTCCGGGAGGCGCGACGCCGATGGTGCCGAGCATCGGCTCGAGCGGCAGTGCGACCTCGAAGTCACCGAGTCTCGACTGGAATCCGACGGTCCGCCGCTCGGTGTCGACGTGGTAGATCCAGGTGATGTCCGGCAGTGGTTCCTGCAGGGTGGCGGTGCGATCGGTACTGGTGAGCCCGCCGAAGAAAGGGATGGTGGCCGAAGCCCCGTAGGAGCGGGCCGGCGTGAGGTCGACGACGTGGAGTGCGAGGGTGTCGCCGGGCTCGGCACCCTCCACGTAGAACGGTCCGGTCTGCGGATTGACGAAGGCGAGGTCGACCTTCTCCCCGGAGACGTCGTCCACCGAGGTGAGCGCGTTGTTGAAGGCGTCCTCGGACCAGAGCCGGAGCGCCGTACCGGGCCGGACGGTCAGCACGGGGGCGCTGCCGCCGAAGGTGTACACGAGTTGGTCACGCCGCGGGTGGTACTCGATGATCTCCATGACCGGATGCTACGGTGCGGCCCCGGGCCGGACAAGGGTCCGGTCCCCGGCATGCGTCCGCATCCGGGACTCATGCCGGGTCGTGGACGGCGGCGTCAGCTCGCTACGGAGAGTGACGTCAGGACCGAGTCGAGGCGTTCGTAGCCTTCGCTGACGCCGACCTCCATGCCGCTGCCGATCATCGCGTCGCGGGTCTCGCCGGTGAGGAACACCGACCGGCCCGAACACCTCGTCCGACCGCCGCCCAGATCCTCGAACGTCATGCTCTCGAGGCTCACCTGGTGGGGTGCGCCGTCGAACTCGAAGGTCTGGATGATCCGCTCGGGTGCGATCACGGTGTGGAAGATGCCACGGAATCCGTAGGCTCCGCCCTCGTCGTCGCGGTGGACGTAGGAGTAGGCGCCGCCGGTGACGGCAGAGAACTCACGGATCTCCGTGGTGATGCGGTGGGGTCCGAGCCACTGGCGGACGAGGTCCGGTTCCGTGAAGGCACGAAACACCAGGTCACGGGGGGCGTCGAACTCCCGGACGATGTCCACGTACGGCTGGCCGGGTTCGGCTGTGATGGTGGTGGGATTGCTCATGGCTGATCCTTGCTGTGCTGGTCCTTCAGGGTTGCGAGGACGCCGTCGAGCCTGCGGTACTGCCGCTCGGCCTCGAGGCGGTAGGTGTCGATCCAGCCGGTCAGTGCCTCGAGGGCGGCGGGGTCGAGGTGACAGGGACGGCGCTGCCCGTCCCGGGTACGCGTGATGAGTCCGGCCTGTTCGAGCACCTGGATGTGCTTCGAGACGGCCTGCTTGGTGATGGTGAAGGGTTTCGCCAGTTCGTTCACGGTGGCCGAGCTGCGCGACAGCCGCGCGACGATGGCCCTGCGTGCCGGATCGGCGAGCGCAGAAAAGGCGGCATCGAGATCGTCGTCCCGCATGATCCACCTCCTCGTTGATAAACCATTCGGTTGATTAACTGAGTGTAGACCCGTCCGGCGGCAGCGACAAGAGGACGACGGCGCGCTGGAAGGTACTGCTGGGGCGGTACGGCACGGAGAATGAACGGTCAGTGAAGCTCCGTGCCCGGTTGTCGCCGCGTCGGCGGGCCGCGCCACCGCGCATTCACTAGGCTGTGGAGGGCGGTCTCGGCCGGCCACCCGGTGGCAGGTCCGGAGGTCGGCACAATCACTCAGCAGCGTGCGGGAAGGAGGCCGGCAGGGATGACCGGCACTGTCGACTCGCGGAAGCAGCCTCCTGCGCGCCGCCGGCCCTCACGCCGCGTACGCCGCATGAGGACCCTGTGGATCACCGCTGTTCTTCTGCTCGCAGCCCTGGTCGCCGTCGTCGTCCCCCGGTCGGCGGTCGATGCGCCTCTCGGCTCCGACGGGCCCGGGACCCTTCCGACCGCTCCCGTCGCGGCGGCACCGGCATCCCTCGAGGAGGCGATCACCGCCATCCTCGACGACGCCGGGGACTACCGGGTGGGGGTTGCGCTCTCCGACGTGCCTGGTGGTGTCGCCCGGACGTTCGGGGACGAGGACCGGTTCTTCGCCGCGAGCACGGCCAAGATCATCACCGCGGCTGCGTTCTACCGTCTGGTGGAGCAGGGAGAAGCGAGCCTCGATGACGCGCTGGGCGACTACGACGCCGCCTTCCAGCTCGAGGCCATGGTCAACAACAGCAGCAATGACGCCTGGCTCCTGCTCATGGACGCGGTGGGATACCCGCAGCTCACCGCGTACGCCGCGTCCCTGGGGATCGACTACGAACCGGAGGAGAACCTCCTCACCGCCGCGGACATGGCTCTCGTGCTGCGCGACCTCTCGGCGGGGGAACTGCTCGACGAGGCAGACACCGCCGAACTCCTCAGCTACATGCAGGACACCAATGACGAGACCCTCATCCCGGCCGGTTCGCACCCCGACATCACGGTGCAGCACAAGTACGGGCAGGTGGAGGACGACCTCCACGACGCCGCCCTCCTGACCTATCAGGGCACCACCGTGGCGTTGGTGATCTACACGGAGGCTGTGGGTGACGGCGACGAGGCCGAGCAGACGGAGCTGATCCACGAGATCACGCAGGCCGTCGAGGACTCGCTGTTCCAGCTCGGCGGGTGATCGGTCCGCGCCTGCGGATCCGGCTGCATCCCTGCAGTCCTACGCCCTGCCGCGGAGGATCAGGTTCCAGTAGACCTTCGGGAGGATGACACGCTCGGCGACGAAGGTGAGGCGCCGCTCCTTCGCGAGGTTGTTCCAGCCCGGCACGGTGGGCATGGGTGAGTACTTGTCGTCGAACTCCGAGAACACGACGGTGTTCCGGCTGACCACGAAGGGGCACGCCGAGTAGTGGTTGTACTCGGCGGTGGGCTTCTTCCCCTTCAGCACGGCTTTCAGGTTCTTCGCGAGCACCTTCGTCTGCATCCGCAGGGCGGCGCCCGACTTCGAGTTGAGGGTCGACGCCGCATCGCCGAGCGACCAGATGGTGGGGAAGCGCGTGTGCCGCAGGATGACTGGGTCCACCTCGACGAAGCCTCCGGGGTTGCCGGCCGCCGGCAGCTCCGTGGTCTTCAGCCACTCCGGTGCCGACTGGGGCGGCACCGCGTGGAGGACGTCGTAGCCGAGCGTCTCGGACGCGCCGATGACGCTGTTCTTCAGGTCCACCGTGCGGCCCTCGGGGTCCACGGATGCGAGCTCGGTGCTGTACCGGACCTCGATCCCGTACTCGTCGATCTTCCGGCCCAGTTCCTCGTCGATCAGCTCCATGCCGAAGATCGTCGGCGTGGACACGGCGAGGACCACCCGGATGTCCTTCAGGACGCCCTGGCGCTGCCAGTGGTCGCACGCGAGGTACATGGGTTTCTGAGCGGCACCGTCGCACGATGCGGGTCCCGGCGGCTGCGTGAAGACGACGGTGCCGTGGGTCAGGTCCCTGAAGAGCTTCCAGGCCTTCGGTGCGAGCTCGTACTCGTAGTTCGAGGCGCCGTGCGGCCCTTCCATCGCCTCCTTGAGCCCGGGGATGGCCGTCCAGTCGTTCTGGATGCCGGGGCAGACGACGAGGTGGTCGTACGTGACGGCCGAGCCCGACTCGAGCAGCACCGTCCGGGAATCCGTGCTGACATCGGTGGCCTTGTCCTGGATCCAGGTGACCCCCTTGGGCATCACCGCGGACTGCAGCCGCACGGCCTCGAGGGCGTCGGCCGTTCCTCCGGCGATGTGGGAGAACAGCGGCTGGTACAGGTGCCGGCTCCGCGGCTCGATCACCGCGATGTCCTTCACCCGGTACCGGCGGAGGCGTGCCGCAAGGGACACGCCTGCATTGCCGCCACCGATGATGAGTACCTGGTGATGATGTTTCTCGCCTGCGGCGGGGACGACGGGGACCGTGCGGGCCGCCGGACTGGTGCTGGTGCTGGAACCGATGGCAGCTACCTCTTTCCGTGTCGACCTGGGCCTGTTCCTCGAACAGTACAGCGCACCACCGACGCACGACAGGCACCTACAGGACGCCGGCGTCGACCTCGACGAACGATGCGGACTGCTGGGTGGAGCCGCTGGACGTTGCTGTGACCGCATCCGCCGGGGTCCCGTTGGCCAGGGCGACGAGCAGCAGGTAGAACGCGACGAACCACAGGCCGACGGCGACGCCCCGCGTCCGCTCGCCACTCCGACGGGCCCTACCGCGGCGTACATCGGGAGCAGGAGACGATGCGCACTGCCGCGTACTCCGTGCGGCCCCGCGTTCGAAGAATTCGAGGTCGATCCGCGCCCGGGTCAGCTCGGCCCGCAGCTGTTCGGCGTGCTCCGCCGCCTGAAGAGTCTGCAGCGCCTTCAGCTCCTTCTCCTGCTGCGCCTGGCGCGCTCGGGCTGCAGTCGTCGTCATCGTTGATCCCCCACTCCACGATCGTAGGACGGCGGGGTGCCGGATGACCCTCAGGTTTGCGGCAGGATCAGCACAGGCGGGATCAGCGCAGGCGGAACGAGCGGGGGCGCCGCCCCGCGTCAGTCCCTCGCGTACCTGGTGACGAACGCCCGCAGGATGAGCTCCGGCCGGTCCACGACGGTGGCACGCGCGCGCGCCATGTACTCGTCGGCCTCCTCGGGCGGGAAGTAGCCGGCGTGACGGTAGGTGTCGATGCGGCCCACGAGTGCCTCGACGTCGAGCTCGGGATGGAACTGCGTGGCGTACACATTCCGCCCCACCCGGAACATCTGCACCGGGCACGTGACCGACGATGCCAGCAGCACAGCCGACGCCGGCAACGTGGCACATGCCTCCTTGTGCCCCACGTACGCCGCGAACGACGACGGCAGCCCGGCGAGCAGCGGGTCGGCGGTACCGTCCGCAGTCAGCGTGACCTCGACGGTGCCCACCGACTCGGCATAGGTGGTGTCGATGACGGCTCCCTGGTGCCGGCCCAGGGTGCCGACGCCGTAGCACGCACCGAGGAACGGGTAGTCCTCCGCGACCACCCGATCCAGCAGCAGACCGAGCTCCTGCTCCACCCGCACCTGGACCCCGCTCTTCGACTCCTGCGGATCCGAGGAGTTGAAGGGGCTCCCGCCGAGGAAGATGCCGGAGTAGTCCGCGAGGTCCAGCTCGGGCAGGGGCTCCGCCTCCACGCGGATCCGGCGCAGCTCGCCCTCGGCGAGCCCGCCGAAGCGCAGGAAGCTGCGGTATTCGGCGTCCGCCGCGTAGTTCTCGGCACGGGTACCCAGCAGGAGGAACGGTTTCACCCTCCGATGCTACTGGCCGGTCGGGCTGGTATCACCCCGCTGCGCCGGCGCGGGATAGGGAGGGTGCGCCTGGGGTGCAGGGCTCGCGACCCCCGGATCCGTTGCCGGGTCCGCTCCGGCGTCGGGCGTGCCGTTCTCCTCCTTCATCTGCTTCACCTCGGACCTGAAGATCCGTAGCGACTGTCCAACGCTGCGCGCCATACCCGGCAGTCTCCGAGCACCGAAGAGGACGATCGCCAGGACGATGATGATGACGATGTGCCAGCCTTCGAGCCTCACGGCCGCTCTCCTTCGGTCGGCTCGACCACGACGGCGGAGACGTGGCCGCCGCTGATCGCCACGTCGAACACGGTGGTGGAACCATCCGGCGAGGGCACGGCCATGCGGCGGGTTCCCTCTGCCGCCTCGAAGGCCTGGAACCGCATGTCCCGCGCCCAATCGTAGGTCGGGCGGTCGGATACTGTGCCGATGGGCAGCACCGCCCCCTCCCTGACCCAGGTCGCCGCCTGCATGAAGGAGTACTCCTTGCGGTGCCAGCGCGGGCCGGCGAGTTTCTCCCCGGTCTCCAGATGGGTCCAGCTGCCCTCGGGCAGATAGAAGGAGACGGATCCCGAGGGGTCCATGACGGGCGCCACCAGGAGGTCGGGGCCCAGCATGTACTGCCGGTCCAGGTGCGCGCAGCCCGGGTCCTCGGGGAACTCCATGAACAGTGGACGCATCAGGGGGATGCCCTCCGCGTAGGCCTCCTCGGCCGCCATCTGCAGGTAGGGCATCAGCCGCATCTTCTGCTCCGTGAAATGGCGGAGGACGTCCACGGACTCCTCGTCCACGAGCCAGGGGACGCGGTACGAGTTGGAGCCGTGCAGCCTCGAATGCGAGGACAGCAGCCCGAAAGCGATCCAGCGTTTGAAGATGTCCGGCTCCGGGGTGCCTTCGAAGCCGCCGATGTCGTGGCTCCAGAAGGAGAAGCCCGACGAGGCCAGGGACAATCCGCCGCGCAGCGATTCGGCCATCGCCGCGAAGGTGGACTCGCAGTCGCCGCCCCAGTGGACCGGCATGGTCTGACCGCCGGCCGTGGCAGAACGGGCGAAGACCACTGCCTCACCCTCGCCCAGTTCCTTGGACAGCAGGTCGAACACGGACCTGTTGTACAACTGCGAATAGTAGTTGTGCATCCTGGCCGGATCGGACCCGTCGTGCCAGACGACGTCGGTGGGGATCCGCTCGCCGAAATCGGTCTTGAAGGAATCGACGCCCTGCCCCAGCAGGCCGCGCAGCTTCTCCTGGTACCAGAGCACGGCTTCGGGGTTGGTGAAGTCCACCAGCCCCATGCCGGCCTGCCACATGTCCCACTGCCAGACCGAGCCGTCCGCGCGCTTGACCAGGAATCCCCGCTCGAGACCCTCCCGGAACAGGTGCGAGCGCTGCGCTATGTACGGGTTGATCCAGACGCAGACCTTGAGGCCGCGATCATGGAGCCGGGCGAGCATGCCCTCCGGGTCCGGGAAGGTAGCGGGGTCCCAGATGAAGTCGCTCCAGTGGAAGGACCTCATCCAGTGGCAGTCGAAGTGGAAGACGGACAGCGGGAGCTTCCGCTCCTCCATGCCATCGATGAAGGAGTTGACGGTCTTCTCGTCGTAGTCGGTGGTGAAGGAGGTGGAGAGCCACAGGCCATAGGACCAGGCCGGGATCCGTGACGGCCTGCCCGTCAGCTCCGTGTAGCGGCGGATGATGTCCTTGGGTGAGGGGCCGTGGATGACGAAGTACTGCAGCCGCTCGCCCTCCACGCTGAACTGCGTGCGGGAGACGACTTCGGAGCCCACCTCGAAGGACACCTTGTCCGGGTGGTTGACGAACACCCCGTACCCGTCGTTCGTGATGAAGAACGGGACGTTCTTGTAGGCGAGGTCGCTGGACGTGCCGCCGTCCTCGTTCCAGATATCGACCGACTGCCCGTTCTTGACGAATGCGCCGAAGCGCTCGCCCAGACCGTAGATGTTGGTCCCCACGCCGAGGCTCAGTTGCTCGTGCACGAACGTCCGCCCGGCGTCGTCCGTGATGACGCCGACGCTCCGTGGGGTGGAGCTGGTCAGGAGCACGCCGTCCCCGAGGAAATCGACCCCCCAGTCCCCCGAGGTGCTGACCCGCGCTGTCAGGTTTCCCGAGGTGATGCTGGCGGTGCCCTCGTCCCTGTCGAATTGAGGTGCTGAGATCGTCCGGTTCACCTCGAAATGCGGTCCGTTGTCGAGACGGCCCTGGAAGTGCTCGATGGTGACGCTGATGACGTCGGGCATCGGGGCATCGAAGGTGACCGTCAACTGGGGAAGATTGAGCGCGTCGCCACGGGAGGCGATGCGTTTGGTCGGTGCGTACACGGTCATGGTCGTGTCGTCCACCACCACCTCGGACACATCGCGGGGATGAAGCGCGGAGAAGCCCTTGCGGTACAGCCAGTAGCCATCGGTGAATTTCATGGAGTCTCAGTTTCCGTTCTCGGCGTGGTCGGCGCTGCTTTTCAGGACCAGGGCGTCATAGGGTTTCAGGGTCAGTTCGGTTCCGTGGGCGTCTCCGCCGAGCAGGTCCACGGACGGCCCGGTGAGGGTCACGGCCCGCGGCTCGGGGCTGTGGTTGAGCAGGAAGTGGTAGCCGCCCCGGGTGGCGAGCTCGACGTCGTCGGGCAGTTCGCCCGCCACCGGCGAGCTCAGTCCGGCGTCCGCCACCGCGGCGCCCACGATGCGGCTCAGGAGTGCAGGAGGCGCATCGCAGCCGATGTACCAGGCCGTGCCTTTCCCGTGGCTGTTGCGCACCGCGGCGGGCTTTCCCGCGAGGGCGCCGGAAGCGAAGGTCGCCACCGCTGTGGCGCTCGGGCCGTGGAGCCGGAGATCCTCGGACCAGGCGGAGGCCGCGTATCGTTCGGCCGGTCCTGTTTGGTCAGCGCGGCCTGCAGGGTCGAAATCCGTCACCTCGAGGCCGACCTCGGCCGCCAGGGGGCGCCACTCCTCGCCGCTGACCCCCACCACGGCGGCCAGCACCGAGGGGAACCGTCCCTGCCGCAGATGCCCCTGGGCGTCCGCGACCCCGCTGAAGGGCCCGACGACGGCGGTGCCACCCTGGTGCACCCGGTGGGCCAGCGCTTCGGCGTGGTCCTCGCGGAGGAGGAAGAGGCTCGGGACGAGCACCAGGTCGAAGCGGTCAAGGGCTGCGCCTGGATGGACCACCTCCACCGAGAGCCCCCGCCGCAGGAGCGGCCGGTAGTAGGCCTGCAGTTGCTCCAGCACGCCGAGCCTGTCGCTCGGGACGTCGGGGGCCTCGGCCGCCCACCAGCTGTCCCAGTCGAACAGCACGGCTATCCGGGACGGAGCTGCAGAACCGGCAACAAGCCGCAGGTCCTGCAGGCGGGCTCCGAGGGCCGCGACCTCGCGGAACACCCGGGTGTCCTCCCCTGCCAGCGGCACCACGGCCGAGTGGAAGCGCTCGGCACCGAAGGCGGACTGACGGAACTGGAAGAAGCAGATGCCGTCGGATCCGCGGGCGATGGCGGACAGCGAGTCCACCATCAGCGCTCCCGGCTCCTTGGCGCTGTTGTGCGGTCGCCAGTTCACGGCGGAGGTAGCGGATTCCATCAGCAGCCAGGGCCGTCCTTCGGCCAGACCGCGGCACAGGTCGTGGGTGAGGGCGCCCAGTCTCCAGCTCTCGGGCTCCGCCGGGTCCGTGTACCAGTTGTTGCCGATCAGGTCCGTCTCGCCTGCGAAGCTGAAATAGTCCGCACCGCGGAAGAAGCCCATCAGGTTGGTCGTCACCGGGACATCCGGCGAATACTGCCGGATGATGTCCCGCTCGGCCGTGTAGAGCTCGAGCAGTGCGCTCGAGACGAAGCGCTTGAAGTCGAGCACCTGCGTCGGATTGTGCAGGTACGGGGCCGTCCGCGGCGGGAGGATCTCCTCCCAGCTGCTGTACCCCTGGCTCCAGAACGTGGTGCCCCACGCCGTGTTCAGCTTCTCGAGCGACCCGTAGCGCTGCAGGAGCCAGGTGCGGAAGGTACGGGCCGTCTCGTCGTCGTAGCTGATCTGTCCCAGTTCGTTGCCGACGTGCCACAGCACGACGGCGGGGTGGCCGCCGTAGCGCTTCGCCAGTTCCGAGACGACCCGCCCGGCCGCGCTTCGATAGACGGCCGACGACGGCGAGAACTGGTTACGGGATCCGTACCAGAGTGTCGTCCCCGACGCGTCGGTCGGCAGCGTATCCGGGTGACGGTGGCCCAGCCAGGGCGGCGGGGATGCTGTCGGTGTCGCCAGGCAGACCCTGATACCCCCCTCGTGCAGGAGTGCGATGACGCGGTCCATCCAGCCGAAGTCCCATTCGTGCTCGGAGGGTTGCAGCCGGGCCCAGCTGAACACACCGAGGGTCACGACATTGATTCCCGCCTGCTGCATCAGCCGGATGTCCTCCGGCCAGCTCTCCTCCGGCCACTGTTCCGGGTTGTAGTCGGCACCGAACAGCAGCCCGGTCCGCTCGGTTACCGCGTTCATGCCGTGGCTGCGAGATTGCATGGGAATCCTTGATTCAATAGTCGGTGATTCAATAGTCGGTATGAATAATCGAAAGGCTTCAACGGCGGCCACGATCGTGGATGTGGCCCGGGAGGCCGGGGTTTCGACGAGTACGGTGTCCTATGTGATGAGCGGGAACCGCCCGATATCGAAAGAAACCCGCGATGTAGTCGAAGCGGCGATGCTCCGCCTGAAGTACAGCCCCAGGTCCAGCGCCCGCGCCCTCGCGTCCAGCCGGTCCGATGTCCTGGGTCTCGTGGTGCCGCTGCGCGCGGACGTCAACGTCGGTGTGGTGATGCAGTTCGTCACGGCCGTGGTCACCACCGCCCGCACGTTCAACAAGGACGTCCTGCTCCTCACGCAGGACGATGCGGGCGGTATCAAGCGGGTGACGTCGCAGTCCATGGTGGACGGCCTCCTCATGATGGACATCGAGGCCCGGGACCCCCGCATCGCCGTCCTGGCCACGCTGGACAAGCCCGCGGTGCTCATCGGCATGCCCGATGATCCGCGGGGCCTCAGCTGCGTCGACTTCGACTTCGCCGGCGCCTCCCGCACCGCGGTCCGCCATCTGGCAGATCTGGGGCATCGCGGTATCGCCTTCATCGGTTCTCCCCCGGCATCGCTGCGACGCCACGCGACCTACGCGGACCGCGCCCTGAGCGGATTCCAGGAGGCGTGCCGGTCGCTCGGGATCGGCCACGTCGCAGTGGCCTGTGAGGCGAATTCCAAGGATCTGGTCGAGGCGCTGGACACCGTGTTCTCCGGCCCTGAAACGATCAGCGCCCTCCTTGTCCACAACGAGGGACTGCTGCCCATCCTGCGCGAGAACCTCGCGGAGCGGGGCCTCTCGGTTCCGGAGGACGTCTCCGTCGTGGTCATCGCGCCGGAGGACGTGGCTACGGCAGCTGTCCGTCCATGGACCGTGGTCGCCATTCCCGCCATGGATATCGGCCGCGCCGCCGTCGAGATGGTGATCGACCGGTTGACCCTGGCCAAACCTGCCGAACTCCGTCTCATCGCCCCCACCCTGACGCAGGGGGACACGACCTCGGCGAGCAACGGACGGGTTTGATCGCTGGACCGGGGGCAGGGTGATCATCCCTTGACCGCACCGATCATCACGCCTTTGGTGAAGTGCTTCTGGACGAACGGGTAGACGATCAGGATGGGGATGGTCGCCAGGACGATCACGGCCATCTGCAGTGCCGGTCCGGCCGCGGCTCCCGTGCCGACATCCATCTGTCCCGGTACCGAGACCCCCTGGAGCACGTAGGACCGCAGGACCACCTGCAGGGGATTCTTCGAACTGTCGTTGATGTAGAGGACCGCGTTGAAGAATGCGTTCCAATATCCCACTCCGTAGAACAGCGCGATCACGGCCGTGACGGCCTTGGACATGGGCAGCACGATCTGGGTCAGCGTGCGCCACTCGCTCGCGCCGTCGATCCTCGCGCTGTCCAGGATCCCCCTGTCGATCCCCATGAAGAAACCGCGCAGGATGATGATGTTGAACACCGAGATGCTGCTGGGCAGGATGAGCGCCCAGTAGGAGTTGATCAGCCCCAGTCCGGAGACCAGGAGGTAGGCCGGGATGATGCCTGCGCTGAAGAACATGGTGATGAGCAGCGTGAAGAGGATGGGTGTGTGGGCGAAGGACCCCGGCCGGGACAATCCGTAGGCACAGAGGATGGAGACCACCATGCTGATGGCCGTGCCGGTCGCCGTGACCCCCACGCTCACCAGGACCGCCCGCGTGACGACGCCGCCGTTGAGGATCTGCTGGTAGGCGGCGAAGGAGATCTCGCCGGGGATCAGGACGAGCCCCCCGGCGCGTGTGATGGTCGCCTGCGAGGAGATGCTCGTGAGGACGATGGTGTAGAGCGGCCCGAGGACTGCCAGGACGACGACCGCGAGGATGATGATCTTGCCGAGCTTGCCGAGAGGTCCGAGCTCCTCGTCCCAGACGGGACGCCCCTCCGCCGGACGCCTGGGCCGGAGGTTCGCCGTGCTGCTTGCCCGCACCCTGCTGATGAGACTGCTCATTTGGAGTACACCCCGCTCTCTCCGAAGATGTGTGCGATCTTGTTGGCCGCGAGGATCAGGGCAAGGCTCACCAGTCCCTTGATGAGTCCGGCCGCGGCCCCGTAGCTCCAGTCACCGTTCTGGACGCCCGTGTAGTACACGAAGGTGTCGAGCACCTCCGAGGCCTCCACGCCCACCGCGTCCCGTTGAAGGATCATCTGCTCGAAACCGACGGTCAGCGAATCGCCCAGCCGCAGGATCAGCAGGAGCACGATCACGCTGCGGAGTCCGGGGAGGGTGACGTGCCACATGCGCTTCCAGCGTCCTGCGCCGTCGACCGCGGCTGCTTCGTACTGGGCGGGGTCGATGGCGCTGAGGGCCGCGAGGAAGACGATGATGCCCCAGCCCGCGTCCTTCCAGACGGCCTGGGACGTCAGCAGGAACAGGAACGTATCCGGATTGGTCATGATGTCCACCGCCTGCCAGCCGTTCGCGCGGAGCGACTGGTTGAGCAATCCTGCCCCTCCGAAGATCTGCTGGAAGATCGACACCACCAGGACCCAGGAGAAGAAGTGCGGCAGATAGACCACTGCCTGGACCGCTGACCGCAGGCGGGAACTGACGAGGGAGTTCAGCAGCATGGCCAGGGCGATGGGGATCGGGAAGAAGAACACCAGTTGGAACGCCGTGATGATCAGCGTGTTCCGCACCGCGTGCCAGAAGTCCGGGTCTGCCAGGACCCGTGAGAAGTTCTCGAACCCCACGAACGGGCTGTTGGAGATGCCCACGTAGGGCGAATAGTCCTGGAACGCCACCACGTTTCCGAGCATCGGCACGTAGGCGAAGACGGCGAGGAGGACCACGGCCGGCAGGGCCATGAGGACGAGCGACCGGTCACGCCTGAAGCGCAGCCGCCGGTTGGCTCGGGGCCTCGGTGCTGCCGGTACGGCGTTCGACGCCGGTCGGCCGGGAGCCGGCGATGATCCCGGCGGCCGATCTCCTCCTTTCGGCGCCGTGGCGAGGGAGCCGGCGCCCTCTCGTGGTGCGATGTGCTTGCGTTCGATCCCGGTGGCCATGCCCGTATCCCCTAGACCAGGAACTCGGCGTAGAAGTCCCTCAGTTCGTCGCCGCCCTTGCTCTTCCAGGAGGAGATCTCGGCGTCGAGGTCGTTCATGCTCCTGCGGCCCCGGATGATGTCCTTGGCGAGGTCGTCGAAGGGTGTTCCCAGTGACGCGAACTTGGAGGGCTCCTGGATCTGCATCCCGAAGAAGGCGTCCTCGACCACGTTGGGTGCCTGCCGCGCCTCCCACTCGGACTGCGCCTGCACCAGGCCGGGGTACTGGACCATGGAGTTGACGATCGGGCCGCTGACCAGGAACGCGTAGGTACTGGTGACCTCCTCCGACCCCTTCGCCGTTGCGCTGGGAACGCCCTGTGCATCACGCGAGTAGTGCACTCCCTCGACCCCGTTGACGATCAGCGCGTTCTCCTCCGTCCCGAAGGGTGCGGCCATGAAGTTCGCAAGGGCCAGCATCTCCTCCACCTTCTCGGGGCTGGTCTTCTTGATGAAGCTGAAGATCGCGGCAGGCTGGGCCCGGAAGAGGGTCGGCGCGCCGCCGTCCGGGGCGAAGTAGTCGAGGGGCTGCATGTTGAAGCTCGGGTTCGAAGGCAGGGTCCGCGCCAGCGCCTCGTGCCAGGAGCCTGTCCCGTCCGTCGTCATGAGTGTGGCACCCGATTCGAACCGCGGCTTGGCCTGCTGGGCGTTGCCGGCGACGGCGTCGGGGTGGACGGAGCCATCGGCGAACAGCTTCGCCGTCCATTCGAGAGCAGCCCTGTACTCGTCCGTCTCGAACCGGTGCTTCAGCTCGCCGTCCACCTCTTTCCACTTGGGCACGACGCCGTGCATGATCTGCGCACCGTTCCAGACGTCCTCCGAACCCCACCGGTTCTTGGACTCGTCCGTGAGTTCCTTGGCCACCGCGCGGTACTCGTCGGCCGACGTGGGCGGCTCGACTCCGAGTTCCTCGAAGATGTCCGCGCGGTAGAAGATCGCGTCGGAGATGAGGGCGCCCGGGTACGGGAGGCCGTAGAGCCCTCCTCCGAAGCAGCCCATCTTCCACGCCGCCGTGGGGATGTTCGCGAGGTTCGGGTACTTGAGCACCTTGTCGCCGGCGATGTATTCGGAGAGGTCCTGGAAGATCCCGGCGGCGGCCTGATCGAAGCGTGGCGGGAGGTTCCATCCGGGGATGACCATCCAGTCCGGCACGTCCTTCGGTGACGCCAGCACCGTCTGGACCTTGTCCGCGTAGGCGTTGCCGTCATTGACCTGGAAGTTGATGGTCGCGCCGAGCTGCTCGTTGACCGTCGAGTAGTAGGTGTTCCTGGGCAGTCCCGGCGGCACGGCCCACCAGGCGGGGGTCATGGCCGTGTAGGTGCCACCGCTGCCCGGTGTTCCGGTGACCGACTTCACGAGCGAGGGGATGGAGGTGAAACCGGGGGTGGACCCGCTGACCGAGGCGATGTCGGGCTTCACCAGCTCGAGCGGCTTGTAGGTGGGCACGATCTTTGCCAGGGTCTCCGTCAACCCGCCCGCAGTGGTGGCCTGGGGAGCGGATCCCCCGGCACATGCGGTGAGTGTCACCGGGGCCGCCGCGAGGAATACCGCGCCACCGAGCATGCCGAGGAACGAGCGGCGGTTGAAGCCGGATGCCGCTTCCACCAGCGGCGCCGGCGAGGTGCGGTGGCGGGACGAGGCCGGGCCATTGTTGGAACCGAGCATGATCAGCACTCCTTTGTGTGAGTCAGTGTTGGCGATTCTTCGACGATTCATCGAAGCGTTTCGACTGGGTTCAGAGTAGGCTACTCGAAGGTCCCCCACAAGAGCCACATGTGGCCTGCCTCACATTGGGGGTGTCAGACCAGGTCTCGCTTTCCTGTGTGTAAGCGATTCGACAGCACAGTAGATAGGACCCCGTGCCCAGCACCCCAGCTCAGACCTCTGCATCCGATGCGCTCCTCGACGGCGACACGGCGAGCCCCGCGGATCACCGGGCGCGGCAGATCCTGCGTTCCCTGTCACTGCAGCAGAAGATCGCGATGCTCCACCAGCACGCACCCGCTGTGCCCGAGCTGGGGCTGGCGTCCTTCCACACGGGCGCGGAAGCCGCCCATGGTGTCGCCTGGCTGGGTCCTGCCACCGTGTTCCCCCAGCCGGTGGGCATGGCGGCCACCTGGGATGCCGAGCTGATCCAGCGCCTCGGCGCAGCGACAGGGCGTGAACTGCGAGCCAAGAAGGCCACCGATCCCGGCGTGAGCCTCAATGTCTGGGCGCCGGTGATGAACCCACTGCGGCATCCGCTGTGGGGGCGCAACGAGGAGGGGTTCTCAGAGGATCCCCGCCTGACGGCACACCTTGCCGGCGCCTACTGTCGCGGGCTCAAGGGGGAGGACCCGGTGACGTGGCTGACCGTCCCCACCCTCAAGCACTTCCTGGGGTACAACAACGAATTCGACAGGAACCTGACGTCGAGCAACCTCACCCCCCGTGTCCTCCACGAGTACGAGCTTCCGGCCTACCGCTCGCCCATCGAAGACGGCGTCGCGGGGGCGGTCATGCTCTCCTACAACCTGGTGAACGGCAGGCCCGCCCACGTCTCCGACCTGGTGCGATCGCAGTTGCGGCAGTGGCACAACGGTGACGACGTCACCATCGTGACCGATGCGGGCGCGCCCGGGTCCCTCTTCCGGGCCGAGAAGTACTTCACCGACGGCCCGACGGCCTACGCGGCAGCTCTTCGTGCCGGCGTCGACAGCTTCACGGATGACGGCGACGACCCGGGCCCGTCGGTCGCCTTCCTCGACGAGGCGCTCGAGCGGGGCCTGATCGGTGAGGCCGACATCGATCGTGCGGTATCGCGACTCCTCGCCCTCCGTGCCAGGACCGGGGAATTCACGCCGGACGACGATCCCTACGCGTCGATCGGGGCCGAGATGATCGGCGCGCCGGCCCATGTCGGCCTGGCCCGCGAGGCTGCTGCGAAATCGGTCGTCGTACTGCGCAATGAGCACAGCGCCGCGCTGCTTCCCCTCGGAGCCAGGCCCGGCACGGTCGCCGTGATCGGGGCTCTCGGTTCCCGGGTCCTGAGCGACTGGTACAGCGGGACCCTGCAGGACGAAGTCAGCATCGCGGCAGGACTCACCAGCCGGTACGGGAGCACTGCCGGCAGCGACGTCATCGCGGAGGAAGGCGCGGATATCGTGGCCCTGCGCAGCGTCAGGACCGGCGGTTACCTGGGGAGCGACGGCGCGTCGGCCCTCACAGCGGATGCTCCGGTGCCCGGGCCCGCCGAATCCTTCGTCCTGAACGACTGGGGTGCCGGTGAGCTGACGCTCCGGTCCGCGCTGACAGGGAGATTCGTGACGGACACGGGCGACGGATACCTTCGTGCGGTGGCTGAGCGGGTAGGCGGCTGGGTGGTGCAGGAGACCCTCCGGCTGGACTACGCGCCGGACGGCACCGTTGCGCTGCGACACGTCGGGAGCGGGAAGTGGCTGCGCCTCGAGACCGGGACGAACAGCGCCGCCCTCGTCGCGGACGCGGGCACTGCGGACCGTTTCTCCATCCGGACGCTGAAGTCCGGTCACGAGGCCGCCCTGCGGGCTGCGCTGGACGCCGACACCGCTGTCGTGGTGGTGGGCAACGACCCGCATCTGGGCGGTCGGGAGACCCTGGACAGAAGCACCCTGGACCTTCCTCCGGCCGACCAGGAACTGGTGCGCCTGGTCCGGGAAGCGAACCCGCGGACCATCCTGGTGATCGTCTCGTCCTATCCCTACGCGCTGGGGGTGCTGGCAGATACTCCCGCCATCGTCTGGACCTCCCACGGCGGGCAGGAACTCGGCAACGGCGTCGCGGATGTCCTGAGCGGCGACGTGGAACCGAGCGGCCGGCTGCCGCAGACCTGGTACGGCCGGGACGAGGATCTGACGGACATCCTGGACTACGACATCATCAGCTCACGCTCCACGTACCTGTACAGCCGGGCCGAGCCGCTCTTTCCGCTGGGCCATGGGCTCACCTACGGGAACGTGCAGTACCGGTCGATGGACCTGCGGGTGGTGCCGGGTGACGGCGCCCCCGGCGCGGGGACGGCAGAACTCGCCGTCGAGGTCCACAATGCGGGAGAGCGCCCTGCCCTCGAGCTGGTGCAGGTGTATGCGGCGGCTCCCGGGCACGCCGTCGACTTCCCCCGGCGCCTGCTCGTCGGCCACCAGCGTGTGGAGATCCCCGCTGCAGGAACAGCGACGGTCACGATGAGTGTCCCCCTGGAGCGCCTCGCGACCTACAGCGTCGTGGCGGAACGGATGGTGGTGGAATCCGGCAGGTATCACCTCCTGGTCGGCACCTCCGCGGAGGACCTGCCGCTCTCGGCCCCGCTCGACGTAGAGGGACCTGCCCGGATCGGGCGTCGGACCGGCCGGTGGTTCCGCGCGGAGAATTTCGACGCGTGCAGCAATCTGGCCCTGGTCCCCGAAACACTGCTGTCGGGAAGGTCCCGAAGCAGGCTCGGCGAGCGCCGTCCTGCTGGATGTGGTGTCCAGCAGGGCCGCCCCCGCAGGCGGCAGTACGGTCCGGGTGGAGGTGCCGGGCCCCGGCGACACCTGGAACGGCATCGGCCGCAGCAGCGTGCCGGCCGGCTTCAGCGGACCGCTGAGGATCTCCGTCGATTCCGCGGCAGTGGATGGTCCTCGGGGGTTCCGCCTCAGCGTGGAAGGTGGCGTGGTCATTAGCCGGGTCCAGTTGACATGAAGGTGATCAGTCATGTCCTGCAGCGCTCGTTGACGACCGGCCTCGCGGCCGGCGGGACCCGGGGATAGCCGGTGGTCTTTCTCTCCTACGCGGCACCGGCGACGACCTGGCTGGAGGCGTTGCCCCTCGGCAACGGCAAGCTCGGCGCGATGTGCTGGGGTGACGCCTCCACCGCTCGTTTCGACCTCAATGACGAAACCGCATGGTCGGGAAGCCCGCAGAGCGAGCGCCTGCAGGCCGGACCGGATGAGGACACGGCGCGGCGCCTGCTGGCAGATGCCCGTGGGTTCATCGCGGCGGGGCGCCCGGTCGAGGCGGAGATCCCCGTCGCGGCGCTGCAGTCCGATTACACGCAGGCGTACCTGCCTCTCGGGACGTTGGAGCTGAAGGTGCCCGCGGGCGGCCCGGCCCCGGGACCCTACCGACGCGTGCTCGACCTCGAAGAAGCCCTGCACACCGTCACCTCGGGACGGATCACGCAGCGCACCGTCGTGTCACATCCGCACGGGGTGCTCCTGCACGTCATCGACGGGCTACCTGCCGGTGCAGGGGTCGGGGTATCTCTCACCAGCCCCCTGCAGGTCATCGGCCGGTCGGCGGATGCGTTGTTCCTCCGGCTGCCGTCCGACGTCGCCCCCGGCCACGAGCCCTCCTACCCTCCGGTGAGCTGGAGTGCCGACCCCCGGTCCAGCCTCGAGGCAGCGATCGTCACGCGCGTGCTGACGGAGACGACTTCGGCCGGGGAGGTACGCGTCGTCGTGTTCGCTGCAACGGCCACCACCTACGTGTCCCCGCTCCAAGCACCGCGCGGCACGTGCACGGATGCTGCGGCGGAAGCGACCGCTCGTATCGAGGCGGCCATCGACGCCGGCGCGGATCGTGTTCTCGCTGACCATAGCCACGACTTCCGGCGACTGATGGGGCGGGTCGGCATCGACCTCGGCCCGCAGGACGACACCGCCCCGACGAATACCCGGGTGGCAGCAGCAGCCGAGCACCCCGGTGGGCCACTGGCAGCCGACCCGTCCCTTGCTGCCCTGCTGTTCGATCTCGGGCGATACCTGCTGATCTCGTCATCCCGCCCGGGCGGTCTGCCGGCGACGCTGCAGGGCATCTGGAATGACAGCATGCAACCTCCGTGGAGCTCCAACTACACGACCAACATCAACCTGCAGATGAACTACTGGGCCACCGATGTCGCACACCTTCCGGAGGCGGGCGAGCCGCTCCTGGACTTCATCGAAACGCTCTCGGTGGCGGGACGTGCCACCGCGCAACGCCTGTACGGGGCTCGTGGATGGGTGGTGCACCACAACTCCGACGCCTGGGCCTACAGTTCCCCGGTCGGTGGCGGGCACGGCGATCCGTCCTGGGCGTTCTGGCCGATGGCCGGGCCATGGCTCGTGCGCCACCTGGCCGAGCGCATCAGTTTCGGGGACAGCGCGCTGGTGGAGCGGGCCTGGCACATCATGCGGGGTGCCGCAGAGTTCGCACTCGACTGGATGGTGTGGATTCCCGGCGCGGAGGGCGCTCCCGAGGTGTGGGGGACGCGCCCTTCGACATCACCCGAGAACCAGTTCGTGACACCGGGCGGTGCTTCGGCATCCCTCGGTACGTCCAGCACCATGGATATGTCGTTGCTGCGCGAGCTCTTCCAGACCGTACTCGACACCGCGGAGAGACTCGGCCGCTCTTCCGATCCCGTTGCCCGGGAGGTCGCGGCACGCGCCGGAGCAATCCCCGTCGCTCCACCCCTCGGTGGGAACGGCGGCATCAGGGAGTGGTCGGACGACGCGGCTGCCGTCGACCCGCACCACCGTCACCTCAGCCACCTCTATTCGCTGTACCCCGGCTCGGCGACCTACGACGACGCGCACCGCACGGCTGCCGCCCGGACCCTCGTGGACCGCGGCGACGACTCCACGGGCTGGTCCCTGGCCTGGAAACTCGCCCTCTGGGCCCGGCTCGGCCGTCCCGACAAGGTCTCCGACCTCCTGCGCCTCCAGTTCCGACCGGCAGGCAGCGTGAGCGGACCCTTTGCCGGCGGCCTCTACCCCAACCTGTTCGCAGCACATCCACCGTTCCAGATCGATGGCAACCTCGGGTTCGTGGCGGCGCTCGCCGAGACCCTGATCCAGAGCCACGACGAGCGGATCGTGCTGCTGCCCGCACTTCCCGGTGAACTCGCCACGGGGAGCGTACGCGGCCTCGTCGCACGGCCCGGTGTGGTCGTCGACCTCGAATGGGCTGACAGCGCACTGACCGCCGTGACACTCGTCGCCCGTGACGCACCCGTCCACGTGACGGTGGAATACCTCGACCGCAGCCTGACGATCCGCATCGACGCCGTCACGCGCACCCGGCTCACCGCTTCCGACTTCTCCGGCCACCGCGGGTCATGACAAGGGCAGGACCGGCAACTCCGCTTCGACCGCCCACGGGGAACGAGCGACGGCGGGCCACCGGGAACACCCGGTGGCCCGCCGTCGTGGAGCTTCGCCCCCAGCGGTTCGTCCTAGCGGTTCGTCCTAGCGGTTCGTCCTAGCGGTTCGCTCCCGCGCGGTCCCGCACGTCGGCATCCAGTTCGGACAGCTCCTGCGCGGCGCGGTCGAGGTCGGCCCTGAGGATCTCCACCGGGCCGGCGCTGTGCCGGCCGTGGGAGGGTTGCACGGCGACGACGTCGGAGTCCTTCAGGATCTCCGTATCGCCGCCCTGTCGACGCCCGGCCGCGGTATCGGGCTGGGCAGGCGCTGAGCCCGAGGGGGCTCCGGCGACGGCCGGCGTGGTACCCGTCGCTGCCGGTGACATCGACGCGGCGGGACCCGCGGGACCCGCGGGGGCCGCCTGGGCGAAGTCGACCGTGCGGCGCAGCGGGCTCTCCTTGATGAACAGCACGCAGACGAGGCCGACGACCGCGATGACCGCAGTGATGAGGAAGATCATGGCCGTGCTGTCGCCGTAGGCGGCACGCACGATGTCGGCGATCGGTGCGGGGAGGTCGACGAGGTCGAGCGAACCGCCCGCCGCTCCGCCCGTCGTGGGGATCCCGGCGGCCGCCAGGCCCTCGGTGGTCTTGTTCTCCACCCGCGTGCCGAGGAGGGCCCCCAGGACGGCGACACCCGCGGCACCGCCCATCGAGCGGAAGAACGCGACCGACGCACTGGCGGACCCGATGTCCTTCACGGCCACGGTGTTCTGGACCGCTAGGACCAGGTTCTGCAGCATCAGGCCGAGGCCCAGGCCGAAGACGAACGTGTAGATCCCGACGAGCCAGAGGTGGGTCAGGTGGTCGATGGTGCCCGCGAGGCCGAGGCCTGCGATGAGGAACAGGGCACCTGCGACGATGTAGCGCTTCCACTTGCCGTACTTGGTGACGAGCAGCCCGGCGCCGATGGATCCCAGCAGGTTGCCCGCGATCATGGGGAGGGTCAGCAGCCCGGCCTCGGTCGGCGTGGCGCCACGGGCCACCTGGTAGTACTGCCCGAGGTAGCTCGAGCTGGCGAACAGGGCGATACCGACGGCGATCGAGGCGATGATGGCCAGGGCCGTGGTGCGCTCGGAGATGATCTTGAGCGGGATGATGGGCTCGGCCACCTTCGACTCGACCACGAGGAGCAGTGCGAGCAGGATGGCGCTGCCGCCGACCATCAGGGCTGATTCGCGGGAGAACCACCCGTAGTAGCCCTCCTTGCCCGCGAAGGAGACCCAGATGAGGAGCAGGCTCACACCGGCGGTCAGGAGGATGGATCCGAGCCAGTCGATGCGTGCCTTGCGGCGCGTGTCGGGGAGCTTCAGCGTGATCTGCAGGAGCACCAGGGCGATGATCGCGAGGGGCACGCAGACGAAGAACGTCCAGCGCCAGCCGAGCGGGGAGTCCACGATGAAACCGCCGAGGAGCGGTCCGCCCGCAGTCGCGACGGCCATGACGCCGCCCATGTAGCCGGAGTACCGGCCACGCTCGCGCGGCGCGATGATCGTGCCGATGATGGCCTGTGCCAGTGCGGTGAGACCGCCCATGGCGACGCCCTGGATGACGCGCGCGGTCAGGAGCAGCGGGATGGTCTCCGCGAAACCGGCGAGGACCGAGCCGGCGACGAAGATGACGATGCTGGCCTGCACCAGGATCTTCTTGTCGAACAGGTCGGCGAGCTTGCCCCAGATCGGCGTGGTCGCGGCGTTGGCCAGCAGCGCGGCGGTGATGACCCACGCGAAGTCCGTCTGGGAGCCGTTGAGGTCGCTCATGATGGTGGGCAGGGCGTTGGCGACGATGGTACTGCTGAGGATCGCCGTGAACAGGCCCGCGAGCAGACCCGTGAGCGCCTGCAGGATCTGCGCGTGGCTCATGGGCTCGCCGGCCCCGGTGGGTGCGGCGGGCGGTTGCGGCTCGGCGACCGCAGCGGCCTTCGCCTTGGTGGATCGGGTGGCCATCAGCGTTCTTCCTTCATGATCTCGGTGGTGCGATTCGGATGACGGCCGTCGTTGCCCGTGCGGTGTGCGGTGGTGCGTGGTGTCCTGGCCGGTTCTGCGGGCCCGGACGGCGCCGCACCGTGGGGAGGGGCGGCGGAGCGGAGGGCTGCGGTGAGGTGCTGGACGGACTGCGACGCCGCCTCGGCCTCGGCCTCGGTCCAGTCGGAGAGGATCCCGCGGAGCGTCTCGGCCCTGCGCTCGTAGGTTTCGGCGAGGTACGTCCGCCCTTCCCCCGACAGCGAGAGCAGGCAGGCCCTGCCGTCCAGCGGGTCCGGCGTCCGCACCACGAAGCCGTACTGCTCCAGGTCGGCAAGCTGCCGGCTCAGGGCGGACGGCCCGATGCCGAGCCTCCCTGCGAGGGCCGACGCCCGCATCGGGCCGCCCTCCCCGATGAAGAAGAGGACGCCGGTGTGCGCGGGCCCCAGCTCCGAGTACTTCATCCCGGCGGCGGTGACGCCCCGCAGGGCGCGCTGCAGATCGAAGATGTGGTGCACCAGCTCTGCAGCGGTGTGCTGCGCTACTGACATGGGTACTCCTGGCCTCGTATACTTTGTTGCTCTAAGTAACTGTACGCTCCTCGTTTCGTTAGGTCAACTAAATAAATACCCCTTGATCCTGCCCGGCAACCGCCCGGAACCCCACGTACTGGGACCGCCTCGAACTGCGGGAAGGCCTTCGCACGTCCGTGGCGCCGTCAAGAAATCCCGGAATCTCCGCCTGACGCTTGCGGTTTCGACCGACACCCTGTTAGGCCTGATACACAAGGGCAGTTGGATCATCTGTCGAGGAGCGCCCATCCCGGGCCGCGGAGAAGGACGTTCGCCATGACACGCAAGGAACCTCGAGTAATCGAGCCGGACGAGAAGAACATCGAGGTCGCGGACCATCCGAAGGAATGGGCCGCAGGCCTGCCGGGCGTCTACTACTCCATGAAGCCGGCCATCGAGCACATGGGCGTCGAACGCACGCTGAAGACCGTGCTCAAGATGAACCACAAGGACGGCTTCGACTGCCCCAGCTGTGCCTGGCCCGACCCCGCCAAGCGGAAGACCTTCGAGTTCTGCGAGAACGGCGCCAAGGCCGTCACCTGGGAAGCCGCCCCAGTGGTCATCTCCTCCGAGTTCTGGGCCGAGAACTCCCTCAGCGACCTGCGCGCCCGCTCCGAGTTCTGGCTGGGCATGCAGGGCCGGCTCGTCGAGCCCGTCTACAAGCCCGCCGGCGAGGACCACTACCGGCCGGTCAGCTGGGACGAGGCCTTCGAGATCATCGGCACCAAGCTCAAGAGCCTCGACTCCCCCGACGAGGCCGCCTTCTACACCAGCGGCCGCACCTCGAACGAGGCCGCCTTCCTGTACCAGCTGTTCGCCCGCGGTTTCGGCACCAACAACCTGCCCGACTGCTCCAACATGTGCCACGAGTCCTCCGGCTGGGCCATGGGGCAGACCATCGGGATCGGCAAGGCCACGGTCACGTTCGAGGACTACGAGAACGCCGACCTGATCATCGTCATGGGCCAGAACCCCGGGACGAACCACCCGCGCATGCTCACCGAACTCGAGAACTGCAAGCGCAACGGTGGCCAGATCGTCGCCGTCAACCCGCTCCCCGAAGCGGCGCTCAAGCGCTACAAGAACCCGCAGACGGTCCGCGGCGTGGCCGGCAAGGGCACCGAGATCGCCGACCAGTTCCTCCAGGTCCGGCTCGGCGGTGACATGGCGCTGCTCCAGGCGGTGTCGAAGCGCGTCTTCGAGGCCGAGGCGAAGAACCCCGGGACGGTCCTGGATCACGCATTCCTCGAGGAGCACTGCGAGGGCCTGGACGAGCTCCGCGACTACCTGCTGACGCTCGACGACGCCACCGTCGTCGAAGCCACGGGGCTCCGGATCGAGGAGATCGACGAACTGGCCGCCCGGTACATCGCCGCGGACAAGGTCATCATCACCTGGGCCATGGGCATCACCCAGCAGAAGAAGGGCGTGGCCACGATCAAGGAGATGATCAACCTCCTCCTGCTGCGCGGCAACATCGGCAAGCCCGGCGCCGGTGCCTCCCCCATCCGCGGCCACAGCAACGTCCAGGGCGACCGCACGATGGGCATCTGGGAGCAGATGCCCGCCACGTTCATGGACGCCCTCGGCAAGGAGTTCTCCTTCGAGCCGCCCCGCGAGCACGGCGCCGACGCCGTCGAGGCGATCAAGCGCATGCGGGACGGACAGGTCAAGGCGTACATCGCCCTCGGCGGGAATCTCGTCTCGGCCATCTCGGACACGCAGGTCGCCGAGGAGGCGTTCGAGAAGACCGACATGACGGTGCAGATCTCCATCAAGCTCAACCGCTCGCACCTGATCACCGGCAAGGAGGCGCTGATCCTGCCCTGCAAGGGGCGTACGGAGATCGACCGCCAGGCCACGGGTGAGCAGTTCGTCTCGGTCGAGGACACCGTCTGCGCGGTCCATGCCTCGCGCGGCACGGTGGAGCCGGTCTCCGACAACCTCCTGTCCGAACCCGCCATCATCAGCCGCCTCGCCCGCGCCACCCTGGACGGCAGGCTCGACGCCGACTGGGAGGGCTTCGAGAAGGACTACGACCTGATCCGCGACCACATCTCGCGCGTGGTCGAGGGTTGCGAGGACTACAACCGGAGGATTCGCCTCGACGGCGGCTTCGTGATGCCGAACGGCCCGCGGGACTCACGCACGTTCAACACGCCCACGGGCAAGGCCGTCCTCACGGTCAACGACCTCGAGTACCTCGAGCGCCCCGCGGGCACGCTGATCCTGCAGTCGCTGCGCGCCCACGACCAGTGGAACACCACCATCTACAGCCACAACGACAGGTACCGCGGCATCAAGAAGGGCCGCCACGTGGTGTTCATCAACCCGGAGGACATTGCCGAGCTGGGCCTCACGGACGGGCAGAACGTGGACATCCACGGCGTGTACGACGACGGCGTGCAGCGTGTGCTGCGTGCCTACCGCGTCGTGTCGTATCCGACGGCGCGCGGCTGCGCCGCCTCGTACTACCCGGAGGCGAACGTCCTCGTGCCGCTGGACGAGGTGGCACAGGGCAGCAACACACCGACCTCCAAGCAGATCATCGTGCGATTCGAGCCCAGCAGCCACACGGCACCGACGGAGCACTACTCCGCGGCGACCGCCCCGGCACCCGAGCCCGAGGCCGACGGTTTCCCGGATGCCCGGACGGAGAAGACTCCGGCGAAGGAGGCCGCGGCGTCGAGCGTCTGACGCACGCTCCTGCCGGCACGACCGGGGACGTGCAGGACAGGGCCGGGTGGGCGACCACCCGGCCCTGCCGCATCCCGGGGAGCCGGACCGGGTGCTGCCGGGCTCTGGAGCCGGTACTGCCCGCGGGCGACGGGTCCGCGTAGACTGCTCCGGTCACGAAGACCATGAGGGGCGGAGCCGGTGGACCAGAAGGACCTGCAGGACGAGCCGCGGAACCAGCAGGACCACGAGCAGGACCACCACCACGACCAGCAGCGTCGCGTCATCCGCGTCCTGGTGGTCGCGCAGATCCTCGGCGGACTGGGCGCGGGTGCCACGCTCTCCCTCGGGGCACTGCTGGCGGCCGAGACCTCGGGCTCGAGTGCCTGGTCCGGCATGGCGGCGACGATGGCCACTCTCGGAGCCGCCGCCGCGGCAGTCCCCCTCGCCACGCTCGCCCAGCGCAGGGGCCGACGGATCTCCCTCGCCACGGGTGCTGTCGTCGCCTGCCTCGGCGCCCTCCTGGCCATCACAGCAGCCTCTCTCGCCTTCTTCCCGCTGCTGCTGGTCGCACTGGTCCTGCTCGGCGCAGGAGCAGCGACGGGTCTCCAGGCACGCTTCGCAGCGACCGACCTCGCCACCGAGGACACCCGCGGACGCAGCCTCTCCGTCGTGGTGTGGTCCACCACCATTGGCGCCGTGCTGGGCCCGAACCTCTTCGAGCCGGGCCAGGTCGTGGCCGGTGTCCTCGGTATCCCCGCGCTCAGTGGGGGCTTCGTCTTCACCGCCGGGGCGCAGGCCGCTGCCGCACTCGTCTACTCGCTGGGGCTACGTCCCGATCCCCTCCTGACGGCCCTGAGCCGCGACGCCGCGAACCGTCCGGCGGATGCGCCCGCCCCGCCGAAGCGGCGCGGTCTCGCCATCCTCGCCCGCAATCCGGTCGCCCGCTTCGCCGTCGTGGCCATCGCGGCCGGCCATGCGGCGATGGTGTCCGTCATGTCCATGACGCCCGTCTACCTGCACGACCACGGTGCGGGCCTGTCCGTCGTCGGACTGACCATCAGCCTGCACGTGGCCGGGATGTACGCGCTGTCCCCCGTGTTTGGCTGGGTCGCGGACCGTGCCGGCAAAATCCAGGGGATCCTCCTCGGGCAGGTGCTCCTGCTCGCGGCGCTGCTGACGGCATGGCAGGCCTCGGGATCCGAGGCGGGGGTGACGATCAGCCTGATCCTGCTCGGGCTGGGCTGGTCCGCGTGCATCGTGTCCGCGTCGGCCCTCCTCGCAGGAGCCGTGGAGATCGCCGAGCGTGCCCCGGTCCAGGGCTCGTCGGACCTGGTCATGAACCTGGCCGGCGCTCTCGGCGGCGCACTCGCGGGCCCGGCCCTCGTGCTCCTGGGTTACTCGGGCCTCGGCCTGACCGCAGCGGTGCTCGTGGGCGTCGTCCTGGCCTGGACACTCGCACGCCTGGCCCGGCACACCCCGACGCCCGTCCCGGCCTGATGCCCGACGGCTACTGCGCCGAGCCGGTCCAGCCCTCCTGCTCGTGCGTCTCCTCGTCCTTCTGGATCACGGTCGTCACGGTGGTCGCAGCCTTCTCGACGGCGGCGCTCGTCTCCTCCCGGCTCTTCGTGGTGACGGTGCCGGCGGCGTAACCCACCAGGAAGGCGCTGATGACGCCGGCGTGCGGTCCCACCAGGTGCGCCGAGCGGTCGGCCAGTTCCACGATCCGGGGGTGGTCCACTTCGAGGTCGAGGATCTGGAGCGCCTGGGTCAGAGTGCGGCTCCAGTCGCTGAGGGTGCGCTCTTCTTCGTCGGGCGTTGCCATGGTGTCTCCTCGCGTCGGGGGGTTCCTGGGCTGCCGACGCTCGCCGGCAACGCTCCCCAAGCTGTATCACCGCCGTACCGGTGCATCAAGGAGTGCCGCAGTTTTTCCGGCCCTCCTTGACTTCGTTCGGGTGCGGGGATGTAATTCCTTCCGGCAGGGTGACACGATTCACCTGCCGACCTCGGCAGGACCACCTCGACGGAGAGGAACCGTTCACCATGACCATCCCGTACTCCACCAGTACCGGGCGGCTCCGCCTGGCAGCAGCCCTCGCAGCCGCGATGCTCCTGGCAGCCGGCACCGGCGCCACGGCCATCGCGGCCCCACCCCTCGACCCGGCGGCCACGACGCCGATCACCATGGAGAAGACACCACCGGCGTCGGGCGTGGACTTCGGCCCGAACGTGACGGTCTTCGATCCGAGCATGCCCGTGAGCGAGATCCAGGCCACGGTCGACGCCGTCAACGCACGACAGATCGACAACGAGATGGGCACCGAACGGACGGCCCTCCTGTTCCTGCCGGGCACCTACGGCACCGACGCCGAACCCCTGCAGTTCAGGGTCGGCTACTACACCGAGGTCGCGGGTCTCGGTGCCTCACCGTCCGACGTCGTCATCAACGGCAAGATCGAGGTGTACAACCGCTGCCTCGAGGACAACGGGACGAGCAACTGCATCGCGCTCAACAATTTCTGGAGGACGCTCTCCAACCTCACCCTCGAGGTCAACGGTGCCGGCCAGGACGGCTGCCGCGCGACGGCGAACTTCTGGGCGGTCTCCCAGGCCGTCTCGCTGCGGCGCGTCGACGTCACCGGCGGAACGCTCTCGCTCATGGACTACTGCACCGCCGGGCCCCAGTTCGCGAGCGGCGGTTACCTCGCCGATTCGAGGGCCGGGGACATCGTCAACGGGTCACAGCAGCAGTGGCTGACCCGCAACAGCGAGATCGGCAGCTGGTCCAACGGCGTCTGGAACGCCGTCTTCTCGGGGACCGAGGGTGCACCCTCGGACGAGGGCTTCCCCACTCCCCCGTACACGACCCTCGACCGGACGCCCGTCAGCCGGGAGAAGCCCTACCTGGTCGCGGACTCCTCCGGCGCCTACAGCGTCCGCGTCCCCGCGGCCCAGGTGGACTCCCGCGGCATCTCCTGGAAGGACGGCCTGACGCCGGGGCGCACCATCCCGCTGTCGGAGTTCTTCGTCGCGAAGCCCGGCGATCCGGTGCAGGCCATCAACAACGCGCTCGCCCGCGGCAAGCACCTCCTCCTCACCCCCGGCGTCTACGACATCGCGCAGACCATCGCGGTGAAGCGGGCGGACACCGTCGTGCTCGGGCTGGGGCACGCCACCCTGACCGCCGTGGACGGCGCGGTGCCGATGCGCGTCGCGGACGTTCCCGGGGTCGTCATCGCCGGTGTCACGATCGACGGCGGCACCGTCAACTCCCCCGTCCTGCTGCAGGTCGGGACGAAGAACGGCAACAACGGCGCGAAGCACAGCGACCCCGCCAACCCGACGACGCTGAGCGATGTGTACTTCCGGATCGGCGGCCCCCACGTGGGCAAGGCGGACGTCAGCCTCGAGATCAACAGCGACGACGTGCTGATCGACCACACGTGGGTGTGGCGGGCGGACCACGGCAACGCGGGATCCTTCGGCTGGGACGTCAGCACCGGGCGCAACGGCGTGATCGTGAACGGCGACGACGTCACGGCCACAGGCCTCTTCGTGGAGCACTACCAGGAGTACAACGTCATCTGGAACGGCGAGAACGGCCGCACGGTCTTCTTCCAGAACGAACTCCCCTACGACCCGCCCAACCAGGCGGCCTGGCAGCACGACGGCGTCCTCGGCTGGGCCGGCTACAAGGTGGCGGACGACGTGGAGCAGCACACGCTCTGGGGCGGCGGCTCGTACATCTTCACCAACGTGGACCTGAGCATCCACGCCACCCGCGGGTTCGAGGTGCCGGACACTCCCGGCGTGGTGCTGAACCACCTCCTGACCGTGAACCTCGGGGCAGGCACCATCGACCACGTGGTGAACGACACCGGTGCGCCCGTGAGCAACGCGAACACCGGCACCCCGAGCTATGTGGAGCGCTACCCGTAGCGCATCGGGCACACATCGACAGGAGGGGCCGGAGCGATGCTCCGGCCCCTCCTGTCGATGCTCGCCGGCGAGTACCGGCTACGCCCCTGGGACGGTGCACCCAGGACGGGTTGCCCACGTGCGTGGCACCCGTGCCAGCGCGCGCACAGGGCCTAGGCCGAGTCCCGCTCCACGAGCTGCAGCCCGTGACCGGGGTGGGACGGCTTCTCCAGCCCGTCGAGGTCGGCCAGCACCAGCGCGGCGAGGTAACGGGCCTGCACCCCGATCGACTGCGACACCGTCGTGAGCGGAGGTGCCGCGAGCCGCGCCGCGGGCACGTCATCGACGCCCACCACCGCGCAGTCGTCCGGGCAGGACAGCCCTTCGGACCGCAATCCGGCGAGCACCGCGAGCGCGACGTCGTCGTTGTAGGCGGCGACGGCGGTGACCCCCTCCTCCCGCCACCGACGGACAGCGGTCGCAGCGTCGACGGCCTCGAGGCCGACCGGCAGCACCGTGGGCTCCTCGAGGGCCAGCTCGGCGCAGGCCCGCCGGACACCGAGGAGGCGATCCCCGGCGAAGACCTCGAGCCGCGCATCCGTGGGCCAGGCATAGCCGAAACGCCGGTGTCCACGGGCGGCGAGGTGTCGCACCTGCAGCGCGCCGATCTCGAGCTGGCTCTCCGCGGGGAGCCCGGCATCCGGCCGGTGCTCCTCACCGAGGGTGCCGAGCACCTGGATCCCCGCACGGCGCATCGCCAGGAGATCGTCGTCGTCGAACGGGGCGAACCCGATGACCGCGCGGGGTGTCACGGCACGCCAGAGATCGCTCAGGGGCCGTGTCCTCCGGCCGTGGTGCACCAGGACGGACAGCCCGCGGCCGGACAGTCCGTCGGCGAGCTCGTCCAGCAGCGTCTCGATCACGGAGCCCACGGGCCAGTCCGGCAGGATGCACAGCACCAGGTCGCTGCGACCGGTGCGCAGCGCGCGGGCCGCGGCCGAGGGGGCGTACCCGAGCCGGGCCGCGGTCTCGTGCACGCGGCGCCGGGTCTCCTCGGAGATGCTGACGCCGCTCCGTCCGGTGAGGACGTAGCTGACGGTGGTGCGTGAGACACCGCTCTCGCGGGCCACGTCGGCGCTCGTGATAGCCGGCATCACTCCCCCTCCCCGTACCCGTCCGTTGCCAGCCAGTCTAGGTCGGGGCACCGGACGGGAAGCCCGGGCCGTCCGGCAGGACACCGACCGGTGAACCGGGGCCGCCCACGCGGACGGCGCTCGGCGTCATCCCGCACCACCGGCGCACGCACCGCGTCAGTGCCGACTGCTCGGACAGGCCGATGAGTCCCGCGACCTGCTGGAGCGGCAGATCGGTTCGCGTGAGCAGCCGCAGCGCCGCATCACGGCGGGCGTCGTCGAGCAGCACCTCGAAGGTGGCACCCTCGGCGGCCAGTCGACGCTGGAGGGTGCGCGGGTGCACCCCGAGGAGCCGGGCCGCCGCATCGATCCGCGGCGGCGAGGTACCGAGCATGCGGTCGATGGCGTTCCTGACCTGCGGCGCGACCACCCGGCCGGGTTCGGGGTAGTGGCTGTGCAGGTACTCGAGGGCGATCTCTCGGAGCGTGCCGTCCACACCGTCCAACGGCCGGTCCAGCAGGCTCCGCGACACCCGCAGGAGCGACGCCGGCTGCCCGAACCGCACCTCCGCGCCGAAGAACCCGGTGTACCGGGTAGCCGGCACCCTGGGCTGGTGGGAGAGATGGACCGAGTGGAGGCCGTACGGCCCGTCGACGAGGAAGCGGATCATCCGGTGTGCGAAGGCGAGGATCGCGTCGGTGGCCTGGCGCGGCGGCGTCCCCTGCGAGGAGCCGTAGCAGAGGCCCAGCGCCCCGCTCCGCCCCTCCGGGTCCGGCACGATCGTGAAGCGGAGCACAGGGCTGTGGAGGAAGAGGAACTGGGACGCGCAGTCGAGCGCCGCACCGACGGTCGGTGAGTTCTGCACGGCCACCGCGAGCGGGCCGAGGATGCCGATGTCCTGGTACTCCGACATGCGCAGGCCCAGATCGGGACAGGGCAGCTGGCGGGCCGCGCCCTCGAGGAGCTTCGCCATGGCGACATCGGAGACGAGCACGTCGTCGCTGTCGATCGCCTCCAACGGCACGCGGTACTGCGCCGCGAGCGCCGCCGCGTCCCCGCCGAACTGCTCGACGACGTCGCGGAAGCCGCGCATGCCGGCGGATCGGATGACGGAGCCCATGTCGTCCAAGGGTAAATACCTGTCGCGTGGAGTCAAGCCCGGCCCCGTCGCCCGCCGGGACAATGGGAGGATGGACACTTCCCTCGAACACCTCGACGTCGTGATCGTCGGCGCCGGTCTCTCCGGCATCGGAGCCGCCTACCGGGTCTCCACGGAGCTGCCGGGCAAGAGCTTCGCCGTCCTCGAGGCGCGCGGCGCGATCGGCGGCACGTGGGACCTCTTCCGCTACCCGGGCGTCCGCTCCGACAGCGACATGTTCACCCTCGGCTACCCGTTCCGCCCGTGGACGGAGGCGAAGGCGATCGCCGACGGCTCCTCGATCCTGCAGTACATCCGCGAGACCGCGGAGGACCCCCGCATCCGCGAGCGCATCCGCTTCTCCACCAGGCTGGTCGGCGCGGCCTGGTCCTCGGCGGACGCCCGCTGGACGCTGGAACTCGACGTGACGGACGACGACGGCGGCCGTGTCACGACCGAGCGCCGGCAGCTCACCTGCGGGTTCCTCTACCTGTGCAGCGGCTACTACGACTACGACCACGCGTACGAGCCGTCCTTCCCCGGCCACGAGTCCTTCCAGGGCGAGACCGTGCGCCCCCAGTTCTGGCCCGAGGACCTCGACTACGCGGGCAAGCGCGTCGTCGTGATCGGCAGTGGCGCCACCGCCGTCACGCTCGTCCCGTCCATGGCACAGGACGCCGCGCACGTGACCATGCTGCAGCGCTCCCCCACCTACATCACGGCCGTGCCGAGCCGGGACAGGTTCTCGGACGCCGTACGCCGGCACCTGCCCGCCGGGATCGCCCACCACGTGGCCCGTGCCAAGAACGTCCTGTTCACGCATGCCTTCTACCAGCTGTGCCGCCGCCGCCCGGAGATCGCCAAGAAGCTCATCCGCACGCAGACCGCGCGGATCCTCGACGACGAGAAGACCGTGGAGGAGAACTTCACCCCCGCGTACAACCCGTGGGACCAGCGCCTGTGCGTCGCCCCCGGCGCCGACTTCTTCAAGGCCCTGAAGTCCGGCAGGGCATCCGTGGTCACGGACACCATCGACACGTTCACCCCCACCGGCATCCGCCTCGCCTCGGGGCGGGAGCTGGAGGCCGACGTCGTCGTCCCGGCCACGGGCCTGGTGATGCTGCCGCTCGGCGGTGCCACCTTCACCGTGGACGGGCGTCCCGTGGACCTCGGCGACTCGTGGGTGTACCGGGGGCTGATGGTCAGCGGCGTGCCGAACCTCGCCCTGTGCGTGGGCTACACCAACGCCTCCTGGACGCTCCGGGCGGACCTCAGCTCGCGCTACGTCTGCCGCCTCATCAAGCACATGGACCGCAACGGCCACGGCTACGGCGCCCCTGTCGCCGACGGCGACATGAAGGCCCGGCCCATCCTCGACCTGACCTCCGGCTACGTGCAGCGCGCCGTCTCGGCCTTCCCCAAACAGGGCGACCGGCAGCCGTGGACCATGCGGCAGAACTACCTGCTCGACGCCCCCACGGCGCTCCGCGGGAACCTGGCCAGGAACATGGTCTTCGACGCACCCGCCCCGCCCACCGCCCCCGCGCCCGACCTGCAGGAGATCCACGCATGAGCATCCGCCCCTTCCAGTTCGCCGGTGCCACCGCCGTCGTCACCGGAGCCGCGGGAGGGATGGGCGAGCACCTCGCCCGCGGCCTCGCCGAGCGCGGCAGCACCCTGCTGATCGTCGACCGCGACGCGCAGAGGCTCGACGCCGTCGCCGCCTCCATCCGCGCCACCTACCCCGGCGGCGGGGTCACCACGTTCGTGGCCGACCTCGCGGACCGCGACGCCGTCGATTGCCTCGCCGCCGATCTGCTGGCCGCGACCGACCGGGTGGACCTCCTGGTCAACAACGCCGGCGTGGCGCTGGCCGGGCAGTTCGACCAGATCAGCCTGGATGACTTCGACTGGGTCATGGCCATCAACTTCTCCGCACCCGTGCGGCTCACGCACCATCTGCTGCCGCGGATGAGCGCGGGCGGGCACATCGTGAACGTCTCGAGCCTGTTCGGGCTCGTGGGGCCGAAGGGCCAGACGGCCTACTCGTCCAGCAAGTTCGCACTGCGCGGGTTCACCGAGGCGCTCCGTAACGAGCTGCTGCCGCGCGGAATCGGCACCACGACCGTGCATCCCGGTGGTATCCGGACGGGCATCGCGCGCAACGCGCGCATCGGGGGGAACCTGAGGGACGTTGATGTGGAACGCGCGAAGGACGACTTCGACAGGCTCCTCACGTTCCCCGCCGAGAAGGCCGCCGAGCTGATGCTCGAGGCCGTCAAGGCCCGGCGGCCCCGCCTGCTGATCGGGCTGAGCGCCAAGGTGCCCGACGTCGTCGCCCGCCTGGCGCCGATGTCCTTCGGCACCCTCGAGCGCAGCGGGACGAGGCTCCTCCGTCTCGCCGGGAAGGCGCGGCGATGAGCGGCGCCGGACGGTCACCGGCGCGCACGTCTTTCCCGACAGCACCGGACGGCGGCTTCCTAACCGTCGACGGGATCCGCGTCCGCTACCGCGACGAGGGTACGCGGGACCAGCCTCCCGTACTCCTGCTGCACGGCATCGGGCGCAGCCTGGAGGACTGGGAGGGACTGTACGGCAGGCTCGCACCGGACCACCGGGTCATCAGCGTGGACCTCCCGGGGTTCGGCCTGTCCGAGCGGACCGCGGGCCGCTACTCGCTGGAGTCGATCGCGCGGTTCGTCATCGCGGCCCTGGACACCCTCGGCGAGCACCGGCCGCTGCACGTGGTGGGCAACTCGCTCGGCGGCGCGGTGGCCATGAAGATCAGCGCACTGGAACCGGCGCGCGTGCGGAGCCTCGTGCTGGCGAACAGTGCGGGCTTCGGCAAGGAGGTCACCCTCGCACTGCGCATCCTCGCGATCCGTCCACTCGGCCGGCGGCTCATGAAGGACAAGTCACGCAGGGTCGCGTACCGCACGGAACGCGCACTGTTCTACGACAGGAAGTTCGTCACGGAGGAACGGCTCGACCACGCACAGGCCGTCGGCGGGAACCCGGTGCACGACGAGGTACTGCTCGCGGTCGCACGGCATCTCGGCACGTTCCGCGGGGTGCGCCGTCGCTGGCGGACCGAGCTCCTGCGCACGATCGCGGCGCAGCACAAGCCGATGCTCGTGGTGTGGGGCGAGGATGACCGCATCCTGCCGGCGTCGCACCTCGAGCACGCCCGGGCAGTCTTCCCGCACGCGGAGTTCCACCTGTTCGAGAAGACCGGGCACATGCCGCAGATCGAACGCGAGGAGGAGTTCGACGCCCTCGTGCGGCGGTTCATCGGCGGGGTCGAGGCGCGGGGGTAGCCCGGCGACTCTCCCCTTCCCGCAGCGAGCGCCGGATGATGGAATGGCCCATGACTCGCGTCGTCTTCTACACGGCCTCCACGCTCAACGGCTTTCTGGCCGACGAGCACAACTCGCTGGACTGGCTCTTCGCCGTCGACCGTCCTCCGCCCCCCGCGAACTACGAGCGCTTCTTCGAGTCCGTGGGTGTGCTTGTGGAGGGCTCGACGACGTACGAGTGGGTGCTGGCGTTCGAGCATCTCCTCGAGGAGCCCGAGAAGTGGCGGACCCTGTACGCGGATCGGCCCACCTTCGTCTTCACCACGAGGGACCTGCCCGTCCCGGAGGGTGCGGACGTGCGGCTCGTCTCGGGCGACGTGCGGCCGGTGTTCGAGCAGATCCGCGAGGCAGCGGGTGGGCGGGACATCTGGATCGTGGGCGGCGGTGATCTCGCGGGACAGTTCCTCGCCGCCGGCCTGCTCGACGAGCTCGAGGTTGCCCTCGCGCCCGTCACCCTGACCGGAGGGGCGCCGCTGCTGCCCCTGCGCGTCGAGTCCGACCGGCTGACCCTCCGCTCCGTCGAGCAGCAGGGGCAGTTCGCGGTGCTGGTCTACGACATCGCGCACGAGGACACCTGAGTCCGCGCCCGGTCCGCCGTGCGGTCTGGCCGCCGCATCGGAAGCGGCGTACAGTCCAGCCATGATCAACGACGATCCGACCATCACCGACCCCGACCACTACTCGGTGCTCTGGGAGAACGACCTCGTCCGCGTCCTCGAGTACGTCGACGAACCGGGCGACGCGACGACGCTCCACGATCACCCGAACAGCGTCCTGATCGCGCTGAGCTCCTTCTCACGCCGGCTCTCCGCCGGCGACAGGGTCTTCGATACGCGACTCACCGCCGGCCAGGCCGTGTGGCTGCCGGCGCAACGCCACTCCGGGGAGAACACGGGTTCGACACCGAGCCGGGCGATCCTCGTGCAGCTGAAGGGGATCGCGGCAGGAGAAGCATCGCCGGATGTCCTCGGCCCCGATGACTGACGACCGACCTCCGGCTTCGCCCCGGCTTCGGGGGATCTTGATGAAACCTCGAGCCGTCCTGCGCTCCAGCTTCATGTTGCACGGGAAGACTGGGCACGCGGTGGGGACCCGAGAAGGTCCCTTCCGGTGACCTTCCGCCACCGGTCCTGAGTGGAAGGAGTCTACGTGCAGCCCATCATCGACAAGGCAGCCGTCTCGAGGCTCGTCGACGAACTGGGCTCGCACCGGGCCGCGTCGTCCTTCGTCTCCCGCTTCACCGATCTGCTGGACGAACGCATCCTCACCATCGAACATGCCTTCCGCAGCCCTGACCCCGAACAGTGGCGCGATGCCGCCCAGGGGCTCCGGCTCGCGGCCGCGAAGGCGGGGGCCGGCAGGCTCCAGGCGACCGCGGCCCAGCTCCTCGAACCCGAGGTGCGGGACGCCCGCTCCGCCCTCGCGCTCATCGGCCAACTGCGCTCCGATGCGAGGGTGTTCGCACTGGCCCACTCGGCGATGTGCGAGGAGTACGCCCTCGCCGAACGCCTGGCAGCACGCCGTCCGGCCTGACAGCGGCTGAGGGCGACGCTCAGGAGAGCGGCAGCACCAGCAGCGCATCCGCGGCGCCGAACCCGTGCCGCCGGTAGAGCGACCGTGACCGTTCCGTCGGGGCGGTGACCAGCCGGACCGCACCCGCGGCCCGTGCGCACCCTGCGGCAGCAGCCACGAGTTCGCCACCCGCGCCCGCGCCGCGGTAGGCGGGCAGCACGTAGACGTTCGCCAGGTAGCCCCAGCACGACGACGGCGCCCCCGGCCTCGGCATGCGTCTGAAGAACTGCAGATTGCACATCCCTACCGGGTCGCCGTCGTCGTCGCGGGCCAGGAGGAACACACGGTCCTGCGTCTCGAGCCAGGCGGCGAACTCCTCGGCGAACCCCTCGGCGAACCCCTCGCCGACCGGGGTCGCCGGTGCCGCCCCGAGCGCACTCGGCGGCGCACCGGCCGGACCGCCCACCCCGGAGCGGGTGACGGCTCCGGCGTCCTCCGCAGCCCAGGCGGCCCGCAGCGCCGCGAGCGACCGCACGCTCCCGCCGTCGTCGCGTGCGACCTGCTCCACGCGGGTCACCGCTCGGGCCCCGCAGGGACGTACGCTTCCTGCCAGCGTGCGAGCTCGGCGAAGAACGCCGACCGGGCCGGCTCCGGTGACAGCGTGAGGTCGTGGATGCCGCCCGCGATGCGCACCAGGGTGACGAGGCTGCCCAGCTTCGGGGTACGAGCGGCGATGTGCTCGACGTCGAGCACCACGTCGGTGGACGAGACCCGTGCAGGCTCCTTCGCCGGGTTCGAGGTGGCGTCGGAGCACGCGACGAACACGGGGCAGTCGATGGCGAGGCCGCGCTTGAGCTCGGCGTGCCCGCGGCGGATGCCGGCCAGCCAGGCAGCGACGACCGGGAAGCCGCTGTGCGGCTTCCACGTCAGGTCGTAGTCCCACTCCCCGCCGGTGTCGCGGTGCAGGTAGTGGCCGTAGGAGGAGCCGAGCGTCCCGACGACGGTGCGCGGCCTGAGCGTCCCTATCCGATGCAGCGCCGCGGTGCCGAGGGTGCGCTGGAACAGGCTCGCGTTGAGGTCGAACCAGGGGCTGTTGAGGACGAGCGCGTCGACGATCCCGCGGCCCCGACGCCGGTGCGCCCACAGGGAGGTGACCAGCCCGCCCGTCGAGTGCGCCATGACCACGAGGACGTCGTGGCCCTCCTCCCGGACGATGCGTGCCGCCTCGTCCAGTTCCTCGTCGTAGTCCTCGAGGGACGTGATGTAGTTCGGCGTCTGGTGGCCGCGCAGGGACCGCCCGTACTTCCGCAGGTCCAGGGCGTAGAAGTCGAAGCCGGCCCTATGCCACGCATCGGCGAGGTGCGTCTGGAAGAAGTAGTCCACGAATCCGTGGACGTAGAGCACGGCCTTCCGTGAACCGCCGGGGATCGTGCTGCGGATCAGGGTCGCCACCACGTCGCCCTCGTCGTCGGGGCGCAACGGAAGGGTCCGCACCTCGTAGCCGGGGCCGAGTACATCCTCCCGGTAAACATCCTGCTGCTCCGTGTCCATGGTCATTCGCGGTCCTCCCCGGCGTGGCTTCCCCAGCGGGCGGACCTGGAGCGGCCGCCCGGTACGCGACCCCCTCCGTTCACCCGGAGCAAGGCCAGCGTCACCAGTGTGTCACCGGTCACGGGTACGCTGCTGCCACCGCATTCCTACAGGAGCTGATTCCACGTGTCAGAAAGTTTCACCAGGGGGCACCGCCGCGCCATCGCGGCGGTCGCCATCGGCTGCATCGCAGCCATCGGATCCGCACCCGCCGCGACCGCCGCACCCGGCGGAGGCAAGGGCCCCAAGGACCCGACGGTCTCGATCACCGTCATGGGTACCAGCGATCTCCACGGCTACATCGAGAACTGGGACTACTTCACCAACGCCGAGTACGACGACGCCGCGCACAACGACGTCGGACTCGCCAAGATCTCGACCCTCGTCAACCAGGTCCGCGCGGACCGCGGCGAGGAATCCACCCTCCTGATCGACAACGGCGACACCATCCAGGGCACGTCGCTGACGGACTACTTCGCCACCGTGAAGCCCGTCTCCGAGACCGGCGAGACGCATCCGATGGCTGCCGCGATGAACGCCATGGACTACGACGCCACCACGCTCGGCAACCACGAGTTCAACTACGGGCTCCCCCTCCTGCGCACCTACGAGGAGCAGCTCGACTTCCCGCTCCTCGGCGCGAACGTCAAGGACGCGGTCACGGGCGAGGACGCCTTCACCCCCTACGTAATCAGGACGGTCAAGCTGAAGGGCCAGAAGCCCATCCAGGTAGGCATCCTCGGGCTCACCACCCCCGGCAGCGCCATCTGGGACAAGAACAACGTCGAGGGCCGGCTGGTGTTCGACGACATGGTGGAGCAGGCGCGCACGTACGTCCCCGAGATGAGGTCCGCCGGCGCCGACGTCGTCGTCGTCAGCTCGCACTCGGGCCCCTCCGGCACGTCATCCTACGGCGGGGCACTGCCGGTCGAGAACGCCTCCACGCTGATCGCCGAGCAGGTCCCCGGGATCGACGCGATCCTCGCGGGCCACGAGCACCAGGAGATCCCGGAGCGCTTCGTCACGAACAAGCAGACCGGCGAGCAGGTGCTCCTCACGGAGCCCAAGAACTGGGGCATGCGCCTGTCCGTCATGGACTTCGAACTCACGAAGGTCCGCGGCCAGTGGGACGTCACGTCGGCGAACTCGGAGCTGCTCAACACCAACACCGTGCCTGCGGACCCGAAGATCTCGGCCATCGCGGCCGACCAGCACCAGCGCACCATCGACTACGTGAACACACCGATCGGCATTGCGACCGAGACGATGTCCGCCGCCGAAGCACGCATCCGCGACACGGCCGTCATGGACTTCGTCAACGAGGTCCAGGCCGGCGCTGTGGACAGTGCGCTCGACGGGACACCGAACGCGGACCTCCCGGTCCTGTCGATCGTGGCGCCCTTCAACCGGGCGGCCGTGATCCCGCAGGGTCCCGTGACCATCCGCGACATGGCGGGACTGTACGTCTTCCCGAACACGCTCTTCGGCGTCGAACTGACCGGCGCACAGGTCAAGGACTACCTCGAGTACTCGGCGAAGTACTTCACGCAGACCGCTCCGGGAGCACCCGTCGATCCCGCCGCGCTGACCAACGCCGGGGGGACCCCCGACTACAACTACGACATGATGTCCGGTGTCTCCTACGACATCGACATCAGCAAGCCCGTGGGCGAGCGAATCGTGAACCTCAGCTATGCCGGTGCGCCGATCGACCCGGCCCAGCGCTTCGCCGTGGCCACGAACAACTACCGGCAGTCCGGCGGCGGCAACTTCCCGCACATCGCGACGGCCCCCGTGCTCGTGAACCAGACCACCGAGATCCGGCAGCTCCTCATCGATTACCTGATCGCGAAGGGCACCATCGACCCGGCCACGTTCTTCGAGGAGAACTGGAAGCTCACCCGCAACGGCGAGCCGGTCTTCGGCTAGTCCCGGCCGCTACCCGGCGCGGACCGGTAACGACAGCAGCACGACAGCAGGACGCGGACCCCGGTCCGCGTCCTGCTGTCGTTCGTCCTAGATTGGAAGCATGACCATCGACATCTCGACGGCGACGGCCGACGACGCCGCAGCGCTCGCCGCCTGCGCAGCCGTCACCTTCCCCCTCGCCTGCCCCGCGGATTCACGGCCCGAGGACATCCGGCAGCACATCGAGACGCACCTGTCAGCCGAACGGTTCGCGGCCCTCGCCGACCTGCCCGGGCACACCATCCTGTGCCTGCGCGAGCAGGGCGGGATCGCCGGCTGGAGCATGATCGTCCTGGACCAGCCCACGGATGCCGACGTCCTGTCCGCGCTGTCGATCTCGCCCGTCGTCGAGCTCAGCAAGTTCTACGTCCACCCGGGCCACCACGGCCGGGGCTCGGCCGCGGCCCTGATGACCGCGACCCTCGACCTCGCGGCCGCGTCGGGCCTGTCGGGTGTCTGGCTCGGCGTGAACCAGGAGAACGCCCGTGCCATCCGCTTCTACGGGAAGCACGGCTTCCGGAAGGTCGGCACCAAGCGGTTCCGCCTCGGCGACCGCTTCGAGGATGACTTCATCCTGCAGCAGGCACTGCCCGCGGGCGCGGGAAGCGCCGCCTGACGCGGGAGCGTCAGGCGATCGTCAGCTCGCCCATCCGGCCCCAGCCCTCGGCGCCGATGCGTTCGCTGATGATCTCCGGCGTCTCCACGAGGGCCTGCGGCATGTCCCGCATCGCCTGCGAGAAGTGGTCGCTGTTCACGTGGGCCTCCGCGGCATCGTCCTGGAACGCCTCGACGAGGACGAACTGGTTCGGGTCCTCGACGCTGCGCGACCAGTCGAACCACAGGTTGCCCGGTTCCCGGCGCGTGGCCTCCGTGAAGTCCCGCGTGAGGTCGATCCAGCGGTCGCTCCACTCGGGCTTCACGGTGAACTTGACGACGATGAAGATCATGGGATGGTGCCTTCCTGACGGGAACGGGTACCTACCCAACCTAGGCGGTCCTCCCCCGGAACGCATGCGCTCCTGGAGCCTGTGGACGCATGGTTGTCAGATCGCGAGGCTGGGGTGCAGCTTCTCCATGGACCAGGAACGGCGACGGTGGGACGCCAGCACCGAGACCACCGCTGCGAGCACGAAGAAGACTCCCAGCTGCGCGGCGGCGAGCCAGACGACGCCGACGTCACCGCCTGCGATCAGGTGGCGCAACCCCTCGACGGCGTGCGTCATGGGCAGCAGAGGGCTCAGGAACCGGAAGAAGCCCGGCGCGGTCTCCACGGGATACGTGCCGCCCGCGGAGGTGAGCTGCAGCATCAGGAGCACCAGTGCCACGAGGCGGCCGACGCCCCCGAGGAGCGCGACCAGCGCCTGGTGGATCGCCGTGAACACGAGGGCGGTGAGGACGGTGAAGGCCAGCAGCCCCAGCGGATGGGGTGTGGTCAGTCCGACGGCGGCGACCAGGACGCCGAGGAGCACGAGGGCCTGCAGCACCGCGAAGAGCGCACCCTGCAGGTAGCCGGCGGCCGAGACACGCCAGGAGGCGGCCGTCGACGCGAGCGCCCGCGGCGAGACGGCCCGGAGCACGGTGTACGTGATGATGCCGCCCACCCAGAGCGCCAGTGGGATGAAGTACGGGGCCATACCCTCGCCGTACGCGTCCACGGCGTTGGCGTGCGTCCGTTCGATCGCGACGGGCGAGGCCGCGACGCCGCTCAGCACGGAGCGTTGCGCCTCGTCGTAGTCCGGGACCTGCCCGGCGCCCTGGTCGAGCTGCCGGGCGAGGTCGGAGGATCCGGTGGACAGCGCCCCGAGCCCGTCCTCGAGCCGGGTGGCACCGTCGTACGCCTGGGCGGAGCCGTCGGCGAGGCCTGCCGCTCCCCCGGCGACCTGCCCGGCACCGCTGCTCAGCGTCGACGCTCCCGCTGCGAGCTGGTCGGCGCCGTCGGACGCGGACACGATGCCGTCCCGCAGGTCGGGTGTGCCGTCGGCGAGTGCTGCCGTCCCGGTCCGGAGCTGCACGAGCCCGTCGGCGAGGCCTGCGGCACCCTCGGAGACCTGCGCGGCCCCGCCGGCAGCGGCACCCGCAGCCTGGGAGAGGTCGGAGGCACCCGCTGCCAGCGACGCGGCGCCGTCGGCTGCGGCGGATGCACCGGCCGCAGCGCTCCCGGCTCCCGCGGAGAGGTCGGAGGCCGAGGCGGCGAGGCCCCCGGCGCCGCCTGCGATCCCCTCGCTGCCCGTGGCGGCGGCATCGGCGCCCGCGGCCAGCTGCTGGAGGGCGGCGAGCCGCTCGGCGTCGGAGAGGGAGCCGTAGTTCGCGGCGAGCCCGGCGAGGCCGTCGGCGACGGTCCGCGAACCGGCCGCCGCCTCGTCGGCTGCGGCCCGGAGCCCGGTGGCTCCCGCCGCGAGGGCGCCTGCCCCGTTCCCGACCTGCGTGACGCCGTCGGCCGCACGCCGGGTGCCGTCCGCCAGGGTGGTCGCCGAACCCGGGAGCTGCGCGGCGCCGTCGGCCACCGACTGCGTCCCGGTGGCGAGTCCGGCGGCACCATCACGCAGTGTCGCTGCGCCCGTGGCGGCGGATGCTGTGCCGTCCGCCAGCTGCTGCGACTGCGGCACGAGGTCCGCCGTCGCCGTGTCGAGTCGATCCAGGCCGGCGGCGAGATCGCCCGTCCCCGTGGCGAGGTCGGTGGCGCCGGCCGCCACCTGGGCGCTGCCGGAGGAGAGCTGGGAGCTGCCGTCGACGAGGCTCCCGAGCCCCACGACGAGCGATGCGGACCCTTCGTCCGCGCTCCTGGCGCCGTCCGCGATCCTGCCGGCACCGTCGCCGGCCTCGGTGAGCTTGCCGTGCAGCGAGGAGAAGCCGAGGTAGATGCTGTCCAGATAGTCCTCCGTGGCACCGGACTGCACCTGCCGCTGCAGGTTGGCGGCGACGGTGTTGCCCACCTGGCCCACGATGTAGCTGTCGGCATCGTCGGTGGTGATGTCGAGCATCGCCCGGGCCGGGGTGTCGCCGCCCACGGAGGCCAGGGTGGACGAGAACCCCGACGGGATGGCGAGCGTGGCGGCGTAGGTGCCGTCGTCGAGGCCCTCCTGCGCCTCGTCCCTGCCGACCTCGACCCAGGTGAAGCCTGCGTCGGCCGAGGAGGTGAGCGACCCGGCGAGGTCGGCCCCTGCCGAGATGGTGCTCTCGGCGCCGCCGGGACCGGCGGCGGTGGCAGGCCGGTCCTCGTTCACGACCGCAGCGGTCAGGTGGTCGAGGTGGCGCGTAGGGTCCCAGTTCGCGGCGAGGTAGAGACCTCCGTAGAGGGCGGGGATGATCGCGATGACCAGCAGGGCGGCCTTCGCGGTGAGGGTGATGCGGAAGCGGGAGAGTTCCGTGCGGAGCAGGGAGAACACGCGTTACCTGATTTCGGGTGCCGGGGACGGGAGTGCCCCGAGGGTGTGGGCGGTGACGGGGCGCAGGGGCAGTGCACCGAGGTGGTGTCCGGAGTCGAGGACGTCGTCGAGCTCCCGCCGGTCCTGGCAGGTGGCGACGACGGTGAGCGGCTTCCCGTGCCCGCCGGTCCGTCCGAGCGTGAGCAGTGCAGCCCAGGCGGCGCGCCGCTCGTGGACGGTGCGGAGCTGGTCCACGTCGTCCACCACGAGGATGTCCGGGTCGGAGGCGAGTGCGAGAACGAGGCCGAGCGTGAAACGCGCCGCGGGGGCGGCGTCCCGGACGAGCTGGCTCCGGTGGAGCCGGGCCCTGATCAGGGGCGTCACGGCATTCCCGTCCACGTCCTCGAACACGCCCTCGAGCACGCCGAGCAGGTCGTTGGCCGCGGTGATGGTGCGGTCCACGTGCGCGGGGGACGCCGAGGGCCTCCACCACGGGCCGGCCAGTTCCAGCGCCTCGGTCACGTGGTGCTTCACGGTGAGCGTCTCGTCGAGCGGCGTCACCGTGGCGTTGCCGGTGATACCGACCCGGCGGCGTACGGCGCCGGCGTGCCGGGGCAGGGCGAGCCCGAGCACGGTCGCGCGCCCGGCGGTCGCGGTGAGCCGCCCGGCGACCGCGAGCGCCAGTGGGCTCTTGCCGGTTCCGGACGGACCGGCGAGGACGGCGAGGGCACCGGCGGGGACCTCGAAGGTGACGTCCTCGAAGATCGTGCGCTGCCCGGCGCGCAGGGTGAGTCCCTCCACGGCGACGGCGGGCGCGCCGTCGGCCGTCTGGTCGGCGGACGGGACAGGCGGGGAGAGGGTCACGGCATCCTTCATTTCAATACCAAGAGTATTCAGTACCAATGGTATCCTAGCTCGAGGAGGTCGGATGACGACGAGCACGGACAACGGCAGCACGACGGCGGGGCGGCCACGACGGCGCCCCCGCCGCGAGGACGTCCGGGCGGGCCTGCTCGTCGCGGCCCTGGAGGTCTTCGAGGAGATCGGCTACGTCGCCGCCCGGCTGGACACCATCGCCGAGCGCGCGGGGTACACCAAGGGCGCCGTCTACTCCAACTTCGGCTCGAAGCAGGAGCTGTTCGCCACGCTGCTGAGCGAGCGCCTGGCCGACACCGCCGCCGACGTACTCAGCCAGGTGGACCACATCAGCTCCCTCGACGAGACCGTCCTGCACACCGCCCGCTACCTCGCCCGCGGCGTCCTGCGGGAGGGTCGCTGGCACGCGCTCGTGGTCGAGTTCGCCCTGCAGGCCGGCCGGGACCCCGAGGTGGGCGCCGTGTTCCGCGAGCACCGGCGCACTCGCCGCACCCTCCTCGCCACCACCCTCGCCGAGCGGGCGGGCGCCTTCGGAGCGCCGTCGGACCCCGAGCACTACACCGTCTTCGCGACCATCCTGCTGGCCACGGTGAACGGCATGGCCGTGGAGTGCGCGGCCGATCCCGAGGCCGTCACGGAGGAACAGGTCACGGGGAGCATCGCGGCGGTCCTCCGCGCAGCGCTCGCGCCCTAGGCGAAGGACGCCGGACGACGCCGAGGGGCCGCGACACGCGGGGGTCGAGCCGCAATACTGCGTAACGTAAAGGCGAACGGGCCTTTTCAACGGGCGTAACGTCCTGCGCATGCAGCACTCTCCGGGATCGATCCCCACCCTTGACCTCAGTACCGCACGTTCCGCCGATGGCTCCTTCAACCCCGCGTTCATCGACGAACTGCGCGAAGCAGCCCACACCGTCGGCTTCTTCCATGTCATCAACTACGGCGCCGCCCCCACCCAGGTGGACGACCTGTTCTCCATCACGCGCCGCTTCTTCGATCTCCCGCTCGAGGAGCGCCTGAAGCTCCACAACCGCACGAGCCCCCACTTCCGCGGGTACGCAGGCCTAGGCACCGAGATCACGCGCGGACGCCCCGACGCCCGCGAGCAGATCGACTTCTCCCCCGAGCGCGAACCCGTTGCCGACTACCCGGCCGACGAGCCCTTCTGGCTGCTCCAGGGGCCCAACCTCTGGCCCCGGCAGTCCCTGCCCGAGCTCGAGGAGCAGGCCATGGCGTGGGCGGGCCTGATGTCAACGGTCGGCGCCGAGCTGCTCTCCGCCATCGCCGTCGCCCTCCGCCTGCCCGAGGACTACTTCGCCGAACCCTTCGAGGGGAGCCCGGCCTGGATGGCCAAGCTCGTCCACTACGTGGGCGGCGTCGTCGAGGGTGCCGGCTCCCAGGGCGTCGGCGCGCACGCCGACTACGGGTTCGTGACCCTCCTGCTGCAGGACGAGGTCGGCGGCCTCGAGGTCCTCCCCCACAGTGCGAGCGAATGGGTGCCCGTCACGCCGATCCCCGGCGCGCTCGTGGTCAACCTGGGCGAGATGCTCGAGGTCGCCACCGAGGGCTACCTCGCGGCGACCATCCACCGCGTCACCGCGCCTGCGCCCGGAGTGGACCGTTACGCCGTCCCGTTCTTCTGGTCGCCCCGTCTCGATGCCGTGATCGAGCCGGTGCCCCTCGCCGAGGACCTGAAGGCTGCCGCCCGCGGCCTGTCGGACGACCCCGACAACCCCATGCTGTCCTCCTACGGCTCGAACATGCTCAAGGGCCGCCTCCGCGCCCACCCGGACGTCACCGAGATCCACTACCCGGAGCTGGCCCGGAAGTAGCCATCCGGGCGTCGGCCCCTCGAAGCACAGACGACGGCGGCACCCATCGGGGTGCCGCCGTCGTCTCCGTACGGGCCTTCTCGGGTACTGCTAGGCGTCGGCCTTCTGTGCGGCGAGTTCGATGGCGGCCACCCGGTCCTGGATCGCACGGATCCGGGGGATGTCGAGCTTGGAGGTCCGGTCGAAGTTGTAGATGCCGTTCTTCTCCTGGAACGTGTCGGTCAGCTGCGTGTAGCAGTAGCCGAACATGTCGGGGTTGTCGAGCAGCACCGTGCAGAGGCCCTCGAAGCGGTGGTAGAGGTCCTCCTCGTTCGCGACCCGCTGGCCGTAGCCCCACGACTCGGACTCGTCGTCGCCGGAGACCGCCGCGGCCGCCTCCTCGGCGTTCCACCAGATGCCGCCGAACTCGGAGATGAAGAAGGGCTGCCCGTTGTAGGGCACCGAGTAGTCCTCGTCGGCGTGGTTCCGATTCACGTAGGGCCTGCCCTCCGCGAGCCCGCCCTGCTCGAGCGCGAACGCCGCGGCGTCCTGCTCGTAGGAGTGCGAGTCGTAGATGTCCGTGGTGGCGACGCGGTGCGAGTAGCCGCTGGCGTCGATCACGGGCCGGGTGGGGTCCGCGAGCTTGGTCGCGAGGAACATGCCGTGGGTGACGTCGTCGAGCACCGTGATGCGGTCGTGCAGCTTCTGGTGCGTCTCGTTCAGCGGGCACCACCCGATGATCGCCGGGTGGTTGAAGTCGCGCTGCAGGGCCTCGAGCCACTGCGTGATGAAGCTCGCCGTCGGCGCCTGGTTGTGGCCCACGGCGCCGGCACCGGAGACGCCCCAGTCGCCGAACTCGCCCCACACCAGGTAGCCGAGACGGTCCGCGTGGTAGAGGAAGCGCTCCTCGAACACCTTCTCGTGCAGGCGTGCACCGTTGAAGCCCGCCTCCATGGACAGCTGGATGTCCCTGAGCAGCGCGGCCTCGTCGGGGGCCGTCATGAGGGAGTCCTCCCAGTAGCCCTGGTCGAGGATGAGCTTCTGGAACACCACCTCGCCGTTGATGAGCACCTTCTTCCCGTCGAGCGCCACCGAGCGCACCGCGGCGTAGCTGAGCACGGTGTCAACGGGCGCGCCGTCGGCGTCGAGCAGCTCCACCGTGAGGTCGTAGAGGTGCGGCGTCCCGATCGACCAGGGCACGAAGCGGTCCTCCGGGATCACGAGCTGCAGTTCGGGCGCGAGGTCCAGATCGGCGGCGATGCCCGCGACGACGACGGTGCCCCGGGCGTCCGCGAGCGTTGCCCGGACCGTCTGTCCGGGGCGGTTGTTGGTCACGGGGACTGTGAGGCGGATGCTGCGCGCGGCCAGGTTGGGCACCATCTGCAGGCGCCGGATGCTCACCTCGGGTACGGCCTCGAGCCAGACGGTCTGCCAGATGCCCGTGGTGCGGGTGTACTGGCAGTGCGTGTTGTCGTACCAGGTGGCCTGCTTGCCGCGGGCCTGCATGCCGTGGCGTGAATCCCTCGCGCGGACCACGATGAGGGCTTCCTCCCCGGGGGCCGCCACGCCCGAGAGGTCGGCGGTGAAGGGGGTGAACCCGCCGCGGTGTCGGGCCACCTCGACGCCGTTCACCCACACGGTCGCGTCGTGGTCCACGGCGCCGAAGTGCAGCAGCGCCTTCCTGCCGGCCCATGCCGCCGGGATGGTGACGGTGCGCCGGTACCAGACGGCCTCCATGAAGTCGACGTGCTCGATACCGGACAGGCGGCTCTCGGGCGCGAAGGGCACGAGGATCTCGCCGCTGAGTTCGCGGCCGGCGACGCCGCGCTCGAGGCCGGAATCCCCGGCGTCGATCTCGAACTGCCACATACCGTTCAGGTTCAGCCAGTCCTCGCGGACGAACTGGGGCCGGGGGTGCTCGGGCCTGGGCACCGTGGACGGGATGACGGCGGGATCGCTGTGCGGCATCGGAACTCCTGGATCGAAAAGCGTGGTACTTCCAGTGAAGCCCAGAAGACCCAGAAATGCAACGTTGTAAAACTAGGGCGCCGACTCCCGCACACGGAGTACGTAGCCCGCCTCGGTCTCGGAGTCGCCGTCGCGCGTCCCCTCGATCTCGGCGACCAGCAACGCACTGGCGACGGCGGCGATCTGCGCAATGTCCGGCGCGATCGTGGTCAGCGACGGGAAGCCGAAGGACGCCTCCGGGATGTCGTCCCACCCCGCGACGGCGATGTCCCCGGGCACCGAGATGCCACGCGACCGGAAGGCTCGCAGTGCACCGACGGCCAGGAGGTCGTTGCCGCAGACCACGCCGTCGCACGGCAGGCCCAGGTCGAGGAGTCGGTGGGCGAGACGTTCCCCCTCCTCCCGCGTGAAGTCGACCGCCGCCAGCCGCAGCTCGGCGGGCGCCTCGAGCGACGCCTCGGCGAGCGCATCGAGGAAACCGTGCACTCGCAACTGGGCCGCGCCCTCCCCGAACGAGGTCTGCGAGCCGAAGAAGGCCAGGTGCCGTCGTCCGCTGTCGATGAGGTGGCGCGTGAGCACGCGCCCGGACCCGCGGTTGTCGATCGCGACGTGCGGCAGGCCCGAGTCGACGAGGCGCTCCCCCAGCAGGACCAGCGGCGTCGTGTCACGACGGGCCAACACCTCTTCCGGGGCCACCCTCTGGGGACTGTAGATGATGCCGTCGATCAGTCTGTCCCGGTAGCCCTCCAGGACGCGGCGCTCGTCGGCGACGTCCATACCGATCTCCTCCACCGTGGTGGAGTAGCCGAGGGCGCGGCAACTCCGGATGACCTCGTGCGCGAGGGTGCTGAAGTACGGCGAGCGGATGTCCGGCAGGGCGAGGACGAGCGCCTTGCTCGAGCCCTGACGCAACTGCCGTCCCGCGAGGTTCGGCCGGTAGTCGAGCTCGATGATGGCCTGCTCCACGCGCTCGCGGAGGGCCGGCTTCACGTGCGCCTTCCGGTGCACCACGTTGGAGACGGTCTTCCAGGAGACACCGGCGCGTGCGGCGACGTCCTTCACGCTGACGGGGCGACGGCGCGACGAAGCCTGGACCGCCCCCGCCGCCCCCTGCTCCATCTCCGGCGAATTGTCCATCCCGGATTTCCCCCTCGTCGTCGTCGTCCTCCGATCATGCCACCGGAGCCGCGTGGGACCATAAGGGTATTGACAAGGTCGGCGCTAGCGCCCATATTTTTTACAACGTTAGATTTTTAATGTGATACCTCCGCAGGAACAATGAAGTTCGGCCCATCGCTCCGTGCCGGGCTGACGGGAAGGACACTCGATGGGACACGATCCCACTTTCAGGACACCGGTATCCCGGCGCTCCATCCTCCAGGGATTCCTCGGCACGGGAGGGCTTCTGGCCGCCGGCGGATCCCTGGCGGGCTGCTCCACCTCCGCGACCGCCCCCGGCGGGGTGCAGCTCTGGGACCTGTTCCAGGGTGCGGACGGCGTCAAGATGCGCTCGATGATCGATGAGGTGAGGAACTCGGTCTCCGGCCTCTCGGTCAGGGCCGTCACGCTCGCCTGGGGTTCGCCCTACTACACCAAGCTCGCCATGTCGTCGGCGAGCGGCAAGGCGCCGCAGACAGCGATCATGCACGTCTCGCGGCTCGCAGGGTACGCGCCCGGCGGCCTGCTGGAGCCCTTCGACCTCGACCTGCTCGCCGAGCAGGGCATCCGGGAAGAAGACTTCGCTCCCGCGGTGTGGGAGAGCTGCCAGTACGACGGGAAGCTGTACGCGGTGCCGCTGGACACGCACCCGTTCATCCTCTTCTACAACAAGGACCTCGCGAAGACTGCGGGCCTGCTCGGCCCCGACGGCAACCTCACACCGATCGAGACCCCGGACGCGATGATCGATGCCGGCACCAGGATGGCCGGGGCCACCGGCGCCCAGGGCATCTCCTTCGGCCACGTCACCGACACCGGGCAGTCCTGGCGCCTCTTCTGGGGACTCTACGGCCAGACCGGCGGCGACTACACGATCAGCGTGGGCAGCCCGGCGTCGATCGACCGTGACAAGGCTCGCGAGGTCATCGAGTTCGTCGTCCGCCTCATGGACGGCACGGCGATGGCGGCCACGCAGAACTACCCCGGCGCCATCTCGGCCTTCACCTCCGGGCAGACCGGCATGATCTTCTCCGGCGAGTGGGAGCTCCCGGCCTTCGCGGAGGCCATCCCGAACCTGGGCGCGGTGCCGATGCCGACGATGTTCGGCACCCCGGCCTCCTACGCCGACTCGCACGCGTGGGTCCTCCCCCGGCAGCTCGAGCGCGATCCGGAGACCACCCGGCGGACGTACGAGCTGGTGGCAGGGATCCTCAAGCAGAGCGGCACCTGGGCCGGGGCCGGTCACATCCCGGCCTATGCGCCCATCCGGGACACTCCGGAGTACGCCGCGCTCACCCCGCAGACCGAATACGCCGGCGCCGGCGACAACCCGGTGTTCGACCCCGCCGTGTGGTTCGCGGGGGCGGGCACCGAGTTCCAGAACCAGATGAGCCAGGTGCTCACCGGCGCTTTCACCGGGGACGTGACCCCCGACGCAGCCATCGACTCCCTGCTCAGCCGCATCGACGCGATGCTGCTCGCTCCGAACCCGACGTAGGACTGAGGCACCGCCATGAGTTCCCTGACCAGCAGCAACCAGGCGCAGGTACCCGCCACCACGAGTGGCGCCTCGTCCGGCCCGCCCTCCCCTTCCCGCAGCAAGAGCGCCCGTGAGCGCAGCATCCAGGGCCGCAGCGGCGTCTGGTTCGTGCTGCCCTTCACGGCCGCGTTCGCGATATTCCTGATCTGGCCGATCCTCTCCGGCCTGTGGATGTCCTTCACCAACCAGAGCCTCACCGGCAGCGGGTCCGAGTTCGCCGGCTTCGACAACTACTCCGAGGCGCTGGGAGACGCCGCCCTGTGGCAGGCGCTCGGCAACACCGTGATCTTCACGCTCCTCACCGTCGTGCCGCTGGTGGTGCTGTCCTTCGTCCTCGCCTATCTCGTGTACATCGGGTTGCCGGGCCAGTGGCTGTGGCGCCTGTCCTTCTTCGCGCCCTACCTGCTGCCCGTCTCGGTGGCGGTCGCGATTTGGCAGTGGATGTTCCAGCCGGACTTCGGCCTCTTCAACGGCCTCCTGCTACGCGCCGGATTCGCGCAGATCCCGTTCCTCAGCGAGCCGAACCTGGCGATGCTCTCCGTGGTCGTCGTCACCGTCTGGTGGACCCTCGGGTTCAACTTCCTGCTGTACCTGAGCGCGCTCAACAACATCCCGGACCACCTGTACGAGGCCGCGTCGATCGACGGCGCCGGACCCTGGCGCCGGCTGTTCTCCATCACCATCCCGATGATCAACCGCACCACCATCATGATCATCGCCCTCCAGGTCCTGGCGTCGCTGAAGGTCTTCGAACAGATCTTCCTGCTCACCAACGGCGGGCCGAACGGTGCCACGCGGTCGGTGCTCGAGTACATCTACGACGTCGGCTTCACCGGCTACCGCCTCGGCTACGCCTCGGCGATCTCATACCTGTTCTTCGCCCTCATCATCGTCATCTCCATCGTCCAGCTCCGCGTCATGAACAGAAAGTCGGCCTGACATGTCCTCGACCGCGACTCCGACCCCGACGTCGGCCCGACCCCTCGCGAAGGCCGACGAGACGCGCAACGAGCGCAACAAAACGCTCGCCGCGACCGTCGGCAGGAACAAGGGTGTCCTGACCGCCGGCATCATCGCCCTCGTCATCGCCGCAGCCCTCTGGCTCATCCCCCTCTTCTGGGCCATCCTGACCTCGCTCAAGAAGGAGTCGGACGCGTCCAACGCGGATTTCGCGATCCTCCCGCGGGAGGGCCTGACGCTCGAGTCCTACAGTGCCGTCATCGCCGCGGGCGACGTCCCCATCTGGATGATGAACTCGTTCCTCGTCTCCGTGGCGGTCACGGTGCTGACCGTGGCCATCTCGGCCCTCGCAGCATACGGCTTCTCGCGCACCACCTTCCGTGGCCGCAAGTGGCTCTACGCCGTCACGATCGCCTCGATCATGGTGCCCGGCCAGATCCTGATCGTGCCCCTGTTCCAGCAGATGAACGCCCTGCGGCTCATCGACACGTACCCGGGCATCATCCTCCCCCAGATCGTGGCGCCCATGATGGTGTTCATCCTCAAGAACTTCTTCGACACGGTGCCCATCGAACTCGAGGAGGCCGCGCGGCTCGACGGCGCCTCACGGTTCCGGACGTTCCTGACGATCGTGCTGCCGCTCTCGCGCCCCATCCTGATCGCGGTCTCGATCTTCGTGTTCATCGGCGCCTGGAACAACTTCCTGTGGCCCTTCATCGTTATCAACAACCCGGATCTGCTGACGCTGCCCGTGGGCCTTGCCACGATCCGGAACGCGTTCGGTGTGCAGTACGCGCAGACCATGGCGAGCGCCATCCTCGCGGCCCTGCCGCTGCTGATCGTGTTCATGATCTTCCAGCGCCAGATCGTCAAGGGCTTCGCCACCTCGGGGCTCGGCGGCCAGTAGCACCACACCCCGCACAGCAGTGAACGACGGCGCCTCCTTCGGGGGCGCCGTCGTTCGTCATCCTGATTACCGGGGATCTCCCGGCGTCGGTGGGTTCCTGCGCTCGTGTTCCTCGCGGAGGAGCCGCACGGCCTTCGGACCGACGCCGTGCAGACCCGCCAGGTCCTCCTCCGGGATCCCCTCGAGGTCCGCCATTGTGCGGTAGCCCGCCTCGTGCAGGGCACGCAGCGCCGGGGCGCCCACGGCAGGCAGGTCCTCGGCGTCGCTCGCGGACCGGCTGATCCAGCCGATGCGGATGGGGCCGCGGACGCCGGGCTCCACGCGGTCGCCGTGCTGGGTCACGTCCACCAGCCCTTCAGCTGCGAGCTCGAACGCGATGCGGCGTGCCGCGGGCATCAGGTCCCGCCACGCGTCTCCGCCGATGCTGCGGGCGGCATCGGACGGGCACAGCGTCTTGCCGCTTCCCCGGAGCTTGGCGATGCGCAGGATCTCGGTGCGCAGCTCGGCGTCGGACGGCCTGGAGTCCGCAGCCGGAACACCATTCCCGCCGCGCGACCCCTCCGGCCGCTCAGACACCGTCGGAGTGCGGGCCGGCCGCGTCGCGGGACGGAGCGCCTGTCGGGGGCCGGCCGGCGCCGTCCTGCCGTGGCGCGGACCGCTTGGCCTGCAGCGCGTCGAGTTCCTCGAGGGCGGCACTCCACCGCGCCGTGCGTTCCGCCGCCGACTGCTCCCACCAGGGCGTCCCCCGTTCGCCGAGGCCCTCCTTGGCCAGTTGCACGGTGCGCCGGGCGCGCGGGAGTGCTGCGCCGTCGTCGCCCCTGGCGCTGTTGCGCACGCCCGAGCGGCCGCGCCCGAGATGGGACATCAGGCGCTTCCTGACGTCCTCGGGCAGCGAGGGGTCGGTCTTTCGCCAGCGGCGCCCGCTGTGGAGGAAGAACCGCTCGTCGTCGCCGGTGTTCGCGAGGTCAGCCACGACGCCTCAGCTCGAGGATCCGGGAGGCCCGACGAGCAGCAGGACGGAGAAGACCACGGAGATCCCGACGACCGCGACGAGCAGGGCCGCGATCGGGCTCCGCAGCACCCACGCCTGCACCCTCTCGAGGGGGTTGCGGGGTGTCTCCGCGCCGGGGGCGAGCCGCCACGCGCCGGCGAGCTGTCCGCGGCGCTCGATCCACCACTCGTACGGGACCGTGGCGAACGGCACGATCGCGGAGGCCAGCCCGAGCAGGCCCGTGGCCGGCGACCAGCGCTGGTTGATCCAGACGAACACGAGGGTCACGACGAAGCAGAGGAACACGAACCCGTGGACGGCGCCGGCCGGCGGCACGAGCGCCTCGGTGGAGCGTGTGACGTACTTGAGGAACATGCCCAGCAGCAGGAAGGCCCAGGTCACCGCCTCTGCGACGGCGACGAGGCGGAACAGCGTGCGGGGATTCATGGGGAGCTCCTGGTCGGAAAAAGAAGAAGCAGGCCGGACCGGGGTCCGACCTGCTTCGTCAAGGAAGATCTAGTAGAAGATCCGAACCCTAGAGGGGCTGGATGTTCGACGCCTGAGGACCCTTGGGGCCCTGCTCGGTGTCGAAGCTGACCTTCTGGTTCTCATCAAGCGAGCGGTAGCCGCTTGCGTTGATGGCGGAGAAGTGTGCGAACACGTCTGCGCTTCCGTCGTCGGGAGCAATGAATCCAAAGCCCTTTTCAGCGTTGAACCACTTCACGGTACCTGTTGCCATTATTTTTCATCCTTCTGAAAATCAGACGCACTCCGACTTTCGGAATGCCCCAGTCGCGGCGTGCTTGTCCGCTCTTTCAGAGACGCGGCCTACCCCGCAAGGGCCAGGCCGTGCGAAATACAAATGCGCAACACTACAACTGCGTCCCACTAAACCAAACCCGGGAGGGTAATGGCAAGCAGGAGTTCCAACTCTCTTCCTTTCGTGACCTTCAGACCGTCACGGGGAGCATGGCGCCGGCCAGCAGTTCGAAGGACCGGAGCCACGTCTCGGTGGAGCCTGCCTGGGTCGCCACGATGAGTTCGTCCGCCCCGATCTGGGCCGCGAAGCGCTCCAGGTAGTCCCGGACCACCTCGGGCGTCCCCACGGCGCTGTAGCGCGCCATGTCCGCCATCTGCTGGCCTCCGGGGGATGCGAGGATCGCCTCGGACTCCTCCCGGGTGAAGGTCTGGCCACGCCCGAGGAGCAGGGTCACGCGGCGCAGCATGGCCTCGTGGAACTCGTGGTGCGCATCGCTCGCGGTGTCGGACGCGATGACGTTTACCCCGGCGATGAAATGCGGCTTCTCCGACTGCGCGGAGGGCCTGAACTCGCGACGGTAGATCGAGGCGGCGTCCTGCAGTGCCTGCGGGGCGAAGTGGGACGCGAAGGCGAACGGCAACCCGAGGGCCGCGGCGAGCCGGGCGCCGAAGAGCGACGAGCCGAGGATGTACAGCGGCACGTTGGTGCCCTTGCCGGGGGTGGCCTGGACGCCGGGGACGCGCGTGTCGCCGGTCAGGTAGCCCTGCAGTTCCAGGACGTCCTGTGGGAAGCTGTCGGCGGACATGGGGTCGCGCCGCAGCGCGCGCGCCGTGGTCTGGTCGCTGCCGGGGGCCCGGCCGAGCCCGAGGTCGATCCTGCCTGGGTGCAGGCTCTCGAGGGTGCCGAACTGCTCGGCGATGGTCAGCGGCGAGTGGTTCGGGAGCATGACGCCGCCCGAGCCGAGCCGGATGGTCGAGGTGTGCGCGGCGACGTGGGCGATGAGCACACTGGTGGCCGAGGACGCGATGCTGCCCATGTTGTGGTGCTCGGCATACCAGATGCGGCGGTATCCCCAGGTCTCGGCGTGCTGCGCCAGCGACACGCTGGACGCGAACGTCTCAGCCGGCGTCGAGCCCTCGGCGACCTGCGCGAGATCCAGGATGGACAGGGGGACGGACATGATGCACCTCTCGATTCGGGAACGACGGCGGGAGCCGCGGACCTCTTGAGGGAACGGTTGCCGGGACGCATCTATTTCCCGGGACGCCGGTCCCCGGTCTCGTCGAGGAGGAATCCCCGCAGGAGAGCGGCCGTGCCGTCCAGGTGGGCCGTCATCGCCTCCTGCGCCCGGTGCGGATCGCGCCCGAGCACGGCCCTGACGACCGCGGCGTGCTGGCGGTCCGAGTGGTGGAGGTTGACCGCGAGGAAGGGGATGCGGTCCAGCAGGTCGTCGGTGCGGGACCGCGCCTGGGCCACGGCGAGTGTCAGGGACGGCGAACCGGCGAGTTCGGCGATGGCGAGATGCAGGCGGGCATCCAGGGGTCGGTACCGCGCAGGATCGGCGCCCGTCACGGCGTGCAGCGATTCCAGGAGGCGGGTGCGTGCCCCGTCGGAGGGCGCCCCCTGTGCGGCCAGGCGCGCCGCGGCGGGCTCGACGACGGCCCGGAACGTCAGGGCGTCCTCCACGTCGGCCCGTTCCGGGGGCCCTCCGCCCCGGCCGCCGGCGCCGCTCGGCAACTCCGCGCTGACGGTCGCGCCACCGTACCGGCCGCGGTGGATGGTGAGGTAGCCGGCGGCCTGCAGGTCCGCCAGCCCGTCCCGCAGCGTGGAGCGGGACACGCCGAGGTGCTCCGCCAGGTCACGTTCCGCGGGCAGCCGCGCGCCGGCTGGGAAGACTCCCAGCTTGATGGCGTGCAGGAGGCGTTCGACGGTCTCCTCGAACGCGTTCCCTCTGCGCGCCGGCTGGATGAGCCCGAACGCCGGATCAGCGGGGCTGTTCATCGTGCCAGCTTACGCAGGGCCCGCCCGCACCCGCCCGCACGCCTCGGGCGGGCGTTTCGGGCACCTCTTGACGAACTCGGCGGCGGCGTCAATCATTGGGGCACTCAATGGACTGATATCACTCCATTGGGGTCCGCGCCATCGATCGCCTCCCCGGTACCGGTCCGTTGCACCGAGGAAGGCCGCCAACCCGCTCCATCCGGCCGTCCACCCTAGGGGTACCCGTGGCACGCAGGAACATCGACTACACCACCGTCGACGATCAGTACCTCAGGCAACGAAAGCTCAAGAGCGGTGCTGCCGGCTGGGTGTTGCTGGCAGGGCTAGGCGTCGCCTATGTGATCTCCGGCGACTTCTCGGGCTGGAACCTGGGGCTCGCTGAGGGCGGGTGGGGCGGGCTGCTGATCGCCTTCATCCTCATGGGGATCATGTACACGTGCATGGTCTTCGGCCTCGCGGAGATGTCGTCGATGCTGCCCACGGCAGGAGCCGGCTACGGTTTCGCCAGGCGCGCGCTCGGCCCTCTCGGGGGCTTCGCCACGGGCATGGCGGTGCTGATCGAGTACGCGGTCGCCCCGGCTGCGATCGCGACCTTCATCGGCGGGTACATCGAGGCGCTCGGGCTCTTCGGCCTCACCAACTCCTGGCCGGTCTACCTCGTCACCTACGTCGTCTTCATCGGGATCCACCTCTGGGGCGTGGGCGAGGCCCTGAAGCTGATGTTCGGTATCACCGTGATCGCCGTCGTCGCGCTCGTCGTCACCGCCGTGGGACTGCTGCCGCACTTCTCGGCCGCCAACCTGTTCGACATCGTCCCCGACGGCTCGGCGGGATCGTCGGCCTTCCTCCCCTTCGGCTTCTCCGGTGTCCTCGCGGCCCTGGTGTTCGGCATCTGGTTCTTCCTTGCGATCGAGGGGGTCCCCCTGGCCGCGGAGGAGTCGCACGACCCGAAGCGGGACATGCCGCGGGGCATCATCGTGGCGATGCTGCTGCTCCTCGTCTTCGGGGCGCTCATGCTGGTCCTCGTACCCGGGGCGGCGGGTGCGGAGGCCATGAGCACCTCGGACTCGCCCCTGCCCGAGGCCCTGCGTGCCGTGGCCGGCGAGGACTCCGCGCTCGCGAACTTCGTCAACTACGCCGGACTCGCGGGACTCGTCGCGAGCTTCTTCTCCATCGTCTACGCCTACTCGCGCCAGCTGTTCGCCCTCTCCCGTGCCGGCTACCTGCCGCGCTTCCTCTCCCTGACGTCGAAGCGCCATACGCCCTGGGTGGCCCTGCTGGTCCCGGGGACCATCGGGTTCCTGCTCGCCGCGCTGACCGGCAACGGCGGGCTGCTCATCAACATCGCCGTGTTCGGGGCCACGGTCTCGTACGTCCTGCTGAACCTGTCCCACATCCTCCTGCGGGTGAAGGAACCCGGCCTGGAACGGGGCTACCGGACCCCCGGGGGCGTGGTGACGACGGGGATCGCCCTGGTCCTCGCGGTCATCGCCCTCGTCGCCACGTTCTTCGTGGACATCCTCGCGGCCTCCATCACCGCCGCGGTCTTCCTGGCCGCCCTCGCGTACTTCTGGTTCTACAGCCGGCACCACCTGGTGGCGAGCGCGCCGGAGGAGGAATTCGCCCTGCTGGAGAAGGAGGGCTCGACCCTCACCTGACCATCCGCCCGTCGCCACCACCACCGTCGCCACCGTCGCCGCAGTCGCCCCTCCCCGAAGGAAGCCCATGGAACCGCATCCCCGCAACGAGCGCATGCTCACGATCGACCAGCTCACGTCAGCAATCCGGTCCGCGGAGATCGACTCGGTGGTGCTGTCCTTCACGGACATGCAGGGCAGGCTGCAGGGCAAGGTGATCCACGGCCAGTTCTTCCTCGACACGGTCCTCGGCCACGGCACCGAGGCCTGCAACTACCTGCTGGCCGTCGACACCGAGATGAACACCGTGGAGGGGTACGCGATGTCGAGCTGGGAGACCGGGTACGGGGACATGGTCTTCGATCTGGACTACGACACCATCCGCCGCCTGCCCTATCGCGAGGGCACCGTCATGATCCAGTCGGATCTGTCCTTCACGACGGGCGAGCCGGTGAACGTCGCCCCCCGGAGCATCCTGAAGGCACAGGCCGCGAAGGCCGCGGATCTCGGCCTGCGGGCCTTCTCGGGAACCGAGCTCGAGTTCCTCGTCTACAACGAGTCCTTCGAGGGCGCACGGCTCAAGGAGTACCGCGACCTCGTCCCGGCGAACCAGTACAACGTCGACTACTCGATCCTCGGCTCGCTGCGCGTCGAGCCCCTCCTGCGGGACATCCGCAACGCGATGTACCAGGCGGGGATGGTGGTCGAGTCCGCGAAGGGCGAGTGCAACCTCGGCCAGCACGAGATCGCCTTCAAGTACGACGACGTCGTCGTCACCGCCGACAACCACAGCGTGTACAAACTCTCGGCGAAGGACATGGCGTCGCAGCGGGGGCAGGCCGTGACGTTCATGGCCAAGCCGAACGAGCGTGAGGGCTCCTCGTGCCACATCCACATGTCCCTGCGGGGCGAGGACGGCGGGCTGGTGTTCTGGGATGCCGGGAAGAACGAGCGCACGCCGCTCTACGACCACTTCATCGCAGGGGTCCTGGCCACGATGCGCGAGTTCACGCTCTTCTACGCCCCGAACATCAACTCGTACAAGCGCTTCGCCGAGGGCTCCTTCGCCCCGACGGCGGTCGCCTGGGGCCTGGACAACCGCACCTGCTCGGTCCGCCTGGTGGGCCAGGGCGCCTCGGCACGGCTCGAGAACCGCCTCCCCGGCGCCGACGCCAACCCCTACCTCGCGCTGGCCGCCATGCTCGCGGGCGGACTCCACGGTGTCGCGAACGCCCTCGAGCTGCCACCGCGGATGGACGGCAACGCCTACCACTCGGACGCCGAGCACGTCCCGGCGACCATGCAGGAGGCTCGGGATCTCTTCGCGGGGTCCGCGATCGCGCTCGAGGTCTTCGGCAAGGACGTCGTCGAGCACTACACGCACTACGCCGACGTCGAACTGGCGCAGTTCAACGCCGCCGTCACGGACTGGGAAATGCGGCGCGGGTTTGAGCGGCACTAGGACAGCGGTGGCAGGCAATCCGGCGCGCGACACCTACCGGCCGAGGGTCGGCATCACCACGTACTGGCAGTCGGCGGCCTGGGGCGTCTGGGACCGGACGGCGGCGATCGTCCCGGCCGCCTACATCCGGGCGGTGGACGACGCGGGAGGAACCCCCCTCCTGCTGCCCCCCGTCGGCACCGACGCGAGCGTGCTGTCCCTGCTCGACGGGCTCGTCGTCATCGGAGGCTCGGACGTCGACCCCTCGCACTACGGCGCCCCGCCGCACCCGCGCACCGTCAGCCAGCCGGAACGCGACGAGCACGACCTCGCGCTGACCCGCGCCGCCCTGGCCGCGGACATACCGCTGTTCGCGATCTGTCGCGGTGCGCAGATCCTCAATGTCGCCCTCGGCGGCACCCTCCACCAGCACCTGCCCGACCTCCACCAGGACGCGGCACGGTACCGGCCCGCGCCAGGCGTGTTCGGGAGGGTCGACTTCACCACCACACCCGGGTCGATCGCGCGCCGGCTGCTCGGCAAGCGCGCGTCGAGCCCCTGCTACCACCACCAGGGGCTCGACGCCGTCGCGGGCGGCCTGCGGGTCACCGCACGGGCCACCGACGGCACCGTGGAGGCCGTCGAGAGCGCCGACGGGACCTCTCCGGGGTGGCTCCTCGGCGTGCAGTTCCACCCCGAGGAGAACGGGCAGGACCGGCGCCTGTTCGGCGGGTTCGTCGACGCCGCACTCGCCTACGCGCTGCAGCGCCCCGAGACCGCAAGGACCGCGTCATGAGCCCTACCCGGCAGATCCTCAACCCCGCCACCGAGGAGTCCATCGGTACCGTGTCGATGGCCGGACCCGAGGAGACCGACGCCGCGATCGCCCGGGCGGCGGCGGCCTTCCCCGCCTGGCGACAGGTGGCACCGGCCGACCGGGCCCTGCTGCTGCGCCGGTTCGCGGCGGCCGTCGACGCCGCGATCGACGACCTCGCGGCGCTCGAGGTTGCCAACGCCGGCCACACGATCGCCCTCGCCCGCTGGGAGGCCGGCAATGTGCGGGACGTCCTCACGTACTACTCGGCGGCGCCGGAACGCCACGTCGGACAGCAGATCCCGGTCGCGGGAGGCGTGGACATCACGTTCCACGAACCCCTCGGGGTCGTCGGCATCATCGTGCCCTGGAACTTCCCGATGCCCATCGCCGCCTGGGGATTCGCCCCGGCCCTCGCCGCGGGCAACACCGTGGTGCTCAAACCCGCCGAGCTGACGCCCCTGACCGCCGTCCGGCTCGGCGAACTGGCACTGGAGGCGGGCATCCCCGAGGGTGTCTTCACGGTGCTGCCCGGCAAGGGGACCGTGGTCGGCGAGCGCTTCGTGACGCACCCTGCGGTACGGAAGGTCGTCTTCACGGGCTCAACCGCCGTCGGCAAGAGGATCATGGCCGGATGCGCGGACCAGGTCAAGAGGGTGACGCTCGAACTCGGCGGGAAGAGCGCGAACGTCATCTTCGCGGATTCCGATCTCGAGAAGGCCGCGGCGGCGATACCGGACGGGGCGTTCGACAACGCGGGCCAGGACTGCTGCGCGCGATCCCGCGTCCTCGTGGAACGCCCGGTCCTGGACAAGGTCCTCGCCCTGCTCGAGAGCGCGGTGACGTCCGTCCGCGTCGGTGACCCCCGGGACGCCGGTACCACCATGGGGCCCCTCATCTCGGCGGGCCAGCGGGAGGCTGTGGCCCGGTTCGTCTACGACGGGAACGGGAAGGCCGTGGCGGACGTCGCGTTCCAGGGGTCCGTCCCGGCGGGGCCCGGCTTCTGGTTCCCGCCCACGGTCCTCACGCCGTCGACCCCCGATTCACCGGCCTTCACGGACGAGATCTTCGGGCCCGTCGTGTGCGTCGTGCCCTTCGACGACGAGGCGGACGCGGTGCGTATCGCCAACGACTCGGCGTACGGCCTGTCCGGCTCCATCTGGACCCGCGACATCGGCCGCGCGCTCCGCGTCTCGCGCGCCATCGACGCCGGGAACCTCTCCGTGAACTCGCACGCCTCCGTGCGGTACTCCACCCCGTTCGGGGGGTTCAAGCAGTCGGGCTTCGGCCGCGAGCTCGGACCCTCCGCGCTCGACGCGTTCAGCGAGACCAAGAACGTCTTCCTCGCCACCGACGCCTGACCCGCGCCGGCCCACATCCCGCCCACCCCGAGGAGTGCTTCATGACGGACCTGCCCTACAACGGACTCGTCACCAACCGCCTGAAGGAGCGCACAGCCGTCATCACCGGCGGCGCGTCGGGCATCGGCCTCGCCACCGCCCGGCGGCTCGCCCATGAGGGGGCGGTCGTGGTGATCGCCGACATCTGCGACGAGAGCACAGGCAGGGGGCTCGCGGAGCGGATCGGAGGCAGGTTCGTGCGCACGGACGTCACGGACGAGGACGACGTCAGGAACATGTACGCGTTCGCGCAGGAAACCTACGGGTCGATCGACATCGCCTTCAACAATGCGGGGATCTCACCCGAGGACGATTCCTCCATCCTCACCACGGGGATCGACGCCTGGCGGCGCGTCCAGGAGGTGAACCTGACGAGCATCTACTACTGCTGCAAGCACGTGCTTCCGTACATGCAGGCCCAGGGCAAGGGCTCGATCATCAACACGGCCTCCTTCGTGGCGCTGGTGGGCGCGGCGACGTCCCAGATCTCCTATTCGGCGTCGAAGGGCGGCGTGCTGTCGATGAGCCGGGAACTGGGCGTGGAGTTCGCACGGCAGGGTATCCGGGTCAATGCGCTCTGCCCCGGGCCGGTCAACACGCCGCTGCTGACGGAACTGTTCGCGAACGACCCCGAGAAGGCGGCGCGACGGCTCATCCATGTACCGCTGGGCCGCTTCGCGGAGCCGGACGAGATCGCCGCCGCGGTGGCCTTCCTCGCCTCGGACGACGCCTCCTTCATCACCGCGAGCCAGTTCTCGGTGGACGGCGGTGTCACCGGCGCGTACGTGACGCCCCTGTGAGGCGTGGTGCGGCTCACGCCCGGCGGTGCTCTGCCAGACTGGGCGTATGCCGAACAGTGAACAGCCGACCGCCGACCTGCCCACACCCGAAGCCGAACTCCGCGAACGCCAGGACGTGCTCGTCCGGCAACTCGCCGTGGAGCAGAACACGGCCCGGCTGCAGTCCCTCAGCGACGAGCTCGAGGCCGTGCAGCGGCTCCTCGAGCAGGGCCGCGGCGCCTGAACCGGCAGTCCGGCCTGCAGGAGCCGATCCTCGCGGGCATCGTCACCGCGCTCGTCGGGTTCACGTCGTCGTTCGCCGTGGTCCTCGCGGGGCTGCGGGCCACCGGGGCGACGCCCGAGCAGGCGGCGTCGGGCCTGCTGGCCCTGACGGCCGTCGTCGGGCTCGGGATCGTGCTGCTGGCCGTCCGCTACCGCATCCCGGTCACGCTGTCCTGGTCCACGCCCGGCGCCGCCCTGCTCGCGGGGGCGGCCATGCCTGCCGGCGGGTGGCCGGCGGCGGTGGGGGCGTTCCTCGTGACCGGCCTGCTGATCGTGCTGACGGGCGCCGTGCCGTGGCTGGGCGGTCTCGTGGCGCGGATCCCCCAGCACCTCGCGCAGGCCATGCTCGCCGGAGTGCTGCTGCCGCTCTGCCTCGCACCCTTCCAGTCGCTCGGCACCATCCCGCTCCTCGTGCTGCCGGTCATCATCGTGTGGCTGGCCGCGTCCGCGCTCCTGCCCCGCTGGGCCGTGCCGCTCGCGCTCGTCACGGCGCTGGCCGTGATCGGGGTCCGGCTCGCCGTCGACGGGACCGTGATCGCCGCGTCGTCGCTCGCCCCGTCCGTCGCGGTCACCGTCCCGGTGCTCGATCCCGCGGCCGTGGTGGGCATCGCCCTGCCGCTCTACGTGGTGACCATGGCGTCGCAGAATCTTCCCGGGGTCGCCGTCCTGTCGTCCTTCGGCTACACCGCGCCCTGGCGGCCGGCGCTCGCTGTGACGGGACTGGGCACGGCCGTCGTCGCGCCGTTCGGCGGTCATGCCGTCAACCTCGCGGCCCTGTCCGCCGCCCTGGCCGCCGGTGAGGGTGCCGGCGAGGACAGGGACCGACGCTGGGTCGCCGCCCTCACGGCAGGGATCTCCTACCTGGTGCTGGCAGCGGGGTCGGGCGCGCTCGTCGTCGTGGTCGGTGCCGCACCGGCGGGTCTCGTGGAGGCGGTCGCAGGGCTCGCCCTCATCGGCACCATGGCCACGGCCGTGACGGCGTCCTTCAGTGACGCAAGGGGCCGCATGAGCGGAGCGGTGACGTTCCTCCTGGCGGCATCCGGCCTGTCCGTCCTCGGCATCGGCGGGGCATTCTGGGCGCTGGTCGGCGGACTGCTGGTCCGGGCGACCCTCGAGCGGCCGACGGCGCGTCCCTGATCCGCTGCCTGACCCGCCTTCTACGGCTTGCCCCTCCGGACTAGACCGGCGTCTTCGGCGCCTGCGCCTCGTCGCCCTGCGCACGCGCCTTCCGCTGCCGGGCACGATCCAGGGCGTTGATGACCGGCGCGGCGGTGATGCCGTGCACCACGATCGACAGGACGATCACGAGGCCGCCGATACGCCACAGCGCCGACTCGTCCCCCGTGAAATCGCCCTTCGACAGGGCGTAGGCCAGGTAGTAGACCGTGCCGATCCCGCGCACGCCGAAGAACGCCAGGACGCCGCGCTCCCACGGTCCGGTCTTGCCGCGGGCGAGACTCAGCCAGGCCGTGACCGGCCGGACCAGGAGGATGAAGGCGACGGCCACCACGACCTCGAGGGGGCGCAGCCCGTCGAACAGGCCGCGTGCCACGGCGCCGCCCAGCAGGACCAGCACGACCACGGTCAGGAGCCGCTCGAGCTGCTCGATGTAGCTGTGGAGGACGCCGTGGTAGCCGTGGGTCTGCTCGCCGGCCCGGATGGTGACGGCGCAGACGAACACGGCGATGAAGCCGTAGCCCTCCACAGCCTCGGTGACGCCGTAGGTCAGGAACGTGGCGGCGAGCGCCACGAAGCCTTCGGAGTGGTTGGCGAGGCGGACGCTCTTGACGGGCGCCCGGAAGAAGATGCGGCCCAGCAGCGCACCTATGCCGTATCCGAAAGCGCACCCGATGATGATGCGCCACAGGACGTCGAGCAGGGCCCACTCGGGGAACCAGGCGGAGGGGGACGCGCCGACGGTGCTGATGAGGATCGCCAGGTAGATGAAGGGGAACGCAAGGCCGTCGTTGAGGCCGGCCTCCGAGGTCAGGCCGAAGCGCACCTCGTCCTCGGCCTCGAGGTCCTCCTCCGATTCGGACGGTTCGCCCACCTGCACCTCGGAGGCCAGGACGGGGTCGGTCGGGGCCAGCGCGGCGGCGACCAGCAGCGCCGAGGCCAGTCCGAGCCCGAGCAGCCACATCCCCATCAGGGTCAGCACGAGGATGCACAGCGGCATCGCGATGCCCAGCAGCCGCCAGGTCGTCGACCAGCGGCGCCAGCCGACCCTGCGGTCCAGGGCGAGCCCCGCTCCCATGAGCGAGACGATGACGCAGACCTCGCTGAGGTGGATCGTGACGTCGCTGTACTGCATCGGATCGGGGTCGGGCAGGCCGGGCGAGAAGCTGAACACCAGGATCCCGGCGGCCAGGAACACCATGGGCATGGAGACCGGGGCGCGCATGAGCAGCCGGGGCAGGAGTGCCGCGGCGAACACCGCGAGCCCTGCCGCCGCATAGGTGATGCTTGCTGCTTCGAACACGCGTGCCTTCTTCCGTCTCCGCCGGCCCCCCCTGCCGATCATCAGTGCCCTTTCCAACAGTAGGGCAGGGATCGCGTGCGTACGGCGCAACGGCGGAAACCGGTCCGCCGTCGGAGAATGCGGCGGTCCGTGCAGTAGAGCGTCGCCGTTGCGTGAGAGCATGGAATTATGCCCAATTCCAGCCACCCCATGGTCGATGTCACCGACATCATCAGGATCGTGGGCGGGGCCGCGTTCCAGCGCGGGCAGACCTACGCCAAGGACGGCGCCGTCAGCTCCCTCGCCTGGGACGCCGACGCGAAGCTCCTGACCGGCCACGTCCGCGGCAGCGCGCCCTCCGAGTACAGGACCAAGCTCCGCCTGGGGTTGAAGGGTGACGGGCGTTTCCGCCCGCTCGAGAACTTCTGCAGCTGCCCGGTGGGCGCGGACTGCAAGCACGTCGCGGCGACCGCCCTCCAGAGCAACACCGAAAGCCTCCTGGCGCAGCACGAACGCGAGCTCGGCGCGCGCCCGGCCCCGCGGCCGTCGGTACCGGAGGGGTGGCAGGCGTCCCTCCTGGACCTCCTCGGATCGGACGACACCCCGCACGCCACCGCTCCGCTGACGCCACTCGGACTGCAGTTCGAGCTGCGCACCCCCGAGGTCGCCGTCCAGCGGTGGGGGTCCGCGGCCGAGCGCCAGGGCCAGCGCACGCTCAACACGCGCCTCGGCGTGCGGCCGGTCAGCCAGAACGGCAAGGGCAAGTGGATCAAGAACAACCTGTCCTGGGGCAGCATCAGCTACCAGACCTACGGGCTGAAGCTCGACCCCGAGCAGCACCGCTGGTTCTCCCAGTTCCCCGCGCTGCACCGCGGCACCGGGGTCAACTACTTCGGCAACAACGACTCCTGGCTGTACCTCGACGACTTCAGCAACCCGCTCCTGTGGCAGCTGCTGGACGAGGCGCAGCGTCTCGGGATCGCCTTCGTGGGATCCAAGAAATCCGTGACCATCGAGCTCGCCGACCAGGCCACCCTGAAGCTCGACGCGACCGAGACCGACGACGGCTCCCTCCGGCTGCGCCCCGCTCTCGACATCGACGGACAGCCCCACCCCTCGGACACCGCCCACGTCATCAGCACCCACGGCCTCTACACCGTGGCGCCCGATGACACCATCACGCTCGCCCCGACCGCCCGGAAGCTGACGCCCAAGGACATCGAACTGCTGCAGCGCGGCCGCTCCGTCGTCGTGCCCGAGGAGGAGAGATCCCTCTTCCTGCAGGAGTACTACCCGAAGCTGCGGCAGTCCATCGAGGTGGACAGCAGCGACGGCAGCGTGGAGCTGCCCGAGATCCAGCCGCCGGCCCTCGTGGTGACCACCGCCTACGGCACCGACGGCTCCGTGTCCCTCGACTGGCACTTCGACTACCCCCTCGGCGAGACCGTGCAGCGCCGGCCCTTCCGCAGGGGCGGACCCGGCAGCGACGACGGTTACCGGGACGCCGACGCCGAGGACGCACTGGCGTCCTCAGCCCGCGCGGTCCTCGGGCCCGTCCCGCTGAAGTCCCTGAAGCTCGAGGACATGCAGGCCGTGGAGTTCGTGGAGGACGTCCTGCCGAAGCTCGCGGAGCTCGACGGCGTGAGCGTCCACGTCGTGGGCGAGAAGCCCGACTATCGCGAACTGACGGAGACACCCACACTGCGCATCAGCACCGTGGAGACGGACAACCGTGACTGGTTCGACCTCGGCGTGATGGTGACCGTGAGCGGGCGCACCATCCCGTTCGACTCGATCTTCCGGGCCCTCGCCCAGGGTCGGAAGAAGCTGAAGCTCGTCGACAACACCTACCTGTCCCTCGAGCAGCCCGTCTTCGACCAGCTGCGCGAGCTCATCGAGGAGGCCCGGTCGCTGAGCGAGTGGGACCCCGAGTCCGGCCTGCAGATCAGCCGCTACCAGGCGGGCCTCTGGGCGGACTTCGAGGACCTCGCGGAGGAGACCGAGCAGGCGCAGTCGTGGCGGGATGCCGTGAGCGGGCTGCTCGAGCTCAAGGACGTCGAGGCGACCCCGGCACCGGAGGGCCTCGTCGCGGACATGCGCCCGTACCAGGCCGAGGGGTTCAGCTGGCTGGCGTTCCTGTGGCGGCACCAGCTCGGCGGGGTCCTCGCCGACGACATGGGCCTCGGCAAGACCCTGCAGGCCCTGGCCCTGATGACCTATGCGAAGGAGAGCACCGGTCTCGACGCGCCGTTCCTCGTCGTCGCCCCCACCTCCGTGGTGCCCAACTGGTCCAACGAGGCACGCCGCTTCGCCCCGGGTCTGGACGTCGTCTCCATCGGCGACACGCAGGGCGCCTCCGGGATCCCCGTCCGCGACCAGGTGCGTGGCGCGGACATCGTCATCACGTCCTACACGCTCTTCCGGCTCGATTTCGCCGCCTACCAGGACCTTCCGTGGTCGGGCCTCGTGCTCGACGAGGCCCAGTTCGTGAAGAACCGCGCCTCCAAGGTGCATCAGGCCGCCAAGGACTTCGACGCGCCCTTCAAGCTCGCGATCACCGGCACGCCCATGGAGAACAACCTCATGGAGCTGTGGTCGATGTTCAACATCGTGGCGCCGGGGCTCTTCCCCTCTGCGAGGAAGTTCACCGATGACTACCGCACGCCGATCGAGAAGATCGGCGACAACCGGCCGCTCGTCCGGCTGCGCAAGCGCATCCGGCCCCTCATGATGCGGCGCACCAAGGAGGCCGTGGCCTCCGATCTCCCGCCCAAGCAGGAGCAGGTCCTGGAGGTAGAGCTGCACCCGGAGCACCGGCACATCTACGAGACGTACCTCCAGCGCGAGCGGCAGAAGCTCCTCGGGCTCATCGAGGACATGAACCGCAACCGGATGATCGTCTTCCGCTCCCTGACGCTCCTGCGCATGCTCAGCCTCGACGCCTCGCTCGTCGACCCGGAGCACGAGGGTGTGCCCTCCGCCAAGCTCGAGGTGCTCTTCGAGAACCTCGACGGCATCATCGCCGAGGGCCACCGGGCGCTCGTCTTCAGCCAGTTCACGTCCTACCTCAGGAAGGCGGCCGAGCAGCTCGATGCCCGCGGCATCCCGTACGCCTACCTGGACGGCTCGACGCGCAGCCGCGGGGAGGTCATCGACTCCTTCAAGGACGGCGACGCGCCCGTCTTCCTCATCAGCCTCAAGGCCGGCGGGTTCGGCCTCAACCTGACCGAGGCGGACTACTGCTTCCTGCTGGACCCGTGGTGGAACCCGGCGTCCGAGGCGCAGGCCGTGGACCGCACCCACCGGATCGGGCAGACGAAGAACGTCATGGTCTACCGCATGGTGTCCAAGGGCACCATCGAGGAGAAGGTCATGAAGCTCAAGGAGCAGAAGGCCAAGCTGTTCACGTCCGTCATGGACGACGACGCCGTCTTCAGCTCGGCGCTCACGGCGGAGGACATCCGGGGCCTGCTGGAGGCGTAGCCGGGCCCACTGGGCGTCGGGCTTCTCCGCTCAGGCGTCGCTGGTACGCAGTGCGGGTGCGAGCAGTTCCGCGAAGGCCCGGGGGTCCCGGGCGATCCACCAGTGCCCGCCGGGCACCGTGGTCACCGTCAGGTCCTCCACCCAGTCCTCCAGGCCCTCGACGAGGTGCGGGGAGAGGAACGGGTCCTTCAACGGCACGATGACGTGCACGGGCACGGTCACCCGTCGTCGCCGGGGCGGCGCGGCGTCCGAAGCCATGTTCGTCCGGTACAGCGCCAGGCCCCGGACGGGGTCCGAGCCGACATTGCGCCGCACCGTCAGTTCGTAGCGGCGGGTGAGGCCGTACTTCCAGACCAGTTCCGGGAGGACCGGCAGCTGGAAGGCCCCGACGTACGAGCTGCGCAGCACCTGTCCCACCCCCTGAAGTGCGCGTCGGGGGTCCTGGAACCGGCTCCTCAGCCAGCGGGAGAAGTGGCGGAGGTCCGGTCCCGAGATGCTGGTGTAGTCCGTGACCAGGCCGTCGGAGCGCTCGTCCTGGACCGCCGCCCAGCCCTGGATGGATCCCCAGTCGTGGCCCACGAGCCGCACGCCGCCCGGCGCGCGCGCATCGGACGCGGGACCGGATGCCACGCCCGAGGAGGCATCGCCGACCGCAGGGCCGACCGCAGGGCCGACCGCAGGGCCGACCGCAGGGCCGACCGCAGGGCCGACCGCAGGGCCGACCGCAGGGCCGACGGCGGAGATCACGGTGAAGATGTCGTCGACGAGTTCCGCGAGGGTGAAGCCGGCGCCGTCTCGGGGGTGTGAGCGGCCGGCGTTCCGGGTGTCGAAGGCCACGAGGTGGTGGGTTCCGGCGAGTTCCCGGAGGACGGGGTGGAAGACACGGTGATCGTCGGGATAGCCGTGGACGAACACCACGGTGGGCACCTCCGGGCCTGGCTCCAGGCCGTACTCGAACACGGCGAGGTCGGCGCCCTCCGAGCGGATGGTCCTGTGCCTCTGCCGCAATACGTCCATGGGACCCACCCTAGGGGCTGGAACCACTCCCGGGGAGGCCGACGTCGTCCGCCATGACCCTGCCCGCGTCCAGCCGTACGGTGCGGTGCGCCACCGCGTCGGCGAACGCGGCGTCGTGCGTGGCCAGCACCACGGCGCCGCCCTCCCGGGCGTGCCGGGCGAGCAGACCGGCGAGCAGGGAGCGGGTCGGTTCGTCGAGGCCGGCCGTCGGCTCGTCGAGTGCCCACACGCGGGGGCCCGTGGCGATAAGGCACGCCAGGGCGACGAGTCGCCGCTGGACGAAGCCCAGCTCGTACGGGTGGGCCTGCTTCGATCCGCCGAGCCTCAGCCGGTCGAGCACTTCGGCGGCCCGCAGGGCGGCGTCGTCCTTCGCGATACCGGCGGCCCGCGGACCGTAGGACACCTCGCGGAGGACGGTGCGCTCGAACAGCTGCTGGTCGGTGTCCTGGAACAGGTAGCCCGCGGTGGCGGCGAGCGCGCCGGTCGGCTGGCGGAGGATCGGCACACCGCCCACGGTGACCCGGCCGGTGTCCGCCCGATGCAGCCCGTTGAGGTGCTGGAGCAGCGTGGACTTGCCGGATCCGTTGGGTCCGCGCACCGCGACGATCTCCCCGGCGCGGACGGACAGGTCGACGGCGGTCAGCCCGGCCCCGCCCGTCTGCCCGTCGGGGGCATGGCGGAAGCCGACGCCCTCCATCCGGACGAGCACGGGAGCCGAGGGGTCCACCGGATCGGGAGCGGCTGCGCGCGGCGGATCACCGCCGATGCCGATCCCGTAGCGCCCGAGGCCCGCCCGGTGCGCTTCGGCCAGCGGACCGTCGAACACGCACCGCCCGTCGGCGAGCGCGAGGACGCGGGCGCCCCGCGGCGCGGTCCGGGGCATCAGCGGTTCGCAGACGACGACGCCCGTACCGTCGCGGCGCAGATCCTCGAGCACCGTCGCGACGCCCCGCGCTGCGTGCTCGTCGAGTCCCTGGAACGGCTCGTCGAGGACGAGGATCCTCGGCCGCTGGACCATGGCCGCGGCGATCACCGTCCGTTGCAGCTGGCCGCCGGAGAGCCGTCGTGGGTCCCGGTGCAGCAGGTCCCCGAGCCCGAGGGCCGCGGCCACGTCCCCGACGAGCCGACGCAGGTCATCGGCCGGCACGCCGCGGTTGGCGGGGCCGAACGCGATCTCCTCGCCGACCGTCGCGGACATCATGGACAGCTGGCCCCATGCGCCCTGCGCCACGTGGGCCACCTTCGCGCTCCACGCGGACGGGTCGATCCGCGGGTCGGTGGGCACGCCGTCGAACCGCACGGTCTCCCCGTCGAGCGTGATCGCGCCCCGGAAGGAAGACCCGGCGTCGCCGCCGGTCTGCCCAGCCAGGAGCCTGGCGAGCGTCGTCTTGCCCGAGCCGGACGCGCCGGCGACGATCACGTACTCCCCCGGCGCGATCCCCAGGGTGAGGTCCGTGAGGAGCGTCGTGCCGTCGTCGTAGGAGAAGGATCCGCTCTCGAGGGTGATCACGGCGCCACCGCGAGCCAGACGACCGAGAAGGCGGCCACCGCGACGACCATGCCGCGACGCACCAGGCGCTGCCGGTGGGAGTCCGTGTCCGGCAGGTAGCTGGTGCGGGCCGCGGAGGACGAGAAGCCCCGCGCCTCGAGCATGCGGTTGCGTTCGGAGGCGTCCACGAGCAACCCGATGACCAGCGGGGTCATGACGGTGAGCAGGGCCCGGAACCGGGAGAGGGGGCTGCGCCCGACCACCAGGCCGCGTGCCTGCTGGGCCCGGGTGATCTGCTGTCCGCGCAGCGCGACGTGCGGTACGAGCCCGACGGCGGAACCCACGATGAAGACGAGCTTCCTGTTCCAGCCGCGGTGCGTCATGCTCGCCAGGAGGTCGGGCAGGTCCAGCGTCATGGCGGCGGTCAGCAGGACCCCCGTGAAGACGCTCATGCGCAGCCCCATGAGGGCCGCGAAGGCGAGTCCCTCGGCCGTCACGCGTGCGACCCCGAGATCGGCCAGGACGGTGCGCCCCTCGGGATAGAACAGGCCGTGGAGGAGCAGCGAGGAGATCAGCAGCGGCCCGGCGACCAGGGTGATCGCGAGGCCGATCTGCCGGGCCCTGCCGGAGAGGAGCACGGCGGGCAACACCACGAGCACGAGGACCGCGAGTGAGAACTGCCAGCGGTTCACCACGAGGACGAGCACCACCAGCAGCGCTGCGGCGAGCAGCTCTGTCAGCGGATTGTAGATCCTGCGGCGCGGCATGACTCAGGCGGCGCCGTCTCCGTGGGAGGTCTTCATCGGGCTCGGGGCGCCCGGTGCATCGGTGCGCCTGCCGAGCACGCGGTGGGTCCGGGCGAAGGGGAACCGGCGGACGGCGCGGGGCGGCAGTGCGTACACGATCAGCGCGACGACGACGAAGACCACGACCTTGTCGAGCGAGTCCGACAGCAGTCCCTGCTTCGTTGCGGCGACCAGGAGCTTGTCGCCCATCGACCGGAAGACGGCGATGATCGCGTTGGTGCCGAACGTGCCGGCCGCGCCGAACATGAACACCGCCACCGGGGCCGCGACCAGCCCGCCGATCGCGCCGACCACGAGCCCTGCGACGGGCGCGAGGTACACGCGGCGGAACGCGCCGTACCGGGCGGCGAGACCCGCGAGCAGTCCGATCAGCGCGGCACCGGCAGCGAAGGGCAGTGCGAACGGGTTGAACAGGCCCCAGATGGCGTTGCTGAGCGCGCCGGTCGCGGCCCCTGCTGCGGGGCCGGCGAGGACGGCGACGAGCACGGTCCCGATCGCGTCGAGGTAGATCTGCATGCCCAGCGATCCCGCGATCTGCCCAATCGCGATGTTCAGGGCGATACCGAGCGGCATCACCACCAGGGAGGCGGTGCTGAGCATCGGCAGGATCCCGGCGACCAGCAGGGCACCTCCCCCGAGGAACCCGAAGAGCGTGACGAGCGAGGCGACGCTGGCCATCCCACCGGCGATCTCCGCGGGCTGCACGGTCACCAGGAACACGTACGTGGCGACGATCAGCGCTCCGCCGAGGACGATGAGCAGGCGGCGGGGCCGCTGCGCGGTGGTGGCGGGTGCGAGGGTCAGGGGTGAACTCACGATAGTCCTAGGGCGCGATCGAGGGAGGAGGACGCACCTCATGTCACCTCGGCGCCGGCCGCGCAGCAGTGCGGGCACGTCCAGTGTACCGGGGGTCCGGACCACCGCGGCGGGCATGCGCCCGGCGCGTGCAGGGTCAGCCGTGCATCCTCGCGAGGTCCGACAGTCGGCGGACCATCAGCTCGAACACCGCCGCAGGGTCGTTGCCCGTCACGATCCGCGCGTTGGGCGCCCGCTTCCACATCCCCGCGGTGTCGGCGACCGTCTGCCCGACGGTCAGCGGCGACCCCGTCTCCACGTCGACGGTGGCGAGGCGCTCCTCGACGTCGGCCTCCCCCGTCGCGACCATCGCCGCGAAGAGGTCGTGCAGGTGCGCGAGGTAGCCCTGGTCGTACAGGCGGTGGAACTCCATGTAGAAGCGCAGCGCGTCCGAGACACAGGCGACGACGGCGTTGTCGCTGCGGCTGCGGGTCCCCACGGGATCGTCGGGCGAGAGCAGTTCCGGCGCGGCACCGGCGGCACGCGCGACCGCATCGACGTGGGCGGGTGTGCACTCGATCCGCTCCGTGGTCTCGAGCGCGCACACGACGGGCAGCTTCTCGACCGGCAGCCCCTCGTACGCGGCGAACACCTCCTTCGCGGCGTGCGGGTCCACGTGGATGTTCCACTCGGCCACCGGTGTCGTGTTCCCGGGGTGGTGGAACGCGCCACCCATGATGACGAGCCCCTTCAGGAGCATCGGCAGCTCGGGCTCGGCGCGCAGGGCCAGCGCGAGGTTGGTGAGCGGCCCGGTCACCACAGCGGTGATCTGCCCGGGATGACAGCGGACGGCCTCGAGCCAGACGTCGACGGCGTGCCGTCCCGAGACGCGTCCGCGCGGCGGGGGCAGGACGGCGTAGCCGATGCCCTGGTCGCCGTGCGTCTCCTCGGTGGTCACGAGGGGCACCTCCAGCGGCACCTCGCTGCCGATCGCGACCTCCACACCGGCGTGGCCGCACAGCTCCAGCAGCGCCAGGTTGTTGACGGCGACCTGCCGTGCCCCGACGTTGCCGGCCGTGCAGGTGATCCCCTCGAGGGAGACCCCGGGCGTCGCGAGCAGGTACAGCAGGGCGACGGCGTCGTCGATCCCGGTGTCGACGTCGAGCAGGAGGCGGTGCCTGCCGCTCTCGGGGGCCACGGTCAGTCCGCCGCGGTGGTGCGGAGCAGCTGGAGGCGGAGGGTGCGGGCCGTCTCCATGTGGGTGCGGGCGATGGCGCGGGCGTCGTCACTGCGCCGCTCGGTGATGGCGGAGATCAGCGCCTCGTGTTCGAGGAGCACCTCCTGCCACCGGTCCCCCACGGACAGGGTGGAGCGCGGTGTGTGGATGAGGTGCGTGGAGAGCCGCTGCAGGAGGTCCATGAGGATGGGGTTCCGTGCGGAGGCCCACAGCGACGTGTGGAATTCGAGGTTGTTGGTGACCTTCGTGGTGTCGTCGGGATCGACGACGGCGCGGTCGCGTTCCAGCAGCGCCTCGAGACGCATGATGTCCGCGGTCCCCCGGTTGAGGGCAGCCTGGCCGGCGGCCTCCTCCTCGAGCATGACGCGGAGGTCGTAGATCTGGATGACTTCCTGCGGGTCGATCTGCGGGACCTGCAGGCCGCGGGCCGCCCGCTCGAGCAGGCGTTCGTGCTGCAGCCTGCTGAGGGCCTCCCGCACCGGGGTCCGCGAGACGCCGAAACGCTCCGAGATCACCACTTCCCGCAGGGCGGTGCCCGGCGGGTGGACGCCCGCGAGGATCTCGCCGCGGAGGACGCGGAAGATGGCGTCGCCGTCCACGCGCGCCGACAGTTCCGTTGACTCGGTCATGGCGCCCCCTCGGTGTCGCGGTTCGGGTGGCAGGGCGCAGGCCCTGCGTACGGTCCGGGCCGGGAGGTGCACTCCCGGCCCGGAATCTCGTGGCGCTAGCCCGCGAGCTGGCGCAGCACGTACTGCAGGATGCCGCCGTTGCGGTAGTAGTCCGCCTCGCCCGGGGTGTCGATGCGCAGGACGGCGTCGAACTCGACCGGCGAGCCGCCGTCGGCCGGGGTGGCCGTGACCTTCACCGTGGTGGGGGTACGGCCCTCGTTGAGTTCGGTGACACCGCTGACCGCGAACGTCTCCGTGCCCGTGAGCCCGAGGGACTCCGCGTTCTGGCCCGCGGGGTACTGCAGCGGCAGGACGCCCATGCCGATGAGGTTCGAGCGGTGGATCCGCTCGTAGCTCTCGGCGATGACGGCCTTCACGCCGAGCAGCGCGGTGCCCTTGGCCGCCCAGTCACGCGACGAGCCGGAACCGTACTCCTTGCCCGCGAGGACCACCAGCGGCGTTCCCGCGGCACGGTAGTTCTCGGCGGCGTCGTACACGGCTGCCTGCGGTGCGTCCGGCTGCGAGAAGTCCCTCGTGAACCCGCCCTCGACGCCGTCGAGCAGTTGGTTCTTGATGCGGATGTTCGCGAATGTGCCGCGGATCATGACCTCGTGGTTGCCACGGCGTGAGCCGTAGGAGTTGAAGTCCTTCCGCTGCACGCCCTTCTCGGTGAGGTAGCGGCCGGCCGGGGTGTCCGACTTGAACGATCCCGCGGGCGAGATGTGGTCGGTGGTCACCGAATCGCCGAGCTTCAGCAGCACGCGTGCGCCGTCGATGTCCTCGACCGGGCTCGCCTCGCGCTGCATGCCCTCGAAGTACGGGGGCTTCCGCACGTACGTGGACTCCGGATCCCAGGCGAACGTGGCGCCGGCGGGCGTCGGCAGGGACTGCCAGCGCTCGTCGCCCTCGAAGATCGTGGCGTAGCTCGAGGTGAACATGCCCTCGTCGATCGACGCGTCGATGACCTGCTGGACCTCCACCGGGTCGGGCCAGATGTCCTTCAGGAAGACGTCGGTGCCGGCCTCGTCCTGGCCCAGGGGCTCGGTGTCGAAGTCGAAGTCCATGGTCCCGGCCAGTGCGTAGGCGACCACCAGCGGCGGCGAGGCCAGGTAGTTCATCTTCACGTCGGGGTTGATCCGGCCCTCGAAGTTGCGGTTGCCGGACAGGACGGCGGTGACGGCCAGGTCGTTGTCCTGGATGGCCTGCGAGATCTCGTCCTCCAGCGGGCCGGAGTTGCCGATGCACGTGGCGCACCCGTAGCCGACGGTGAAGAAGCCGAGCTTCTCGAGGTACGGGATCAGGCCGGACTTCTCGTAGTAGTCGGTGACGACCTTGGAGCCCGGGGCCACGGAGGTCTTCACCCACGGCTTGGACACGAGGCCCTTCTCGACGGCGTTCCGGGCCAGCACGGCGGCGGCGAGCATCACGGACGGGTTGGAGGTGTTGGTGCAGGACGTGATGGACGCGATGCTGACGGCGCCGTGATCGAGTTCGAACTCGCGGCCGTCCTTCATGCTCACGCTGACCTTCTTCGACGGACGCGAATCCGGCGCTCCGGCGCCGACCGTCTCGCGGGGCTTCGCGTTCTCCTCGATGTTCGAGGACGCCGTGCCGGGGGTGAAGGTCGGGGCGTCGGAGGCCGGGAAGCTCTCCTGCGACGCCTCGTCGACGGTGCCGCCGGGCGCGAAGTCCAGGTCGGGGTCGTCGGAGTAGTTGCGGAGGTCCTCGCGGAACTGGCTCTTCGACTTGGTGAGCTCCACGCGGTCCTGCGGGCGCTTCGGTCCGGCGATCGAGGGCACCACGGTGGACAGGTCCAGTTCGAGGTACTCGGAGAAGCGGATCTCGCGCGAGGGATCGTGCCAGAGGCCCTGCTCCTTGGCGTACGCCTCGACGAGCGCCACGTTCTCGGCCGGACGGCCCGTGAGGCGCAGGTAGTCGAGCGTGACGCCGTCGATCGGGAACATCGCGGCCGTGGAGCCGAACTCGGGGCTCATGTTGCCGATGGTGGCGCGGTTGGCGAGCGGCACGGAGGCGACGCCCTCGCCGTAGAACTCCACGAACTTGCCGACCACGCCGTGCTGGCGCAGCATCTGCGTGATGGTGAGCACGACGTCGGTGGCGGTGGCACCGGCGGGGATGTCCCCGGTGAGCTTGAAGCCGACGACGCGCGGGATGAGCATCGAGACGGGCTGGCCGAGCATGGCCGCCTCGGCCTCGATGCCGCCGACGCCCCAGCCGAGGACCCCGAGGCCGTTGACCATGGTGGTGTGCGAGTCGGTACCCACGCACGTGTCGGGGTAGGCGCGCAGGACGCCGCCCACCTCGCGGGTCATGACGGTGCGCGCCAGGTACTCGAGGTTGACCTGGTGGACGATGCCCATGCCCGGGGGCACGACCTTGAAGTCGTCGAACGCGGTCTGGCCCCAGCGCAGGAACTGGTACCGCTCGCCGTTGCGCTGGTACTCGATCTCCATGTTGCGCTCGAGCGCGCCGGCGTTGCCGAAGGCGTCGATCTGCACCGAGTGGTCGATGACCATCTCGGCGGGTGCGAGCGGGTTGACGCGCTTCGGATCGCCGCCGAGATCGGCCACGGCCTCGCGCATCGTCGCCAGGTCGACGACGCAGGGTACGCCCGTGAAGTCCTGCATGATCACGCGGGCCGGGGTGAACTGGATCTCGGTGTCGGGCTGGGCGTCCGCATCCCACCCGGCCAGGGCACGGACGTGGTCCGCCGTGATGTTCGCACCGTCCTCGGTGCGCAGCAGGTTCTCCAGGAGCACCTTGAGGCTGAACGGAAGGTTCTCGGAGCCTTCGACCGCACTGAGCCTGAAAATTTCGTATTCAGCGCCGGCGACATCGAGTACGCCCTTCGCGCCGAATGAGTCCGCAGTCGTCATGACGTCGGCTCCCTTCAGAGAGATTCGTGGAATAACCCCAGTCTATTCCACCTCCCGCGTCACTGTATACAGTGGTACACCGTGTCGCGGGATCTCTCGCCTCCGGCCCTGCCGGCGGCGCCCTCAGGCGTCGCGGCGCCCGCCGTCCCTACCGGAAGTGCCCTGCAGCCCGAAGAACAGCTCGTCCTGCTCGGGCGACTCCACCCGGCTGTGGTCCACCACGGGACCCGTTCCGGCGATCTCACGGATCAGCTCGATGCCTGCGATCGCCTCCTCCTTCGAGGCATAGAAGGTGGAGACGGCGACGAGCGTTCCATCGGGAGCGGTCAGTTTCACACGGAAACCCTCGTCGTGAGCGTCCACCAGTTTGAAGTAACCTGCCATCGTCCTACCTCCTTGTAAGGGGCGATCTCCACAAACCTGCGGTCTCCTATGATAAGCATACTTATCGACCGGTTTAACCCCTGGCGGCAACCCGTCCGGACAGGTAGTGGGACGGCCACCGGGAGGTCTATCGGCGGCCGGGGGCCGCAGTACCCGGGGGCCACCCGGGGCGTCCCTCCAGCACCACGCGACCACGAAGGAGCACGATGACAGAGCCGAGCAGCGCAGGCAATCCCGATGGTGCGGCCCTTCCGTCGGACCACCCGCTCGGCCCCGCAGTGCCCGTCCCGCCGCGCGAGAAGGAACGCGGGACGGAAGCGGTGCACGCCGGCCGGGAGGCGACGCCCGACGGCGACGCCCGGACTGATGGACGAACGGATGAGCGAGCCGACGTAGCGGGCGGCGACGCGGTCCCCCGACATACCGGGGACGGCCACCCCGGCGGCGACCGGCGCGAGAACGTCCTCGACCCCTCGGCCGGGTCGGCGGGGCACTCCGCGACCGGCATCCGGGAGGAACAGGGTACGCACGAGGCGGGCGCCGTGCCCGCAGCCTTCGACGGCGACGGTGCGCCGGGCCCCGAGCACCGCCGCCCCGAGGACGCCGCGGACCAGCCTGATGCGTGGGACGGCGGCGGAGTGCCGCAGTAGGCCCGACACGGGGTCGTCCGGCCGGCGGGAGAGCCGGCGGGAGAGCAGGCGGGAGAAGGGTTCGGCCGCGCGCACGGGCATGCGACGCTGCGCGTCCGCGGAGCCCGGGCAGGTTTCCGGAGCAGCCCCGTCAGCGGCCCCGCGCCGCGAGGCGGGCCACGAGCGACGACGGCGCCACCCGCGCGAGCGCCGTGAGCACCCTGTAGCGGCGGCTCGGGACGGACACGGCCTTCCCGGCAGCGGTGTCCCTCAGGCCTTCCCGGACCACGAGCCCGGCATCGAGCCACAGGAGGGCGGGCACGCTCCCCTTGTCCGCGCCCATGCGCTGGTGGAAGTCGGTGTGCACGAAGCCGGGGCAGACCGCCGTCACCCGGATGCCCTCGCGCCCGTAGGTGAGGTTCGCCCAGCGGCTGAAGCTGATCATCGCCGCCTTGGCCGCTCCGTAGGTCCCCCTCGGCGTGAAGCCGGCGACGCTCGCGACATTGATGATGGTGCCCGAGCCGCGTGGGCGCATCGATTGCAGGGCTGCGTGCGCCAGCGACAGCGGCACCTCGACGTGGATCCGGAGGTGGCGGACCTCGTCGTCGAGCGCGTTGTCCGCGAACGGCCGCAGCAGCCCGTAGCCCGCGTTGTTCACGAGGACCGTGACCGGCGCGCGCCCTGTGCGCTCGCCTGCACCGGCCCCCGCCACACCCGCTGCACCCGGCGCCGCGACGCCGCCCGGTGCGGCAGCGCGCAGGCGGGCGAGCACCCGCGCCAGGCCGCCGTCGTCGAGCAGGTCCGCAGCGATCGTCTCCACGTCGACGCCCCACTGGGCGCGGAGGGCTGCCGCGGTCTCCTCGAGCGGGGCGACGGCGCGCGCCACGAGCACCAGGTCGCAGCCGCGCTCGGCGAACTGGCGGGCGAACTCCGCTCCGATGCCGGAGGTCGCCCCGGTGATGAGGACCGTTTCAGTCATGGGGCCACCCTCCCCCGCCCCGGCGGGTACCGCAAGACCGCGCCGACGGGCATGCAACGTCCATGCGACCCCCCGGGCGGTAGGTTCTGCGCTACCGGCGGGCGGCGGGCACTTCTGTACCGCCTCCATCGGTTCCAGCGTCCGGGAAGCCGGACGCACCACGAACGGACTGACGAAGAGGAAGTTCCATGAGCGGAAACAGAGCTGTTGCGTACAAGGGACCGGGCAAGGTCGAGGTCATCGACACCGACTACCCCACGTTCGAACTGAAGGACGGACCGGGCGTCAATCCGGCGAACATCGGCCGGAAACTGAATCACGGCGTCATCCTGAAGACCGTCGCCACGAACATCTGCGGGTCGGACCAGCACATGGTCCGCGGCCGCACCACGGCACCGGCCGACCTGGTGCTCGGGCACGAGATCACCGGCGAGGTCGTCGAGGTGGGCTCCGACGTCGAGTTCATCAAGGAGGGCGACATCTGTTCGGTCCCCTTCAACATCTCGTGTGGGCGGTGCCGCAACTGCAAGGAGCGCAAGACCGGCATCTGCCTGAACGTGAATCCCGCCCGGCCCGGAGCCGCCTACGGCTACGTGGACATGGGGGGCTGGGTGGGTGGCCAGGCCGAGTACGTCCTCGTGCCGTACGCGGACTGGAACCTGCTGAAGTTCCCGGACCGGGATCAGGCGCTGGAGAAGATCCTCGATCTGACGATGCTGTCGGACATCTTCCCCACCGGCTATCACGGTGCGGTGACGGCCGGGGTCGGCGTGGGCTCCACCGTCTACATCGCGGGCGCCGGTCCTGTGGGCCTCGCCGCTGCGGCGTCGGCCCAGCTGCTGGGTGCGGCCGTCGTGATCGTGGGCGACCTCAACGAGGGCCGGCTGGCACAGGCGCGCAGCTTCGGCTGCGAGACCGTCGACGTGTCCAAGGGCGATCCGCGCGACCAGATCGAGCAGCTGCTGAGCGTGCCGGAGGTGGACTGTGGTGTCGACGCCGTCGGGTTCGAGGCGCGCGGCCATGGCGAGGGTGCGGGCAAGGAGGCGCCGGCGACGGTCCTCAACTCGCTCATGGACGTCACGGCGGCCGGCGGCGCACTGGGCATCCCCGGCCTGTACGTCACGGGCGATCCAGGAGGCATCGACGAGGCCGCGAAGGTCGGCTCCCTGTCGCTCAGTCTGGGCACCGGCTGGGCGAAGTCACTGTCCTTCACCACCGGCCAGTGCCCGGTGATGAGGTACAACCGCGGGCTGATGATGGCGATCCTGCACGATCGCGTGCAGATCGCCAAGGCCGTGAATGCGAAGCCGATCGCGCTCGACGAAGCACCGCGCGGCTACGAGGAGTTCGACGCCGGCGCGGCGACGAAGTACGTGCTGGACCCGAACGGCTACCTCGCCAAGGCCGCCTGACACCGGCCCCGGGGGCGTGTCGAAGAGAGGGTCCGGGCGTGCCGCCCGGGCCCTCTCCGGGCCGATTCCGGGACGTGCGGCGCCCAGTGTGCCAGACAATCCTCAAATGAGCCAGCTCTGAATCCCTGTTTTTACTCAATGTCAAGCACGGCGCTGTACCGGTTTGGCAACGAATGAAAAATGGCCTACGGTGGAGGCAGTTCCCCGTCCGGGGAAGCGAATAGCTGCCGATGATCGAGCAGCAATGAATGCCCGGCACCGCTCTCCACCGCTCGTTGCTCAACAGGCGGCTGCCGAACCATGACCTCTAAACCGTCAAGGTGAGCAACGGCGCGAAGAAGTCCGGGGACGGACCTAGTGCGGGTGGCCTTTCGGAGCATCGTACCCCCATGAACACACACAAATTCAGCACCAGCGCGCGTCGCGGACTTGCCGCAGTAGCACTCACCGGCCTCGGCCTCGGCGCAGCGGCCGGTGCGGCCAACGCAGCCCCCGCCAGCGACTGGGACGCACTCGCCCAGTGCGAGAGCGGCGGAAACTGGGGCATCAACACCGGTAACGGCTTCTCCGGTGGACTGCAGTTCCAGCCCTCCACCTGGGCAGGCTTCGGCGGCCAGGGCAACCCACAGGACGCCTCCCGTGAGCAGCAGATCGCCGTCGCCGAGAAGGTCCTCGCCGGCCAGGGCTGGGGCGCATGGCCCGCCTGCTCCGCCAAGCTCGGCCTGAGCAGCGGCGCCAACCCGGGTGCCATCCCGGCCCAGGCCGCTCCGGCTCCCGTCCAGTACCAGTACCAGACGACGGCGCCGGCTCCCGTGCAGTACCAGGCACCGGTCCAGGCTCCCGTGCAGTACCAGGCACCGGTCCAGGCTCCCGTGGAGTACCAGGCACCGGTCCAGGCTCCTGTCGCCGAGGCTCCTGTCGCCGTGGCTCCCGTCGCCCTGAGCGGCGAGACCTACACCATCCAGTCGGGCGATACCCTGGGCTCCATCGCGACGAAGCTCGGCGTCACGGGCGGCTGGCAGGCGCTCTTCGCCGCCAACGCCGACACCGTCATCCACGCCGACCTGATCTTCACCGGTCACGTCCTGCAGCTCCCGGCCTAGTCCGGGCCCGGATCCGCACTCGGATTCAAGCTGAACCACAGCTGAACCACAGCTGAACCACTGAGCCCCCGCCTCCTCGAGGCGGGGGCTCAGTGGTTTAACGCCTGAACCGGTACGGTCACCCGCAGGACGTGGCGTCGACGTCGATCTTCAGATCATGAGCCACCGAGTAGTCGCGCTCGGGCGTGGAGAAGGCGACGAGGATGTTCTCGGCGCTGCCGTGCGTGACACCTTCGGCGAGTTCGACGGTGACGATGATGTTGACGTGCGCATCGGGCGCCAACCGGTAGCCCTCGGCCGGCACCGGCGGGCCGATCGGCTCGGGCGGCCCGCTGGGTGTCGGCGCCGGGGTCGCACTGTGACCCCCGTGGGCTCCCGCGTCGGCGCCCGGGTGGTTGTGCCCCTCACGGTTGGCCGTCTGGACCATGGACGAGAGGATGTTCAGGCCCTCCGGGTCCCCCAGCGTCATCGCGCCGAAGGTGAAGGTCTCCAGCGTGGGGTTATGGAGCATCACGGTGTAGCGCAGGCGGCTGTCGTCGGGCTGCACCCCGCAGAGCTCCGCGCCGTCGATCCCGACGTTCAGCGGATCGTCGCCGAGATCGCCGAGGCCCTCCGTCACGGACGCCGCCTGGTTGCCGGCCTCCGGAGCGCCCGGTGTGGTCGACAGTGTCTGCCCGTCCGCCGTGTTGACGCCGAGGGGATTCTCCTCGACGGTGCCGCAACCCGCCAGGGCAAGCGCGCTCGCGAGCGCGACGGCGGCCAGGGTGGTGCGCGGTGTCGAGGGCAGTGCACTCAGGAGGTTCACGATCAGCCTGTCCGTGTCAGCCGGCCGCCGGACGGCGAGCCTTCGGCGCTGGTGAACGTGATTCGTCGCACAGCACCGCCCGGCTTGGTCCGGGCCCCGGCGCACCGGGGCGTCCGGTCAGGCGAGGGGCTTGCCACCGGTCACGCCCAGCACCTCGCCGGACACGTAGCGTGCATCGTTCGAGGCGAGGAAGACGTAGGCTCCCGCCAGTTCCGCCGGCTGTCCCATCCGGCCGAGCGGCGTGCCCTCACCGAAGGAGTCCAGCTTCTCGCTCGTGGTCGTGGCGGGCTGCAGGGGCGTCCAGATGGGTCCCGGTGCGACGGCGTTCACCCGGATGCCGCGCTCGCCCAGCAGTTCGGCGAGACTGAACGTCAGGTTGTTGAGTGCAGCCTTCGTGGCCGCGTAGTCCATGAGGCTCGTGGACGGGTGGTAGCCCTGGATCGAGGTGGTGTTGATGATCGAGGCGCCCTCGTCCAGGTGGGGCAGTGCTGCCTGCGTGAGCCAGATGGTGCCGTACACGTTCGTCTCGAACGTCCGGCGCAGCTGACCGGCGTCGATGTCCGGCAGCCCGTTCGGCTGCGCGATGTGGAACCCTGCGTTGTTCACGAGGATGTCCAGTCCGCCGAGCCCGTCGAGCACCTGCCGGATGGCCGAGGGCGCGTAGTCCTCCTCCCGCAGGTCGCCGGGGACGGCGAGCGCGGTTCGGCCCTCGGCGCGGATGAGCTCGAGGCAACTGGCGCCGTCCTCCTCCTCCTCCGGCAGGTACCCGATGGCGACGTCGGCTCCCTCACGGGCGAAGGCGAGCGCCACGGCCCTGCCGATCCCCGAGTCGCCGCCCGTGATGAAGGCGCGCCGCCCGGTCAGCCGTCCGTGGCCGGTGTAGCTGTCCTCGCCGTGGTCCGGCCGCGGATCCATGCGCTCGGTGAAGCCCGGGTACTCCTGCAGTTCGGTGGAGGCATCGACGTCGGGACCGCGCGGATCCTCCTGGTCGAGGGTGCCTGAGGGGTCGTTGCCCATGGTGCTCCTGCCGTCGGACGAGCGGTGTGCTGCGTGAACACTAAGCCTACTGTCATTGTGTTTGGGGCGTTAGTCCTCTAGTAATGGATCTATGACAGTGATCCTGAGGTCCCTCGAGACCGCCGTGCCCGCGACAGTCATGGTGCAGCCCCAGGTCCGCGATGTGTTCGCGGCTCAGCCCGGTCTCACCCGGCTCGGCCAGCGTCTCGTCGGAGCGGCCTTCGACTCCTCCGGCATCGAGACCCGCTACACGGTCCTCGAGGAGCTGACGCTCGACCGGTCCGTCGACGACCCCCTCTTCTTCGACCGGGAGGAGTTGCGGATCCTGTCCCCCAGCACCAAGGTCCGCAACGAGGTGTATGCGGAGGAGGGCACCAAGCTCTTCGTCGAGGCCGCCCGGAAGGCGCTCGCCGCGGCGCCGGGCGTCGAGGCGTCGGACATCACGCACGTCGTCACGGCGTCCTGCACGGGGTTCTTCGCACCCGGCCCCGACTACAAGGTGGTCCGCGCCCTGGGGCTCGACCCCTCGGTGCAGCGCTACCACCTCGGCTTCATGGGCTGCTACGCCGCCTTCCCGGCGCTCCGGTCCGCGAAGGCGTTCTGCGATGCCGACCCGGACGCCGTCGTCCTCGTGATCGCCGCCGAGCTGTGCTCGCTGCACGTGCGCTCCTCCAACAACCCCGATACCATCGTGGGGTCGTCGCTGTTCGCCGACGGCGCCGCCGCGGCCGTGGTCTCCGCGCGGGAGATCCCCCTGACCGCTCCCGCGCTCAGCCTCGACCACTTCGAGACGGTGCTGACACCGGTGGGTGAGGAGGCCATGGCCTGGAACATCGGTGACGAGGGCTTCGAGATGGTCCTCGGCACGTATGTCCCCCACATCATCGACGACCACATCGTCGGGGCGCTCGAACCGCTGCTGGCGCGGGACGCCTCCCTGCAGGGCCTCGACTACTCCGAGATCGAGCACTGGGCCATCCACCCGGGCGGCCGCAGCATCCTGGACAAGGTCGAGGCCAAGCTCGGGCTTACGGAGCAGCAGCTCGTCCCCGCGCGCGAGACGCTGCGCGACTACGGGAACATGAGCAGCGCGACGGTCATGTTCGTGCTGAAGAACATCCTCGACCAGCCGGCCTCCCCGGGGAACGACCGCATCTGCTCGATGGCGTTCGGTCCCGGGCTCACGGTCGAGACCGCCCTCTTCACCCGGATCGGCGCGATCCCCGCCGGTGCCGGGAATGCCGCGCCCGGCGGAGCCGCCGTCGAGGTCGGCGACGAGGTCGACGACGCCGTCCCCGCGGATCTCGAACCCATCCTCACCGAAGCGGGCGCATGAGCCGACCAGGGTTCCTCGCCGTACGGGACCTGGACGCCATCGAGGAGATGGACCGGCCCGACTGCGATCCCGGGCGGCTGACGCGCACCTATGCGCAGTTCGGCATCGTCAACGCCGCGGTTTCCGGGCTGCGCCGCACCTACACGAGCCTGCTGCGGCCCGCGTTCTCACCGGACCGCATCAACACCCTGCTGGACATCGGGTCGGGTGGCGGCGACGTGCCGCGCGCGCTGGCACGCTGGGCGCAACTCGACGGCCTGGCCCTCGAGGTGACGGCGATCGATCCCGACGAGCGGGCGCACGCCTACACGACCTCGCGTCCCGCCCTGCCCGGGCTCTCGTTCAGCCGCGCCCTGAGCTCGGAGCTCGTGGCGCGGGGCGAGGTGTTCGACGCCGTCGTCTCCAACCATGTGCTGCATCACCTGGACCGCGCCGCGTTCGCCGCCCTGCTCGACGACTCGGACCGGCTGACCCGGCGCGTGGCCGTGCACAGCGACATCGCGCGCCATCCCGTCGGCTACGCCCTGTTCTCGGTGGGCACGCTGCCGCTGCCCGGGTCCTACATCCGCCGCGACGGCCTGACCTCCATCCGCCGCAGCTACACCCCGGCCGAACTGCGGGCCGCGGTCGCCGACCGGCCGGACTGGCGGGTGCGCACGGCGATGCCGTTCATCAACCACCTGGTGCTCGATCGTCGGGACGGACACGGGGACGCCGGCCGTGCATGACGTGATCGTCGTCGGCGGCGGGCCTGTTGGACTGTACACGGCGCTGCTCCTGCGGCAGGCGGGCCTCGACGCCGTCGTGCTGGAACGCCGCGTCGCGCGCAGCGACCATTCAAGGGCCATCGGCATCCATCCGCCCGCGCTGCGCGCGCTCGAGGCCGGAGGGATCGCCGACGACCTCCGCGCCCGCGGCGTGTTCATCCGCGACGGCGTGGCCCGCAGCGCCGGGCGGCACGTGGGCACGGTGTCCTTCTCCACGCTGCCCGGCGGTGAGAAGTACGTCCTGGCCGTGCCGCAGGCCGTCACCGAGGAGATCCTCGAGCGCCGGCTCGAGGAACAGTTCCCCGGCACGGTGCGGCGGGGCGTCGCGGTACTCTCGACGCGCGACGACGGCGACCATGTGCTCGCTGTGACCAGGACGCCCGGCGGGGATGCCGCGCTCGAGGCGAGGCTCCTCGTGGCCGCCGACGGTGCCCGCAGCTCCGTCCGCGACGGTGCGGGTATCCGCGCTCCCCTGCGCCGCTATCCGGACTGCTACGTCATGGGCGACTTCCAGGACTCCACCGACGACGGCGATGACGCCGTCCTCTACCTCGAGACCGGCGGCATCGTCGAGTCCTTCCCCCTGCCCGGCGGCATCCGCCGGTGGGTGGTGCGCGTCGGCTGTCCGGTGGACCGGCCGACAGCGGAGGACCTGACCCGGCTCATCCGGAACCGGACGGGCGTCGACGTCGATCCCGGCACCAACTCCATGCTGAGTGCGTTCGAGGTCCAGTCGCGCCTGGCCGAACGGTTCGTCGCCGGCCGCATCGTCCTGGTGGGCGACGCCGCCCACGAGGTGTCCCCGATCGGCGGGCAGGGCATGAACCTGGGCTGGCTCGACGCCGTCCGGCTCGTCCCCATCATGACGGCATCGCTGCGCGACGGCCACGACGTCGCCGCCCGGTTGGCCACCTACGAGAGGGAACGCCGGGCGCAGGCGGCGCTCGCCCGGCGGAAGGCGCACCTCAACATGGCACTCGGGCGGCCCCTGCCGGCGCCGCTCATGCGCCCGCGCAACGCCGTGCTGGGCGCGCTCATCCGGAGCGACGCCGTGCACGGCGGAGTGGCCCGGGCCTTCACCATGCAGTGATCCGCCTCCCCCTTTCAACGACAGGACCCCCGCGGCGTCCGTGACCCGCGAGGGTCTGAGGGTCTACTTCCTGAGCAGGCCCTTCTTGACGTTCTCGGGACGCTGCATCTCGCCCTGCTTGGATCCCATCACCACGACGATGCCGCTGATGACGGGCAGGAGCCACTGGGTGGCCTTGAGCTGCGACTGCGCCTTGGCCAGTTCGTCGCTGGCACCGGGACGGGGCTCGGTCGCGCCCTCTCCACCCTGCTCGGCGAGCTCGCCGACCTTCTTGCCGAGCATGCCGGAGTACAGCGAGAGTGCCATGCCCGCGACCGTGACGACGGACTTCCAGACGGTGTTCGAGCCGACCGAGTCCTGGGCCGCGACACGGCCCTTGTTGCCGAGGATCAGGCCGATGCCGCCGATGGCGTGGATCGCGAACGCCGCGATCTGGACGGGGGTCCACTTGGCCCAGCCGAGCGAGGACAGGCGCGTGCGCTCCTTGGGGTCCTTCGCCTTGCCGGTTGCACCGTTGAGTCCGACAGCGCCCATCAGGGTACCGCCGAACCACGCTGCAGCGCCGAGGTCGTGGGCTGATCGTGCCAAAAGGTTTCCTGCCATGATGTGAGCTCCTTAGACGTGGTTCCACCTACCCCTCTACATTTATCAGCCTGCTTAGGATTAAGCTATTGCCAGCTTCAAATGGTGAGCGGATGGGATCCCGTCCGCGGAACTGCTACGAAAGGTCCGGGACGGATGGCGGAGGATACGAACGATCTCGACGGCGTATGGCCCCAGTGGAAGGACGCCGTCAACATGAGCGCCTCCGAGTTGGAGAAATGGCTTGACACCGAGGAATCGCAGGCGGTGGGACAGAAGGAGTCGGGGTCGGGCGAGTCCGTGGGTCACGAATCGGGCCGGCGCATCGTGAAGATCCTCGGTACCAGGCGTGACGACCTGAAGGACGACGACGTCAGCCACATGCACAAGGTGGTGGGCTACGTGCACCGCCATCTCGCCCAGCGGCCGTCCAAGGAGGACATCGAGTCCTCGAAGTGGCGCTACTCGCTGATGAACTGGGGTCACGACCCCCTGAAATAGGCGGTCTTCCCTGGAGGTGAAGGGAGCCCCGCCGATGCGGGGCGCCCTTCGTGTCGTCCTGTGCTACTTCGCTACTTCCTCGACAGCGCGCTCTCCTTGTGCGCCGCCTGCTTGCCCGACTTCGCGCTCTCCACGGTGTAGTAGGGCTCGTCCTTGGACGCCTTGAACGTCTGGTCGTCGAAGGTGAACTCCTTGTCGTGCTTCTCCACGACCTTCCCCTCGGTGGTGCCCTGCGACGTGTTCCAGGTGACCTTGTCGCCCTTGCTGAATGACATTGCGTTCCCTCCTCGAGGCAGTGGTGCTTCCGACCCTGTCACCCCGCGGAGGAAAAGGGAACCCTAGGAATCGAGGTGCGTGGGTGCGAAGAGCCGCACGAGCGTCTCCACGACGACGACGTTGGGACCGTCCGCCGCGAGGCTCTCGCGCAGGGCGTCGCCGACGTCCTCCGGGGCCACCCGGCGCGCCGGGACGCCGAAGGATTCGGCGAGCGCCACGAAGTCGGGCCGGGCGAGCTCGGTCGCCGTCGCCTTGCCGAACGCGCCCTCCATGTACTCGCGGAGGATGCCGTAGCCGCCGTCGTCGACGATCAGCCAGGTGACGGGGATGTCGTGCTGGCGGGCCGTGGCGAGCTCGGCGATGGAGTACATGGCGGAACCGTCACCCGAGACGGCGAGGACCCGTGCGGGCAGTCCGCGCGACTCGAGGCCGATCGAGCCGCCGATGGCACCGGGGAAGCCGAAGCCGAGGCCCCCGGCGCCCTGCGCGGAGTGGAACTGGCCCTCGCGGGCGTCCCAGCAGCTCCAGGCCCAGTAGGCGGAGATGGTCATGTCCCAGAACGTCTGCATGTCCGCCGGGACGGCGTCGCGGATGTCCTGCATGAACGCGCGCTCCTTGGCGAGGTCCTGCGCATCGAGCCGCGCACCGACGCGTGCCAGGGTCGTGGCGACGAGGGCGACGGCGTCGTAGCCCGGCTCGCGGGACCGGTCGAGCGGCTCGAGGGCCTCGTCGAGGGCGGCGAGGGCCTGACCGGCGTCGGCGCGGATCCCCAGGGCGGGCCGGTTGGACTCGAGGACCCGCGGTTCGGCGTCGATCTGGATGATGCGGCCGCGCGGCTCGAGGGTGAAGTAGTTGGACGTGACCTCGCCCAGCGACGAGCCGACCACGAGCAGCACGTCGGCGTCCTCGAGCACCTCGGTGACGTGACGGTCCTCCACCCATGACTGCAGCGAGAGCTCGTGCGTCCAGGGGAAGGCGCCGTTGCCGCCCGGCGAGCAGACCACCGGCGCGCCGAGCTTCTCGGCGATGGAGAGCAGCCACTTCTCGGCCCTGCCGCGCCGTGTGCCGCCGCCGGCGACGATCGCCGGGCGCTTCGAATCGCGGAGCCAGGCCACGGCCTCGCGGGTGAGCTCGATCCGCGGGGGGTTGTCGAAGGGCTCGGCGAGCGCGTCCTCGACCTCGGGCACCATCACGGGATCCAGCAGCACGTTCTGCGGCACCTCGATCCACACCGGCCCCTGGGGCGAGGACACGGCCTCGGTCCAGGCGTCCTGGATGGCCGACGGGATGCCCGAGGCGTGCTGGATGAGGCGCTGGCTCTTGGTGACGTTCGCGGCCGAGGCCTTCTGGTCGTCGAGCTGGTGCAGCATGCCCTTGCGGCGCGCACCGAGGCCCTCCAGTGGGATCTGGCTCGCGACGACCACCATGGGGACGCCGGTCGCATAGGCCTCCTGCAGGCCGGCGAGCGAGGTCAGCGCGCCCGGCCCGGTGGAGAGGAACAGGACGCCGACGTCGCCGGTCGCGCGGGAGAAGCCGTCGGCGGCGAACGCGGAGTTGTTCTCCACGCGTGAGGAGACGAAGCGCAGGTCGGAGCGGGACAGCGCGTCGAACAGGCCGAGCGCGTGCTGCCCGGGGATGCCGAAGACCGTCGTCGCGCCCAGGGCGGAGAGGGTCTCGACCACGAGGTCGCCGCCGTTGCGCTGGCCGGTGACGGGGGCGGGGGGCGCGGACGCGGCGCCGTCGGTGATCTCCATCAGTGGTCCTCGATCATCGGGGCTGTGGGTGCGGGTGTGAGGGTGTCGGCCATCAGCGTCACGAGGTCGTAGGCGACGTGGGAGGCCGCCACGCCGGTCATCTCGGCGTGGTCGTAGGCGGGGGCCACCTCGACGACGTCGGCGCCGACGAGGTTCAGGCCGCGGAGGCCGCGGAGGATCTCGAGCAGTTCGCGGCTCGTGATGCCGCCGGCCTCGGGCGTGCCGGTGCCGGGGGCGTGTGCGGGGTCGAGGACGTCGATGTCCACCGAGACGTAGAGCGGCCGGTCGCCGATGCGCGTACGGAGCCGGTCGACCACCTCGTCGACGCCCTGGCGGTAGACGTCCGAGGACGTCACGATGCCGAAGCCGAAGCGACGGTCGTCCTCGAGATCCCGCACGCCGTAGAGCGGGCCGCGCGTGCCGACGTGGGAGATGGCCTCGGTGTCGAGGATCCCCTCCTCCACCGCACGGCGGAAGGGCGTGCCGTGCGTGTACTCGGCGCCGAAGTAGGTGTCCCAGGTGTCGAGGTGGGCGTCGAAGTGCAGCATGGCCACGGGCGATCCCGCCCGTTCGGCCGCCGCCCGCAGGAGGGGCAGCGCGATGGTGTGGTCGCCGCCGAGCGTGACCAGGCGCGCGCCGTCGGCGGTCAGGTCCAGTGCGTTCTGCTGCACCGTCTCGATGGCCTCGTGGATGTTGAAGGGGTTGACCGCCATGTCGCCGGCGTCTGCCACCTGCACGCGCTCGAAGGGCGAGACGTCGAGGGCCGGGTTGTACGGCCGGAGGAGTCGTGAGGCCTCGCGGATGTGGTTGCCGCCGAACCGGGCGCCGGGCCGGTAGGAGACGCCGGAGTCGAAGGGGACCCCGACGACGGCGATGTCCGCGCGGTCCACCTGGTCGAGGCGCGGCAGGCGCGCGAAGGTGGCCGCCCCTGCGTAGCGGGGGATGCGGGAGGAGTCGATCGGGCCCACATGCCCGCCTCCCGTGACGCGCAGTTCTTCCACAGCTTCCATCCCGTCCGGGCTCCCCTCGCCCATGCGGAGTTGCCCAATATGCATCAAAGGTTTTGCACAAGGCTATTGCCGCGGGGAAAGAGGGTCAACACCCGGCACGACCCAGTGCGGCGGCACGCCGTGACCCACACCATGCGGACTGCCTGTTAAGGAAGCGTTAAGACGGGCCGACGGCTCCCGGGCGGGACCTACGGTGATCGGGTGAGTTCCTCCGTACGCATCCCACAGGCACAGGCAAAAGCACAATCACAGGCACAGGCACAGGCACAGGCAGAGACACGGGCGCAGCGCGGCAAGCGCCTCGGGCGCTGGCTGCTCAACGAGCCTGCGCAGCCCAGCACCCACCAGCCCGAGCCGGAGCGGACCCAGCCGTGGTGGAAGGTCATGTGCCTCACGGGCGTCGACTACTTCTCGACCCTCGGCTACCAGCCCGCCATCGCCGCTGCCGCCGCCGGCGTCCTGTCCCCGCTCGCGACCCTCATCCTCGTCGCCGTCACGCTCTTCGGTGCGCTCCCGGTGTACAAGCGCGTCGCGTCGGAGAGCCCGCGCGGCGAGGGCTCGATCGCCATGCTCGAGAAGCTGCTGCCCAGGTGGCGCGGGAAGGTCTTCGTGCTGGTGCTGCTCGGGTTCGCCGCCACGAGCTTCCTCATCACGATGACGCTCTCCGCCGCCGATGCGAGTGCGCACCTCATTGAGAACCCCTTCGCCCCGGCCTGGCTGCAGGGCCAGGAGGTCCTCATCACCGTGGTGTTCCTCGGGCTGCTGTCCGGAGTCTTCCTCCGCGGCTTCCGCGAGGCCATCGGCATCGCCGTCGCGCTCGTCGCCGCGTTCCTCGTGCTGAACCTGTGCGTCGTCGTCGTCTCTGCGGTGCAGATCGTGCAGCAGGGCGGCCTCGTGGGGAACTGGTGGACAGCACTGACCACGCAGCACGGCAACCCGCTGATCATGCTCGGCCTGGCCGTCCTGATCTTCCCGCGCCTGGCCCTCGGCCTCTCGGGCTTCGAGACCGGCGTGGTCGTCATGCCGCAGATCGACGGCAGGCCCGGCGACACCGAGGAGGATCCGGCCGGCCGGATCGCCGGCACCCACAAGCTCCTCACCTCGGCCGCGCTCATCATGAGCGGCTTCCTCATCGCCTCGAGCTTCGTCACCACGCTGCTGATCCCCGCCGAGGCCTTCGAGGAGGGCGGCCCGGCCAACGGCCGCGCCCTGGCCTACCTCGCGCACCTCTACCTCGGCGACGGCTTCGGCACCGCGTACGACATCTCGACGATCGGCATCCTCTGGTTCGCCGGCGCATCCGCGATGACCGGCCTGCTGAACCTCGTGCCGCGTTACCTCCCCCGCTACGGCATGGCCCCGGCCTGGGCGAAGGCCGTGCGCCCGCTCGTGCTGGTCATCACGCTCATCGCCATCCTCGTCACCTTCTTCTTCAGGGCCGACGTCGAGGCCCAGGGCGGCGCGTACGCCACGGGTGTCCTGGCCCTCATCACGTCCGCCTCGGTCGCGGTCACGCTCTCGGCCCACCGCAAGCGCCAGCGCGGCCTGACCGTCGGCTTCGGCATCGCGACGGTGGTGTTCGTCCTGACGACGGCCGTCAACATGATCGAACGCCCCGACGGCCTGAAGATCGCCACCTGCTTCATCCTCGGCATCATCGTGATCTCGTTCGTCTCCCGCTCGCGCCGCGCGTTCGAGCTGCGGGCCACGGACATCCGCATGGACGAGGCGGCCGTGTCCTTCGTGAGCTCGCAGGACGACGGCGACATCCTGCTGATCGCGCACGAACCCAAGCGCCTCAGCAGCTCCGCCTACCGGCACAAGCTCCGGCACGCCTGCGCCGTCTCGCACTTCCCGGGCACCGCCCGCCCGCTGTTCATCGAGGTGACGGTGGACGACTCGTCCGAGTTCGAGACCGAACTGCGCGTGCGCGGCGTGGTGCGGCACGGCTACCGCATCCTCGAGGTCCACAGTTCCAACGTGCCGAACACCATCGCCGCCGTCATGCTGCACATCCGCGACATCACGGGGCTGATGCCCCACGTCTACTTCCGCTGGACGGAGGGCGACCCGGTGTCCAACCTGTTCAGGTTCCTCTTCACCGGCGAGGGCGAGATCGCACCTGTCACGCGCGAGGTCCTGCGCGCGGCCGAGCCGGACGTGACCAAGCGCCCCTGGGTGCACGTGGGCTGAGGCGAGCTACTTCCCGGAGGCTGCGGGAACGAGCGTCCACAGCACGACGGCCTCGCGGTCGTCCGGGTTGAGCCACGTGTGGGGCTCACGGCCGGGGAAGGTGACGGTGTCCCCGGCCTCGAGCTCGTAGCGGGTGTTGGAGAAGATCAGGACGAAGCGACCCTCGACCACGTGGAGTGTCTCCACCTCGCAGTCCACCGAGTAGAGCTCGTCCTCCCCCTTGCCTCGGGGCTCGACGACGGCGCGGATCATCTGGAGCCGGCGTTCCGAGCGGGCGGTCATGAGCCGCTCGGTGATACCCTGCCCGCCCAGACTGATCCGGGGCGCCTCAGCCGACCGGGTCAGGTGTGTCTCGGGCACCTGGAACAGGTCCCCGATCGAGATGGAGAGCACCTGGCACAGGGTCACGAGCGAGGCGACGGACGGCGACGTGAGGTCCCGCTCCACCCTGCTGAGGAATCCCTTCGTCAGGCCGGTGGAATCGGCCACCTGCTCGATCGTCATGCGCTGCGCCTGCCGCGCGGCACGGATCCGCGAGCCGATCGCGACCGGGACGTTGGTGGGCTCGACGGGCAGGGCCTTCATGCGTGTCCTCTCCTCCGGCGCTCCGGGAAGGTCCCTCGTCCCCTGGAGGACGGCGGCCTTCGACGGGCATGCCATGGTTGACGCGTGACCCACGTCACGAGTAGCTTACTAGGCAACATTAGTTGCTCATAGGGCATCGACGCGTGAATCTCGACCGGAAGGCTCGTCCATGCAAGCACTCAATATAGCCATTGTGGTGGCCTATCTCGTCGCCATGCTGGGCTTCGGCTGGTGGGGCAAGTCCCGCACGCGCAACGCCAGCGACTACCTCGTGGCGGGCCGGCGTCTCGGCCCGCTGCTCTACACGGGCACCATGGCCGCCGTCGTCCTCGGCGGGGCGTCCACGGTGGGCGGTGTGGGCCTCGGGTACCAGTACGGCATCTCCGGCATGTGGCTGGTGGTGGCCATCGGCACCGGCGTGCTGCTGCTCAGCCTCCTGTTCGCCCCCACCATCCAGCGGCTCAAGATCTACACCGTCTCGCAGATGCTCACCCTGCGCTACGGGCACCGCGCCACGCGCGTGTCGGGCATCGTGATGCTCGCGTACACGCTCATGCTCTGCGCCACATCCACGGGCGCCTACGCCACCATCTTCGTGGTGCTCTTCGGCTGGGACCGCGCCCTCTCCATCGCCGTCGGCGGCGCGATCGTCCTCGTCTACTCGACCATCGGCGGCATGTGGTCGATCACGCTCGCCGACATGGCCCAGTTCGTCATCAAGACCATCGGCGTCTTCGCCCTCATGCTGCCCTTCTCCCTCGCTGCGGCGGGCGGCTTCTCCGGCATCGCCGAACGCGCCGGGGAAGAGTTCTTCAGCATCACCGGCATCGGCGCGCAGAGCATCATCACCTACTTCGTGGTCTACACGCTGGGACTCCTCATCGGCCAGGACATCTGGCAGCGCGTCTTCACGTCCCGGACCCCGGAGATCGCCCGCTGGGGCGGGTCCGCCGCCGGCATCTACTGCATCCTCTACGGGGTCGCGGGTGCCGTCATCGGCATGAGCGCCAGCGTCATCCTGCCGGACATCGAGTCGAGGGACGACGTCTATGCGGACATCGCCCTGAACGTCCTGCCGATCGGTATCGGCGGGCTCGTCCTCGCCGCGGCCGTCGCGGCCATGATGTCCACTGCGTCCGGTGCGCTGATCGCGGCCGCCACGGTGGCGAGGACCGACGTCGTGCCGTTCGTGGCCGGCTGGTTCGGCAGGGGTGGCACGGGCGGCACCGAGCGTGCGACGTCGGAGCACGACGTCGCCTCCAGCCGCTGGTGGGTCCTCGGCCTGGGGCTCGTGACGATCGCCCTCGCCGTGATCGTGCAGGACGTCGTGGCGGCCCTCACCATCGCCTACGACATCCTCGTGGGCGGACTCCTCGTGGCGATCCTCGGCGGCCTCGTCTGGCGTCGCGGCAACGGTGTGGGCGCCGGCGCGTCGATGGCGGCGGGCACCCTCGTGACGCTCGGCGTCATGACGTACCTGGAGGTCACCGCCGAGGCCCGGTACGACGGCATCTATGCCAACGAGCCGATCTACTTCGGACTGGGCGCATCGCTCTTCGTGTACACGGTCGTGTCCGTCCTGACGCGGCCGACGGACCCGGAGGTCATGGCCGCCTGGGACCGGCGGGTCGCCGGCGAGGTGCCCGAGGACGTCCCCGCCGTCCGCTGACCATGTTCCGTCCGGACCGGAGAACGAACGAGGAAGGCCTCCCGGTCATCGCCGGGAGGCCTTCCTCGTCTACAGTCCGCTGCGCGCTCCCGCTCGCCGCGGGAAGCCGCCGGTCAGCCCTTCGGGGCGGACGAGCTTCCCCCGCGCCCACGGCGTCCGCGCAGGCCCGTGTCGCTCCCCTCGACCGGTTCCGCGGCAGCAGCGCCGCCGGTTGCGCCGTCGGGGGTCCCGGTGGCGTCGGCTGATCCTGCGGTCGGGGTGCTGCTCGGAGAACCGCCCGATGAGCCCGCGTGCGCGGACGGATCGCCGGACATGCGGCCGGTGGGGTTGTCGTCGTCGTCGTCGTGCCCTTCGATCCTGCGCTCCTGCGTCCCGGGCCTCTCGTGTGCCTCGTGGACGGCGATCCCCGCCTCCGCCTTCTTCTGGGCGTGCTCCTCCTTCGGTGTGGAGCTGAGACCGTGGCCCGTCTCGTCGAGGGCGGTCAGCTTCTCGGCCTCCGCGACCTCGTCATCGGTGATCTCCCCGTCCTTCTCCTTGTTCCAGGCCTTGATGGCGGCCCAGCTGACCGCGGCCACGGGCACCGAGAGGATGGCGCCGATGATCCCGGCGAGGATGGTGCCGGCCGTGAGGGCGACCAGGATGACGAGGGCATGCACCTGCAGCGTGCGGCCCATGACCACGGGCTGCAGGAAATTGCCCTCCAGCTGGTTGACCACGATGACCGCGACGATGACCATGAGGGCCACGAACGGCCCGTTGGCGACGAGGGCGATCAGCGCCGCGAGGACGCCCGCGAGGGTCGCGCCGACGAGCGGGATGAACGCGCCGACGAACACGATCACTGCCAGCGGCAGGGCGAGTGGGACGCCGAGGAAGAACAGCGCGAGACCGATGAAGACGGAGTCGACGAGCGCGACGATCGCCGTGCCGCGGACGTATCCGCCGAGCACGGCCATGCTGCTGTAGCCCACACGGCGGGCCTTGACCAGACGGCGACCCTTGAACGCGCGGAGCATGAAGGCCCAGATCTTCTCGCCGTCCTTGAGGAAGAAGAACAGGATCACCACCATGAGCAGGGCCCCGGCGAAGAAGTTGCCGGCCGCACTCAGACCGGAGATCGCTCCCGCTCCCACGGTGCTCGAGGTCGCGAAATCGACGGCCCAGTCACGTGCCTGCTGGATCTGCGCGTCGTCGACGGGAATGGGTCCGTTCTGCACGAAGGCATAGAGCTTGTCGAAGCCCTCCACGGCGCTCGAGGCCAGCTCGTCGGCCTGACCGACGACGGCGAACACGATGCCCGTGATCAGTGCGCCGAACAGGACCAGGAGCAGCAGGAACGAGACGGCGGTCGCCGCCGACGCCCCCCAGCCCTTCCGTCGGAGCCAGTTGACGAACGGCCCGATGGCAGCGGCGAGGATGAGCGCCAGCAGCATCGGGATGACGACGAGCCTGACCTGGATCAACGCGTACACGGCCACCACGCCGAGGACCAGGAGCAGCAGGACCTGCGCAGCCCTGATGCTGGCATTCCCGAGGCTGTCCCGCCAGGGCCCCTTCGGTCCCGGTATTCCCGCCCGTGTCTCTGCGGATTGTGTCATCGAGTGTCTCTTTCTCCTTCGGCGCGATGGCCATCGTCGAGCAGTTGTGTGCGTACCTCGCGGCGGAGCACCTTGCCGATCAGGGATCGAGGCAGGTCCTCGGCCCGGGAGATGGTGCGCGGGACCTTATAGGCCGCGAGCGCGCCGCGGCAGTGGGCGCGGAGGGCCTCCGGGTCGAAGTCCGCCCCGGTCGCCGGAACCACGACGGCGGCGACGTCCTCGCCGCCACCACTGCGCGGGAGTCCGACGACGGCGGCATCGGCGACATCCGGATGGGCCCGCAGGGTGTCCTCGACCTCGGACGGCGCGACATTGAAGCCTCCCGTGATGATGAGTTCCTTGATGCGGTCCACGATCGTGATGAAGCCGTCCTCGTCCATCGTGACGATGTCTCCCGTCCGGAACCAGCCGCCGTCGAGCAGGGCGGCGTGGGTCTCGTCAGGTTTGCGCCAGTAACCCTGGAACACCTGCGGACCGCGAATCAGCAGCTCGCCCGTCTCCCCAGGCGTGCGGTCGGTGCCGGGCTCCTCCGGATCGACGATGCGCACGTCCGTCCCGGGGAAGGGCACGCCGACGGTCCCGGGGCGCCGGGTGGGCCCGATGGGGTTGCCGGCGGCGACGGGCGAGGTCTCGGTGAGGCCGTAACCCTCGATGAGGTAGCCGCCGGTGGCGGCTTCCCACGTCTCCACGGTGGATTGCGGCAGGTTCATGGCCCCGGAGATGGCGAAGCGGATACTGCGCAGGTCCGCACCCCGGGCGGCTGCCCCTGCCGCCAGCCGCTCGTAGATCGGCGGCACGGCAGGCAGGAAGGTAGGTGGGCTCTTCCTCGCGGCATCGAGGACCAGGTCGACGTCGAACCTGGGGAACAGCACGAGCTTCGCGCCGATGCTCATGGCGAAGGTCAGGCAGAGCGTCAGGCCGTAGGCGTGGAACATGGGCAGGACGGCGTAGACCGTCTCCCGCCCGGCCTCGAGGCCGGGCACCCAGGCCCGGCCCTGCGCCGCGTTGGCGAGCAGGTTCCGGTGCGTGAGGATCGCGCCCTTGGGCACGCCGGTGGTGCCGCTCGTGTACTGGAGCACCGCGGTGTCCTCCGCGGTCGGGCGCGGATGCTTCGCCGACAGCGGCCGGTGACGCAGCAGGTCCCGCCACCGCACGAGCGTCCGCGGCCCGGTGAGCTTCTCCGTCGTGGTGAGCGCGTCCCTGGCCTCACGGGCGCGGCGCACGGGCAGTGCCAGGGCGAGGCGGCGCGAGGCGGGCATCGCGCTGACGAGGTCCACCGATACCACGGTGGTGACGGCGATGTCGGCGGGCAGCTGCTGGATGCGGGGCACCACGCGGTCCCAGGCGATCGCCACCGTGGCCCCGTGGTCCTCGAACTGGTGCCGCAGCTCGCGGTCGGTGTACAGGGGGTTGTGCTCGACGACGATCGCCCCGAGCCGCAGGACGGCATAGAACGCGACGATGTGCTGCGGGCAGTTCGGCAGCACGAGGGCCACGCGGTCACCGGGGCCCACCCCGAGGGAGGACAGGCCCGCGGCGGCCCGGGCGACGGCCTTCCCCAGATCCCCGTACGTGGTCGGGGCGCCGAAGAATTCGAGGGCCGGTGCCGTCCGGTGCTCCCGCACCGATGCGTCGAGCAGGTCCGGGAGGGTGCCGTCGGGTACGTCGAACACACGCGGCACGTCCGGTGCATAGCTTGCGACCCACGGTCGGGCTGCCAAATCCATAAGCCTGCTTTCTGTTATCCGTTCGAGGATATCGCGGGTGGCCGGGCCACGGTACCCGCACGCCGTCCATCCTCGCCCGCCCCGGCCGGGACACATGGTCGGGTAGACTGGTGGGTCGAAGGGGAGTAGCTCCACGTCGTCAGGACGTGCGGCCTGTCGACATACTGGCACCGATGGTGCCCGGCAATCCACCGGTCAACCCGGCGAGCGAGACCTTCGGCCGAACCGACGCACCTGAGTCCACCGGCCGGAGCTTCCCGCTTCGGTGCCGGATGCGCAGGCGCACGACACCCACCGGAGTACCCGTGACACCCCCCGAACAGTCCCCCTCCCGCGACGACATCCGCCGGTGGCGCCAGTACCTCGCCGACGAGCGCGCGGAGGCCGCCACCTACCGGGACCTCGCCCGCCGCCGGACCGGTGAGGAGCGGGAGATCCTCCTCGGCCTCGCCGAAGCCGAACGCCGCCACGAGGCGCACTGGCTCGCCCTTCTCGGCGATCACGTCGGACGGCCCCAGCGGCCTTCTTTCCGCAACCGGCTCCTCGGCCTGCTCGCGCGCCGCTTCGGGTCCGTCTTCATCCTGGCGCTCGCGCAGCGCGCCGAAGGGCGCTCGCCCTACGGGACGGACCCCTCCGCCACGAGCGCCATGGTGGCCGACGAGCAGATCCACGAGGAGGTGGTGCGCGGCCTCGCCACCCGCGGCCGCAACCGGCTCTCCGGCAACTTCAGGGCCGCCGTCTTCGGAGCGAACGACGGCCTCGTCAGCAACCTCGCGCTCGTCATGGGTATCGGTGCCACGGGTGTCTCCACCTCGTTCATCCTGTTCAGTGGCCTGGCCGGGCTGCTTGCGGGCGCCCTGTCGATGGGCGCCGGCGAGTACGTCTCGGTCCGCTCGCAGCGCGAGCTGCTCTCGGCGACGCGCCCCACGCAGATCACCCTCACCGCGGCCAAGGAGCTGGACATCGACTCCAACGAACTGGTGCTCGTCTACCGGGCGCGCGGCATGACGCCGGCGGCGGCGGAGCACCGGGCGGCGGAGCGGCTCGGCCTGTACAGCTGCGACTGCGACCCGAGCTTCTCCCTGCAGCCCGAGCAGGAGGAGGAGGTCGACCAGCACGAGGCGGTCGGGACCGGCCTCGGCGCCGCCGCCTCCAGCTTCTGCTTCTTCGCGTCGGGCGCCATCATCCCGGTGCTGCCGTACATCCTCGGCCTCGGCGGCCTGACCGCCGTCGTTGCGGCCTGCGTGCTCGTGGGGCTGGCCCTGATGGCCACCGGCGCGGTGGTCGCCCTGCTCTCCGGCGCGTCGCCGCTGCGCCTGGCGCTGCGGCAGCTCGCCATCGGGCTCGGTGCCGCCGGCGTGACCTACCTGCTCGGCCTGCTCTTCGGCACCTCGGTGGCCTGACCGGGCAGCCTCCGCGTGCGCCCTGCGCGAACGTGCCTCCCCCCGGCCACCCGTGCGGTGCTGCAATGGTCCCTATGGACGAGCAGGAGGCTCTCGACGCGTACTCGGCGGCGGTCGTACGGATCGCCGAGTCCACCCTGCCGTCGGTCGCGGCGGTGTCGGTGCGTACCGCGCGCGGGACCGGGGCGGGCAGCGCCTCCGTCATCTCGACCAGCGGGCACCTGCTGACGAGCGCCCACGTGGTCGCCGGCGCACAGCGCACCGAGGTCGCGTTCGGTGATGGGTCCGTCCTCTGGGCGCGCGTGGCGGGCAGGGACCCGCTGTCGGACCTCGCCGTCCTCGAGGCCGACGGCAGCACGCCGCCGCCGGTGCCGTGGGGGGACGCCGCGAAGCTCCGCGTCGGGCAGCTCGTGGTCGCGCTCGGCAACCCGCTGGGCATGGCAGGCAGCGTCACCGCCGGGATCGTGTCCGCGCTCGGCCGGTCGCTGCCCACGCTCTCCGGGCGCGTGGTGGACGAGGTCATCCAGACCGACGCGAGCCTGAACCCTGGCAGCAGCGGAGGCGTGCTCGCCGACAGTGCGGGACGCATGGTCGGCGTGAACACCGCCGTCGCCGGGATCGGGCTCGGCCTCGCCGTGCCGATCAATGCGACCACCCGGGAGATCATCGACGCGCTCATCACCCGTGGCCGCGTCCGGCGCGCGTGGCTGGGAGTGGTCGGAGCCCAGATCACCCTCGGCCCCGAACTCGCGGCCCGCGTGGGATCGCGCACCGGCATGCAGGTGGCCTCCGTCGTCGCGGGCAGCCCTGCCGCAGGCGCCGGGGCCCGCGCCGGCGACATCGTCATCTCCCTGGACCATCTCCCCGTCCGCAGCGCGACGGGGATCCAGCGGCTGATGGTCGAGACGGCTATCGGACGGCGCATGGAGATGACGGTCTGGCGCAATGGAGCCCTGGTGGACATCGTCGTCCAGCCCGAGGAACTGCGCGTGCCCTGAGGTGCGGAGGCCGGCCCTCCGCCGCGCCCTCTAGGTGTACTGCCCAGGGACGTTGGTTGAGGTGTGAGGACGCGTTGTAGGTTCTGGACGCGGGGAGGACCTCCGATCGAGAGTGGAGCTGTCTAGGTTCCGGTTCCGATCAGGAGGTCCTCGTGTCTCACGCTAATGCTGCTCTGACCCCGATTCAACGGCTACGGATCGGGAAGCTCATCATCGACGAGGGGTGGCCGGTCGCGCACGCTGCCGTGTTCTTCCACGTGTCGTGGCCGACCGCGAAACGGTGGGCCGAGAGGTACGCGGCGATGGGCCGCGATGGGATGGTCGACCGGTCCTCGCGACCGCACCACAGCCCCACGAGAACCCCGCCCGCCCTGGTCCGGAAGGTCGTGCGCCTGCGGTGGAGGAAACGCCTCGGTCCAGTCGGGATCGGGGCCCGCCTGGACATGCCGGCCTCCACTGTCCACGCCGTCCTGGCCCGGTGCCGGCTGAACCGGTTGCACCACGTCGATGTCCGCACCGGCGAACCGGTCCGCCGGTACGAACACGAGAAACCCGGGGACCTGATCCACGTCGATGTGAAGAAACTCGGCAACATCCCTGATGGTGGGGGCTGGCGGTATGTCGGCAAGCAGCAGGGCGACCGGAACCGGGCCGGCACCCCGAACAAGGCCCGCAGCCCACACCACGAACCGCTGATGGGGACCGCGTTCGTGCACACCGTCATCGATGATCACTCACGTGTCGCATACGCCGAGATCCACGCCGACGAAACCGCAGCCACCGCTATCGGAGTCCTCCAGCGGGCCGTGTCCTGGTTCGCGGCCCGCGGCATCACCGTCCAAAGGGTCCTGTCCGACAACGGCTCAGCCTACAAATCAAACCTCTGGCGCGACACCTGCATCAGCCTGGGCATCAAGGCCAAGAAGACCAGGCCGTACCGACCGCAGACCAACGGGAAGATCGAGCGCTTCCACCGCACCCTCGCCGACGGGTGGGCCTTCAGCCGCCACTACACCAGCGAATCAGCCCGCCGCGCAGCTCTGCCCGGATGGCTCCACGAATACAATCACCACAGCCCCCACACGGCCATCGGAGGCAAACCACCCATCACCCGGCTAACCAACCTCCCTGGGCAGTACAGCTAGGCGGCGTCGCGCTGCTGCAGGACGTGGTCCTCGAGCTTGCCGAGCGTCGCCTCGATGCTCGCGGGGTGCCTGCGGGTGAACCCGGTCAGTCGGAAGACGAATCTCCACGGCACGGCACGGCCGTCCCATTCCTCCCGCACCAGGGTCGCGTCGCCGCGGGGTTCGAGCGTGTAGCGCCAGACGTGGGCCGAGAAGTGCCGCCAGGCGATGCGGCGGCCCTCCTCGAACTCGACCACCCGGTTCAGGATCCTGTAGGGCGCGCCCATCTTCATGTCCATACCGAACCTCGCTCCCAGGGACAGGCGCGCCGGGCCGTCGGGCTGCTCGCCGCGCACGGTCCCGGACCCGTCGATCACGCTGTGGAGGGCCGGGGTCGCGAGGACCTCGAAGATCCGTCCGGCGGGCGCATGGATGATCCGTTCGCGCGCGATGAGATAGGGGTCCGTGCCGGGCGTCGTCGTCATGTCCCCATTCTGCCCGGTCGTCGGACGCAGGTCCGACGGCCGGACCCCTCCGTGCGGAAGGGCCCGGCTCCGCCGGTCAGGGCTTGAGCAGCACCTTGATGGCGCGACGCTCGTCCATGGCCCGGTACGCCTCGGCGGCGTCCTCGAGGGGCATCTCGACGTCGAACACGCGTCCGGGGTTGATCGTCCCGTCGAGGACGTCCTTCAGCAGTTCGGGGATGTAGGTGTGGGCGGGGGCCATGCCGCCGCCCACCGTGATGTTCTTCGCGAACAGGACGCCGATGGGCAGTTCCGGTCCGCCTGCCGGCACACCCACGAAGCCGAGGTGGCCGCCGGGCCGCGTGCTGCGCAGCGCCTGGTCCATGGACTCCTTGGTGCCCACGCACTCGAGCACCGAGTCGGCGAGCACTCCACCGAGCAGCTCGCGCACCTTCGCCACGCCCTCGTCGCCGCGCTCGGCCACGATGTCGGTCGCCCCGAACTCGCGGGCGAGGGCCTGGCGGTCCTCGTGGCGGGACATCGCGATGATGCGCGCAGCACCGAGACGCTTGGCCGCGAGGACGCCGCAGAGACCCACGGCCCCGTCACCGACCACGACGACGGTGCTGCCCGGGCCCACGTTCGCGGACACGGCGGCGTGATGTCCGGTGGACATGACGTCGGAGAGGGTCAGGAGGCTGGCCGTCAGGGCGGCGTCGGGCTCGGAGACACCCTCGACCTTGCGCAGCGTGCCGTCGGCCTGCGGGACGCGCACGGCTTCGCCCTGACCGCCCTGCAGGAAGTCGCCGTGCTCGTCGGTGCTGCCCCAGCCGGCGAGATGGTCGCACGCGACCGTCACGCCGTTGAGGCACTGCGGGCACTTCCCGCAGCTGTCCACGAACGGCGCGATCACGAAGTCGCCGACCGCGAGGTCCGCCACGTCGTCGCCGACGGACTCCACCACGCCGACGAACTCGTGCCCGATCGCCTTGGGTTCCTTGGTGGGCCGGACCCCCCGGTAGGGCCAGAGGTCCGAGCCGCAGACACACGTGGCGGTGACCCGGACGACGGCGTCGGTGGGACGGATGATGGTCGGGTAGTCACGGTCCTCGACGCGGATATCGCCCGGTCCGTGGATGATGGTGGCGCGCATGTGATCTCCTGGAAGTTGCCTGACGCAAGTAATGGTTCCCCTGCCGCCACTGTACAAGCAGCGCGAAGGCGGCCCTACCGTCGGGGTGTCCCCGTGGCGGACTTGAACTCGTGCTCCAGTTCCTCGAGACTCCTCCCCCGGGTCTCGGGGATGTAGCGGCGGGCGAAGACGATCGCCGCGACCCCGAGGACCACGAACACGAAGAACGTGCTCGAGATGCCGATCGCGTCCATGAGGATCGGGAAGCTGAGGCTCACGGCGAAGTTGACCATCCACAGGACGAACACGGCGGCGCCCATGCCGAGGCCGCGCAGGCGCATGGGGAAGATCTCCGACAGCATCAGCCAGGTCACGGGCGAGATGGCGCCCTGCTGGAAGGCGAGGAACGTCACCGTCAGTGACAGGACGAGGAAGCCCCGGACCGTGCCTTCGGGGACCAGCAGCGAGACGACCCCGATGGCGAGCAGCGCGGACGTCGTCCCCATCTGACCCACCAGCAGCATGGGACGGCGCCCCACCCTGCCCAGCAGCCAGATCCCCACGAAGGTGGCACCCACCGAGATGACCCCGTTCGCGATGTTCGCCGTCAGCGCGGCCTGCGTCCCGAAGCCCGCGACGACGAGGATCTGCGTGCCGTAGTACATGATCGAGTTCACGCCGGTGATCTGCTGGATGACCGCGAGGCCGAGGCCCACCACGACGATCCGGCGGAGCCACGGCACGCGCAGGTCGCGGAAGCCCACGTCCTCGCGTTCGCGGTCCTCGATGGCCGTCGACCTGACTTCTTCGTACTCCTGCCGTGCCACGGCCGGCGGACGGAGCCGCTGCAGCACGCGGAGGGCGGAGCCGAAGGCTCCCTGGCCGGCCAGCCAGCGGGGACTCTCCGGCACGAAGTGCATCCCGATCCACAGGCCGATGGCCGGGAGGGTCGCCAGGACGAGCATCCAGCGCCAGATGCCGTGGCTGTCACCGAACACGTTCCCGAGGAAGGCGCTGGTACTGAAGGCGAGCAGCTGTCCGGTCACGATCATCAGTTCGTTGCGCGTCACCACCTGTCCGCGCCGCCCGGCGGGCGACAGCTCCGCCAGGAAGATCGGCACCATCACGGACGCGCCGCCCACGGCGAGTCCGAGGACGAGCCGCGACACCACCATGACTGTGACATCCGGGGCGAGGGCCGTGCCGAGGGTCCCGATCAGGAAGACGATCGCGAGCACGATGATCATCTTCTTCCGCCCGTAGGCGTCGGCGAGCCGCCCACCGGCGAGGGCCCCGAACGCCGCACCGAACACCAGCGAGCTCGCCACGAGTCCTTCCGTGAAGGCCGTGAGCCGGAGGTCGTCCACCATGAACGGCAGGGCCCCGTTGATCACCCCGGTGTCGAAGCCGAAGAGCAGGCCGCCCAGGGTTGCCACCCAGGTGACGCGCCGCAGGTACCTGCTCTGCGTCGCGCCGTCGGCGGCTGCCGCCGTGCCGTGCCTGGTCGTACTGCTCATGGTCCGCTCATCTCCCGCTGCTGCTCCTCCGACTCCGCCGTTCCGCGTCAGCGTTCCGCGTCACCGGTCCGCTTCGGGCGGCGCACTCCTCACGCTACGTCGCCCCGCAAGGACTCTCGCGGGGTGCCGATGGGTCGACGCGGGTTGACACGGCCGGACCGCCCGCGCCTGCAGGGTCCCGGGAAACGGAACAGCCTCCCCCGCGCGAGCGGAGGAGGCTGTTGCCGAGGAACCAGGATCAGAGCGTGGCGTAGACCTCGCGGAGCAGCGTCGCGGTCTCGGACGGCGTCTTGCCGACCTTGACGCCCGCGGCCTCGAGGGCTTCCTTCTTGGCCTGCGCGGTCCCCGCGGACCCGGAGACGATGGCGCCGGCGTGGCCCATGGTCTTCCCCTCGGGGGCCGTGAAGCCTGCCACGTAGCCGACGACCGGCTTGGTGACGTTCGCCTTGATGAACTCGGCGGCACGCTCTTCGGCGTCTCCGCCGATCTCGCCGATCATCACGATGGCCTTGGTCTCGGGGTCGGCTTCGAACGCCGCGAGGGCGTCGATGTGCGTGGTGCCGATGACCGGGTCGCCGCCGATGCCGATCGCGGTGGAGAAGCCGAGGTCGCGGAGCTCGTACATCATCTGGTAGGTCAGGGTGCCGGACTTGGACACGAGGCCCACGCCGCCCTTGCCGGTGATGTTCGCCGGCGTGATGCCGACGAGCGCCTCACCGGGCGTGATGATGCCGGGGCAGTTCGGGCCGATGATGCGCGTGATCTGCTTCCCGTCGGCATCGACCTTCGACTGGGCGAGTGCCCAGAAGGCGGCCGAGTCCTGTACGGGCACGCCTTCGGTGATGACGACGACGAGGCCGAGGCCGGCCTCGATGGCCTCCACGACGGCGTCCTTGGTGAAGGCCGGCGGGACGAAGACGATCGACACGTCGGCGCCGGTCTCCTTGACGGCTTCCTCGACGGTGCCGTACACGGGCAGCGTGACGTCGCCGTGGGTGACGGTGGTGCCGGCCTTGCGGGCGTTGACGCCGCCGACCACCTGGGTGCCGGCCTTCAGCATGAGGGCTGTGTGCTTGGTGCCCTCACCGCCCGTGATGCCCTGGACGATGACCTTGGAGTCCTTGGTGAGGTAGATAGACATAGGGGTTCTCTTACTTTCCGTAGGCCAGAGCGGCGGCCTTGTCGGCGCCTTCGTCCATGGTGTCGGCGAGGGTGACCAGCGGGTGGTTCGCCTCGGCGAGGATGCGGCGGCCCTCTTCGACGTTGTTGCCGTCGAGGCGCACCACGAGGGGCTTGTTGGCCTCGTCACCGAGGATCTCGAGTGCCTTGACGATCCCGTTGGCGACGGCGTCGCAGGCGGTGATGCCGCCGAAGACGTTCACGAAGACGCTCTTGACCTGGCTGTCGCCGAGGATGACGTCGAGGCCGGCGGCCATGACCTCGGCGGACGCTCCGCCGCCGATGTCGAGGAAGTTGGCGGGCAGCACGCCGCCGTGGGCCTCGCCGGCGTAGGCGACGACGTCGAGGGTGGACATGACCAGACCGGCGCCGTTGCCGATGATGCCTACCTGGCCGTCGAGCTTGACGTAGTTGAGGTCGTGCTCCTTGGCCTTGGCCTCGAGCGGATCGGCGGCGTCCTTGTCCTCGAGCGCGGCGTGGCCGGCGTGGCGGAACCCGGCGTTCTCGTCGATGGTGACCTTGCCGTCGAGGGCGAGGATGTCGCCGCTGCCGGTCTTCACGAGCGGGTTGACCTCCACGAGCGTGGCGTCCTCCTTCACGAAGACGTCCCAGAGCTTGAGGATGGTGTTGATGACGCCGCTCCGGAGTTCGGGGGCGAAGCCTGCGGTGTCGACGATCTCCTCGGCCTTCGCCTGGTCGATCCCGGTGCCGGGGTCGACGGCGATGCGCGCGAGCGCTTCGGGGCGTTCGACGGCGAGCTGTTCGATCTCCACGCCGCCCTCCACCGAGCACATGGCCAGGTAGTTGCGGTTGGAGCGGTCGAGCAGGACGGAGAAGTAGTACTCCTCGGCGATGTCCGCGCCCTGCGCGATCATGACCGTGTGGACGGTGTGTCCCTTGATGTCCATCCCGAGGATGTCCGAGGCGTAGGCGAAGGCCTCGTCGGGGGTCTTGGCCACCTTGACGCCGCCGGCCTTGCCGCGGCCGCCGACCTTGACCTGAGCCTTGACGACGACGACGCCGCCGATCTTCTCGGCCGCTGCTTTAGCTTCTTCCGGGGTGTGCGCCACGATACCGGCGAGCACGGGAACTCCGTGTGCCTCGAAAAGATCGCGCGCCTGGTATTCGAACAGGTCCACTGAGTTGAAGTCCTTCTACGTCGAAGCAGGTGTACAAGAGGGAACTGTAGCCTCTCGGGCCCGAGGCCCTCCCCAGAGTACCGGTTTAGTGAGTAAGGCCACAGTTCTATCCTTTGTAGAAAACGGTCTGCCGTTCGTTGGGGTTTTTCACCCGGGTCCCGTCACCGTCCCGCGTCCGGCGACGAAGCCCCTGCCGGTCGCGAGGTTGCCGCGGATCATGCCGTCCGGAAGGGCTCAGGCCACCTTGGTGAGCGGCGCGTAGCGCAGCAGCAGCCGCTTCTCCCCGACGTCGAACCGGACCTTGGCGACCGTCTTGTCGCCGGCGCCCTCGACGGACAGCACCGTGCCGTTCCCGAAACTCGCGTGATTGACCTTGTCCCCGGCCGTGACAGAGACGACCTCCTTCTGGGGCTGCACACGCCCCACCGCCTTCGACGGCGAGGTGGTACCGCCGTCGAACCCGCCGCCGCTCGCACCCCAGTAGGAGCCGCTGAACCGCGGACCACTGATACTGCCGCCCGTGGTCCACGCGGGCTTCGCGGCGCCCTCGCGCTTCCACTGGATGAGCTCCTCCGGGATCTCGCTGACGAACTGGCTCTCGGGGTTGTACTGGCTCTGCCCCCACATGCTGCGCACCTCGGAACGGGTGACGTAGAGGCGCTGCCGCGCGCGCGTGAGCCCCACGTAGGCCAGCCGCCGTTCCTCGGCGAGCTCCTTGGGGTCGGTGGCGGAGCGCTGGTGGGGGAAGATGCCCTGCTCCATGCCCGTCAGGAACACCACGGGGAACTCGAGGCCCTTGGCGGTATGGAGGGTCATGAGCGTGACGACGCCCTGGCGCCGCGCCTCCTCGACCGCGCGCTGCACATCGGCGGCGGAACCCTCGGGGGCGTCGGGGATCTGGTCGGCGTCGGCCACGAGGGACACCTGCTCCAGGAAGTCCCCCAGCGTGCCCTCGGGGTTGTCACGCTCGAACTCACGGACGACAGCGACGAGCTCCGCGAGGTTCTCCACGCGGGACTCGTCCTGCGGATCGTTGCTGGTCCGCAGCTGCTCGAGGTACCCGGTCTGCTCCAGCACCGCCTCGACGGCGGCGGACGCGCCGGAGCCGCTGGCCACCTCCGCGAGGTCGTCGATCAGCTTGACGAACCCCGCCACGGAGTTGACCGAGCGCGTGGCCATGCCAGGTGCCTGGTCCGCCCGGCGCAGGGCCTCCATGAAGCTGACCCGCTCGCGCTCGCTCAGGGCCGCGATGGCGTATTCGGCGCGGTCCCCGATGCCGCGCTTGGGCTCGTTGAGGATGCGGCGGAGATTGACGACGTCGTCCTGGTTCACGAGGACCCGCAGGTACGCCAGGGCGTCCTTGATCTCCTTGCGCTCGTAGAACCGCGTGCCGCCGACCACCTTGTAGGGCAGGCCGACGCGCAGCAGGATCTCCTCGATGGACCGTGACTGCGCGTTGGTGCGGTAGAAGATGGCGACGTCGCCGGGACGGATGCCGTCCTCGTCCTGCAGCCGGTCGATCTCCTCCGCGATGAAGCGGGCCTCCTCGTGCTCGTTCTCGCCGACGTACCCGATGATCTTCTCGCCGCTGCCCTCGGCGGTCCACAGCCGCTTCTCAGGCCGGTTCGGGTTGCGGGAGATCACGGCGTTGGCGGCGCTGAGGATGTTCTGGGTCGAGCGGTAGTTCTGCTCGAGCAGGATGGTGCGGGCGCTCGGGTAGTCGTTCTCGAACTCGACGATGTTCCGGACGTCGGCGCCGCGGAAGGCATAGATGGACTGGTCCGAATCGCCGACGACCGTGAGCTCGACCGGGTCGTCCGAGGATTCGCCCGGGACGCCCACGATCTCCCGGACCAGGGCGTACTGGGCGTGGTTGGTGTCCTGGTACTCGTCGACGAGGACGTGCCGGAAGCGGCGCCGGTAGTAGTCGGCCACACCGGGGAAGGCACGGAACATGAACACCGTCTGCGCGATCAGGTCGTCGAAGTCCATCGCGTTGGCCTGGCGCATGCGCTGCGCGTAGCCCGAGTAGACCTCGGCGACGGCCTGCTCGAAGGGATCGGAGGGGTCCGCGTCGGAGGCGAAGGCCTCCTCGTCGATCAGCTCGTTCTTGAGCGCGGAGATCTTGTGCTGCATGGCCTTCGGGGCGAACTTCTTGGGGTCGAGGTCCAGTCCCTTGGCCACGAGCGTGATCAGGCGCAGCGTGTCGGCGGAGTCGTAGATGGAGAAGTTGGAGTTGAGGCCAACGGAGGCGGCCTCCCGGCGCAGGATCCGTACGCAGGAGGAGTGGAACGTCGAGATCCACATGCGCTTGGCGACGTCGCCGATCAGACCCTCGATGCGCTCGCGCATCTCGGCGGCGGCCTTGTTGGTGAACGTGATGGCGAGGATCTGCCCCGGGTGGGAGCGGCCGGTGGCGAGCAGGTACGCGATGCGATGGCTCAGGACGCGGGTCTTGCCGGAGCCGGCTCCCGCGACGATCAGCAGCGGCGACCCGCCGTGCTTCACGGCCTCCTCCTGCTGGGGGTTCAGCCCCACCAGGAGTTCCTGCGCGCGGTGCTCGTCGACGCCGACACGCGACGGCACGTGCTCGGTGGCGGGGTCCGCGGGCTCCGCCGTCCCCGCCATCGCCGCCTCGCGTGCTCGCTTCTTCTCGGCGGGCGTGGGCGGGGAGACGTAGGGATCGAAGAGCATGTCCATGGTCCATCAAGTCTAGGCCGTGCCCCCGACACTCGCCCTTCCGGGGATGGGTGGGGCACTCTCGCCCATACTGGAGGGGTGGGAAAGACAAGGGCTCAGATAGCACGCAAGCACGCGACGGGCGCGACACCGGCTCCCTCCCCCCTGACTGCCGCGCCCGCGCGGAACAGGCAGGGCAACGGGACGCTCGTGATCGTCCCCGCCGCCATCGCGTCCCTGCTCCTCTTCTGGTACTTCCACCTGCTCACCCTCGGCCAGATGACGCAGCTGTCGGGCGGCCTCACCATGCCGGACATGATGATCGGCGGGTACGACACCGCGTACGTGCAGCGCCTGCACGGGGAGATGGACGACGACGCCCGCGGCCAGCTGAGCTACCTCCACCGCACGGCGGGCACGCTCTTCCCCCTGATCTTCGCGTTCGCCTGGCTCCTGCTGATCCAGCTCAACGCAGGCCGCCGCTGGCTGCGCTGGCTCCTGTGGAGCCCGGTGATCCTGTTCGTCGTCGTCGACCTGTGGGAGAACATCGCGATCGACACCGCGCTGGCGCAGGCGGCGGCCGATCCGGGCGCCGTGATGCTCGCATCGACGCTGACGGCGCTGCGGTGGGTGCTGCTCGCCCTGAGCCTGGTGGCGGGCGCGACGGCCGTCTTCCTGCCCTCACGTCTGCGGGGTACGGACGGGGCAGGGAAACCGCGCGGCGAGCGGGTAAGCTAGGACCGCCGGATCGGTGCACTGCACCATCCCGGCCTCTGTAGCTCAGTAGGATAGAGCGTCCCTCTCCTAAAGGGAAGGTCGTCGGTTCGATTCCGGCCAGGGGCACAGGCAGCCGACGAGGGGGAGGATCGGGCGGAACCGCCCATCCTCCCCCTCGTCGCGTGCACGGTAGGTTGGACGTCATGGGGAATGACGGAGGGACGTCGCCGAGGCCGATGGCCGACGCTCCGGTCATCACGGTCACCGCCCTGTGCCTGCTGGACGACCGCGGCCGCCTGCTCCTGGTACGCAAACGCGGGACGACGCTCTTCATGCAGCCCGGCGGCAAACCGGAGCAGGGCGAGACTCCGGCGGAGACCGGTGTACGGGAGCTGGCCGAGGAACTGGGCCTGGCTGTCCGGCCCGGCGACCTCACGCTCCTGGACACCTGGCGGGGACCGGCGGCCAACGAGGCGGACACGCTCCTCGTCGCCACCGTCTTCCTGTGCCCCCTGACGGCCGAGCCGCTCCCCGCTGCGGAGATTGAGGAGATCGACTGGCTCGACCTCGGGGACGCGACCGAACGCCGGGACCTCGCCCCGCTGCTGACCCACTTCGTGGTCCCCGCACTGCTGTCGCTGCGCGGCTGAGCCCTAGACGCCGCTGAGCGCCTCGGGCTCCTCGTCCACCGCCACGTTCTTCTGCACGGCGAACTGGGTGCGGTGCAGTTCCTCGTAGCGGCCGCCGAACGCCAGCAACTCGTCGTGCGAGCCGCGTTCCACGATCTGGCCGTCCTCGACCACGAGGATCATGTCGGCGCTGCGGATGGTGGACAGGCGGTGGGCGATCACCATGGCGGTGCGTCCCGCGAGCGCCTCGCTGAGTGCGGCCTGCACGGCCGCCTCCGACGTCGAGTCGAGCGCCGCCGTCGCCTCGTCCAGGATGACCACGCGCGGGTGGGCGAGCAGCAGCCGCGCGATGGTCATGCGCTGGCGCTCACCGCCGGAGAGCCGGTAGCCGCGCTCGCCGACCATCGTGTCGAGCTGGTCGGGCAGCGACCGGACGAGCGGTTCCAGCCGCGCCCGCCGGACGGCGTCCCACACCTCGTCCTCGGTGGCCTCCGGACGCGCGAGCCGGAGGTTGGCGAGGATCGTCTCGTGGAACAGGTGGCCGTCCTGCGTCACCATGCCGAGCGTCTCCCGCATCGAGGCGAAGGTCACGTCCCGCACGTCGGTCCCCGACAGCCGCACCGCACCGCTGTCGACGTCGTACAGGCGCGCCAGGAGCTGCGCGATGGTCGACTTCCCGGCACCCGAGGTGCCCACGAGGGCGACCGTCTGCCCGGCCTCGATCCGGAAGGACACCCCGTGCAGCACCTCCTCGCCGCCGCGCGTGTCCAGCGTGGAGACCTCCTCGAGGGACGCGAGCGAGACCTTGTCCGCGGACGGGTAGGCGAAGCGGACGTCGTCGAACTCCACCGTGACCGGGCCCGCGGGGACGGTGCCGGCGTCGGGCTTCTCCTGGATGAGGGGCTGCAGGTCGAGCACCTCGAAGACGCGCTCGAAGCTGACGATGGCGCTCATGATCTCCACGCGCGCATTCGCGAGGCTCGTCAGGGGCGCGTAGAGCCGCGTGAGCAGGAGGGCGAGGGTGACCACCTCACCCGTGTCGAGCTGGCCCTGGAGGGCGAGGAAGCCGCCCAGCCCGTAGACCAGGGCCAGGGCCAGCGCGGAGACGAGCATGAGGGCCGTGAAGAACACGAACTGCAGCATCGCGGTCCGCACACCGATGTCCCGGACGCGCGCGGCGCGGACGCGGAACTCCTCGGACTCCTCGTCCGGCCGGCCGAAGAGCTTCACCAGGGTGGCTCCGGGGGCGGAGAAACGCTCGGTCATCTGCGTGCTCATGGCCGAGTTGTGGTCCGCCGCCTCGCGGCGCAGGGCGGCCAGGCGGCTGCCCATGCGGCGGGCGGGCACGAGGAAGACGGGCAGCATGACGACGGCGAGCACCGTGACCAGCCAGGACGTGCTCAGCATCACCGCGAGCGTGAGGATCAGGGCCACGAGGTTGGTGACCACGCCTGAGAGCGTGCCGCTGAAGGCCTGCTGCGCGCCGATCACGTCGTTGTTGAGGCGGCTCACCAGGGCGCCCGTCCGGGTGCGGGTGAAGAAGGCGATGGGCATCTTCTGCACGTGGTTGAACACGGCGGTGCGGAGATCCAGGATCACGCCCTCGCCGATGCGCGCCGAGTACCAGCGCGTCACGAGGGACACCGCGGCGTCCGCGACCGCCACGAGCGCGATGACGACGGCGAGCCGGATGACCGTGCCCGTCTCGCCGTCGGCGACGATGACGTCGACCACCTGGCCGGCGAGCACCGGCGTCGCGACCGCGAGGAACGCACCGACCACGGACAGCAGGATGAACAGCACGAGCTTGGACCGGTAGGGCACGGCGAATGTGAGGATCCGGCGGACCGACTCCCGGGAGAACCCGTGCTTCGTGTCCTTCGCGGTCGAGATCCTGTACAGCGAGCTCCAGGCCGCGCCTTCCATGCTCATTGCGATTCCTTCCAGGGATGCCAGTCCCACCGTGGGGTTGCCGGTGTCTGGACCCGTGACGCAACACTTCGGAACAATAAGTGGATGCTCCGGTGTTCACGTCAGTAGTGTTCGACTCCGGTCCCGGCCGGGGCGGAGGTACGTAGGGTTCAAGCCGTTCCCGGCGTCTTCTATTTCCCCGCCAGCCGTGTCCGCCCCATGCAACCGAAGGAAGCCCCCCATGAAGTATCGCCTGTCCGTCCTCGGAACCGCCGCAGCCCTCACCCTCGCGCTCGCCGGCTGCTCGTCGTCCCCGGCGGGTGACGGCGGATCGTCGGAGTCGGCGGCGTCGTCGTCGCTGCAGGAGATCCAGGATTCCGGCGTCCTGACCGTCGGCACCGAGGGCACCTACCAGCCCTTCAGCTTCCACGAGGGCGGCAGCGGAGAGCTCACCGGGTACGACGTCGAGGTCATCACCGCCGTCGCGGAGAAGATGGGCGTCGAGGCCGAGTTCGAGGAGACGCAGTGGGACGCGATCTTCGCGGGCCTCGAGGCCGGCCGCTTCGACGTGATCGCCAACCAGGTCTCGATCACGGACCAGCGCAAGGAGACCTACGACTTCTCCGACCCGTACACCGTCAGCTCGGGCGTGATCGTCACGACGGCCGACAACACCGAGATCACCTCGTTCGAGGACCTCTCCGGCAAGACGACCGCGCAGTCCCTGACCAGCAACTGGTACGAGCTCGCCACGGAGAGCGGCGCGAACGTGGAGCCCGTCGAGGGCTGGGCGCAGTCCGTCACGCTCCTCGAGCAGGGCCGCGTGGACGCCACCATCAACGACGAGCTCACCTACCTCGACTACCAGAAGACCAACAACAACGAGGGCATCAAGATCGCGGCCACCACGGAGGAGTCGTCCCAGAGCGCCGTCGCGGTCCGCAAGGGCAGCACCGAGCTCGTGGACGCCATCAACACGGCCCTCGCCGAGCTGCGCGCCGACGGCACGCTCGCGGAGATCTCCGAGAAGTACTTCGGCTCCGACGTCAGCGAGTGATATCGGCGTGGAGGTATCCGACGGGCCGCGGAGGGTCTGACTGATGGACTGGGAACTGCTGCGCAGCTCGTTCTGGCCCATGCTCTCCGGGGGCCTGACGGGCACCATCCCGCTCTCGCTCGCCTCCTTCGCGATCGGCCTGGTGCTGGCTCTGGTCATCGCGCTCATGCGGATCAGCGGCAAGGCGGTGCTCTCCGGGATCGCCCGCTTCTACGTCTCGGTGATCCGCGGCACCCCCCTGCTGGTGCAGCTGTTCGTCATCTTCTACGGCCTGCCGTCCATCGGCCTGACCATCGATCCGTGGCCGAGCGCCATCATCGCGTTCTCGCTCAATGTCGCGGGCTACGCGGCGGAGATCCTGCGCGCCGCCATCCTCTCCGTGCCGAAGGGCCAGTGGGAGGCGGGCTACACCATCGGCATGTCCCGTGCGCTCGCCCTGCGCCGCGTCATCCTGCCGCAGGCCGCCCGCGTCTCGGTGCCGCCGCTCTCCAACACGTTCATCAGCCTCGTCAAGGACACGTCCCTGGCGTCGCTGATCCTCGTGACGGAGCTGTTCCGTGAGGCCCAGCAGATCGCCGCGTTCTCGCAGCAGTTCATGCTGCTCTACGTCGAGGCCGCCGCCATCTACTGGGTGTTCTGCCTCGTCCTGTCCAGCGGCCAGTCCGCACTCGAGAAGAGATTGGACCGCTATGTCGCCCACTGAGCCCCTCCTGACCGTCACCGGCCTGCAGAAGTCGTTCGGCGACACCCGGGTGCTGAAGTCCATCGACCTGCGCATCGGCAGCGGTCAGGTGGTCGCGCTCGTCGGCCCGTCCGGCTCCGGCAAGACCACCGTGCTGCGGTGCCTCAACGGCCTCGAGACGCCCGACGGCGGGACCGTGGCCTTCAGCGGTGGCCCGTCCGTGGAGTTCGGCGGCAAGGCCACCAGGAAGGAGGCGCTGGCGCTGCGGGACCGCAGCGCCATGGTCTTCCAGAACTACAACCTCTTCCCCCACATGACGGTCCTGGAGAACATCGTCGAGGGCCCCGTCCGGGTGCGGAAGCGGCCCCGCAAGGACGCCGTCGCGGACGCCGAGCGGCTCCTCGGGCGGGTGGGCCTCGCTGCGAAGCGGGACGACTATCCGTTCAACCTCTCCGGCGGCCAGCAGCAGCGTGTCGGGATCGTCCGTGCGCTGGCGCTGCAACCGGATCTGCTGCTGTTCGACGAGCCGACGTCGGCCCTCGACCCCGAGCTCGTCGGCGAGGTGCTCACCGTCATCAAGGAACTCGCCGAGGAGCAGTGGACCATGGTGATCGTGACGCACGAGCTGGCTTTCGCCCGCGAGGTCGCCGACGAGGTCGTCTTCATGGACGGCGGCGTCGTCGTGGAGCACGGCCACCCCGACCAGGTGCTGCGCAACCCGCGCGAGGAACGGACGCGCCGGTTCGTCCAGCGCCTGCTCAACCCGTTCTAGGCCCTCAGGCCACGATCCGGTCGGGGTGGGAGTAGCAGTTCAGCGTCGTGCCGCGGCTGAAGCCCACGAGCGTGAGTCCGGCGTCGTCGGCGAGGTCCGCCGCGAGCGACGAGGGCGCGCTGACGGCCGCCAGCACGGGGATGCCGGCGAGCTGCGCCTTCTGGACGAGTTCGAAGGACGCGCGGCCCGAGACCTGCAGGACGGTCCCGCGCAGCGGCAGCATCCCCTCGCGCAGCGCCCAGCCCACCACCTTGTCGACGGCGTTGTGCCGCCCCACGTCCTCCCGCAGGCACAGGAGCTCGCCCTCGGCGGCGAAGAGACCCGCGGCGTGGACGCCTCCCGTGCGGTCGAACAGCTTCTGGCTCTCGCGTAGCCGGTCTGGCAGGGACGCGAGGATCCCGAGGTCCACGGGCGCGGCGTCCTCGTGCAGGTCGAACCGCGAGGACTTCCGCACCGCGTCGATCGACGCGGTGCCGCAGATGCCGCACGAGCTCGAGGTGTACACGTGGCGTTCCATCGCGGTGTCCGGCAGCTCGACGCCGGGACGGAGCTGGGCCTCCACCACGTTGAAGGTCTGCTGGCCGTTGTCGTCGACGCCGGCGCAGTACCGCAGGCTCGGCAGCTGGCCGGGCTCCCAGACCACGCCCTCCGAGACGAGGAACCCGGCCACGAGGTCGAAGTCGTCGCCCGGGGTGCGCATGGTCACGGTGAAGGCGCTCCCGCCGAGACGGATCTCCAGCGGCTCCTCCCCCGCCAGCACGTCCTCGCGGCGCCCCGTCTGTGCCCCCACGCGGAACTTGGTGATGCGGCGTCGCTGGGTGACCCGGTTCATGCTGTGCTCCTTGCATCGGTCCGTGCCTCGGTCCTAGAACGAGGTTAGTCGACCTCGGGCGGTCGCCCGGCCCGCCGGTGTCCCCGCAGGGAGGTGGACAGGAAGCCTCAGGCCCCGGGGGCGGGCCAGGGCAGGGACAGTGCGGGGACGTCGTCGCCCGCCGCGCAGCCCTCGGGCGGGACCACCAGGACGCCGTCCGCGGCGGCGAGGCCGCGCAGCATGCCCGAGCGCTGGTGGGTGCTCGGCACCGCCCGCCCGGCTTCGACCTGGTAGGGCACGAGGCGGCTCCTGCCGGGCAGCGGCTCGAAGGCGTCGGCGCTCGCCACCGTCCGGGGCTCGTCGAGCGCGGAGCCGCGCAGTCCGGCGAGCAGCGGCGCGGCGACCGTGAGCATGGCCATCATGGCGGCGAGCGGATTGCCGGGGAGCCCCACGAGGAAACGTCCGTCGGGCAGGCGTGCCAGCAGGGTCGGGTGTCCGGGCCGCATGGCGATGCCGTCGATGATCAGCTCCGCCCCCAGTTCCGTGAGCGCGCGGCGGATGTGGTCCGCGGAGGAGCTGCCGGTGCCGCCGGTCGTGATCAGCACGTCGCCGGAGGCACGTGCCAGCGAGAACTCGTCGGTCGGTTCCGCGCTGATGGCCGCCACGACGTCGTCGAGGTCGTCCTTCGCGCGGCCGGCGACGTCGACATGGCCGCCCAGCATCGCCACGAACCCGGGCAGCTGGGGGCCGAAGGTGTCCCGCACCTGGCCGGGGTGCGGCAGGCCGTGGTCGATCACCTCGTCGCCCGTCATGAGCAGCGACACGCGCGGTGCCCTGAGGACTGCGAGCGTGTCGTGCCCGCACACCGCGGCCAGGGCGATCTGCGCGGGGTTCAGGACGACTCCGGCGGGGATGGCCTCGGAGCCCTCCTCGGCCTCCTCCCCTGCGGGCCGGACGTGCTCGTGGAGCGAGGGCTCGTCGGGTCGTGCCGACTCGTTCCGCTCGAGCGTGTCGCCGCGGACGGCGCCGTGCTCGGTCCGGAGGATGCCGTGCGCGTTCTGCGGGACCACTCCTCCGGTGAGGATGAACGTCGCCTCCCCGGGCGCGAGCGACACCTCGCCGGAATCGGCGTGCGGTGAGGGCCTGCCCCGCAGGTGCTCCTCCGGCTCCGCGTGGCTCACCAGCGTCCAGGGCGGCTCGCCGCTGACCGCCCAGCCGTCCATCGCCGACGACGCGTAGTGCGGGATGGCCTGCAGTGCGTGGACGGGTTCTGCGAGTGTCTGCCCGAGGGCGTCGGCCAGGGTGACGGTCTGGAACGGCAGGGGGCGGCCCGCGGTGTGCGCGAGCGTGCGGGCGGTCGCCCAGTCGACGCCGCGTCCTGCGGCTGCCCCGCTCATGCGGTGCCTCGCTCCGCTGCGGCCTGCGCGCAGAGGGCATCGGCCACCGCTGACGCGGACCGCATGGCCACCTGCTCCTCCGCCTGCCCGCTGCCGACGGCGAGACCGGCGGCGTAGCCGACGACGAACGTGGTGAGGGGCGCCGCCGGCCGTACGACGCCGTGGGCGGCCCGTCCGGCCAGCCCGAGGACGGCGTCGATGTCGACGTCCGTCCCTTCGATCTCGAAGGCGGCGAGCAGCTTCTCGGTCCACTCGTGCAGCAGTTTCTCGCGGTCGTCCATGGGCCCTCCGGGTGGTGTCAGGGGACGTCGACACCCAGCTCTCGTGCGTCCTGCCAGGTGTCGACGTCGTGCGTCGTGCCCGGCGGAACCGGGATGTATCTGGTGCTCACACTAGCAAGGAGGCTTCGCATCGAGAGGTTGTCGGCGGGTCCGCGGGCCAGCACGGCGTCGACGGCGGCGGAGAGGTCATCGGTGCGGTACAGCGCCGCCAGCGGCTGGTCGCGGCCGCCGTCGACCGCCACCAGGGAGGTGTCGCCGCCCTTCGCGGCCTCGGCGAGGAGGAGTGCGAGCAGCTCCCCGACCCGGGGCATGTCGCAGGCGACGACGGCGCACCACGGTGCCGTGGGCTGCGTCACGGCGCGGGAGGACGATGCGCGGACTCCGGCGACGACGGCGGCCGCCGGACCGGCGAAGGCGGGTTCCTCCCGGACGAACGACGCGGTGCCCGTCGCGGGGCGGCCGTCGTCGGGCACGGGCCCCACGACGGTCAGGTGCAGGGCCGAGGAGAGGGCGGCGCAGGTGCGCTCGAGCAGGGTCTCGCCGTCGAGCACCAGACCGGCCTTCGGGACGCCGCCCAGTCGCGAGGAACGTCCCCCGGCCAGGACGATGGCGTCGAACGGCGGCGCGCCCGGGGTCACGCGGCGTTCTCCGCGAGGAACTCGCTCCACTGCGGTGCCGGCTTCTCGAGTTCGCGGATCTGCCACTGCGGCCCGCGGGGCGGGAGCGGGACCACCCGGAGCTTCCAGCCGAGGCTGCTGAGTGTCTTGTCGCCCTTGGCGTTGTTGCACCTGAGGCAGCACGCCACGAGGTTCTCCCAGGTGTCGGCGCCGCCCTTGGAGCGCGGCTGCACGTGGTCGATGGTCGAGGCGGTCTTCCCGCAGTAGGCGCACAGGTGGTTGTCGCGGCGCAGGACCCCGCGTCGCGTGGCGGTCACGTCGTGCCGGTACGGGATCTTCACGTACCGGTTGAGGAGGATCACCGACGGTCGGCCCAGCACTTCCGTCGGTCCGACGACCGGATCGTCGTCCTCGGCGACGACGCTGGCCTTCCCCGTGAGCACAAGCACCAGTGCCCGGCGGAAGGTGACCACCGCCAGTGGTTCATACCCTGCATTCAGAACAAGAGTGCGCATGAACAAAGCCTCGATGCTGACCTGTTCCCGCAACCGGTTGCCATCCCGGGGTTCGGGAGACGTGCTTCGGATTGACACTGCAAGGGTAAGCAAAACACACGCAGGCGGCTAATCGTCGGGATTCCGCGGCGTCCGTGTGGCGCACTGCAGAATCTGCTACCTGCTCACGCACGGGAGGACCGGCACACCGTGCCGGTCCTCCCGTGATCGTATGCGTCCGCCGATCAGCCGCCGACGCGGATGTAGACGCCGCCCGAGCCGAGTTCGGCGGGGGCGATGACCGTGGAGTTGCCGTTGAATCCACCGTGGACGGCCTGGCCGCCACCGATGTACACCGCGATGTGGGCCATGCCCATGCCGCCGTCGGCGTAGTAGATGAGGTCTCCGGGGATGGCCTCGCCGGCGCTGACGGTGCGCCCCAGGGAGAGGTAGCCTGCCGGCCAGCCGTGGAAGTTGATGCCTGCGGCGGCGAGCGAGTTGCTGGCCAGGCGGGTGCAGTCCTGCGTGACGCCCAGCTGGCCCTTGGCCGCTGCGGCGATCGTCGCGGCGACGCCCGACGACGCGACGGGAGCAGCGGGGGCTGCCGGTGCCGGGGCGACCGGAGCGGCGGCTGCCGCCGGGGCGGCGACGGGTGCCGGAGCCTTCGTGGCCACGGGAGCTGCGGCCTGGACGGCCGCGGGGGCCTCGACGGCGGCGACGGGCGCTGCGGCCACGGGGGCCTCGACGACGGGGGCCTCGACGACGGGCGCTTCGACGACGGGGGCCTCGACGACGGGCGCTTCGACGACGGGGGCCTCGACGACGGGCGCTTCGACGACGGGGGCCTCGACGGCGGGAGCCGGCTCGACGACGGGCTTCGCATTGACCTTGACCGCGGTCCTGTTGAAGGACACGACGGGCCCGGCGGGTGCGACGACGGCCGCGCGGGCCGAGGCGAGGGAGACGCTGGACGCCGCGACGTCGCGCTGGGGCTGGAGGTCGGCCGCGTTGGCGGCGACACCGCTGGACAGGACGAGGCCCGAAGCGGCGACGATGACGGCCGCCTGGCGGCCCATCCCGGTCGCGTTCGAGGTGACTGCTTTGGCGAGTTCGGAGAAGCCGGTGGCGGACCGCGCTTCTGCTCTATGGCGTGCGGGCATGACGGATGAAGGCATGGGGGATAACTCCAGGTGTGTGTTTCTAGCGGACGCGGACGAAGCTGGCGCCGGGCAGGTCGGCCAGGAAGTGGAGGCCGGTGTTCATACCGTTCAGGCCGCCACTGATGACCTGGCCGTTGCCGACGTAGATGGCCACGTGGCCGCCGGTGATCACGAGATCGCCGGGGGCGGGGCTGCTGACGACGTCGCCGAACTGGAAGAACTGGCCCGGGGCGAGATCGCCTACGGACTTGCCGACCGAGCGCAGTGCCTTCTCGACCATGGCGGTGCAGTCCTGGGCGACGCCGATCTGGGCGTACGCCGAGCCGACCAGGCCGGCAGCGACGCCGGAGGACGGGGCGGGAGCAGGAGTGGGCTTGGGAGCGGGAGCGGGAGCCGGTGCGACGGCGGCGGGCGCTGCGGCCGGTGCCACGGGAGCGGGAGCGGGAGCCGGTGCGACGGCGGCGGGCGCTGCGGCCGGTGCCACGGGAGCCGGTGCGGCGACGGGGGCCGGTGCCACGGGAGCCGGTGCGGCGACGGCAGCCACGGCGGGAGCGGCCGGCGCTGCGACCGGAACGACGGCGACGGGCGCTGCGACCGGGGCCGGCGCGGCGGGTGCCTGCTCCTCGACCACGGGAGCGGGCGCCTCGACGACGGGCTCGGGGGCGGCGGTGACCTCGACGGCCACGCGGTCGAAGGAGACCGTGGCGGTGGCGGGGACGGTGACCTCGGCCGAGACGACCCGGCTCACGGTCAACGCCGTGGAGGACGCTACTTCGCGCTCTGCGGGGGTGGCCCCGTGGGCCGGGAGGCCGGCGGTGAGGACGAGGCCCGAAGCGGCGACGATGACGGCTGCCTGGCGGCCGACCGATCCGGCGTTGGAGGTGACTGCAGTGGACAGGTTCGTCAGCGCACTGACGTTCCGGGCCGCACGGTGGCGGCCCAATGAAGAGCTATTGGACACGTTGGATTGCCTCTCCCAACGCCTGCGAGGTGAGCTGTCGGATTCGGATGGGAGTCACCCGGCCGCTGCGTGAAGCAGCGACTTAACCCCAAGGATTTCGGTTACGAAACCCAGAAATTGGTTCCCCCGCCTCTGCCATGCGATGGTGCGGACGGACCTCGAGCAATGGCAGAGCTAGGCGATTTGCAGGAGGGTGCCGGATCTAGAGCGAATTTGGCACGAGATGAAAGCTACCTCACAACCACCCGTTTGTCACGTTACGATCACGAAATGGTGTGTTCTTGGTGACGACGCCGGTTCGGAGGACCTTCTGCACACCCGCGCGGCGGCGGCCGAGTCCTCAGGCGGCGACGGAGACGAACACGTGCGAGGCCACCTCGGGCGGCAGTTCCAGGGCTCCCTCGACCCCCGGGACGCGGACGGACACGTAGTCACCCACGGATTCGAGATTGAGCTGCGCTCCGGGACGGAGGCCGCCCTCGTCGAGCTGCGTGAGCAGTTCAGGATCCACCTGGATCGGCTCGGCGAGGCGCACCAGGGTGACCTGCTTCCCGGGTGCATACGTGCCCATGGCGGACAGCAGGGTCACCACGCCGTCGGTGAACCGCTCGGACTCGATCCCGCCGATGGCCGCGAGTCCGGGGATCGGGTTGCCGTACGGCGATTCGGAGGGCTTGCCGAGGAGCTCGTAGAGCCGCCGCTCCACCCGCTCGCTCATCACGTGCTCCCAGCGGCAGGCCTCGTCGTGGACGTAGGCCCAGTCGAGACCGATGACGTCGCTGAGCAGCCGCTCGGCCAGACGGTGCTTCCTCATGACGCCCGTGGCCCTGTGGCGGCCCAGTTCGGTGAGCTCGAGGTGCCGGTCACCGGAGACGACCACGAGACCGTCACGCTCCATGCGGCCGATGGTCTGGGAGACGGTCGGACCCGAGTGGCGAAGGCGCTCGGCGATGCGCGCGCGGAGGGCGACGATGTTCTCTTCCTCGAGTTCAAGGATGGTCCGCAGGTACATCTCAGTGGTGTCGATGAGGTCCGTCATGCGGTTCAGCTCCTTGGTGCGGTGCGGGTGCGCGGCTGGAATGCCTCACGCCGGTGAGGCAGGCCAAAGCCGCCACGGACTGCTCCGCCCCACGCCCCCCAAGGTTAACCCATGGCGCAACGGCCCCGGCAATCGGGCGGAGCGCGGTCAGGGCGGCTTCCCGCAGCCGGTTAACAAATGGAGGGCCCGGGACCGCTGGGGCAGAATGAGGCCGTACCTGCCGCCCAACAGCTGGAGCATCGCATGAGTGACTCGCCCCGTATTCCCGACCACCTCCTGCCCTCGGACGGCCGTTTCGGCGCGGGCCCGTCGAAGGTCAGGAGCGGCCAGGTGGACGCGCTCGTGGGGGCGGGGCGGTCGCTGCTCGGGACCTCGCACCGGCAGGCTCCTGTCCGGGACCTCGTCGGCCGGGTCCGGACGGGTCTCAGCACGTTCTTCGGCGCCCCCGACGGGTACGAGGTGGTCCTCGGCGTCGGCGGCTCCACCGCGTTCTGGGACGTCGCCACGTTCGGGCTCGTCGAGCGGAAGGCGCAGCACCTGTCTTTCGGCGAGTTCGGCTCGAAGTTCGCCTCCGCGACGACGAAGGCGCCGTTCCTGGAGGCGTCCTCCGTCATCACGTCGGAACCCGGCACACGCCCGGATCCTGTCGCGGAGGCCGGCGTGGACACCTACGCCTGGCCGCAGAACGAGACGTCCACCGGTGTCGCCGCTCCGGTCCGGAGGATCGACGGCGCCGACAACGGCGCACTCGTGGTCGTCGACGCGACCTCCGCAGCAGGCGGGCTCGACGTGGACGTGGCGCAGGCCGATGTCTACTACTTCGCGCCGCAGAAGAACTTCGCGTCCGACGGCGGCCTGTGGCTGGGGCTCTTCTCCCCCGCCGCACTCGAACGCGCCGCGCGGGTCGATGCCGGCGACCGATGGATCCCGGATTTCCTGAACCTCCAGACCGCCATCGACAACTCGCGCCTGAACCAGACCTACAACACGCCGTCGCTGTCCACGCTCGTGACGCTCGATGCCCAGGTGCAGTGGCTCAACGCGCAGGGCGGACTGCCCTTCGCGACCGCACGGACGGCGGATTCGGCGGGGCGCCTGTACCGCTGGGCCGAGGCGTCCGCCGTCGCCCGCCCGTATGTCGCCCGTCCCGAAGACCGCTCGAACGTGATCGTGACCGTGGATTTCGACGACGCCGTGGATGCAGCACGCATCGCCGCGATCCTCCGGGCCAACGGGATCGTCGACGTGGAGCCCTATCGCAAGCTGGGCCGCAACCAGCTCAGGGTCGCCACGTTCGTGGCGATCGAGCCCGACGACGTCTCGGCCCTGATCGCCTGCATCGATCACGTCGTCGAGAATCTGCTCTAGGGCCGGTCGTCCACAGGCCCGCGCTATGGGGACGACATCGCGTGACTACTCCTCCACAGTCACGTCCCGCTCTGCGGAATAGAACATGTGTTCCATGAAATGGAGCCATGGCCGTCGCACCGACCGAACCGCTGACGCGGGCAGGCGGTTCGCTGGGTTCGGCGCGCTCGGCCCTAGCCGACTGTGCGCGCGCCCTGGGCCGTCGGCACCATGTCCTGTCCAGGACCGAGGCCCGCGATCTCGTCGTGGAGGTCGAGAACGTGTCCAGGATCGTCGATCACCTGCAGATCCGCCCTGGCCGCGGTCGTACTGCCCGGCCTGTCCGGCCCCGGCCTCCCGGCAACTGGCGGACACCGCCCACAGGTCATGGTGACGATCGCCCACCAGGATCTCGTCGGCATGACCGAGCAGGCCGGCTCCACCGGGTTCTCGGTACAGGCCAGTGCCCGTACCATCAGGAAGCTCGCCTGCGACGCCGACCTCATCCCGGTGGTCCTGGGCGGAAGCGGCCAGGTGCTGGATCTCGGACGGACCGCGGCGAAACCTGTTCCGGCAGGCAGGGCAGGTCATCGATGCGGACGTCACGCATCGATGACCTGCCCGTTCCGACCGACCCGGACCAGCCGAACCGGTAGGTCCCCGTGGTGGGCGTCGATGATGGATCATCGACGGGCGTGGCGTGCAGCGCCGGAAACCCTACGGCGCGTTGTCGCCGGCTCCGGCTTCGTGGTCGAGACGCAGGCGGCGCGGTGCGGACCGGTCGTAGCGCAGCCGCACCTCGTGATAACGCCACGCCCAGAAGATCCCTGCCGCCGCCGCGATGAGTCCTGAGGCCGCAGCGACCCCGAGGCTCCACCGCGGGCCGAAGGCGTCGGAGACCCAGCCGACCACCGGCGCACCCAGCGGCGTCCCGCCGAGGAAGATGGCGAAGTAGAGGGCCATGACGCGTCCACGCATCAGCGGATCGGTCGTGGTCTGCACGTAGGCGTTGGCGCTCGTCATCAGGGTCAGCGCGAACAGGCCCACCGGCACGAGCGCCAGCCCGAACAGCCAGAGGGTCGGTGCAAGAGCAGCGAGGATGCACGCGAGACCGAAGGCGGCCGACGCCCCGAAGACGAAACGCAGGCGCGGACGGTCCCGCCGCGCGGACAGCAGGGCTCCCGCGACCGATCCGATGGCCATCACGGAGGAGAGGACGCCGAAGACCCCCGCGTCCTGCCCGAACTCCGTGCGCGCCATGGAGGCGATGAAGACGGCGAAGTTCAGGCCGAACGTTCCGACGATGAAGATCGCGAGCAGCACCATCATGAGGTCGGGCCGGTGCCGTACATAGGCGAACCCGGCACGGATCCTGCCCTTGCCCGGCGCCTGCCGCGGCTGCCTGTTCAGCTCGGAACTGCGCATCGCGAGGAGTACGTAGACCATCGCGCCGAAGGTCAGGGCGTTGATCAGGAACACCCACCCGGGCCCGACCGCGGCGGTCAGGAGGCCCGCGATCGCCGGACCGATCAGGCGTGCGCCGTTAAAGGAGGCACTGTTGAGGGCCACGGCGTTGGGCAGGTACTCGTCACGCACGAGTTCGGACACGAAGGCCTGCCGCGCCGGGGCGTCGAAGGCCGAGACGATACCGAGCGCCAGGGCGAAGGCGTAGACGTGCCACAGGACGGCGACGTCGAGCAGGACCAGCACGCCGAGCCCGACGCCGAGGAGCGCCATGCCCACCTGCGTGACGACGAGCAGACGCCGCCGGTCGACGCTGTCGGCGATGAGGCCTGCCCAGGGGGCGATGACGAGCTGCGGCCCCAGCTGAAGGGCCATGACGACCCCGAGGGCCGAGGCGCTCTGCGGCGTCAGGATGTCGTAGACCAGCCAGTCCTGGGCTGTCCGCTGCATCCAGGTGCCGATGTTGGAGATCAGGGCCCCGACGAACCAGAGCCTGTAGTTGTGGATGCCGAGCGAACGGAAGGTACTCATGTTCCTCACCTTCCGCTACGGCGCCACGACGCGGTCACCCGGCGTCGGGGGCTTCCGCGGCGTCGTCGCCCGACGCGGTTTCGTCCGAGGCTGCAACCGACGGCGCCTCGTCGTCCTGGACCTGCGCCACGCCGTCGGCCGGCACCTGCCCGTCCGTCTGGGAGTCCTCGGGACGCACACGCTCGGACCATGGCAGCCACTCGGGCGCGATGAGGGACGCCGCGGAGGGCAGGAGACCCACCTCGCACACCGTCACGTCCTTGCTGCGCGCCACACGGGCGACACTCGCGTACCAGTGCCATCCTCCATAGCCCGGCACGAACGCCTCGAACCGGTGCGTGACGAGCCGTTCGCCTTCGACGACCGCGGACACGTGGCGGCCGACCTGCTCCTCTGGAGCGACCTCGAGGATGCCGAGGCGGGCGCGGTCCACGGCGGACTCGAGCACGACGTCGGACTTGGGGATGCGACGCGATGCCCGGGGCTTGCGCGGCGCCTCACCCGGAGCGGTCGTCGAAGCCTCGACCGACGTCCCGGCATCGGCGGAAGCAGCGGCGTCGGCAGTCTCAAGGTTGCTCGAGGTCATGATCGAAGCCTACGCGTGGAGGTCGTCGGCGACGGCGCGCAGCACGGCCGCGACCTTCGAGGCATGCGCCTTCTCGGGGTAACGGCCCTTGCGGAGTCCGTTGGACACCCCGTCGAGGAGCTTGATGAGGTCCTCGGTGATGACGGCCATGTCATCGGCGCTCTTGCGCGTGGCCTTGACCACCGACGGTGCCTGCTCGAGGATGCGCGCGGAGAGCGCCTGGGGTCCGCGCCGTCCGTCGGCCACGCCGAACTCGAGCTTCGTCCCGACCTTCACCTCGCTCACCCCGGCCGGCAGCGCCGAGGCGTGCAGGAACACCTCCTTGCCGTCGTCGGTGGACAGGAACCCGAAGCCCTTGTCCGCGTCGAACCACTTCACTTTGCCGATGGGCACGTCGTCTACCTCTTCTTAGCTGTACCGGGCGGCGAGCGCCTGCGGTCCTGGCCCCGATCCGTGAGCGCTCGGGTGTCCCGATGCCCGGGCGCACTGCCGCTCGGGCCGGCCGGGGAAGTCTGTACCCCCTAGGATATAGCGTCGCCCGGGGCCGCCGTCGCCGTGGTTCTTGTAGTCTGGGACAGCTATGATCCCCGACGAACCGGCACCGGCCCACTCCACCGACCCCCTGCACGGCGCCGCCGATGACGCACAGGACGAGAGATCCCGCGGCCGGTCGGTCGTGCTGATCCTCGCGGTGGCCTTCGCGGCCGTCGGGCTCGTCTCGCTCGCAGCGATCCTCGCCACCGCCTTTCTCCAGGGGACGGTGTGGCCCGGTTTCGTGCTCGCCACCTACTTCTGCCTGCCGATCGCCTTCCTCCTGATGGCGGCGCTCGTCGTGTGGTCGGTCGTCTCCCGCCGCAGATCCTGACCCCCGTCCCGCGAGGACGGGTGAGGCACGCGGACGGCCGGGCCCGTGTCGGAGGCGGCAGGTACCCTTGAAGGAATGTCCGCCATCCGAGCACTGGCCGAAGACCTGGCCCGCAGGAGCGACGACGACCTGCGCGGCCTGCTCGCCGTCCGGCCCGATCTCATCCTCCCCCCGGTGCCCGACTTCGCCGCGCTCGCGGCACGGGTGTCCACCCGCGCCAGTCTGCAGCGCGCCCTCGAGAACGTGTCCCGACCGCACCTGCAGGTCATCGAGGCGATCGTCGTCCTGAGCGACGACGACGGCGGCCCCGTCCCACGCGAACGCCTCACCAGCGCCTTCGCCGATTCGGATCCAGAAGCCATCGACGCCGTCCTCACGGGCCTCCTCGGGCGTGCCCTGATCGTGGGATCCGCGACGGAGGGCTTCCTGCCCGTCGGCGCGCTGCCCGACGCCGTCGGCCCCTACCCCGCCGGCCTCGGCAGGCCCTTCCGCGCGCTCGCCCGATCGATCCCACGCTTCGGCCAGGCGCTGATCCAGGCCGTCCCGCTCCTCGACCCTGCTGCGGCGGACGACACGATGACGAGCGCGTCCGCCGCGCAGGCCCTCACCCTCCTGACGTCGGACCAGGTGGCTTGGGACCGCGTCCTGGCCGACGCCCCCGAGGCCGCCGCGACCCTCCTCCGCCGGTTGAGGGACGCCCCAGTCGGCTCCACTGCGGCGGGAGGCGACGGCGGCGCCCAGCCTGCCGTGCGCTGGCTGCAGGACCGGTGCCTACTCGCACCGCTGGACGCCCTGCACGTGGAACTGCCACGCAGTGTCGGGATGGCGCTGCGCGGGCACGCGGTCTTCGCGTCCCTCGAGGCCGCACCGCCCACCGCCACGGGAAGCACCACCCGGGCGAGCCTGCGCGACAATGCGGCGTTCGGCGCCATCGCGGAGACACTCCGACTCATGACCGCCCTCCTCGGTTCCGTCGCGTCGACGCCCGTCGCCACCCTGCGGTCCGGGGGCATCGGGGTGCGTGAACTCCGACGCGTCCGCGAGGCGCTGCGCATCGACGACGACACGACGGCCTGGCTGCTGGAACTGGCAGCCGCCGTCGGACTCCTCACCCTCGATCCGGACGACTCGCGCTGGAAGACGTCACGTCTCGACGCCTGGGAGGCCCTGGACCGGGACGCCCAGTGGCTCCTGCTCGTCGAGGGGTGGCTGGCCGTGGACCGCGCACCGGCACTCGTGGGCTCCCGGATGCCCGACGGCACCGCGATCAACGCCCTCGCCGCAGAGGCTTCCCGGCCCGACGCCCCGATGGTGCGCCAGCGGCTGCTGGCCGTCGCCGTCGAACTCTCGGGGGCCGCGAGCGGCGACCCGGCGACCGGCGCGGACCCCGCCACCCCCGGGGAGGACACCGCTGACCGCCCCGCCGCCGTACCGGTCCTCGACGAGTCCTCCGTCGTGGCCCTCGCCTCCTGGCACCAGCCTCGCCTGCACCGACGGTTCGCCCGCCTGCTGCCCGGCATGCTCACCGAAGCCGCGTCCCTCGGGCTGACCGGCAGCGGCGCCCTCACCGGGGCCGGCCGGCTGGTTGCCGAGGGCCGCTTCGAGGATGCCGCGCTCGCCGTGCGCGGCGCCCTGCCCGAGCCGGTCTCCCAGGTGGTGCTGCAGGCGGACCTCACCGCCGTGGCACCCGGGTACCTGCGGCCGGAGGTCGCTCGCGGCCTGCTGCGCATGGCCACGCCCGAGGGCCAGGGACCGGCCACCACCTACCGCTTCTCCGCGGACTCCATCCGTGCCGCGCTCGACGCCGGTGAGGACGCATCGTCGATCCTCGCCTTCCTGCGCTCCTCGTCGATCACCGAGATCCCGCAGGCCCTGGCGTATCTCGTTGAGGACACGGCGTCGCGGTACGGCAGGCTCCGTGTCGGTCGCGCCGGGAGCTATCTCCGCACCGAGGACGACGCCGTGGCCGCCGCTGTGCTGGCCGATCCGCGGGCCGCGGTGCTCGGCGTCGTCCGGATCGCACCGACCGTCCTGGTCTCACCCGCCTCCGCGCCGGAGCTGACCGCACTCCTGCGGGATCTCGGGTTCTCCCCCGCATCGGACGCCGCCGCCGTCGGGCCCTCCCCTGCACCGGGCGATCCGGTCACGGCGGCCCGCGTACCGGCCGAGCAGCTGAGATCACGGCTGAACCCCTGGTCCGTGGCCGAGGAGGAGATCGCCACGCAGGTCGAAGCCCTGCGCTCGGCGAAGCCGGTCGCCGCAGACCCTGCGGGCGGCTCCGACAGCGAGACGCTCCTCGGGCTGGAGACACTGCGTGCGGCCATCCGGTCCCGCAGCCGCATCCGCCTCGGCACCGCCGACAGCGAGGGGAATCACGTACGCCAGGTCCTTGTTCCACTCTCGGTGTCGGGTGGCCGCCTGCGCGTGGTCGATCCCGAGACGCAGGTGGAGAAAGTCGTGTCCGTGCATCGTGTAATGGACGTCGAGATCCTCGAAGGGAGCATCGCAGATGGCTGACGGGCCGTTGATCGTCCAGAGTGACAAGACCATCCTGCTCGAGGTGGACCACGAGCAGGCCACCGAGGCGCGGCATGCGATCGCCGCGTTCGCGGAGCTCGAACGCGCCCCCGAGCACGTGCACAGCTACCGCCTCACGCCGCTGGGCCTGTGGAACGCACGCGCTGCAGGGCTCGACGCCGAGCGCGTCCTCGACACGCTCCTGAAGTACTCGCGCTTCCCGGTGCCGCATGCCCTCCTGATCGACATCGAGGACACCATGTCCCGGTACGGCCGACTCCGCCTCGAGAAGGACCCGCAGCACGGACTCGTGCTGCGCACCACCGACTACCCCGTGCTCGAGGAGGTCCTGCACGCCAAGAAGATCCAGCCGCTGCTCGGCCCGAGGATCGACGGCGAGACCGTCGTCGTCCACTCCTCGCAGCGCGGCCAGCTCAAGCAGCTGCTGCTCAAGCTCGGCTGGCCCGCCGAGGATCTCGCGGGTTACGTGGACGGCACACCGCACCCCATCGTGCTCGACGAGGACGGGTGGGCGCTCCGCCCGTACCAGCAGCTCGCCGTCGAGAACTTCTGGTCGGGCGGCTCCGGCGTCGTCGTCCTGCCCTGCGGCGCAGGGAAGACACTCGTGGGAGCGGCCGCGATGGCGACGAGCCAGACCACCACGCTGATCCTCGTGACCAATACGGTGTCGGCACGGCAGTGGAAGGACGAGCTGCTCAAGCGCACCTCGCTCACCGAGGAGGAGATCGGCGAGTACTCCGGCGCCGTGAAGCAGGTGCGGCCCGTGACCATCGCGACCTATCAGGTCCTCACGACCAAGCGCGGCGGACTCTACCCGCACCTCGAACTGCTCGACGCCAACGACTGGGGCCTGATCGTCTACGACGAGGTCCACCTCCTGCCGGCCCCCATCTTCAAGATGACCGCCGACCTCCAGGCGCGCCGCCGGCTCGGCCTCACGGCCACCCTCGTCCGCGAGGACGGCCGCGAGGACGAGGTGTTCTCGCTGATCGGCCCGAAACGGTACGACGCACCGTGGAAGGACATCGAGGCACAGGGCTACATCGCCCCGGCCGACTGCGTGGAGGTGCGCGTTGACCTGCCGCGCGACGAGCGTGTCGCCTACGCCATGGCCGAGGACGCCGACAAGTACCGCCTGTGCTCGACGTCGGACACGAAGTCGGACGTGGTGGAGAAGCTCGTCGCGGCGCACAAGGACGAGCAGCTCCTCGTCATCGGCCAGTACATCGACCAGCTCGACGACCTCGCGGCACGGCTCGATGCCCCGGTGATCAAGGGTGAGACGACGGTCAAGGAGCGGCAGCGGCTCTTCGACGCCTTCCGGGCGGGCGACGTGCACGTACTCGTGGTGTCGAAGGTCGCGAACTTCTCCATCGACCTGCCCGAGGCATCCGTGGCGATCCAGGTCTCCGGTTCGTTCGGATCACGGCAGGAGGAGGCCCAGCGCCTGGGACGCCTGCTGCGGCCCAAGGCCGACGGCCGCGCCGCCCGCTTCTACACCGTGGTCGCACGGGATACCCTCGATCAGGACTTCGCGGCGAAGCGCCAGCGGTTCCTCGCCGAGCAGGGCTACGCATACCGGACCCTCGATGCCGCATCGATCGGGGACGCGCCCGACAAGGAGCGCGGGGACGCCCCGACCGGGGAGAAGTAGCCCAGCGTCCAGAGAGCAACCCAACAGGAATGGTCCAGCCAATTCACAGGCTACCTGCGGATACTGGTGGGGTGAAGAAATCAGCCCCCGAAGCGAAACTGCTGGTCGTCGACGACGAACCGAACATCCGCGAGCTCCTCTCGACCTCGCTCCGGTTCGCCGGTTTCGACGTCGTCGCCGCGGCGAACGGGCGTGACGCCCTCGCCGCCGCCGAGACGCACAACCCCGATCTCGCCGTACTCGACGTCATGCTCCCCGACATGGACGGCTTCACCGTCACGCGGCGGCTGCGTGCTGCCGGTCGTCACTTCCCCGTGGTCTTCCTGACCGCCCGCGACGACACCGACGACAAGGTCACCGGCCTGACGGTCGGCGGCGACGACTACGTCACGAAGCCGTTCAGCCTCGACGAGGTCGTGGCCCGCATCCGGGCCGTCCTGCGCCGCACACACCCCCTGGAGGACGACGACGCCGTGATCCGCGTCGACGACCTCGAACTCGACGACGATGCCCACGAGGTCCGGCGCGGCGGGGAGACGATCGACCTCTCGCCCACCGAGTTCAAGCTCCTGCGCTACCTCATGATGAACCCGAACCGCGTGCTCTCGAAGGCGCAGATCCTCGACCACGTCTGGGAGTACGACTTCAACGGCGACGCCTCGATCGTCGAGTCCTACATCTCCTACCTGCGCCGGAAGATCGACCGGAACCCCGATGCGGTGGCGCTGATCCAGACCAAGCGCGGCGTGGGTTACCTGCTCCGCACCGCCGACAAGCGGTAGCGCGGCCCCTTGATCAAGCGCTGGAACGCGGCGTCGCTCCGCTCGCAGCTCGTGGCGATCATCATGCTCCTCATGATCGTCACGGTGGGCATCACGGGCCTCGCCACGGTCTCCCTCCTGCGCGACGGCCTGATCGACCGGGTGGACGCCGACCTCCAGAGCAACGCACGCGCCGTCGCCGCCGAGATCTACACCGCCGAACCGCAGGCGGACGGCGCCGTCCTGCGGTACTACGCGGCCGTGCTGGACCGGAACGGCACCAAGCTCGTGGCGAACCAGTCCGATGACGCCGAGGACATCCCTGACCTCGAGGGCATCACGCCGGAACGCATCATCGCCCTCGACGGTGCCGGCTTCGACGTCGCCAGCACCGGCGACGACAGCCAGGGCTGGCGCGTACGGATCTTCCGGTTCGCCAACACCGAGGGCTACCTCGCCATCGCCTCCCGGCTCAACACCGTCAACGAGTCGCTGCAGGAAGCCGGGGAGATCATCTTCACCTCGGGCCTGATCACCACCGCGCTGGCCTCCCTCATCGCCTTCGTCGCCGTGACCCGGCAGTTCGCACCCCTCGCCCGGGTGGAGCGCACCGCTGCCGCCATCGCCGCAGGCGATCTCTCCCGCCGCGTCGCCGTCGAGCGTCCCTCCACCGAGATCGGCCGACTGTCCCGGTCCCTCAACGCGATGCTGGCGCACATCGAGCGTGCGTTCGCCGCCCGGACGACGTCGGAGACCAAGATGCGACGCTTCGTCGCGGACGCGTCCCACGAGCTGAGGACACCGCTCGTCACCATCCGCGGCTACTCGGAGCTCTACCGGCACGGCGCCCTGCAGAAGGAGGAGGACGTCGCCGCTGCCATGAAGCGCATCGAGAGCGAGGCGATCCGCATGGGCCAACTGGTCGAGGACCTCCTGACCCTCGCGAGGATCGACGAGCAGCGCCCCCTCGAGGTGAAGCCCGTGGACCTCATGGTGCTCGGCCACGACGCCGCGTTCGACGCCCGCGCCACGGCGCCCGATCGGACCATCACCGTCATCGGGCTCGACGGCGGCCACCCGCGCTCCGCGCCCACCAGGGGTGACGAGGCCCGCCTGCGCCAGGTGGTCGCGAACCTCATGACCAATGCCCTCCGCTACACGCCCGAGGGCTCGCCGATCGAGCTCGCGGTCGGCGTCGCACCCGTGCTCCACGGCCACAGCGACGCCGTGCTGGAGGTGCGGGACCACGGCCCCGGGATCTCCGAGGACGACGCCGCCAAGGTCTTCGAGCGCTTCTACCGCGCCGACACGTCCCGTCATCGGGAGACGGGTGGCACAGGGCTCGGCCTCGCGATCGTGGCGGCGCTGGTCGCGCAGCACGACGGCTCCGTACGGCTGGAGGAGACCCCCGGCGGTGGGGCGACGCTGTCGATCCGCCTGCCGTATGCGCCCGGCGAGGGTCAGGGCGACGACGCCGATCCCTCGGATCAGTCCGCCCCGCGCGAGGGGGAACACGCCTACTCGAACGGGGCCACTCCTCCGCAGGCGCCGTCCGCGAAGCCGGTTGTCCACAAACCCCGCGAGGACCGCTGATCGCTCTCCGCCGTGCCCTAGCGTCGGGGCATCATGCAAGCGCGAGGACAGGGAGCACAGCAATGACATTCTTCAACGTGGACACCGACGGCCTCGCCGCCAGGAGCAGCCAGGTGCAGGGCACCATCACGAGGCTGCGGGCGGAGGTCGATTCGATGCAGGCCGGGCTGCGCGAGCTCGAAGGCCTCTGGACGGGTCAGGCGGCCACCAACTTCCAGCAGGTGATCCTGCAGTGGAGGGCCACGCAGCAGCAGGTCGAGGAGTCCCTGACCGGCATCAACGAGGCGCTCACCGTCGCCACCCGGCAGTACGCCGACGCCGAGCAGAGCAACGCCCGCATGTTCATGAGCTGACCGGCCGGATCGCGCCGGGTCTGCGCCCCCTCCCCGGACAGGACGACGCCCCTGCGGCTTCCGTCCGGGTCGCGGACAAGGGAAGGGCGGCACCCCCTCTCCAGGGAGTGCCGCCCTTCTCGAACTGCGTCGGCGGGTAGCCGGTGGGGGCTAGAAGCCGCCCATACCGCCCATGCCGCCCATGTCGTCGCCGCCGCCGGCAGGAGCTGCCTTCTCCGGCTTGTCGGCCACGACGGCCTCGGTGGTGAGGAACAGGCCCGCGATCGAGGCCGCGTTCTGCAGCGCCGAGCGGGTGACCTTCACGGGGTCGTTGACACCGGCTGCGAGGAGGTCCTCGTACACGCCGGTCGCCGCGTTGAGGCCGTGACCCGCAGGCAGGCCGCGGACCTTGTCGACGACGACGCCAGGCTCGAGGCCTGCGTTGAAGGCGATCTGCTTCAGCGGTGCGTCGATGGCGACACGGACGATGTTGGCGCCCGTGGCCTCGTCACCCGAGAGCTCCAGGTTGGCGAATGCCTTGGCGCCGGCCTGGATGAGGGCAACACCACCACCGGCGACGATGCCTTCCTCGACGGCTGCCTTCGCGTTACGGACGGCGTCCTCGATACGGTGCTTGCGCTCCTTGAGTTCGACCTCCGTGGCTGCGCCGGCCTTGATGACTGCGACACCGCCGGCCAGCTTGGCCAGGCGCTCCTGCAGCTTCTCGCGGTCGTAGTCGGAGTCGGAGTTCTCGATCTCGGCACGGATCTGGGCCACGCGACCGGCGATGGCGTCGGCGTCGCCGGCTCCCTCGACGATCGTGGTCTCGTCCTTGGTCACGACGACCTTGCGTGCGGTACCGAGCAGGTCGAGGGTGGCGGTCTCGAGCTTGAGACCCACTTCCTCGGCGATGACCTGGCCGCCGGTGAGGATGGCGATGTCGGCGAGCTGCGCCTTGCGGCGGTCACCGAAGCCCGGAGCCTTCACGGCGACGGACTTGAAGGTGCCACGGATCTTGTTGACCACGAGGGTCGCGAGGGCTTCGCCTTCGATGTCCTCAGCGATGATCAGCAGCGGCTTGCCGGACTGCATGACCTTCTCGAGGACTGCGACGAGGTCCTTCACGTTGCTGATCTTCGAGTTGACGATCAGGATGTAGGGATCCTCGAGCACCGTCTCCTGGCGCTCGGCGTCGGTGACGAAGTAGCCCGAGATGTAGCCCTTGTCGAAGCGCATGCCCTCGGTGAGTTCCAGTTCGAGGCCGAACGTGTTCGACTCCTCGACGGTGATGACGCCTTCCTTGCCCACCTTGTCGAGGGCTTCGGCGATCAGGTCACCGATCTGCGTGTCACCGGCGGAGATGGACGCCGTGGCAGCGATCTGCTCCTTGGTCTCGATCTCCTTGGCGGAGGCGAGCAGCTCATCGGTGACGGCCTTGACGGCCTTCTCGATGCCGCGCTTCAGGCTCAGCGGGTCCGCACCGGCAGCGACGTTGCGCAGGCCTTCCTTGACGAGGGCCTGGGCGAGCACGGTGGCCGTGGTGGTGCCGTCGCCTGCGACGTCGTCCGTCTTCTTGGCGACTTCCTTGACGAGCTCGGCGCCGATCTTCTCGAACGGGTCGTCGAGTTCGATCTCCTTGGCGATGGACACGCCGTCGTTCGTGATGGTGGGGGCGCCCCACTTCTTCTCGAGCACGACGTTACGGCCACGGGGGCCGAGCGTTACCTTGACGGCATCAGCGAGGATGTTGAGGCCTCGCTCGAGGCCGCGGCGGGCCTCTTCATCAAAAGAAATGATCTTGGCCATAACGGCTTAGGTCCTTTCGGGACGGTTTCATCTGAAGCACTTGAATGCTCTGCCTGTGTGCGGTGCCCGCGACGGCCGGACGACGCCTGAACGATCTCTTTCACGTTCCGGGCGCCATCCCCACCACAGAGGTTTTCCTGCCTCTCCACCCGCAGATTTAGCAGTCTGCGCGCGTGAGTGCCAACTCAATAATTAGCACTCTCACCACGTGAGTGCAACCTGCCGCAGCCCGGGACGGCGACCTTGCGGCGGCTCGGGTAACGGCCGCGACGGGGGCGTAGCGCGGAGAGCATCGAGCGCATAGGTTGGGCGTACAACGAGCAGAAGGGGAGACACAGTGTCGTCGTCAGCAAACGGTTCGGACAGGCAGCCCGACGGGTCATCGCATGAGCACTCCGGCGCGCAGGAACGGGACGGCGGGGCTCCGGGAAGCACTCCGCAGGGAACGGGGCAGGGCCCCACCGCCGCGGAGAACGCTTCCCCGCATCGTTCGAGCGCGAGCGACGCCGACCCTTCGCCGCCGAAGCCCGTCCCCCGGCCCTACACGCCCGGGAGCGAGGACCCGTCCACGCACCGGTCACCCGCCCAGAACCCCCACGCCCAGGGGTATTCGCAGGGGCCCTACGGACAGCCCTCCCCCGCACAGGGCGGGTACAACCAGGGCGGGTACAACCAGGGCGGGTACAACCAGGCCGGGTACAACCAGGCCGGGTACAACCAGGCCGGGTACAACCAGGCCGGGTACCCGCAGGGGCAGTACGGCCAGCCGCACGCGCCCCAGAAGTCCCGCGTGGTCGCCGGAGTCCTCGGGATCCTGCTGGGCTCCCTCGGCATCCACAGGTTCTACCTCGGCTACACCACGATCGGGGTCGTCCTGGTCCTCATGTCCACCGTCGGGGTGTTCCTGACGTTCGGGCTCAGCGCCATCGCGGCGGGCATCTGGGGACTCGTCGAAGGCATCCTGATCCTGGTCGGATCCGGATCGTTCCGGACGGATGCACGCGGCATCCCGCTGAGGGACTGACAGCTTACGGGTCGACCGGCCCTGAGTGACCGGCCCGCGGGACGGGTCGGGGTACTTACTGGAACTCCGGCCCGAGCACCACGGAGATGTACGGCGAGATCCCGGGGCTGTCGGCGAGATCGCCGATGCCCAGGTCTGCCGCCACCGACTCGGCAGCGGAGCGCTGCTCCTCGCCGTTGTAGAAGACCACGGAGGTGTCGAGCGGTGCCCCCGCCCAGTTGCCGGGGAGCACCGACACCCAGCCCTCGGACGCCAGACGGGCGGCGGCCACCGAGGCGAGCCCGGGGGAACCGGTGCCGTTGAGCACGTTGACCGTCTGCGCCAGGTCGGGTTCCTCCCCGTCCGTGCCCATGGTCGAGGTCGTCTCCCGGCCTGGCGCATCGGTCGCCTCCGCGTCCGCGTCCTGTGTGGCCGATGCCGATGGAGCGTCGGACGCCTCGTCGTCCTGCGCCGCGGCCTCGCTCGGGGCGCTGGTGGGCAGCACTGCCGTCGCGCCGTCGCCGCCCCCGGTGAGGCCCAGCCGGGGAAGGAGGAAGTACGCTCCCAGACCGATCACGAGGGCAAGCACTCCCACCGTGATCTTGAGCCCCAGACCGCCCGCACGCGCCGGGATGAGCCGCTCGCGGTGGACGCCCTGGCGCGCCGAAGCCTCCGGGACCTTGTCGAACTCGTCCCGTGGGTGATCAGTCATGGATGAGGATGTCCTTCGCTCGTGGCCGTGGCGGGCTGGATCAGATGTCCGCGCCGAGGCGGCGGGCGGAGCGTGCCTTCTGACGAGTGGACCTCAGGCGCCTCAGTCGCTTCACGAGCATGGGGTCGTGAGCGAGGGCTGCCTCGGTGTCGATCAGGGCGTTGAGCACCTGGTAGTAGTGCGTCGCGGACATGTTGAACAGGTCGCGGATGGCCTGCTCCTTCGCGCCCGAATACTTCCACCACTCGCGCTCGAGGGCGAGCATGCGCTGTTCGCGGTCGCCCAGGGCCGGCTTTGGGTCCTGCCCGGAGGTGTCCGAGTGCCTCTGCGGATCGGCCATCGCGCCACCGCCTTCCATCTGCCGGCACAACTGTCATCCCATGGTAGAGGGGAATTACACCGGTGTCATTCCGGACACGGCCGTGGGAGGAGCACGCAAGAATGGGCCCATGACCCACGACGACGGAGCACTCTTCGACCTTCCCGAGACCCTTCCCCGGGACGGGACCACGCGTGGGCGCGGGCCCGGCAGGAACGCGAAACCCTCCGTCCCCTCGCCCAACGCCTCGGTCTTCCCCTTCGCGGCACCCGCGGACGTGGGCGACCTCCTGCCCGCGGACTGGGCAGCGGCCCTGAAGCCCGTGGAGCCCGTGCTCCACCAGCTCGCCGAGTCCCTCGGCGCCGACCTCGACAAGGGCGGGCGGGTGCTGCCCGAGGCCCACTCCATCCTGCGCGCCTTCACCACGCCCCTGGATCGCGTGCGGGTCGTCATCGTGGGGCAGGACCCCTACCCGACGGTGGGCCACGCCGTCGGACTCAGCTTCGCCGTCGACCCCGCCACGCGCCCCATCCCGCGCAGCCTGGCGAACATCTACCGGGAGCTCGCCTCGGACACGGGGTCCGCACCACCCGCCACGGGCGACCTGTCGGGCTGGGCCGAGCAGGGCGTCCTCCTGCTCAACCGGGTGCTGACGGTCCGCGCAGGAGAAACCGCCTCACATCGCGGGATCGGCTGGGAACTGGTGACGGACGCGGCCATCCGGGCGCTCGTGGCCAGGGGCGGACCGCTCGTGGCGATCCTGTGGGGCAAGGACGCCCTGCGCCTCAAACCGATGCTCGGCCCGACGCCCACCGTCGAATCGGCGCACCCCAGCCCGCTCTCCGCCTCCCGGGGGTTCTTCGGCTCACGACCGTTCAGCCGCGTGAACGAACTCCTGGCCCAGCAGGGCGCCGACCCGATCGACTGGTCGCACACATCGGCGGCCCCGGGTGCATAGGACAGGCCGTTCCCGACGGCCGCCGCGCAGCTAGCGCCGTCGGTTCCTCTGCCGCTCGTCGGAACTGAGCTTCCTCGTGAACGGTCGGGCCAGGTTGTCACCCAGTACCACCCCGGCCGCCACAGCGAGAACGATGGTCAGGGCGTTGAACAGGCCGAACGCGCCGTCGCTCGCCACCCCGGAGTCGATGGTGAGCATGTACATCGAGCGGAAGATGGTCAGCCCCGGGTACAGGAACAGCACGGCCGGTACGGCCACGACCAGCTGCGGGGCGCCGAGCCGGAGGGCGACGACGCGGGAGAGCGCACCGATGAGGATCGCCGCGAGGGCCGGCGCGAGCCGGTACCCCGCCCCGGCGGCCATGGCGCTGATCATCAGGAGGTAGCCCGCCACGGCGACGAGCGACGTCGGGACGACCAGCCTCACGTCCGTCTGCTCGGCGACGCAGATCATCGCCACGGCCACGAACGTGAGCAGGGCAACCACCGGCCACGGGTACTGGCTGCCCGAGGACTCGAGCACCTCGAGCTCGGGGATCCCCAGGGCCGCTCCCGCCACCAGCGCGACGGCGATACCAGCCACCAGCGCTGCGAAGATGAGGATCGCCGAGAGGAAGCGTCCCGCGGCAGTGACCGGGAAGCCGTTGATGGCGTCCTGGGTCGCGGAGACCAGCCGTCCGGTCGGCAGGAGCAGCAGGATCCCTCCCACCACCACGAGCGCCGGGGAGATCGGCACCTGCAGCCACCAGAACAGCATGGCGATCAGCGTGACCAGTGCGGACGACGTGGCGACCGAGAAGAACTCCGGCACGCGCCACTCACCGAGCTTGCGGCTCACCAGGTCGACCAGGATGCAGCTGACGAACCCGATGAGGGATCCGAGCGGGGTCCCGCCGACGAATCCGACGATGGCCGCCGAGAAGATCCCGAAGGCCGCGGTCACCATCCAGCGGGGGAAGGGCTTGGGGCGGTGGATGATCTCGTCGAGCCGCTGTGCTGCCTCGGTCCGCGAGACCCCGCCGTCGGCGATGTCGGAGACGAGCTGGTGGATGGCCGTGAGACCGGCATAGTTGTTGGTCCACGAGCGCACCACCCGCAGCACCGTCGTCGGTGTCTGGTCCTTCGCGGAGTAGTTGATCACCACCGACTGGTTGGTGATGTCCACCTCGATGTGGTCCAGTCCGAACGCAGCCGTGACGGCGATGATGCTGGTCTCGACCTCGAGGGCCCCGGCGCCGTAACGGAACATGGTCTCGGCCAGGTTGAGGGCGAAGTCGAGGGCCTTGCGCGCACTGGCATCCGGGCCGCCCACGTGGATCATCGGGTTCGCGTAGGGGCTGCCGGCCAGTCGCTCGACGATGCTCATGGCCTGGGTCGGCGGCGCCTCGCCCTGCACGAGCCGCCGGAGCACCGTGCGGGCTGCGGCATTGGGCCGGCTCGACGCCGGGACGCTCCTGGGGGTGGTGGGCAGGGCGTCCGTCGGCCGCGGCTGTCGCCGACCCGGACGCGGAACCTTCGGTTCCGTTGCGGGACGCCGTGGAGGCGTGGTGGCTTTCGGAGGTTTCCTTCCGCTGCTGCCTTGACCCGCCGTGAGCCTGCTCTTCTCGTCGTCGCTCGGATCGAAGGGACGCCGGATGACGGGCAGTGCTTCGGCGACGGGCGACGGGTTGTTGGGGGGCAAGTGGGCTTCCACCGGTTTCTCACGGTTGCCGTCTGTCATGGGAGCACCTCTTGAATCGTCCATCCAGGTGGTTCGGGCGGCCTGAGAGGCCTAGTAGAAAGGCTGCCGGTGACGGCGCCAGTGGATCTGGCGGGCTACGCGTTCACCCACCGAGTGCCACACCCGGTAGGTGCGAGGCCGGACGACGGCGTCGTAGCATCCCGCGAAGTCGGTCACCGTCTTCGTGAAGCTCGTCTTGAACATCCCGAGTCCGTACTGCGGGTGGTCCTTGTCCTTGAGCCGGCTGGCTGGAGGGGTCCCGCAGAAGTCGTACTCGCGGGCGCCGAGGCGCTTCATATCAAGGATCGCCTCCCACTGGACGAGGTGCGAGTCCCCGTACTGGTTGCGTTTCGGCAGGGAGCCGCCGTCCTTGTAGGTGGCCTTCCGGCCGTAGAGGATGACGAACGCACCGACCGAGGGCTTCCCGTCCTCGAAGACGAAATAGAAGCGTCCCATACCGGCGTCGACGAATTCCTGCCAGAAGCCGCGGTAGTACTCGTACGGCCTCGGCACGGCGGAGAGGCGGCCTTGCTGGGCCTGGCCGATCAGCGCGTACATGGTCCTGTACGTCTCCTCGGTCGGATCGACACGCTGCGCCTGGACGCCGTCACGCAGAGCCCGACGCACGGCGTTCCGCCCGCGCGAGGAGAGGTTCCGCAGGAGCTGGTTCTCGTCCGGGGTGAGATCCAGGATCGCGGTGCTGTCATTGGCCTGGATGTTGAACGTCTTGACGAGCCCGGCGCCCGTGAAGAGGGCACGCAGCTCGTCGGTGTCGGGGAAGTCGGGTTCGATCTTCACCGCGAACACTCGGCCCGGCCGGGTCCGGGCATAGGCGACCACGGCGTCGACGAACGGCGGGACCTCCTCGGGGACAGCAGTGTCGGGGCCCTTGATCAGGTACCAGAGGGCGCCGAGGGCGGGGATGCTGCGCTGGTAGGCGATGACGTAGCTGGTGTAGTCCGCGGCCTCGACGGCGAGGTGGACCGGCACCCAGCCCTGGCGCTGCTTCACACGGCTGAACGGACCCGACTGGAGGACGTTGCCGCCCAGCGGGTTCGCGGGGACGAGCTCGTCCCAGCGCGCCACCTCGTCCGCCGTGGCGGCACGGGCGGTGAACTTCGTCATTCTCAGTACCAGCTCTCGTGGTGGCGCATGCGGTGGATCTTCAGGGCGGCCCGTTCTCCGACCCGCAGCCAGGCGCGGTGCTGGAGGGGTCTGACCGGAAGGTCGAAGGTCCCCACGAAGTCGGTGATGGTGGAGTTGAACCCGGTCTTGAACATGCCGATGCCGTAGTGCTCGTGGTCCTTGTTCTTCGCCTGGCTCGACGGCGGGGCCCCGCAGAGGTCGTACTCCGTGACCCCGCGGGCCTTGAGCCATTCGATCGCCGCCACCTCGAGCAGGGCGCTGGCTCCGCGGACCGTCCGTTTGCGCGTGCTGGCGGCGTCCTTGCGGCTGGCCTTCGCACCGAGCACCATGACGAAGTCCGCGGACACCACTTCGCCGTCGACGTACGCGAACAGGAAGGTCCCTGCCTGGGCGCGGGCGTGGCGCTGCCAGAAAGCGGTGTAGTACTCCTCGCTGCGGATCGAGAAGCTGCCCTCCGCCGTCTCGTCGAGCAGGCGGTAGAAGATGCGGCAGTTCTCGTCGTCGACCTCCGCCACGCGCGTCTCGACGCCGGCCTTGCGGGCAGCGCGGATGTTGTACCGGGTCTTCGACCCGAAGGACGCCTCGATGCCCTCGAGGTCACCGGAGATGTCGAGGATCACCGTCGAGACGTTGGGCTGGACGTTGACGGTGCGCACCAGGCCCGCGGCCTCGAGAGTTCCCGCCACGGCGGGATCGGCGGGGAGTTCCGGGTCCACCTTGACGCCGAACACGCCGCGGCGGGCCGCGAAGGCCTTCAGTTCGGGCAGCAGCGCGACGAGGGCTGCGGCGTCACCGACGCCCGGGCCCTTGGGGACGTACCAGTAGCGGCCGAGCGGGAGAACGGTCTTCTGCAGGACCGTGAGCGCTGTCCCGTTCACCATCAGGTAGACCGGCGTCCACCCCGTCGCGCGCTTCTGCTCGGCGAATTCCCGCCCCTGCATCACGTTCCCGCCGTCCGGATTATCGCTGATGATGGTGTTCCAACGGGCTATCTCGTCGGGCGTCGCGAAGCGGGTAGTCATGATGATCGAGTCTACGGTAGGGCCCGAATCCCCTCCAAAGCACTCCCCCCGTCCCGGTGGTTGCCCAGGCGACCTACCGCAGCGCGTGCCGGCAGGGCTAGCATCGCGATATGGACTTCAGACACCTCGGTAACAGCGGATTCAAGATCTCGGAGATCACCTACGGCAACTGGCTGACCCACGGCTCGCAGGTGGAGAACGACGTGGCGACGCAGTGCGTCCGCGCGGCGCTCGACGTAGGCATCACCACCTTCGACACGGCGGACGTCTATGCGAACACGGCGGCGGAGACCGTCCTCGGCGAGGCGCTGAAGGGCGAGCGCCGGCAGTCGCTCGAGATCTTCACGAAGGTCTGGGGACCCACGGGCCCCAAGGGACACAACGACGTCGGGCTGTCGCGCAAGCACATCATGGAGTCGATCGACGGCTCCCTCCAGCGCCTGCAGACCGACTACGTGGACCTGTACCAGGCGCACCGGTACGACTATGCGACGCCGCTGGAGGAGACCATGCAGGCGTTCGCGGACATCGTGCGGCAGGGCAAGGCCCTCTACATCGGCGTCAGCGAGTGGACGGCCCAGCAGATCCGTGACGGGCACGCCCTCGCGAAGGACCTCGGGTTCCAGCTCATCTCCAACCAGCCGCAGTACTCGATGCTCTGGCGCGTCATCGAGGGCGAGGTCATCCCGACCTCCGAGGAGCTCGGGCTGTCCCAGATCGTCTGGTCGCCCGTCGCCCAGGGCGTGCTGACCGGCAAGTACAGGCCCGGGCAGCAGCCCGAACAGGGCACACGGGCCTCGGACGACAAGGGCGGGGCCGACATGATCAAGCGCTGGATGGGTGACGACGTCCTCACCGGAGTCCAGAAGCTCGCGCCGATCGCCGACGGCGTCGGCCTCACCATGGCGCAACTCGCGATCGCCTGGGTGCTGCAGAACAGCAATGTCGCCTCGGCGATCATCGGCGCGTCACGCCCCGAGCAGGTCGAGTCGAACGCGGCCGCCGCCGGCGTGAAGCTCGAGGACGACGTCCTGAAGGCGATCGACGACGCCATCGGGGACCTCGCCGAGACGGACGTCACGAAGACCGTCTCCCCCGAAAAGCGGCCCGTCTGATGGCGGGCCCGACGCCGCTGAACGTCGCGGTCACCGGATCCAACGGCAAGCTGGGCCGCAGCGTGGTGCGCGGCCTGCGCGAGGCAGGGCACACCGTCCTCGAACTGGACCAGTACGGCGAGCGCAGCCCCGGGTTCCTGCGGATCGACCTGCGGGACTACGGCCAGGTGATCGACGCCCTCCTCGGCGTGGACGACAGGCACAGCGGGTTCGACGCCGTCGTGCACCTGGGCGCCATCCCCGCGCCGGGCCTGCAGGCGGACGTGGCCACGTTCCACAACAACATGACGGCCACCTACAACGTGTTCCAGGCATGCCGGCGTGCGGGTATCAAGCGGGTCGTCTACGCGTCCAGCGAGACAGTGCTCGGGCTGCCGTTCGACACCCCTCCCCCGTACATCCCGGTGGACGAGGACTACGCCGCGCGGCCCGAGAGCACCTACTCGCTGGTCAAGCACCTCGAGGAGCAACTGGCCATCGAGCTGACGCGCTGGGACCCGCAGCTGAGCATCACGGCACTGCGGTTCTCGAACGTGATGGACCCCGGGGACTACGCGGAGTTCCCGTCCTTCGACGCCGATGCCACCGCCCGCAAGTGGAACCTCTGGGGCTACATCGACGGACGCGACGGCGCGCAGGCCGTCGCGAAGGCACTGGAGAACGCGGCTCCGGGATTCGACCGCTTCATCATCGCCGCCGCCGACACCGTCATGACGCGCCCGAGCGCCGACCTCGCGGCGGAAGTGTTCCCCGACGTCGAGCTGACGCGGGGCGTGACCGGCACCGAGACCCTCCTCTCGATCGACAAGGCCCGCCGCGTCCTCGGGTACGAGCCCCGGCACAGCTGGCGCGACCACGTCTAGCACCTGGACTCCCGGCCGGGCGGCGGTGGCGACTGTCGCCCGGCGGAGAACATCAGTAGGCTGATGATCAGAGGATGCGCACCGACGAAAGGCAGAGAAGATGACCGAGAACCTTCCCGACGAGGAACTGACCATCGTGGGCGAGGAGCCCGAGACGCCGAACGATTCGCTCGCTCCCGAGGCTTTCGACCCCGTTCTCGAGGGTCAGCCGGACGTGTACGAGGGCGCGGCGGAGGTCGACCCCGACCGCTGGCAGGAGGATCCCCTCCTGCAGGACGAACCGGGTGTGGCCGAGAGCGGCGACGACGAGAACGACTTCGACGAGAACGGCGTCTCCGCGATCGGCGAGGAGGGCTACCTCAGCGACCAGACGCTCCGCGAGGAGACGTCCGAGGTGCGCTTCGCCCACGGTGACGAGCAGATCCCGCCGGCTGAGCCCATGATGGGCGAGGCGGCCGCCGACGTCGACTTCGGCATGATGGAGGACGACGAGGTCGACGCGAGCGACGATCCCGCGAACCGCGGTGGCTCGCCGCTCAGCGCGATGGACGAGCAGGACGTCAGATAGCCCGGCACCTGCCGTGAACCACCGAACCCCCCGGGCCTCCGCCCGGGGGGTTCGTCCTGTCCGGATCCGTCACGGACGCGCCCCTCGGCCTGCCCCGTGGAGGGCGCCCGGGGCGGCCGGTGGTCCTTCGATCGCACAGTGGGCAGGATGCTCGCTCGCCGCGACGGACGTCGCCCGGACCGCGGGGTTCCGGATGGTGACGGCCGCGAGGACGGCACCCAGTACGAGCACCCCGGCGCCGATGAGGCACGCGGCGTCGAACCCTGCCCGGAAGACCGCCGGATTGCTGTAGGCGTCGCCGGTGAGTCCCACGGCGGCCGGCAGCACGGCGATGGCGACGAGGCCTGCCGCGCGGGCCACGGCGTTGTTGACCCCCGAGGCCAGGCCCGCCTGGCGTTCGGGCACCGCGGACAGGGCCGCCGACGTGAGGGGGGCGACGAGCAGCGAGAGTCCCAGACCCAGCACGATCACGGCCGGCAGCACGTCAGGGACGTAGGACGCCCCCGGCCCGATCCGGAGCATGAGGACCAGTGAGACGGCACACAGCAGCGGCCCCGCCGCCATGGGGAGCCTCGGCCCGATCCGCGCACCGAGCGCTCCCGCGCGCGGCGACAGGACGAGCATGAGGGCCGTGACGGGCAGCATCGCGGTCCCCGCCCCGACCGGGCTGAAGCCCGCCACCACCTGCAGGTGGAGGACGAGCAGGAAGAAGATGCCGGAGAAGACCCCGTAGATGAGGAAGGTGACGGCGTTCGCCGCGCTGAACTGGCGGTTGGTGAAGATCTGCAGCGGGAGCATCGGATGCGCCGTACGCCACTCCACGAGGAGGAACGCCACAGCTGCGAGAAGACCCAGGAGAGCGCTCACCAGGACGGGCGGCGCGCCGAGGCCCCGGCCCGGCGCCTCGATCAGCGCATAGGTGGTGCCGGCGAGGGCGAGGGCGCCCAGGACGGCCCCGGCGACGTCGGGCCGGCCCGTCGCATCCGTATCGCGGCTCTCCGGGACGTGCCGCACAGCGATCAGGACGACGACGGCGGCCAGGGGCACGTTGATGAGGAACACCGACCGCCAGGAGACGCTCTCGACGAGCCAGCCGCCGAGGAAGGGCCCGATGGCCGTGGCCACTCCGCCGAGGCCGGACCACGCACCGATGGCCCGTGCACGGTCCTCGCCCGAGAACGCGGCCTGGATGATGGCGAGACTCCCCGGCATGAGGAGCGCCCCGCCCACGCCCTGCAGCGCGCGCGCGGCGATGAGCAGGCCGGCATCGGGAGCGAGCCCGCACAGCAGGGAGGCGACGGCGAACCAGACGACCCCGATGACGAAGACCCGCCTCCGCCCGAACCTGTCCCCGAGGGAACCTCCCAGCAGGATGAACGACGCGAGCGTAAGGGTGTAGCCGGTCACCATCCACTGCAGGGCGGCGAAATCCGTGCCGAGCTCGGAACCGATGGTCGGCAGGGCGACGTTCACCACCGTGGCGTCGATCCCCGCGAGGCCGGAGCCCAGCACCGTGGCCAGCAGGATCCACCTCCCGGGCGCCGTGCCCATCCTGATCCGATCCATGAGTTCCCCGTCCGCCCGGCCCGCTGCGTCGCGGGATCACGCACAGTGTCGCACCGGCATCGTCCGTGCGTCATCCCCGCCCGGCTGGCCGGGGAGCAAGGGGAGGCGGGCGTGAGACGGGCCACACCTGGAATAGCACTTCACCCTGCCCGGTTACCGCCCGGTAGGAAACCAACCCGGAAGTAGGCCTCGTGAAGCTGTTCTCCCCCCTGACCCTCGGCACGCTCGAACTCCCCAACCGCGTCGTCATGGCACCGCTCACCCGGGTCCGCTCGGGCGAGGCGGGCGTCCCGGGTGACATGGTCGTCGAGCACTACCGCCAGCGCGCCTCCCTCGGCCTGATCATCAGCGAGGGGACGTACCCGAGCCATGCGGGCCAGGGTTTCCCGGGTCAGCCGGGCCTGGTCGAGGACGAGCAGCTCGCGGGCTGGAAGCGCGTCACGGACGCCGTCCACGCCGACGGCGGACGTATCGTGGCGCAGGTCATGCACGCCGGACGCGTCACCCACCCCGACACCAACGGCGGCCACGAGGTCGTGGCTCCGAGCGCCGTCGCCATCGACGGCACCACGCGCACGAGCGCCGGGAAGCAGCCCTACCCCGTGCCTCACGCCCTCACCGCCGAGGAGCTTCCCGACATCATCGACGAGTTCGTCACGGCCTCGCGCAGGGCGATCGACGAGGCCGGCTTCGACGGCGTGGAACTCCACGGCGCCAACGGCTACCTGCTGCACGAGTTCCTCTCACCGGAATCGAACCAGCGGACGGACGCCTACGGAGGCACCCCCGAGAAGCGCGCACGGTTCGTCATCGAGCTCGTCACCGCCGTCGTGGCGGAGGTGGGCGCCGAGAAGGTGGGGCTGCGTATCTCGCCGGCGCACAACATCCAGGACGCCCTCGAGACGGAGGCCTCCGAGGTCTCCGCCACGTACGGCACGCTCATCGACGCGCTCGCGCCCCTGGGCCTCGCGTACCTCAGCGTGCTGCATGCGGAACCGACGGGTGACCTGATCCAGGATCTCCGGAAGCGCTTCCACGGACCCGTGCTGATCAACAGTGGTTTCGGCGTGATCACCAACCGCGAGGAAGCCATCGCCATCCTCGAGGACGGTGTGGGCGACGCGGTCGTCGTCGGCCGTCCCGCGATCGCGAACCCGGACCTGGCACGCCGCTGGCGCGAGAACCTCCCGGAGAACGAGCCGAACCCCGCGACGTTCTACTCGACCGGGCCCGAGGGCTACACCGACTACCCGTTCTACGACGGATCGGTCAGCGCCAACTAGTCCGGCCGATGCCGCGCCGGTCCGCGCCGGACCGGTGGGCGCCGGACCGGTCGGCGCGGCACCGGCGGAAAGGCGCTCCCGTCACCTGACGGGGGCGCCTTCCTGCATCTGTGGCGCCTGCAGGGCGTTGCTGCTCCGGTCGGGCCGGGACAGCCGGCCCTTCAGCCGGTGGGACTGCGCGGCCGCCCAGGCGATCAGGAGCGCGGCCGCGAGGTGGGTGTGGAGCATCAGCATGATCTCCGGCGAGTGCCCCTGACTCCCGCCGGCCCCGACCGGGACCTCGCCACCGTGGTGCACACCCGTGACGGACACGGTCGACGACGCCCCTGCGCCGAGGCCGCCGAGCAGCCAGTGCAGCACCTGCTGCGCGGCACCGAGCAGCAGCAGCACCGCCCAGCCCGGCGGCCGGAACTGCGCCACGAGGGTGGCCGCCAGGACGGCGAGTGCCGCGAGGCAGCCGAGGATCGGGATGCTCGGCAGCGAGCCTCCGGACAGGGCGTGCGCACCCAGCCCGAGGCCGACGGACAGGATCCCTGCACCGGCGGACCGCAGGAGCATCTGGGTGCGATCGTCAGGGCGGGACGCGGTGTCCGCGGCGGGTTCCATGCCCTGATGGTAAGCATGCTGACGACCCCGCGTCACGCGGAAGGTGCGGGTTATGTTCAGGCCACCCCGTCCGTAGACTGACCGTAAGGGGGCTTACCTTCCCCGCAACCGAAAGGACGAACACATGTCAGAGAATCCCGGCGACAACGATTCTGCGGACAGCGCCTCGGACAACTACCCCGAGACCGTACGTGCCCGCCCAGACGAGCCCGCGGAGGGCGCGGACTCCGAGGAGAAGACGGGCGACGGCTCGTAAGCAGCCCCCACCGCACGAGAGACACGAGCGCCGGCCCCAGGGCCGGCGTTCGTGCGCTCGGGCCCGATCGGCCACGGCTGGCGGGCCGGACTCCTCCGCCGGGTCAGCGCGTGCCCTCGACGACCTCGCCGAACGGGACCTCCTGCGACAACTCCGCCTGCCGGTCGAGGGCGTGGCTGCTGACGAGGACGCCGTACTTGCCCTCGGCGACGGACTGCTTCATGACCATCAGCACGGTCTCCGCGAAACCCTCGTCCTGGGCTTCGAGGAACGCGACATAGGCGGGCGGGAGGTTCTCGGGAACGGTGAGCATGACCTCACGCTACCTGCCGCCACCCACGCCTGCCGAGCTATTTTCAACCCCGGGCGCAGATGCATCGCGACTTCTCGCCTCCCGTCCGGAGTGGTAGACCATAAGGGTCCTTAGTGTTCCGGCGCAGGACCATGCCGGACGAACCACCACCGACACGACAGGGGATCTTCGTGACGCACGTACTCAAAGACCACGCCGAGCTGTTCGAGCTGCCCGGCCCATGGACCACCATCTACGCCGACGGCAGCACCGGCACCGTGGACGGTTTGGCCAGTGACGAGATCCTCCCCCGTAGCATCGCGCAGGAACTGCAGGTCGCCGGCGCCCCCGAGAAGGACATCGAGGCCGTCGTCACCGCACTCGGCACCACCGCCAAAGGGCTGCCCGACCCGGTGACGCGCTACATCCTCGTGAACGACGGGAAGGCCGTCGTCGACGAGTTCCTCCCCGGCGGCCTCGTAGGCCTCGCCGTGACCGCCACGGGACCGATCCCCGACCTCACCCCCCTGGTCCGACACACTCCCGAAGACTTCGCCTACATCGTCGCCGAGGTGGGCCACCACGGCGGAGAGGTGTACCTGCGCTACGCGAACGGCGACGAGGAGCACCCCAGGGCCGGCGGCGCGGACGCGGTGATCGAAGGGGACACGGACCACACCCGCAAGCTGCCCGGCGGCGGCTGGGGACACCGCCGCATGCAGGGACACGCCGAGAAGGTATGGAAGATGAACGCCGGAGAGGTGGCCTCGGAGATCGACCGCATCTCGGCGGAGCACCGCGCGCAGCTCATCGTGCTCGCCGGGGACATCCGCGCCCGGCAGCTGGTCGCTGACCAGGTGTCGCAGGAGTCGCGTGCCAAGCTCGCCGTCGTCGAGGCCAACACGCGCGCCGCGGGGGCGGACGAGGAGACCTTCCTCGAGGAGGTCCAGCTGCTCGTGGCGCGAACCATCGCCGACCAGCAGCACGCACTGCTGGAACGCCTCTCCGAGAAGGAGGGCCAGGGGACGCGCACGTCCGCCGTGGGCCGCGGACCGGTGATCACCGCGCTGCAGCAGGCGCAGGTCGAGTCTCTGCTCCTCGAGACCACGGCATGGGACGGCGAGACGCTCCTCGCGCTCGACGCGGCGCCCTGGGTCGCGGCGTCCGAGGGCGAGACCGCGGGCGCCGGCGTGCTGGGCGAGGTCCCGGCCGTGGCCGCACTGCTCCGGGCCGCGGCCCTCACCGACGCCCAGGTCACCATGTACCCGTCCGGCGCCCTCGAGGCGAAACCCATCGCCGCGCTCCTGCGCTGGCCCACGGGCCCCGACGTCCCGGCCGCGGTCTGATCCGTGGCCGACGACGCGGCCCCCGGTACCGTGGCGGACCTCGTCGTCCGCCGCCTCGCCGCATGGCGGGTGGAGAGGATCTTCGGCTACAGCGGTGACGGCATCAATCCCCTGCTCGGCGCGCTGCGCCGGGCAGGGGCGCCCGCGTTCATCCAGGCGCGCCACGAGGAGGCTGCCGCCTTCATGGCGGTGGCCCACGCCAAGTACACCGGCGGCCTCGGCGTGGTGATGGCGACGCAGGGCCCCGGCGCCGTCCACCTGCTCAACGGACTGTACGACGCGCGGATGGACAGCGTGCCGGTCGTGGCACTCATCGGGCAGCAGAACCAGACCGTGCTCGGGTCCGCCTACCAGCAGGAGATCGACCTCCTCACCCTGTTCAAGGACGTCGCGTCGGGGTTCCGGCAGCAGGTCTCGAGCCCGGAACAGCTACCGATGGTCCTCGACCGCGCCTTCAGGACGGCGCTCGCCACCAGGTCGCCTACCGTCGTGATCCTCCCGCACGACGTCCAGCAGGCACCCGCGCCCGAGGTGCCCCACGAGCACGGCGTGGTTCCGTCGTCGCCGGCGTGGTCCCTGGGGTGCCTGTCCCCTCGTGAGGCGGACCTGCACGACGCCGCCGCACTGCTCAACGCGGGCCGGAAGGTCGCGCTGCTGGTGGGGCAGGGCGCGGCGCACGCCCAGCAGGACGTCGTGGCCATCGCCGACCGGCTGGGCGCGGGGATCACCACGAGCCTGCTCGGGAAACCGTTCGTCGACGAGTCCCTGCCCCACGCCACGGGCACCATGGGCCACCTCGGCACGACCGCGAGCGCGTACCTGATGGACCACTGCGACACGCTGCTCATCATCGGTTCCAACGACCCCTGGACCGAGTACTACCCCGCCCCCGGCCAGGCCCGCGCCGTGCAGATCGACATCGATCCGAAGGCCATCGGCAACCGCTACCCCGTGGAGGTCGCCGTGAACGGTGACGCGGCGACGACGCTCTCCGCACTGGCCCCCCTCCTGCACCGACAGCAGGACCACTCATGGCGGACGGAGATCGAGGAGCAGGTGCGCCAGTGGCACCGGGTCGCGACCGAGCGCGCCATGACGCCCGCCGTACCCGTGAACCCGGAGCGCGTCGTGCACGAACTCGACGCCGTGCTCCCGGACGACGCCCAGGTGGCGATCGACGTCGGCAGCTGCGTCTACTGGTACGCACGCCAGCTCCGGCTGCCGCGCGGCGTGCCCGCCCACCTCTCCAGCACGCTCGGCTGCATGGGCGCCGGGGTGCCCTACGGCATCGCCGCGAAACTGGCGCGCCCGGACCGTCCCGTCGTCGTACTCGCCGGCGACGGCGCCATGCAGATGGCCGGTCTCGCCGAGCTCGTGACGGTCTCGGGGCTGTGGCGGGACTGGGCCGATCCCCGCTTCGTCGTGTGTGTCTTCTCGAACGGCGACCTCGCCGAGGTGACGTGGGAGCAGCGCGAGATGGAGGGGGAACCGCGCTTCGGGGCCAGCCAGGCGCTGCCTGCCGTGGACGTCGCGGCGCACGCCCGGCTCCTCGGACTCGACGGCGTCCGGGTGGAGGACCCCGAGGATCTCGCCGGCGCCTGGCGGCAGGCCTTCGCCGCGGACCGCCCGTTCGTCCTCGACGTCGTGACCGACCCGGACGTGCCGCTGCTGCCGCCCTTCCCCGCGGGCGCGGCGAAGCTCGGATCCATGCGGGCGGCCCTCGAGCAGGAACCGGCGGGCAGCGCGGCTGGGCTTCTGCAGCGCTACGCGGAGATCGAGGAGGGCACCGGCTCGAGGTCCTCCTGAGCGGCCGGACCCGTGGGCCGGATACTGCGGCTCGGGCCGGCAGGAGCGGCGGTCTCGCCTAGCGGCGGCGCCTCTGGGCGGCCTGCCGCCCGAGTTCGGCCACGGCGGCCGCGGCGATGACGAGCGAGAGGGCGACGACGGCGAGCATCACGTACAGGAGCACCAGGGTGGTCATCGGCGATGATGCGGTGTGGAGGACCCGCAGCCCGCCGAACAGTCCGACGGCCCAGAACACCCCGACGCCCAGGAGCGCGTAGGCCGCACGGCGGTGCCCGCGGTCGAAGCCCATGCTCCGGGCGCACTGCGCCAGGAGACCCTGCCATTGATTCATAGGTCAACTATTACCGGGCGGCCCTCCAGGGCTGCGCGCCGCGGATATCGTGTCCCTCACATTGACAGCCCTCCTGGCCCATGAGAATGGGCCCTTCGCCGGCGTCCGCAGCAGCGGCCTCAAAGCCCCGGCGTCCGCCGCAGCCAGGGCAGGATCCGCCACCCACCCGTGACGCCCGTGGCGTCCCGATCGGGCTGGAACACGTTGCCGGGGGCCTCGGGCATCGAACCGCGCTTCAGGGCGAGCGCCACGTAGGCCCGGGCGACGACGGGTTCGTAGACGGCCGGAGCCAGGGCCCTGGCGTAGACGAACAGGGACTGGATCCGTCCCACCTGCGTGAGCCGCCGGGGCCTGCGGGAGACCCTGACGATCGCCCGTGCCACACGCACGGGGTCCGTGACCGGCGGGGGCGGGCGCACGGGCCGGCCCGTGTAGTTCGCGGCGTGCTGGTGGATCGGGGTGTCGATGGTCGCCGGTAGGACGGCGCAGACGTGGATGCCCGGTGCGCCCCGCAACTCCATGCGCAGCACCTCGAGGAAGCCGAGGAGCCCGAACTTGCTCGTCACGTAGGGGCTCACGAGGGGTGAGGTGATCCTCGAGTAGACGGATGCCACGGAGACCAGGACGCCCCGGCCCTGGCGGCGGAACACCCGCAGGGCTGCGCGGGCCCCGTACACCTGGCCCAGGAGATTCACGTCGATGAGCCGGTCGAACACCTCCGACGGGGTCTGCTCGAACGTGCCGAAGCTGTAGAGCGACGCGTTGCCGACCCATACGTCGATCCTGCCGAAGCGCTCGATGGCCGCGTCGGCGAGCCGGTCGACGTCCGCCTCGGAGGACACATCGGTGGGGACGGCGATGGCCACGGCTCCCCGGTCGCGGCATTCGGCCGCGACGGCTTCGAGCGTGCCGGCGTCCCGGCCGGCCAGGACGAGGCGGGCGCCGTCCTCCGCATAGAGGCACGCCGTCGCCCGTCCGATACCGCTCGATGCCCCCGTGATGACCACGGTGATGCCCTCGCCCATGTGCCTGCCTCCGGTTCCACCGGCCCGGGCGGTGGCACGGGCTCCTCTCCGAGTCTTCGGGGCCGCCACGGATTTGTCACGCACTTCTGCGCCGCCCGCATCGCCCGAAGGGTTGAAGGGCCGGATACACGGAAGGGAGCACTCATCGAGTGCCCCCTTCCGTGTATCCGGATGCCGACAGGGCTCAGGAGCCGCGACGCTGGTCCTTGTCCGTGGTGACGTCGGGGTCCACCTCGTCCGCCGCCTGGACATGGTGGGTCACCTTGTCCCGCAACCCCTGGGCGTCGCCCTGCCGTTCCTGGGCCTGCTGCCGGAGCCGCTCAGCCTCGACCTCGGCCCGCTGTGCCTCGGCCTCCGCCATGGAGGCCTTGGCCTCGCGCTCGCGCGCCTCGAGTTCCGTCGCCTTGGCCTGCTCGCGCATCTCCGCGGCGCGATGCCTGTCCTTCTCCTGCTGGCGCTGCCGCTGGACGGTGCCGCGCTTGCGGGCCAGGATCGCCACGACGGCGATGATGGCCAGGAGGACGACGATCCCGACGACGATCCACACCACTTGGGTAGTATCCATTGCTGACTCCTCTCCTCGTCGGCGCCTGGGCGCCGGATCGGTTAGCCCCCGAAGCCACCCAGGCCGGGGATCTTGCCCAGCAGGTCCTTGGGGTTGATGCCGAACTTCGCAAGGAGGTCCGAGTGCTGCTCCGGGTCCACCTGATCCGGGAGTTCGGCCTGCGCCTGATCGGCGTGCTCGTGCTTGCCCTGGCTTTTCAGCAGGTCGATGATCTGCGACTTGTCAATCTGCACTGATGCCTCCTCGTAGTCCCGGACGCTATTACTAAGCGTGCTTACGAAAGCATGGCACAGGGTCCCCCCGATGTCACGGGTGCCCGCCCCTGCCGTGCCCACCCGGAACGGACGTCGGAGAATGGGCTCCATGAATCCCACCCTGACGCTCCTCGCCGACACCCACCTGCCGAGACGCGCGAGGGACCTCCCGGATCAGGTGTGGGCCGCGGTCGAGTCCGCAGACGTCGTCGTGCATGCCGGGGACTGGACGGAGGTCTCGCTGCTGGAGGAACTGGAAGCCCGCTCACAACGGCTCATCGCCTGCTACGGCAACAATGACGGCCCCGACCTCCGGCGTCGCCTGCCGCTCGTCGGGAGGGCGGAGCTCGACGGCGTCCGCCTCGCCGTCGTGCACGAGACCGGCCAGAAGCAGGGTCGCGAGGCACGCATGGCGGCCCTGTACCCCGACGTCGACGTCCTGGTGTTCGGCCACAGCCACATCCCCTGGGACACGCGGGCCGACTCCGGGCTGCGGCTCCTCAACCCGGGTTCCCCCACCGACCGCCGCCGCCAGCCGCACTGCACCTATATGACGGCCGCCATCATCGAGGGCCGCCTCGACGTCACCACGCACCGGCTGCCACCGCGCTAGCCCGGGTCCGGTCGCGTGTCCAGTGGCTCGCCGTCGACGACACATTCGAAGCGAATCTGTTCGCCCGGTCAACGATCTGCCTAGGGTTTCAGGGTGACTACCGCGAGAACCGCCACGGCCGCGCCCGGCCGCCGCTCCAGCGTCAAGTGGATCCTGATGCTGGGTGCCCTCGCGGCCCTCCCGGCCATCACCACGGACATGTACCTGCCCTCCCTCCCCACGGTCGCCGACGATCTCGGGGCGTCGCAGGCCGCGGCGCAGTTCACCATGTCCGGCATGCTCATCGGTGCCGGGGTGGGCCAGCTCGTCATCGGGCCGTTCTCGGACCGGTTCGGGCGGCGCCTGCCCCTGCTCATCGGGATCTCCCTCCACGTGGTGACGTCGATCCTGTGCTCGATGGCGCCGGACATCGGATCCCTGATCGCTCTGCGCGTCTGCCAGGGGTTCTTCAACGCCGCGGCCTCGGTGGTGGCCATCGCCGTCATCCGGGACCGCTTCGTCGGCTCCGACGCCGCACGGCTGCTCTCGCGCCTCATGCTCGTCATCGGTGTGGCGCCGCTCTTCGCGCCGACCGTCGGGCAGGCCGTCGCGGGCGCCTGGCAGTGGCGGGCGGTCTTCTACGCCCTCGCGCTCATCGGATTCGTCCTGGTCCTGATCGTGTGGCGCTTCATGCCGGAGTCACTGCCCCGCGGGAAGCGGCGCTCGGGTGACCCGCGCCAGGTCGCAGGGGGGTACCTCACCCTGCTCCGCGACCGGCACTTCATGGCCCTCGCGGTGATCCCGGGTCTCGGCCTGGCCGTGATCATGAGCTACGTGGTCGGCTCCCCCTTCGTCTTCCAGGACGAGTACGGCCTCACCCAGGGACAGTTCGCCGCCGTGTTCGCGCTCAACGGCGCGGCGATCGTGGGGTCGGCACAGCTCAACGCGGCCCTCGTCCGGCGCGCCGCACCCATCCGTGTGCTCCGGGTGGCCGTGATCGTGCAGCTGGTGTGTGCGCTGATCCTCCTCACCCTCGTCCTCACCGGCGCCGGAGGCTTCGTCGGGCTCGTCGCGGGCCTGTGGCTGGTCCTCGGGACCCAGGGCCTCATCCCCGCGAATGCCTCCGTGCTCGCCCTGCACGACTACGGGCATATGGCCGGCACGGCCGCCGCCGTCATCGGTGCCCTGCAGTCCGGCGTGGCAGGCCTGGTCAGTCCGCTCGTCGGGCTCCTCGGCGGGAACTCGCTCGCGATGGTTTGCGTGATGCTCGCCGTCGCCCTCCTCACCCTCGTGATCCTGGCGGTCGGCACGCCCGCCTACCGCAGGGGCGGCTGGCGCGAGCGCGACGGTATGGAGCCAGGACCGACGACGTCGGCCGGAGAGACCGAGGAGCGCGAGGCCGAGCAGGTCGAGGCGCAGGGACCCGACCAGCGCGGCTGAGGCCGACGTCGTCGGGCGACTTCACGGGACGACGCCGACGTTCCCCTTCGCATGGTGGAGGACCGCGTGGATCGTGGAACCGAGCCTCGTCCCCGTCGAGTGGCTGCCCCTGGCCCCGAGGAGGACACATGACGCGTCCGAGGTCCGTTGCACGATGAATCCCGCGGCGGAGGAGCTTGCGGAGGAGTCCTCCGTGATGGCCAGATCGGTGGTTCCGGCCAGCAGCGTTGCCGCGCGCTCGAGGACGGGATCCCTGCCCTCGGGAAGCGCGCCGGACTGCTTGCGGCGGCGCTGCACGTGCACATGGAGGAGCTGCAGGCGCTTGTGCAGCGTCCGAGCGAGGTCAGCGGCCGTCGCCGCCGCCCTGTCGCTCGCGGGCGACCCGTCGACGGCGACCACGACGGTGTCCTGGGTGGGACGTGCATCCCGCACGACCATGACCGGGCACGAGGCACTCGCGGCGAGGTGGAGGCTGACCGACCCGATCAGCAGCTCCGCGAAGCCCCCGAGCCCTCGTGTCCCTGTCACCAGGAGGGACGCTTCCGCGGAGAGTCTCACGAGGGCCTCCGACGGGAAACCGACGACGAGGCGTGTGCGGACGAGGAGGTCCGGTTCCGCCCGGGTGGCGAGGTCCTGCCCTTCGGCCATGAGCCTCTCGGCCTCCCTGCGCAACCCGCTGTCCTGCACGCCCGGCACCGGACCGAGCTCGCGGGTGAAGAACGGCCACGTCCAGCAGTGCACGACGACGAGGGGCAGCTGCGCGGCGACCGCGTACCGGGACGCCCACAGGACGGCCCGCTTCGCGCCGTCGGATCCGTCGTAGCCGACGAGGACGGGACGGCGCGGGGCGGTACCGTCGATCTCGCCGGTCTCGTCCCCGGTCATGTCCCCGGTCTCGTCCCCGGTCTCGTCCTTGGTCATGTCGCCGGTCTCGTCCCCGGTCATACTGCTGGGCCGGTCCCGACGGGCGCGGTTCTCCCGGTCCGGTGGGCAGGATCCATGACGATCGCTCCTCTGTCTCGAGCGGTGTCCCGGGCGGTGGTTCCGGGCACGGCGCTCATCCATGGTGACCGCAGCTCGCCCCATCGGGTAGGGCCGAACGGCCCGACGGAAAGGCCCTTCGGCCCTCCCCACCCTGCGCCGATTGGATCATGATGGTCACCAAGGGGTCTGCTCGTGCAGGCACGGGGCGTTGAGGTGGAGGAGACGACATGTCCGGCATCGAGCGCGACACGACCCGGCGACAGGTCTCGGTGTTCATCCTCGACGACCACGAGCTGGTGCGCCGCGGGCTGCGTGAACTGCTCGAGGACGAGGGCTTCGTGATCGTCGGCGAGTCAGGATCGGCGGAGGAGGCCGTCCGCTGGATCCCGGCCCTCAGCCCGGATGTCTCGATCCTCGACGCACGGCTACCGGACGGCGGGGGGATCGAGGTGTGCCGCGACGTCCGTTCGGTGGATCCGTCGCTCGCCTGCGTGATCCTCACGAGCTACGACGACGACCAGGCGCTGCGCGGGGCGATCCTCGCCGGCGCGACGGGGTACATCCTCAAGGAGATCCTCGGATCGGACCTCGTCGAGAAGGTGCGCCTGGCCGCCGAGGGGAAGTCCCTCTTCGAGGCGGGGGTGCGCGAGCGCATCGTCGCCGGGCTCGCGGACCCCTCCGTGGAGGACCCGCGTCTGGCCGCGCTCACGGGCCAGGAGAAGCGGGTCCTGGACCTGATCGGTGCCGGGCTGACGAACAGGGAGATCGGCGCCGAACTGTTCCTCGCGGAGAAGACCGTCAAGAACTACGTGTCGTCGCTGCTGTCGAAGCTGGGGTTCCAGCGGCGCACTCAGGCGGCGGTCTTCATCTCCAGCCCGGAGCGCTCTCAGTCTGCCTGAGGTCCACGGGCACCACGAGATGGATGCGGGTGCCGTGGCCGGGAGTGCTGGTGATGGAGATGGTGCCGCCGCAGAGCTCTGCGCGACGCCTCATGTTCACGAGTCCGCTGGCACGGTCGGGCTCCGTGAAGCCGCGGCCGTCGTCGTCGATCGAGAGGTCGAGTGTCCCGTCGGCGACGCCGAGCGTGATGGTGATGACCTGGGCGTCGGCATGCCGGAGGGCGTTGGAGAGCCCCTCGAGGATGATGGCCCTCAGGTGGTCCGCACGTTCCCCGTCCACGAACGAATCCAGCGGACCGGAGAGGTGGAGGACCGGCTCGAGGTCGTGGCCGTCGAAGGCATCGGCCACGAGGGAGAACACCGTGGAGGTGAAGCTCGGGGCGGCCTGCGGGACGGACCGGAGGGAGTAGATCGTGTCGCGCAGCTCCCGGATGGTCGCGTCGAGCTCCGTCGTGACGGCGGAGATGCGGTCCAGTGCGTGGGCATCCGCCGTGTATTTGCGAAGGGTCTGGATGCTCAGGCCTGCGGCGAACAGGCGCTGGATGACGACGTCGTGGAGGTCCCGCGCGATGCGGTCGCGATCACCGAACACGGCTTCCTGCTCGCGCCGGCGGTGGGCGCGCAGCAGTTCGAGGGCCAGCGACACGTGGGAGGTGAAGGACCGCAGCATCTCGTGGTCGGCCACGGAGAACGCGACGGCGCCCGGCGCCCTGCCGATGACGAGGAAGTGCCGTTCCCCGTTACCAGGGAGCCTGCAGCACAGGGCGGCGTCGATGGTCTCCGCAGCTGCGTCGGGTAGGACCAGGGCGAGGTCTGCTCCGGTGATCAGGGCGGGCGGTGAGGTCGCCGTGAGGTCCCGCAGGACGGGGCCTCCCCGCACGTGCCGCCCGAGGTGCGTCCCGGCTCCGCATCCGTCGGCGGCCTCGCAGATGAGGCCGCGCTGGTGACCGAGGTCCCGCAGGACGATCACGAGGGAGCTCTGCGACGCGCGCAGCGCATGCTGGGCGACCACCTCGAGATCGCTGTGCGCCCCGATATGCCGTCCGAGCAGTTCACGCGCGGCGTCGAGCCCGCCCTCGAGCCAGCGGGCCCTGCGCGTCGATTCATCGAAGAGCCGTGAGTTCTCGATCGCGATGCCGGCCGCTGAGGCGAGGGCGACGACGAGCTGCTCGTCCGCGTCGGAGAAGGCCGCTCCCCCACGCTTCTCCGTCAGGTAGAGGTTGCCGAAGACCCTGTCGTGGACGCGGATGGGCACACCCAGGAACGAGGTCATCTGCGGGTGGCTGTCGGGGAAGCCGTATGCGAGGGGGTGTCGGCGCAGATCGGCGAGGCGTACCGGCTTCGGCTCGGTAATGAGGAGCCCCAGCACCCCGTGGCCCCGGGGAAGCGGACCGATGCTGCTCTTCTCGTCGTCGTCCAGGCCCACCGTGATGAAGGGGCCGAGCATCCGGTCGGGGCCGATGACGCCCAGCGCCCCGAACCGGGCGTCGACCAGCTGGCATGCGGCGGAGACCACCCGCTCGAGGACGGTGTCGAGGTCGAGATCGTCCGCTACGGCGGCGAAGGCCGAGAGGAGGTTCTCGATGCCCGTGGCGGTGGAGGACTGCACCCGTGATCCCGGAGGCAGGTAGTGCGGCTGTGTGTCCACAGAACGTTCCGTCCTGTTGCCCGGGGCTCGCCCCGACTCGGTGGGGTTCGGCCATCCGTGGCCGCTAGGACCGGTCATCCAGATCCCTGCGACGGGCCTCGTGAACCCTCCCGCAGGTGCGCAGCGCTGCATCGTCTCGCGCTATGGAAGCCGAGACTACACCCATGGGATTCCTCCTGGCCCTCTTGGGCGGTCAGGAGTTCGACCGACAGCGCCGCGGATCCCGACGGCCTCAGGTCCCGGGGCCGATCACGCGCAGCCGCAGACCCATGGCGGTCGGCATCCCGGGTGCCAGCCGGGACACGAAGGAGGCCGCCTCGAGGTCTTTCTGGATCGAGTCCCAGGCCTCGGCCTCGCCGAGATCGAGCGTGACATCGGTCGCGGGCGCCAGGCTGGCAGCCCGGCGGACGACCAGATCAAGACCGTGCACGTTGACCGGTGAGACGCACCCGTGGACGATGATCCGGATGCTGTTGAGGTCCGGATCGGCCCTGACGAGCACCTTCAGCTTCTGCCGCGCAGCGGACGGGTGTACCGCCATCGACCGTTCATGGGGAGTGCCTCGGGTCATCGGTCCACGGCTTCCGCGTGCTCGGCGCTGCGGACCCCGGACAATGTGTCCGTGGCACTGTCGGAGACGCTCTCGCGTCGTCGGTCCTTGAGGAAATCCAGGTCCTCCTCGGACAGGATGTGTTCCCCATGACCGTCGGTCGCCACGGACGTACCCGTCGTCGCCTCCACCCGGTTCACCAGCGTCCGGGGCAGCATGAGGCAGCCCGGGTTGGCCAGCAGCCATTGCTGCACGGTGGGGTCGATCCTGGTCCAGAGTGTGTTCAGGGTCATGATGGGGGATCCTCCTCGAACCTCAGGGGTACTGCTCTCCTCGCGCTGTGCGCAATGCGACGTCGTCGTCGTCGTCGTGCCACCCATCCCATGCCAGAGCCTCGATACTGGCTAGGGCCGAAAGTCCCGTCCGAGCCCCATACCGCAAGCGCAGGGTCCAGCACCCTTCTCCTCTGGACAGGCGCAGGGTGCGAGGCGGTACCATGGGCACCGCACATCGCGCTCACCCGCCGTGCGGCCCTGACCCGCGCGGTCGATGGTCTCGGCCTGGCTCGTGGGGCTCGGGCTTCCGGACGGGCGCCGAGGGGGTCGCCCCGGGGTGACGGGAGCGGAGGCGTCGATGATGCTGGGCACGAACCGGCAGAAGTAGGCGAGCAGTGCCGTCACTCCGAGGGCGACGCCGGAACTGCGATGGGCCCGGACGCCGGGAGTGGGACTCGTACACCGATTTTCCCAGGCGGACCGCCACGCGGGTCTGGTCACCTCGTCCGGACGGAATTAGTATGTGTGTCCTCCGGCCGCCGGGCCGGAAGGGTCCTGAGGAGGTGGAGTCATGAAGGTCAGTGTCGTTGCGCTGCGCGCCGCCCACTCCATCGACCCCGCCTCCGCGACGACCGCGCCCTAGCGTGCCGTGGGAGGCCTCCCCCTAGAGGACCCACGTTGAACACTCTCGAGCAGTACGGCTTCACCGACCGCATCGGCGGTCTCTTCTCCTTCCACTTCCCTGGTCCGGCCCCTACGGATCCGGCGCGTGTCATCCGCTCGGACCGCGGCCGCGTACTGGTCGCGTCACGGCACGGCATCGTCCATCTCGACGGCGGGAGCACGCTCGTCACCGGCGACTGGGCCGCGGTCCAGCCCGAAGGCACCGTGATCGGGTGCCTTCCCCGGTCCTCCCTGCTCCGGCGCAAGCGGGCGTACGACCCGCTCTCCGAGGCGCAGATCCTCGGCGCCAACATCGACCTGCTCGGCGTGGTCGTCCCCCTCGACCGGCCGCTGTCGACCAACCGGCTGGAACGGACCCTCGTCGCGGCCTGGGATTCGGGCGCCGTGCCGATCGTCATCCTGACGAAGGCCGATCTCAGTACACGGTTCGACGACGTCGTCGCCGAGACCGTGCAGCGAGCCCGCGGCGTGGAGGTGCTCACGACGTCGGCGGAGGACCTGGACGGCCTCGAGGAGCTCCGCGGGAGGATCGGCACCGGGCAGACCCTGGCCCTGCTCGGCCCCTCCGGTGCCGGCAAGTCGAGCCTGATCAACGCCCTGGTGGGCGATCCCCGCCAGGACACCGGCGAGGTCCGGGCCGGGGACGCGAGGGGCCGGCACACGACGACGGCGCGCGAGCTGGTGCCCCTCGGTGACGGCGCGGTGGTGATGGACACGCCGGGGCTGCGCGGCTTCGCCCTGTGGGACGCCGAGGCCGGCCTGTCCGAGGTATTCGGGGACATCGAGGAACTGTTCGAGGGTTGCCGCTTCCGCGACTGCGCGCATGACCGCGAACCGGGGTGCGCCGTGCAGGCTGCTATCGGGTCGGGGGCGCTGGAAGAGCGGCGCTGGCTGAGCTACCGGAAGATGGAGCGCGAGCTCGCGAGCCTTCACCGGAGGCAGGATGCCGCCGAACAGCGCCGCCATGAGCGATCGTTCCAGCGGGTGGCCCGTGAGGCGGCCCTGGCGAAGGATCACAGGAGCCGTTTCAGGGAGGGCCGGTGAGATCGGCGCCGGCGACCGAGGCGGACGGGCGCAGTGGAGCCCCCTGTCGGATTCGAACCGACGACCCCCGCTTTACAAGAGCGGTGCTCTGGCCAACTGAGCTAAGGAGGCGTGCCGGCCCGAGCCGGCGGGCGTCGGCGTCCCCGTGCCGGACCGGCGGGCAGGAGGGGACGCTGAGCGCTCGTTAAGGGTAGCCCAGCACCAGCACCGCGGGAAATCAGCTGCGCACGGCTCCGGCGGGGCGGATCGGCGGACATCACGGCAGCGACTTCTCCCGGGCCCATAAGACTCCGGGTGCGCGGACGGAGTGAACCGATAGAGTCGGTTCCGAGACCACACCAATGCGATGGAGCCAGTTTTGAGCGCAGCACAACCTTCGACCACACCGGGCGTCACGCCACCGGCCGCACCCGAGGGACAGTTCGGGGACTTCGACTTCATCGTGGTGTCCAATCGGCTCGCCGTCGATCGTGTCGTCGACGAGCACGGCGAGAGCGCATGGCGCCGGTCCCCCGGCGGCCTCGTGACGGCCCTGGCGCCCGTGATGGCGAAGGCCGACGGCGCCTGGGTCGGCTGGCACGGCGCGCCGGACGAGACACTCGAGCCCTTCGATGAGTCGAACATGCGCCTCGTGCCCGTACCGCTCAGCGCGGAGGAGGTGGAGCTCTACTACGAGGGCTTCTCGAACGCCACCCTCTGGCCCCTGTACCACGACGTCATCGCGTCCCCGGAGTTCCACCGCACCTGGTGGGACTCCTACCGGAAGGTCAACGAGCGGTTCGCGGCGGCGACGGCGTCCGTCGCCGCCGAGGGCGCCACGGTGTGGGTGCAGGACTACCAGCTGCAGCTGGTGCCCCGGATGCTGCGGCAGGCGCGTCCGGACCTGAAGATCGGCTTCTTCAACCACATCCCCTTCCCGCCGCTGGAGATCTACGCACAGCTGCCCTGGCGCCGCCAGGTCATCGAGGGCCTCCTCGGCGCCGATCTCATCGGCTTCCAGCGCCCGAGCGACGCCAGCAACTTCCTCCGCTGCGTGCGCCGTTTCAAGGGCTACACCATCAAGTCCCAGCAAGTGCACGTGCCGGCCGACGACGGGATCCCCGCCTACGTCTCCCGCGCCGAGGCGTTCCCCATCTCGATCGACACCGCGTCCATCACGGAACTGGCGCACCGCCCGGACGTCATCGAACGGTCCAGGGAGATCCGGCGTGAACTGGGCGACCCCCAGCACATCCTGCTCGGCGTCGACCGCCTCGACTACACCAAGGGCATCGGGCACCGGCTCAAGGCCTACGGTGAGCTGCTCGAGGACGGCGCCATCACCGTCGAGGACGCCGCCCTCATCCAGGTCGCCAGCCCGAGCCGCGAGCGCGTTGAACAGTACCGCCTCCTCCGCGAGGACATCGAGGGCGCCGTGGGCCGCATCAACGGTACCCACGACACCATGAAGAACACCGCCATCCGCTACCTGCACCACAGCTATCCGGTCGAGGAGATGGTGGCGCTGTACCTCGCCGCCGACGTCATGCTCGTCACGGCTCTGCGCGACGGCATGAACCTCGTCGCCAAGGAGTACGTCGCTGCCCGCACCGGCAACACGGGCATGCTCGTCCTCAGTGAGTTCGCGGGTGCCGCGGACACGCTCCGGCAGGCGATCCTCGTGAACCCGCACGACATCGACGGCCTCAAGGCCGCGATCGTCTCTGCCATCTCCATGCCGAAGGTCGAGGCCATGCGGCGCATGCGGCTCATGCGCCGCCAGGTGGTCCAGAACGACGTCGAACGCTGGTCGCAGGCGTTCCTCGACGCCCTCCGGTCCGGGAGCCCTACCCGTGGCGATTGACGCGGATCTCCACGCCGCCCTCCGCGCCCTCGCCGCCACGCCGCACCTGCTCGTGGCGCTGGACTTCGACGGCACCCTCGCCCCGCTCGTCGAGCGGGCAGAGGACGCGCGGGCTCTCCCCGCGTCCGACGCGGCGGTCCGTGCCCTGGCGGCGCTGCCCGCGACGACGACAGCGCTGATCTCGGGACGCGCCCTCAACAGCCTCCGGGCCGTCGCGGACCCTCCCGCCGAGACCATGCTGATCGGCAGCCACGGGGCGGAGACATGGACCGGCCCGGACGGCGCACCCCTCGCGCTGACGCCGGACCAGGAGGACCTGCGGGCACGGGCCGTCGACATCGTCGAGCGGACGGTCGCCACACACGAGGGAACCCGCGTCGAATACAAGCCTGCCGGCGTGGTCCTCCACACCAGGACCGCCACGGATGACGTGGCCGAGGCCGCCGTCGCCTCCGCCCGCGGCGAGCTGGAGCGGCTGGAAGGCCTGGGCGTCACCGATGGCAAGCGCGTCCTCGAGATCGCGGTGGTCGAGGCCGACAAGGGGCAGGGACTGAGCCTCCTCCGTCGGCTCACAGGCGCGACGGGCGTGCTCTTCGCGGGTGACGACGTCACCGACGAGAACGCCCAGCGCACGCTGGGCCCGGACGACCTAGGCATCAGGATCGGCCCCGGCGCGACCGCCGCCCGCTTCACGGTCGCATCACCCGAGGAATTCAGCGCCGTCCTCGAGGATCTGGTGGCCCTGCGGACGGCAGGTGCGCCCGCGTAGGGAACGTGTCATACTACGGGGGCGTGACCGACGTCACCGGTACTGCTGGCGGGTCACGCACTCCAACTGAATATCTGTCTTCCATTCACTACGGATCGTCGGGCACGTACCTGCCCGTGAAAAGGAACCAACACCATGGCAACGGTAACGTTTGACCAGGCCACGCGCCTGTACCCGGGCACCGATAAGCCCGCCGTCGACAAGCTCGACATCGATATCGCCGACGGCGAATTCCTCGTCCTCGTGGGACCCTCCGGTTGCGGCAAGTCCACCTCCCTGCGCATGCTCGCCGGCCTGGAGGACGTGAACTCCGGACGCATCCTCATCGGCGACCGCGACGTCACCGACGTCCCCCCGAAGGATCGCGACATCGCGATGGTCTTCCAGAACTACGCCCTCTACCCCCACATGTCGGTCGCCGACAACATGGGCTTCGCCCTGAAGATCGCGGGCGTCTCCAAGGAGGAGCGTGCGGAGCGCGTCCGCGAGGCCGCCAAGCTCCTCGACCTCGAGGACTACCTGGACCGCAAGCCGAAGGCCCTCTCCGGTGGCCAGCGTCAGCGTGTCGCCATGGGTCGCGCCATCGTGCGTAACCCGCAGGTGTTCCTCATGGACGAGCCCCTGTCCAACCTCGATGCCAAGCTCCGCGTGCAGACCCGTACGCAGATCGCATCGCTGACCCGGCGCCTCGGCGTCACGACGGTCTATGTCACGCACGACCAGGTCGAGGCCATGACGATGGGTGACCGCGTCGCGGTCCTGAAGGACGGCATCCTCCAGCAGGTCGACACCCCCCGCAACCTCTACGAGCGTCCCAAGAACGTCTTCGTGGCCGGCTTCATCGGCTCACCCGCCATGAACCTCCTCGAACTGCCCGTCGCCGACGGCGGTGTCATCTTCGGTGGCATCGTCTACCCGGTCCCCGGCAACGTCCTCGACGCCGCAGCCGGCAACACCGTCACGCTGGGTGTCCGTCCCGAGGACCTGGTCGTCTCCGCAACCGGTGAGGGACTGCCGGTCGAGGTCGACGTCGTCGAGGAACTCGGCGCCGACGCCTACATCTACGGCCACACCACGCTCGACGGCAAGGACCACGACATGGTGGTCCGCGTCGACGGTCGCCGTCCTCCGATGAAGGGCGACACCGTGTTCGTCCGCCCCGAGCAGGGCCACGTACACCTGTTCGACACCACCAGCGGACTCCGCCTGGCCGAGACGGTCTAGTCCTACCGGACTCAGCACCACGCACGACGACGGTGGCGTCCACCGGGCACCCTCTGGGGGCTCGGCGGACGCCACTGCCGCGTTAACGGCATCTACGCTTGATGCAGGCCCTTTCCCGCCCCGACACGGAGGCAGCACCATGACCGAGACCTCGAACGCCCAGTGGCACGACGAGCCGACCGACTACGACCAGACGGGCAAACTGCCGAGACTGCGCCCCGCATCGGCGGAGACCCCGAACCTCGGGTCGCTGAGCATCACCGCGGCGGCCTCCGATCCCGAACTCCTCGACCTCCCCTGGCACATCGCCCTGGAGCAGTGGCCCGCCAGTGCCCTCGCCGCCCTGCCCCGCGGTATCTCACGGCACATCGTGCGCTTCGCGCACCTCGGGGGATCCGTGATCGCCGTCAAGGAGACCAGCGAACACGTCGCACGGCACGAGTACCACATGCTCCGGAAGCTGCAGCGGCTGGACGTGCCCTGCGTGGAGCCCGTCGCCGTCATCTCCGGCCGCACGACCCCCGAGGGTGACGAGCTCGACCCCGTCCTCGTCACCCGGCACCTGAAGTTCTCGCTCCCCTACCGGGCGCTGTTCTCCCAGACCCTGCGCCGTGACACGCTGACCCGCCTCATCGACGCGCAGGCGCTGCTCCTCGTCCGCCTCCACCTCGTCGGGTTCTACTGGGGTGACGTCTCCCTCTCCAACACCCTGTTCCGACGCGACGCGGGATCCTTCGCCGCCTACCTGGTCGACGCCGAGACCGGAGAGCTGTACCCCGAGCTCTCCACCGGGCAGCGCGAGTACGACCTCGAGATCGCCCGCGTCAACATCGCCGGCGAGTTGATGGACCTCGCCGAGGGCGGCCTGATCGAGGAGAAGGTGGACCCGCTGGCGACGAGCGAGCTCATCATGGACAGCTACCGCCGTCTCTGGACCGAGCTCACGGAGAAGGAGTCCTTCGAACTCGGCGAACGCTGGCGCGTCGGGGCCCGCATCCGGCGCCTCAACGAGCTCGGCTTCGACGTCGAGGAGTATGTCATCAAGACGGCGGCCAATGGGACCCAGATCCAGCTCCAGCCCAAGGTCGTCGATGCCGGACACCACAGCCGGCGCCTCCTCCGGCTGACCGGACTCGACGCACAGGAGAACCAGGCCCGGCGGCTCCTGAACGACATGGATGCCTACCGTGCGGACAGCAACCCGTCGCTCGACGAGGAGTTCAGCGCCCACCTCTGGGTGAACGAGGTCTTCGAGCCGATCGTACGGGCCGTCCCGCGGGAGCTGGGCGGGAAGCTCGAGCCCGCCCAGGTGGTGCACGAGGTGCTGGAGCACCGGTGGTACATGTCGGAGCGCCAGGACAGGAATGTCCCTCTGGCGGAGGCCGTGCAGTCCTACCTGGATGACGAGCTTCGGCACCGGCGCGACGAGGCGGCCATCATGCTGACGGCCGATGCCAGGACGATCGGCATCGACGAGGACTCGGAGTACAGCGACAACTAGCCTTCACAGCGAGAAGGACCGGCAGCCATGGGCTGCCGGTCCTTGTCGCCTGAGCGGCTAAGGGCAGGTCGTCGTCTGGCCCTGGACGGTGACAGGCGAACCCGACGGCAGGCCCTCGCAGGCCTCGATGATCTGTCCGGCCAGATCCGCGGCAAAACTGGCGATGACGGCGATGAGAATGGCGCCGAGGACCGTGAACACCGCGCCGATGATGATGCCGGCGAGGGCGAATCCGTTGCCCATCTTCGCCTTCCGGGACTGCACGAAGGCGATGATGCTGATGACCAGGCCGACCGGAGCGATCAGGATGGCGAGGATGAAACCGACGATCCCGAGCGTGCGGCCCGGGTTCTCCGTGACCTGGCCCGGGTAGCCCTGCTGTCCCGGGTAGTTGCCCGGCCCCGTGCCGTACTGTGCCTGCTGGCCGTAGGGTGATTGCCCCTGCCCGGAGGGCGACGTGCTCTGCTCACCGTACTGGGGCTGGTTCTGCCCGTACTGGGGTTGGTTCTGCCCGTACTGGGGCTGGTTCTGCTGGCCGTAGGGCGAGCTGCCCTGCGATCCCGGGTCGTTCTCGGTCATGGTTCCCCCAAGGGAAGTCGTGGAAAAGGCGGAATGATTTCCGGCAGTTTCCTGAAGAATATCACTGGGCGGCAGCACGGATGAGGAGCAGCGACCCATTGATCAGGAGACGATCGCCTTGCCCGGATTGAGGATGTTCGAGGGATCGAAGACCTGCTTGAGGCGGGCCTGCAGGTCGATGACCTCCGGCGACTGCTCCCAGGCGAGCCAGCGGCGCTTGTACTGACCCACACCGTGCTCGCCGGTGATCGTCCCACCGAGGTCGAGCGCGTGCCTCACCGATTCGTCCAACGCCTTCTCCAGGCGCTCCTGCGCCCGGGGTCCCTCGCTCCGCTCCACCCAGAACGTCGGGTGCAGGTTGCCGTCCCCGGCGTGCGCCACGACCTTGAGATTGACCTCGTGACGGAGGGCCATGCCCTCGAGGGCCGCCACGTACGGCACGAGCTTCGATTTCGGGACGGCGACATCCTCCCCCACCCTGTACAGGTCGTCGACCTCGTCACCCCTGCTGTGCCTTCTCAGGTCTATCAGCCGGTCCGCCTCTGCCGACCCCTCCTCACTGATGACGGCACCCAGTCCGGTGAGCGCTTCCCTCACCGCGTCCGCCTCCGCCGCGGCTCCGTACCCGTCGGTCTGCACGAGCAGCAGCGAGCCGCCCCGGCGCCGAAGGTCCGAGCCGTGTGCGCCGTCGAGCGCCTCGAGGGTCCTGCCGTCCAGAAGTTCGAGGATTGCAGGCTGCACACGGGCACGTCCGATCGCGAGGACACCGGCAGCCGCCCGCGGGAAGTCGTCGAAGAAGGCCGCCAGCGTGTGGACGGCCCGTGGCAGGTAGCGGAGCCGCACCGTGATCCCGACGACGACGCCGAGGGTGCCCTCCGACCCCGTGATCAGCGCCGTGAGATCATAGCCCGCCACACCCTTGAAGGTCCGGTGACCCGTAGAGATGAGGGTGCCGTCGGCCAGCACGACGTCGAGGGCGAGTACGGAATCACGGGTGACACCGTACTTCGCGCAGCGAAGGCCCCCCGCGTTGGTGGCCACGTTCCCGCCGAGGGTGGACCACCGGTAGCTCGCCGGATCAGGGGCGTACATGAGGCCGTACTGGGCCACCGCGGCGTTCAGGTCGGCGTTGATCACGCCCGGCTCGACGACCGCGGTCTCGTCGTCGGCGTCGATCTCCACGATCCGATCCATCAGCTCCAGTGACAGGATGACGCAGCCCGTCGTGGCGTGGGCACCTCCGGACACCCCGGAGCCGGCCCCGCGGCTGACGACCGGCACGTCATGGCGCGTCGCCCAGCGCAGCAGCGCCTGTACATCCTCGACGGAACGCGCTCGGACGACGGCATCGGGCAGGGCTGCCCGCAGGACCGGGCCCTGATCGCGCGAGTAATGCGCCAGGTCTGCCGGCGTCGTCGAGATCCGCCCGGGAAGCGCCGCTACCATCTCCTCGAGAGCGGCCCCGTCGATCATGACCCTCCCATGAAGCGCAGGTAACGTGACAGCGCGAGAGGCCAGAAGTCCCTGTAGAACTCGTAGACGTCCTGTGGATCGGCCTCGGACCACCCGCTGTGAACGACGGCAAGGGACGTGCCGGAAGGTCCGGCATCGCGCCCGCCGTCCTGCAGCCCTGCGGATCCGCCGGCGGGAGCAGCCGGTGCGGTCGACGAGTCGGAGCCTGCTCCGTCCATCACCAGCCTCAGCAGCGTGGTGGAGGCGGACCCGACGTGCCGCCACTGCAGCTCGAGCCACTCCCCGGCCTGACTGCCGGTCACCTCGCCCCACACGTTCTCGTCGTCATCCACCGACGTCTCGACCAGTGCGTTGTCCTCGAGGTCGAAGAAGCTGTCGGCACCCCAGCGGCTGAGCTCGCCGCCGGGCCACCAGAGGTGCAGGTGCTCAGTGAGCCCTGCCCAGGCGTGATCGAGCGGTGCGGGAACCGCTACCGCGGCCCGCAACGGCGGCCGCGGCTCGGAGACATCGGCCGCGCCGGAAGGATGCGAGAACAAACCACTCATGCATCGACCCTACAGTCGTGCACGGCCACGACGGGTGCCCGGGGCTCCCTACTGCCCGACGTGCATGTGGCGGGAATCGTGCGTCGTCCACGGTCGTGTACCGCTGCCGGCCGCGTTCCAGGGCGGGGTCTCGCCTGGCGTGTGGTGTTGGAGGTGGTCGCCCCGGCCGCCTTCCAGGGCCGCGTTGCGCCGGGTGTTGGGGGTTAAAGGGGTCGAGGCCCCACCGGTGGTGGGGCCTCGAGCCGTAATGGTTGTCCGGCGGTGTCCTACTCTCCCACACTCTCTCGGGTG